>JANRLP010000086.1:0-1865 GCA_033762425.1 Leptospiraceae bacterium
GGAACAAAAGCAGGACGCTAAATTAGAGTCTAAAATAGTTCCGAATTGTTTTAACTGTGGTCAGTCTGGTCATAGAGCCACAGAATGCCCTCTAGAACATAACGAAGAGCGCATTAAAACAAATATTAAATCATGGCGAGAGACTAATCCATCATTGGATAAAAAGTCTAAACCATCCACCAAGCAGCATGGTAAACCATCGACAGGTAAACCAGTGCAACTATATAAGATAGGTATATCTGAATCATATAGTTTGCAAACTGAACCTGTATGGCGAATGAATGGATATATTACTTATCCATCTGATATAAATTTTCAAAATCATTTTAATGTCATGATTTTATGTGATAGTGGTTCTGACCATAACTTTATTTCTCCTGATTTGTACAGGAAAATAAATGAGAATTGTGGTTTGAATAATATTACCATTCAAGAACGAAACCAAATCGTATCATTAAATACGGCAGTTGGTAATATAGCATCAAAGCAAATGATATTTTGTAGTTTGCTTTGTAAAATTTTTAACGATAATTTAAACAATATAGTTTTAATTACCGATTTTATTGTTTTTGATACTGGAGAGGACATAATCCTCGGAGATTCAGAAATATTAAACCATAATATCATGAGTTTAAGAAATGATAAAATATATATTTTTATAATAAATCGCCGGAATATTCTCCGGAGGAATTAATTGAAGATGATATAAATCACATTACTTCAAATATTCCACATGAAATAGATAATTTAACATTTGACATTGATCTCAATGTTCCAAATGATTTAGAATTAAAAGAGATATTATATAAATATCCAAAATTATTTTCATCTCAAATTAGAGAATTGAAAGTACCACCTATGAGAATTGATCTCCTTGAAGGTGCCTTTGTTAAGAAACAATGGGCTCGACATTTTTCACCATCCATTAATGAGGAAGTGGAAAAGCAAGTGAAGGAACTTTTAGAACAAGGTTTCATTCGACCTTCAAATTCATCGGTATCTGCACCAGTTGTTCCAATCAGAAAACCTGATGGTACTACTAGAGTCTGTATTGATTACCGAGATTTAAATAAATGGACACTAGAAATTCGGTATCCATTGCCTTTAATCTCAGAAAAATTAAAAATTTTAGCAAATAAAAAGTATTTTGCAAAATTAGATCTGAGAAGTGGCTTTTGGCAATTGCCAATTGATGAAGATTGCAAATGGTTAACAGCCTTTGTAACTCTTTCAGGTTTATACGAATGGAATAGATTACCATTCGGTCCTAAGAATGGACCATCAGTTTTCCAATCCAGAATGCATGATATTTTGCATGGATTAGAAGATAGTATGTGTGTCACTTTTATGGATGACATATTAATTTTTGGAAATGATTGGCATGAATTTTTATGCAAACTTAATAAAGTTTTAAAGCGTCTTGATGATTACAACGCTACAGTAAAAATTACAAAATGTTCTTTTGATATGCAAGAAGTGGAATACCTTGGAACAATTTGTAATTCACCTGGAATTAAACTTTCCAGAGTAGAAGCAGTGCAAAATACGCCTGTACCTAAAACTCTACTGATTTGAAAAGATTTCTCGGATTAGCGAATTCTTTTCGAGATTATATTTCAGATTTTGCGCTAATGTGCGTACCTTTGAATAAATTGGTTTCAGAGAATTTTTTCCTTCCTTTACCACCAAAATTTCAAAAAATTGGAAAATCTTCTCAACGCACCATATGCTCACCTGCGAGCATCCCACACTGGGGAATACCACCCCGTCCTTCCTACAAACCACTTATGAACTTGGGAAAAAATTTTCTCCATCAAAAACTATGGAAACTTTGAAAACTAAGACACTAATATCCAACGCTGGAA
>JANRLP010000087.1:0-26799 GCA_033762425.1 Leptospiraceae bacterium
TAACACATAGAAGAATTGATCTTTTTGTTTATCATAATTTACTGAGTATAAATATCTTGTTTTATCAGATAAAGATAGAATCCTTTTGAATTCATCTCTTGCAGTTTCAAACTCAGGATTTCCAATACTTGTAATTTTTCCCCAGTTCTCATGTTTACTCCCATTAAATGTAGTTGCAGCAATCTTTGCTATCGCGAGTTTATTGTTCAGATAACTTTCTAAAAAGAATTGGGTTGCGGTTTGAAAGATTGTATAGGAAAATCCAAAAATTATCGCCAATGTAATTATGATTAGGGCTATGAATAGTTTAATTCTAATTGGTACAACTAACTTTGATTTTAAATCAAAAAGAATTTTCATATACTGTGATAATTGGCAATTAGAACAATAAACAATCTATGAAAAACTTAACAAGCATGATTTTCCATTTTAATGGAATATGCAGAATTTCTTTAATCCAATAAAGATAATAGAGCAATTTAGAAGGATTTCAATTTTATCCTTTTAAGATTGAGACAAGACCAATTTTTTATTTTACATAAAGGGTTTCACAAAAAAAAGAATTGAAATTCCAATCAAGTTTCAATTTAGTAAACAGACTCAACTAGATTTTGAATTCTATGTTTGAGTTACTATAATGAATTTCAGGGAGTTCTAAATGGCGAAATGGAAATTACTTTTATCTTGCATTCCCTACGTGTTGGTAGTTGCAGGGCTTGACTATTTTGTAAGTGAAGTCATAGGTTTTAGTGGAATCGTAGAGTTTGCTGATGTCGCTCTTGTTTTAACAGGAGGTATTTTTCTGATAGGTTTCATGCTTGCAGGTACTATGCAGGATTATAAAGAGAGTGAAAAGATTCCTGGAGAACTTGCAAGCTTTTTTGAATCCTTAGAAGAAACCATTTTGCAAGCAGCAGCTTCTGCTAAAACTCCGATTGATAAAAAGCTCTATATCCAAGAACTCCATCATACAGTTGAGACAGTTTTGCATTGGTTGCATAAGCGTAAATCTCAAGAAGAAATGTTTGCTTCCCTTCATGCACTTACTAAAAAAATTATTGAATTTGAAGCTGCTGGTGCCAATGGGGGAGCCTGTGGAAAGATTATTGGTGATGTTCATAGCATTCGAAAAATAGTTACAAGGATTGGAGTCATTTCCCGAACAGGGTTCTTAGCAACAGGTTATGCTTTATTGGAAGTTTTAATTTTTTGTATAGTCTGTTTACTGATTATTTCTAAATTCAAAACCGTACAAGCAGAGTACATTCTTATCAGTTTTGTTACAACAATTTATGTCTATATGTATAGACTGATCAAAGATGTGGATGATCCATTTGAATATTCTCCTGATGAGGATTTTGATGAAGCAAATGCAACTGAAATTCCCCTTTTTCCAATTAGAGAATACTTAATTCGTTCTAAAGCAAGACATGGGCAGTAAAAAAGACAATTTTTTTGTGAGTTTGGAAACCTGTAAAGAAAATTACTTGAACATAATGTCTCCCATGAAATGTTGTAAAATAGTCTGGAGAGTGAATGCAAAAAAAGCCTAACAATAAATTTGGATCGGAAAAAGTTCCTTCACAAAGGATAAACGAAATGATTACTGGCGTGAGTCAGGTTAGGTTAGTATCAGATACAGGTTCAGAAGTGGTTCCCTTCTTGGTTGCTTTGGAAAAAGCAAATGAAGAAGGCTTGGATTTAGTTGAAATTTCCTCAGGTCAAGATGTTCCAGTTTGCAAGATCATTGACTATGGAAAGTATAGATTTGAACAACTCAAAAAGACTAAAGAAGCAAAAAAGAAACAGCATGTCATCACAATCAAAGAGATCAAACTTCGACCAAGAATCGATACTCATGATTTTGATATAAAAAAAAGACAGGCTGTGGAGTTTTTGCATAAAGGCGATAAGGTGAAGGTCACCCTTAGATTTAAAGGAAGGGAGATGGCACACGCCGAGATTGGAATGAATGTGATGAATAAAATGGTGGAAGAATTGAAAGATAGTGGAACACCAGAAAAACCTCCCATCCAAGATGGGAAGCAAATCGTCACTCTGATCAATCCAAAATAAATTTTACAGGACATGAGAGATGCCTAAATTAAAAACGAACCGTGCAGCGGCAAAAAGATTTAGATTCACAAAAACAGGAAAGGCGAAGCGTGCAAGCTCGCACCTAAGACATAAACTTTCCAAAAAATCTCCTCTAAGGAAAAGAAATTTAGGGGGAACTACACTTGTTCATGAGTCTGATATGGGAAGAATCAATCAACTTCTCCCTTATGGAGGTAAATAATGGCTAGAGTTAAAAACGGAACAATCCACAGAAACAGAAGAAAAAAAGTTCTTAAAGCTGCAAAAGGCTTTATGGGTGGTAGATCTAGACTTTATGAAACAGCAAAAAGTGCTGTAATGAAAGCAGGCCAGTGGGCATATCGCGATAGAAGAGCTAAGAAAAGAGATTTCAGAGCATTATGGATCACAAGAATTAATGCTGCTGTTAGAGAAAACGGAGTTTCTTACTCCAAATTCATGCACTCACTCAAAAGACTTGGAATCAATCTAGACAGAAAAACACTTGCTGATATTGCTTATAATGATAAAGAAGTTTTTGCTGCAATTGTAGAGAAAACAAAATTAGCTGCTTAAGTTTAAGTCAGTAAGATAAGAGAATAAATTAGGAGTCCCCATGATTGCGTTAGAGAGCATAGAAGAGCTAGAATCCAAGGTAGTAAAAGCCCTAGAGTTGATTGCTGACCTCAGAGCGGAGAATGATCGCCTTGAGACAGAAAACAACGATCTACGAATGGAAAATGATAGGATGAAACTGGCTCTTGAAGACAAAGAAAAAGAACTTGCTTCCCTTCGCTCTCAGCTTTCTGCAGCACAAGCTGAACTTCAAGAACTCAAATCTAGAGAAGATAAGGTTGATTCAAAGATCAATGACATGCTCTCTAGATTGGAAAAAGTCAGTGCCTATAAAAACTTTTCCACTTCAGGAGATGCACCTAAAGCAGAAAAGCCAACAATCATTCCTCAACAGGTAGCAGTTCCTGAACCAGAAGCAGCTCCTCAACCAGTTGTTGCTCCTGAGCCAGAAGTGAATGTAAGTTCATTCACTTCTAACCAAGTAACTGATATTACTCATGATGAACCCGATGACGACGATGAAATTATTCTTTTAGATGATGAGGATGATGATATTGTAGAAACTTCTAATCCAGAGCCAGTTTCTAATGTTGTAGCTGAGACCAAGTCTGAGCCAGCGGTTGAGGTACCAGTTCCACAGCCAAAGCCCGCAATCGACGACAGCGACGACATTATCATCGACGAATCAGATGATGATGCAATTAATGTCTTTGACGCTGACGACGATGACGATTTTTTAATCATTGAAGAAGACATTAAATAGTTCATGCCAGATTTAATCCGTGTTGAAGCCAGAATCTTTGGTTCTGAATACACAATCACGGGCGAAGCCGATGCAGAATATATCCTAGCAATTACTAGATATCTAGATAGTAAAATGAAGGAACTTGCAGAAATTTATCCCAATGCAAATCCACTAAAACTTGCAGTCCTTGCAGGAATCAACATCACAGATGAACTATTTCAAGAAAGACAGAATCCAACCATGGATGCAATCAACGAAGAAAATTTAGACATTGTGAATGAGTACGAGTCTAGAACCAGAAAGATGATATCACTCATTGACGAGGGTCTTTCTGGTAATCAATGAGCCTAGATCCTAGGATCAAATCCAAATACATATCAGTTGAAGGCATCAGCATTCATTATTTAGAATCTGGTGAATCAGAAGACGTTCTACTCCTTTTTCATGGATGGCCAACCTCAGCTTATCTTTGGAGAAATATTTTACCTGAACTTGGGAAAAAGAAAAGAGTGATTGCAATCGACCTTCCAGGATTTGGCAAGTCTGATAAACCATTAGATGCCTCTTATAATTTTCCTTTCTATTCTAAGATCATTACTGCATTCTTAAAAAAATTAGAAATCAATCATTTACAAATTGGGGTTCACGATCTTGGAGGACCAATAGGACTATTTTGGGTATGCCAAAATATGAACAGAGTTGATAAGCTAATAATATTCAATACTTTGGTATATTCTGATTTTTCATTGGCAGTGGCAGCATTTGTAACAGCTTGTAGTCTTCCTTTAGTAAGTGATTTTTTAGCGAGTGAAATCGGATTAGAAATTGCAATGAGGATAGGAGTTAGTAATCCTTTCCATCTTTCTAAGGAAGTCATAAAAGCTTACCAAGAACCCTTTCAAAAGCTAGAGGCTCGTAAAGCTCTTATCAAAGCAGGGAAGGGACTAGATGGAAAAGGATTTGTATTCATCGAAAAAAAAATCCTAAGCTTTAACAAACCAATAAGAATCATTTATGGCGCTGAGGATAGAATACTTCCCGAAATTCAAAACACTGTTTCTAAACTAAAGAAAGATTTATCACATGCAGAGTCCTATATGCTTGAAAACTGTGGGCATTTTTTACAAGAAGAAAAGTCAACAGAGATAGTAAAGCTTCTCATTGATTGGATTTAAGGAATAGGTTAAAAGAGATTTGACCCTAGCCAATATTAAAAAATCCTGATTAATATGCCAAATCCTGAGGAACTCGGTTCCATAAGAACACTCAAATTCAGCACTGCTGGAAGACCAGATATCGCTAACGCAATCCAGAATGGGGTTCGTGTCATTCCAATTGAAGTAGAAGATCAGATGAAGGATGCATACTTAGGCTATGCAATGAGTGTGATTGTAGGTAGAGCATTGCCAGATGTAAGAGATGGACTTAAACCTGTTCATAGAAGAATTTTGCACGCAATGAACGAAAGGGCTTGGAGAAGTGATAGAGCTTATGTAAAATGTGCTAAGATTGTTGGAGAAGTCATTGGTAATTATCACCCACATGGTGACACAGCAGTTTATGATACACTTGTAAGACTAGTCCAAGAATTTTCATTAAGGGTTCCACTCATAGATGGTCAAGGTAACTTTGGGTCTATAGATGGTGATAATCCTGCCGCCTATCGTTATACTGAGGCAAGACTTGCAAAGGTTGCTGAAGAACTTCTTAGAGATATAGATAAAGAGACAGTACCATTTTCGCCTAACTTTGATGATACTCAACAACAACCTGATGTTCTACCTGCTAATTTTCCAAATCTATTAGTGAATGGTTCTTCAGGTATTGCAGTTGGCATGGCAACAAACATTCCGCCTCATAATTTGAATGAATCCATAAACGCTGCAATTGCAGTACTCGAAAATCCTGATATAACTGTAAATGAACTAATGAAAATTTTACCAGGACCAGATTTTCCAACTGGTGGAACAATTATTGGTATGGATGGAATTTATTCTGCTTATACTACTGGCAAAGGTTCATTCAAGATACGATCTAAGGTTAACATCGAAGAAGGTCAGAAGGGCAAGGATATAATTGTAATTACTGAAATTCCTTACCAAGTTAATAAAAGAACCTTATTAGAAAAAATTGGTGAGTTAGTGAATGATAAGATCATAGAAGGAATTAGTGAGATTCTTGACTTGTCTGATAGAAAAGGAATTAGAGTTGAGATTCATGTAAAAAAAGATTATAACTCACAAGTAATTTTAAATCAGTTATTTAAACTAACCCAATTGCAAGTAACGTTCGGTGTAACAACTCTAGCAATCCATGAGGGAAGACCAAAGATTTTTTCTTTGAAACAAGTACTGACTGCTTATGCTGACCATAGAAAAATTGTAATTGTAAAGAGAACTCAGTACGAACTAAGAAAGGCTGAGGAAAAAGCTCATATATTAGAAGGATTAAAAATTGCTTTAGATAATATTGATGAAGTAATTAGAATTATTCGTGCTTCTAAGAATGCAGCTGAAGCAAAGGAAGGATTGATGAGTGCTTTTCCTTTGAGTGAGGTTCAAACAAATGCAATTCTAGATATGAGACTACAACGACTAACGTCACTTGAAGTGCAAAAAGTGATTGATGAGTTAAATGAAATTATGGCTAAAATTGCCGACTTAAAGGATATATTAGATAAACCTAATAGAGTTGTTGAAATAGTAATTACTGAATTAAAAGAAGTAGCAACTAAGTTTGGTTCTAAAAGAAAAACAGAAATAAGCACTGAGAGCATCGAAAGCACGGGGTTTGATGCTGAGGATTTAATTGCTGATGAAGAAGTTGTAGTTCAGATAACTGAAGATGAATATATTAAGAGACTTCCCATAGACACCTTCAAAAGACAGAAGCGTGGTGGCAAAGGTGTTCAAAGTACTCCTGGAAGAAAAGACGATATAGTTAAGATGATTCGTATAGCAGGAACTCATGATAGCCTGATGTTATTCTCAAATAGAGGTAAGGTTTATTCGCTTAAGGTATATGAGCTTCCCGTTGGTTCCAAAGAAGCAAGAGGTAAATCCCTAAAAGGAATATTGAGTTTAGGAGATAAGGAAAATATTACTTCTATCTGTGCAATTAAAGACTTCACTAAGGGTGAACTATTTATGGCGACTAAGTCAGGAATCATTAAGAAAACTTTGATTTCAGATTTTGCAAATGTTAAGAAAAATGGAATCATTGCAATTGGTCTTAAAGAAAGTGATTCTTTATTATTTGCTGATATATCAAATCCTGAAGATGATATTTTTTTAGGAAGTAAAGAAGGAAGTGCAGTTAGAACGAATCTATCTAAGTTGCGTTCTCAAGGTAGGACTGCGGGTGGAGTAATCGGAATGAGACTCTCGGAGACAGATGAACTCATCGGAGTAACGTTAGTCGATAAGCAGGCTGATTTACTTGTGCTCACTGAGAATGGATTTGGAAAGAGAACTTCCTTTGAAGAATTCGCTACAAAAGGCAGAGGCGGTTCGGGAATGACTTATGTAAAGATTACAGAAAAGAATGGAAATGCTGTAGCTTTAGCATCAGTTCGAGAAACAGACGAGATCATGATAATTACATCAAGCGGAATGATTATAAGAGTAAATGCAAGTGAAATTTCAAGAGTAGGGAGATCTACAGTTGGAGTCAGAGTTGTAGATCTTAAAGAAGATGATCGAATCACTGATATTGCAGTAATTTCTGAGAGGGAAGAGGAATGAGACCATTTAAAATTTTAGGAATCCAACAGGTAGCAATTGGAAATGAGGATAAAGAAAAGCTAAAGGCTTTTTGGGTAGATCTTCTAGGATTAGAAATCACAGGTAATTTTCAGAGTGAAAAAGAAAATGTGAATGAAGATATAGCAAGAATGGGTAAGGGTGCGTTTGCAGTTGAAGTTGACTTGATGCAACCAATTGATCCAACAAAAAGTCCAAAGGTTCATGAGCCAAAATTAAATCATATTGGTTTGTGGGTGGATGACTTACAAGCTTGTGTAAAGTATCTTACAGAAAAAAAAGTAAGATTCACTCCAGGTGGAATTCGCAAAGGGGCAAGTGGCTATGAAGTTTGTTTTGTTCACCCAAAAGGAAATGATGAATTTCCGTTTTCTTCTGAGGGAGTATTGGTCGAATTAGTACAAGCCCCAGAGGATGTGATTAAGGCTTTAAGTTAGTAGATTATTTTTTACTAACTTAGTTGTATCCAATGGATATGACCTAGTTGTGAATTTTTTCTTAGTAAGAGTGTTTTTCGTAATCGCTTTTGATCCCACGTTTTCGTTCTGGTAGTGAAAAAGGTCTTTAGGCGTAAAGACTTTTTGTGTGTTCGCGAAACAAACAGTTGTTACAAAATAAATTATTGAATGATTAATAGTTATTACATTGTCAAGAAATTTCATAAAAATAGTTATTACAAAGCACCAATCACGGAAAAGCTTCTACAACTAGGACAAAGCTCCACAACTAGAGCAACTAGAGAAGAGTTAGCAATACAAGGAACAATTCACACAACAACATTCAACCACACCGAAACTCTAATATGCAAACACCAAAACCAGCGTCCCCGATCGAAGCGTAGTCAATAAATTTCGGTCACTGAGCGATGCACTGAGTTAATCGAAGTGTGATTGCGAAGCAATCTTACCGAAGTGCGAAATTTATTGACTGAAGCTGAGAGCGGGAAAAGACGCCCAAGAAATTTAATCAACATTCGTTCATATATATAGTGATAATGTTTTTCACTTTCGGTTGGATTTTTTCTCGGATGATCTTCAATTTTTCATTAATAAATTATTTATTCACTAAAATTTTATTCTCAGACTATTCCATGGATCAACGGTTCTAAATCCAAAAAATCTAATTTTAAAAAGAAATTTACAACTACAAGATTTTAGATTCAACCGAAAATTGAATTAGATAAATTGTGTGTCTGGTTTGGGCTCTTATACTCTTAAGAGCCTTTTTTTTCTCTAAAGCGAAAATTACCCCAAATTCCTCAAACTTTTTTAACCTTTGTTCTTAAGGTTACATATGAATTTTTGTAAGATTCTTTTTTTTATTTTAAGCACTAACATCTTTGCTCAAGAATTTTTTTCTCTTGAAAAGAATACTGTTTATTCCCTTAGCAATTCTAGATGGGAATATTCCCCTGATTATGATCCAATTTCCAAAAAAGGAATTTGGCTTCCCTATTCAATTCCTGGAAATCTAGCTCATAACTTTCAAAAAAAACCAGACTCTGTTTGGGTGAAATTAAAACTAAAATTTTCGCCCGAAGAACTTAGGTTCCCAATTTCTATTAGATTAGGTATGATCTCTGACTCAGATAAAGTTTTTTGGAATCATAAATTAATTGGTTCTAATGGTGAAATGAATACAAGTTACCCATGTGCCTATGATAAGATTAGAATCTATGATATTCCAAATCATTACTTAGAACAAAATGAACTTCTCATTCAGATTAAACCTTATTTTGATGAAGAATATGGAATTGTTCAAGATAGAGTGGAAATTGGAGATACTGCATTAATTCATTCAAATTTTCAAAAAGAAGAATATAAGAAACTACTTCTACTTGTAATTTATGCAACTGTTGGTTTCTATTTTCTATTTCTATTTGTTCGAAGTGGTAAAGAGAAAGAATATCTACTTTTCTCTTCCTTTACTTTCACTATGGTCTGCTATCAGTTTCTTAGGACTCAAGTAAAATATGATTTTAACTTTGATTTTGTTTTACTAAAAAAATTTGAATATATCTCCCTCACTCTTGCACTTCCACTTTTCTGCAATTTTGCGTTTGCAATCTCTTCTAGTTTGGATAAAGAAGAAGATAATATCTTTAAACGATATTATATAGGTCTAAAAAATCTTAATTCTCTGCATGGAATCATTCAGCTTCTAAACTTAATCATAGCCCTAGCACTTTGGTTTTATATTCTTAATTCAAACCTAAAACAATTTGATTTTGTGAATAAAAATATCATTCAACCTATATTTGTAGTATATTGTATGATTGCTTTGTATTCTCTCTATCTCTCTGTTAAACGGAAAAATCTAGAATCACTTTTCATTCTTAGTGCAGTCTTTACTCTTGTCTTAGCTGTATTCTATGACATATTAAGTGATCGTGGATATTTTTATTCAGAACGTATTTTCCCAAAAGCATTCTTAGTCTTTGTATTTACAATTGCATTTACTCTAGCAAATAAATTTGTCCGATTAAAGAATGAAGTTGAAGTGCTCAACACTAATCTTGAAAAAAGAGTGATTGATAGAACAAAAGAACTCAAACAATCCTTACTTGAAATCAATGAACTAAAACTAAAACAAGACGCTGACTATTTCTTAACTACCTTGCTTCTGGATCCACTTTGTAAGAATGATAATAGAAGTGAAACTGTAGTCATCGAGTTCTATTTTAAACAAAAAAAGAAATTTGAATACAGAAATAGAGTCTATGAAATTGGAGGTGATATTTCAATTGCATCTAATCTAATGCTTGAAAATAAAAAATATACCATTTTCATCAATGCAGATGCAATGGGCAAATCAATGCAAGGTGCTGGAGGAGCGTTAGTTGTTGGCGTTGTTTTTCATACTATCATCGCAAGATCACATACTCGTTCATTCAAAAATATTAGTGCTGAAAAATGGCTTAAAGAACTTTTCTTAGAACTTCAAAAAGTCATGGAAGCATTTTCTGGTTGTATGTATGTATCAGCAGTAATTGGTCTAATTGATGATCTTACGGGAATTATGTATTATGTAAACGCTGAGCATCCTTATTCTGTTCTATATAGAAGAGGTATTGCTAATTTTTTAGAAGACCAAATTTCAGTGAGAAAATTAGGTACTGTAGATAATGAAGTAATATTTCAAATTGAGACTATCCCGCTTTTTTCCAAAGACATATTAATCATTGGCTCTGATGGAAGAGATGATCTTTATATTAATGATCTGGATGGAACAAAAATTATGAATATAGACCACGATAGTTTTTTGGAAAGAGTTGAAGCCTCCAAAGGAAATCTAGAAGATCTAGCTAGAAGAACTGAAATTTATGGTGAGCTAACTGACGATTTTTCTCTGATCAAAGTAGAATATCTTCCTAGTCTTGTTCCTCAAAAAAAGATTGAAATCACTAATCTACTTTCCAATTTATACACTGAGATTCCTAACGACCAAAAAACTTATAGTCTAGAAGATAGCGTTTACTTTATGAAGACATTGCAAAAAGTACTTCCCAATAATGAAACTGCAAACTATTTTCTAGGGCTATACTACTATCGTAAAAGAGAATATCGGCTTGCAACAAAACACCTGAGTCTATATTTGTATTCTAAACCTGATTCGATTAGAATTCTGTTACTACTTTCTATTGTTCATAGAAGAAACGGAAATCTAAAAAAATCATTGGAGATTTCAGAGCAAATTCAAATCCGAAAACCAGAATGGAAACGTAATCTTGAAAATTTACATGATATCCATTTGCTTTTAGGGAATGAACAAGAATTAAAAGAAGTTAAAGATAAACTTCTTATGCTATCGTAATACGATATTATTTTAGTAAAAAAGGAAAACAATGAAGTATCAAGAAGTTAAAGTTAATCTACCCAAAGAAATTGCTGAAGAGTTCACTGAATTTTTAGATTCCCTTCAAGTAGAAGGTTACTATGAAATCTTATTTGATTCTACTATTCCAAAAAAAGAAGAAGAGGGAATCATTCGAGATAACACTCATATTCATATCTATTTACCTGAAAATGATATTAATAAAGAAATTCAAATTCTCATTTTTTTAAAGACTAACTGTAATGAAAATTATTTCCTAGAGTCTAGAGTTGTGGAGACTAAAGAGTTTGCACTTGCCTATCAAGAATTCTATAAACCATTTACTATTGGCGAATCATTTTCTATTATTCCAATTTGGGAAAAAGACTCTGAGAAAGCACAAGAAATTTCTAAAGATAAAATTCCTCTCTATATCAATCCAGGAATGGCATTTGGCACTGGTCATCATGAAACCACTAAACTCATGCTCACTCGAATGCAAAACGTTGTCCAGTCTAAAGATTCAGTAATTGATCTAGGAACAGGATCGGGAATCCTTTCGATTGGAGCAGCTCTTCTTGGTGCTGAATTCATTCTAGCAATTGATATTGATCCAAATGCAGTAAAAGCCTGTGAATATAACTGGAGTGAAAATAATTTTCCGAGTACTAAAACGATTAAAATCCTTGAAGGCGGTTTTGATCATGAGGAAATTTTTCAACATGAATTTCAAGTTTTACTAGCGAACATAACCTTTGCAGTCATTTCTCAAAATATATCTAGAATCAAAAAGATCAAAACAAATCGTTTTCTATTCAGTGGGATCATCACAGAAAAAAAAGAAGACTCAATGGAACTTTTCACAAAAGAACTTGGTGGAAAACTAGTTTCACTCGAAGAATTCAATGGTTGGTTAATGATTGATTGGAAACGTTAACAATCAAATTTTTCATTGAACAATTCTTTTGTCTTTTCATCCGAAGGGAAAAATAATTCGATTCTAAGTTCTTGAGTTGTTATATCAAGTGGGGTTCCAAGTGTTGCAATAGTAGTAAAAAAACTTGCTCTAATTGGTTTTTTTTCGAAAACTAAAGTGATAATAGGAAGATCACTATTCAATTTAAAATCATTGGGTCTTTCTTGTTTAATTTCTTTTGAAATTTCAGAATACAATGAAATGAGCTCTTCGTTTTGTGAAGAAAGGATTTCTTCTTTAATTCTAGATAATAAAAAAAATTCAATAACTGACCAATTGTTAATATACTGGTGTAAACCATCTCTTGAAAAAAGAACTCTCATCGAGTTATCATATTTTTCTAATGAATTATTATTACTAAATAGTTTAATAACTCTATCATAACCAGAATTTTTCATAAGAATCTTATAAGAAGTATTTACAACAATTGCAGGGTATGGTTCATGTTTTTTTAAAATATGTTCTAAGGCTTCTCTAATAACTAAAAAATTTTTTCCATTGAATGCTTCTTCCTTAAATACAGGAGCAAAACCTGCAGCAACCAAAAAAGCATTTCTTTGTCTTAGTGGTAATCTCAAACAATCAGTAATTTTTAGAACTAAATTATGACTAGGTTTAGACTTACCTGTTTCCAGAAAACTTAGATGCTTAGGAGAAATCTCTATATCAAATGCAAGATCCATTTGGCTTAAACGATTTGTTTTTCTCCAAAACCGAAGCATTTTTCCAAATTGAATAAATTTTTCTTTTTCTAGTAAATTATTCATAAACTTTACCTTCAAGGTAATAGACATTTTAAATGTTTAGGCTACAATAATAATTAATACTAATATTAATTTTTCTAGGAGAAAAAAATGATTTTTTTTCGAGTACTTTTGATTCTAATCACAATTGGAATTTTTACCATTACTGGAATTGTTGGCTCTAATCATGGTTGGAATTTTGTACCAATCTTTTTTGGTGATATTATAAAACTAAACTGGGCAGGGCAATTTAATTTTGACTTTATGTGCTTTCTAACTCTAGCCTCATTGTGGGTATGTTGGCGAAACCAATTTTCAGCAATGGGAATTTTTTTAGCTATTGTAACAGCCATATTTGGAATTTCGTTCATTGCGCCATATCTATTAATTCAAACGTTTACTTGCAATGGAGATCTCGGTTTAGTTCTACTTGGCAAAAATAGTGAAAAATAGTTAGAGTTAAAAATAAACAATCAAACTATCTTAGAAAACTTAGTAAAACTATTTTTACTAAGTTTAAGTTAATATCTTATTTACAGAATCAGTTATAACTAGTTTAATCTTACCTATTTGAGAATAATTTTTGATTGCAAATACTTTTCCATTTATAAAAGTACTATCTCAAGCTAGTTTAAGAATATTGTCTAACTTTAAAGGTTCTAAGGAGTTATATTTTGTTAAATATTAAAGCTATAATGGAAAAAGGTTTCAAGTTAAGAGTAGTTTGGGACCTGTTCATGGTGTTCATAGTCCTAGCAAACCTGCTATTAATTGTATTTGATTTAACTTATCTTTGGCTTAGACCAATATATTTTGAACACTATAAAAAAGCCACGGAAGTTTATGATCCAATTCTTGGGATTGAACCTCATAGAGTGACTCAAGACTATACAAATTATGTTAAAGAACTTTCTAGAATAGAAGTTTATAAAAATGAATCAGAATTATACCAAGCATTGAATTCGCAACTGAAGTCAATTGTAGAATCACTTGAAAGATTGGAAAAAGAAAAGCCCAATGAATCAATTTCTAAAATCAATCTAAACATAAAAAAACTCATTGATAATAAGAAAGAAAATGAACAAGTTCCTTTCATCGTTCTTGAAATTCTTTTTAAAGAAGCCCTTGAGATAGAAAAGGAAACTCTATCTACTAAAGAGTATAATTCCATTTCAAACTCAATTGATGAATATTCAAGATTATTGAAGATGAGAACAATTGAAGGATATGCTGAAGTTATAGAATCAATTTTTAGAAAAATGGATCAACAAATGGTAATGCTTGTAGAAGAAAATCCATTTAAGGAATCGGGTCAAACGTATCTTTTTAAAGAAATTCAAACTACTATCAAAGAGTTATATGGAAAAAATTCTAATCATATCATTGATGAAAGGTTTACTACTCTATTAACTAAAGAAGGTTATACTAGACGAAAAGTTCCTTCCACTGCAATTGCTTTTGCTTGGTTTTGGAGAAATGATTCAACTACACTTAAAGAAAAACTAGATTTTTTCAATGAAAATCTCAGACTAAAATTTGATACAAATTATTTTAGAATGATTGATAAGAAAGGAAATTATGTTAATGAGTTCTATAAACTAGATGCACCATTCTTTACTTTCTTTTTCATAGAATTTTTAACTAGTTGGTATCTATCCATAAGAAGAAAAGAATTTATTGTCTGGTTTTTCTATCCAATCTATCATTGGTATGATATCCTTGGTTTAATTCCACTAGCAGAATTTAGAATTTTCCGTTTAATTAGGGTATATAAGATTTATCTAATATTAGAACGAAGCGAATATACTACGCTTGGTAATGATATCATTTCTAGAACACTTAGATATTATTCCAATATTATCAAAGAAGAACTTTCAGATATGGTTACAATTCAAATTCTGACAGATTCTCAAGAAGAAATCCGTTCTGGTTCTTCCATGGAAGTTCTTACTAATGCAATTGATGCTCATAGATCTGAGATAAAATCTATTCTATTGAAACAACTATCAAATCCTGGAACCATAAATAGGATGAAGAAATTGTCCGAAGAAGTTATTCCTTTGATTCTAGAAGATAAGGCTACAATTTTTCCTACTGAGATGAAAGAGAAACTTGCTCGTGAACTTGCTTTGCTCATCTTTAGGATTATACAAGACTCAGCAAATAATCTTGCTAACTCTGAATCAGGAAAAGCTTCTATTGAAAAGCTTATTGATTTTGTTCTAGATGAATTAGTAGCAAGTGCAAAAGATCCTGAACTCAATAAACTTAACCAAATGATTACTATTGATCTACTTGAAAATGTGAAAAATCAAGTCAGGGTTAAAAAATGGGTAAATACTGAGATTTAACTCTATTATTTCAATTGCACCTAACGTTGTTTTATTCTAGAAAAGTTTATTGCTTCTCTAGAATAAAATGATTAAGCTTAGTTTGGAATTTCTCATTCATTATAAATAAAGTCTAAAAGCATTTGATCAAATTTTATTGATGTAAAATTCATGAATAATATCTCTAAAATTAAGGAAAATTGTTTTTGCATATCTAAGAATTCTGACTATTTGATGAAAAACTTAGTATCAAAATGAGAAAAGAAGAAGCAGGTAATTTTTTCTTTACAAATTACGTTCAGAATAAAGACTGCGTATCATTATATGTTAGGCAAGGAAGCTAGGGTAATAAATGTCGGGATTGCTGAAATCTCTGTAGCCAAAGGTTCAGGCATTTTGCGTACCACACTAGGTTCTTGTATCGGAATCGTTTTGTACCAGCAAGAGTATAAGGTCGGAGCTATTGCACATATAATGCTTGCAAAAGACCCGATTGGAAAGGATAAATTGAAGAATCCTGGAAAATATGCAGAAACAGCAATTCCAAAACTAATTGAAGATTTTGAAAAAGAGGGTGGGAAATTAGGTACCTATTCTGCAAGAATTTTTGGTGGGGCATCTATGTTTAAAAATATAACCTCCAACTTTTTGCAAAATATCGGTGAAAACAATATCACAGTTGTTAAAGAAATTCTAGGTAAATTTAAGATTCCAATCATTGTAGAAGATTTAAGTGGTCATGAGGGGAGAACCATTAGTCTTTATTTGGATGATGGTAGAATTCTGCTTAAAAAAGCAGGGACTGAGAAATATCTTTATAAGGTTAAGTGAACGATGAAAGAACAAATAGACTTGCTCCTAAAAGATGTAAATAAACTTCCTCCCATGTCTAACGTGGTATTGAAAGTAATGGAATTAGTTCAAGATCCTTCTGTATCAATTCAAATTTTGGCAGCTGAGATTTCTAAAGATCCAGGGATTACTGCATCCATAATTAAAATTTCAAACTCTGCTTACTATAGAGCGAGCAAGCCAATTAGAACTGTCCAAGAAGCACTAATGACTCTTGGAATTCAAACTGTCAAAGAAATTGTTGTATTGACAGCATCGAAAGCCATATTAAAGAAAGACTTAAAAGGTTATCAACTAGAAGCAGACGATAGTTGGGCACATTCCATAACTGTTGCTGAATTATCTTCAAAAATCGTAACACATAAAAAGTTACCAATCAGAAAAGACCTAGTTTTCACTTCAGGACTATTGCATGATATCGGCAAGGTTGTACTCGCACAATTTTTTCCAATGAAGATGTTGGAGATTAGAGATGAAGTGAAAAACCTTTCAAGTCAATTCACTGATGTAGAAAAAAAATATTTTGGCTATTCTCATGAAGAAGTAGGACTGAAACTTTTAGATGCTTGGAACTTTCCTGATGAACTAAAAGAAGTTGTTGCTTACCATCATAAACCAGAGCTTTCCAAAAAATTCCCTTTACTTGTTTCCGTAGTTCACATCGCAAACACAATCGCAATCATTTGTGGTATAGGCATCGATATTGGTGGAACTGCTTTAGAACTTTCGAATTTTGCACTACAAACAACAGGAGTTAGTGAAGCTGATGTGGAACTCTATTTCACAAATATTCCAGAGCTACAAAAGTCCATCTCAGAACTCAAAAATTTCTAAGATGAACATCATTCTTGTTGGACCAAGAGGAGTTGGTAAGTCCAAGGTCGCAAGAAAGCTTTCAAAACTATCTGGTAAAGTTTTAGTATCCACTGATATGATTGCTGTGTATGAACTTGGTGGAATTTCTATTCCTGATTTTATTGATTCTAAAGGTGGAGACTGGGTTAAGTTTAGAGAACTAGAATACTCTATTCTTCAAAAGTTGAAAGACTCCAAAGGAATCATCCTTGACTGTGGTGGAGGAATACTATTTGACTTAGATAACAATGGTAAAGAAATTTTTAGCGAACGTAAGTATAATTTGCTTAGATCCATTGGAAAAATTGTTAGCTTAAATCGAAATAAGGAATATTTAATTTCCAAAGTAAAAGAAGATTCTACTAGACCTTCTCTTAGCAACCAAGAAAGTTATTCTGATATCTTAGATAGAAGAAAAGAATACTATAAAAAATCAGCTGATATATATTTACAAATTGATGGAATGGAACCTGAAGATATTGCAAAAGTTATTTCTTCGAGTTTAGAAAATGATTAGCGAGTGTAATGAGTGATGAAGCCTATAAAAGAAAGCATGATTGCTGATATAAGTAGAAATGGTTATTTAGGAGTGGAAAGAAAGATTCCTCAAGAAGAAAGGAAAGAAGCTAGAAAACGTTATGCGAATCTTGCGATCAGTATTTGGCTACATGCAGTTGCTTCTGATAATTATCAAAAGGTTCTAGAAAGAAAAAAAGTTTTAGATTTCATAAAGTTATTATTTCAAGAGGGCTCCTTATTTCCGGAACCAGAATATAGTGACTCAGACCAAAAAAAAATTCTAATGGAGTTAGTTGCTATTACTGACTTAATTTCCTTAGATGCAATTGCAGAATACTTATCAGATAAAAAAGAGATTGCCTTGGCTTTTTTTCATGATGCATGTCTTATTGTTTTTTTAGATGGAAGGGTTGTGAGCACTGAAAATGATTTTTTAGAAAGCATTGCGGGTAAATTTGCACTCTCTAAAATGGATAAGGAAAAAATCTTAGAACAATTCAGAAAGAATTTATAAAGTTCGTTTTGTTTCCTAATACTTGACTTCTAGAGTCCGAAAAATAATTTGACATTGTTGCGGGATGTAGCGCAGGGGTAGCGCATCTGCTTTGGGAGCAGAGGGTCGTTGGTTCAAATCCAATCATCCCGATAACAAATTCCTTTAACCAAAGACCCGGTAGCTCAGCTGGATAGAGCAACTGCCTTCTAAGCAGTTGGTCGGGGGTTCGAGTCCCTCTCGGGTCGCAGACTGTGTAGAGGTCGAGTCACCTACCTCTGTCGCAGACAGTTGGGGAATGGAACAACCTATCATATGGAGAACGTAGCTCAGTTGGTAGAGCTCCAGTTTGTGGTACTGGCTGTCGCGGGTTCGATCCCCGTCGTTCTCCCATTCTTTCAAAAAAAATAAAATTTGGGATCGAATCGAGCTTGCTGTTCGGTAAGGACATGGGACACCCCATGTCCGTCCGATGCGAGACAAGGATGTCGAGCAAAGCAAGCGGGGGGGTCGAACGAGCGAGACAGGAAGTCGAGCGAAGAGTGACCGATCCCCGTCGTTCTCCCCAAAATCATATTATTTCTTGAGTATTTTTGAGTTTATTTTTTAAAAATAGTCCAGTGAAGTTACGTGGATCGGAGAGTTCATAACGGCTTCGCCTATGACTCTCTGTCTCGCTTCTATTCGAAGCTGCGACACCCACTTATTCTCTCCAATTGATATTCAAAAGTTGTCCTAACTTTTTTTATTGAACATAAATTTCATTCTGAAATTTTGTGAATTAGGAGAATTCAATGTCTATTAAAAAACTAATCATACTTTCAACACTACTTGCATTTAGTTTCTATTGTAAGCCAAATGCTAAATCACAGCTTCAATACTGGGAGAACAATGCAAAAGCATACACAGAAGCAGTTAACACTTATCCAAACTTCAAAGTTTTACTTGAAGCAAAAATGAAAGAAGCTACTGCAATTTGGACTGAAGCAGAAAAATTAACTGATGAAGAAGCTAAGGCATCAAAAATGAAAGAAGCAAACGATAAGTTAGAAGATCTTCTAGGTCAATTCACTCAAATCAAATCTAAGACTGAGGGTTTACTAAGCTCAATCAATAAACTGGATGCAAAAAAACTTGATAAAAAGAAAGATGCAGTTCGAGATGATGCAGTTGACAGTGCTGAGAAAACTATTGCCGAGATAAAACAAAAGCTACAATCAGCAACTCCTGCTAATGAAGAAGAAGCAAAAACAATCACTAAAGACGTAATTTCAAGTCTAATCAGTGCTCAAGGTGTTGTAGATAGAGCTGCTAAAGCAGTTAAAAAATAATCTAATTTCCTTATTGTTCTGCACAAACTAAGTAATATCCAGGACCATAATTGCAAGCGGGAACACTATTCGTCAAAAATCCATTTGTTGTTAGTGTAGCATTCCCGCCAGAGATAGAACCTGCAGTGCTAGTAAATGCAGAGCAATCATTTGCATTAGAAGTCCAATTAGCATTCATTCCCGTCATATGATAGTTGTTTAATGTTGCAACAAGTTGATTTGTCAGAGAAAAATTAAAAATTGCAGCACTGTTTGTACTTCCAAAAGCTACACTGTCTAAGCGAATATAATTTGCATTAGGATATAATACCCAGTCCACATTTTCACTGATCCCCCCGCTACAATTCGCTGTTGAGCAAGCCCTTCTTGTTCCAGAGTTAGTTACTAAAAATGCTTTATATATCCCTGAACCAGGATAATTAGCATCAGTATTACACCTAGAATCTGCACCAGAAACTCCGCCTAACGTTCCAAGTGGATATTCAACAGCTGTTCTAAATATTTTTTTCGTTATTGGATTTATAGTAATGTTAATTGTTGTAGATGCACTCCCTGAAGAATTTGAACCAGTGATTGTATAATTTGTTGCACTAGAAGTCGCGGTAGGAGTTCCAGAAATTGTTCCAGTACTTGCCGATATAGTGAGACCGCTAGGAAGACTGGGCGAAACACTAAATAGAGTAGGTGTGCCTCCGCTGAAACTAACTGTCCTTGAACCTATGGAAGTTCCTACTGTAAAAATAAATGGTGATCCTGAATAGGAAATCGAACTAGGCGGAGTATTGCTTGAACCAATGGAAGTGATGATCGTCTCTGTATCGTTAAATCGAATTTCAGAAACTAATGTAGTGAGTGAAATATCTGGGACACTTGCTCCGTTTCCAATATTTAATTTCCCACCCTCTTGGAAGTATGCAATGATTGCAGGCAGTAATGTACTAGTTAAAGAATTATTTCCAAGAGGCGTATTTGTGTTACCAATAGTAATTGTAGAACCTGATCCACTCATTCCATCAAATTTTCCATCTTCAAAGTCCACAGCAAATGCTTCAATGATTGATTCTAAATCTTCAATCGAAAGAGATGTACCTTTTTTATTTTTATTAGCAAGTTGTGAAAATCCTACAAGCACAGAAATAAATTTTGACGTTAGTGGACTGTTGGGTTTACTCAATTCAATTGTTAAATCATCTAATTCAGGATAGTCTTTATCATTTACATCTCTTGAATTGGTGAGTGTTAGTCCCTGATTCAAACCAAATCGAATTACCACTTCTTTATTTGCTCTTCTAACGAGTTGACTAATATCAGAACCACTTGTTTGTTTTGCTAGAAAATTCACTCTCTTTGTTACGATTCTTGAAAAAGGAGATAAGTATCCTACTCCTCTTCCAAAAGTTGGAACCTTGGATTCTTGAACATAGGTTGTTAAATTAAATGGACTCGAAGATAAAAATACTAGGTCTTGAGAAAGTTTTTCATCAAAGATTCTAGATGTTCCGTTTGGATTCCCAGTTACTCTTAAACAAGTAGTGCTTCCATTTTTAGTATAACTAATGGAATAGTTTCCACTAGAATCGGTGAAAGCAGAAGCTAGTAGTTTACTCGTATCACAGGAACCATCTGATTTAATAGGATATACACTAACGATAGCATTCTTTATGATTCCTTTAATAGCTGTTCCTGTCACAGTTGATTTATTGGCTCTCGCACCCAGAAGTAATAAATTATCTCTTGCATCGGTAGGATTGGAATCTCTTTTACAACTTAAAATAAATATTAAAATGATTAATATGAATTTCATTTGAGTACCCTTTAGATTATTGCTTTAACAAATCATAAAATTTATTTATAGGATTGCAAACAATTTTTGGATTTTAGCAAGAGTAAATTTGGAAAAAATTTTCGATTCTTTTAATTAATTAATTCTAGTTTTAACTAAATAGAATTTTTTTTGAGGATAGTATGTGGACTATATAAAGGAATAGTTATTATTGAAAGTTCTTTACAATACTTCGATCGAATTAGTTTTTATTTTTCTTTGGAACATGAAACTAAATATTTGATTGATTCTATATCTAATTAATCAATAATATATACAAGACATAAGGTACCTCAAATATTGTGTCTATAAAAATAAAGGCATAATTAAATAAAATGATAGAAAAAAATTCCTTGACCATGACTCATTATATTTTGCTAAAGAGTTTAAACGTTCTGCGATATTAGTATTATTAAACAATAGTATTGGGAAGAAATAGTAAATGAGACTTGGAATTAAATTTTTATTCACATTTTTTTAGGTTTTTTCAGTTGTTTGCAAAAGAAAAAATCACACTTATTCAAATATCCTTCTTTCAACCGATTCAAATTGGTGGAATCAATGATTATCCGATATCTATTACCCAGGGGAAATAAAGGCAACTTAGGAGCTTATAAAGATTTTGAAAAGATTTATCCAATTGGAATTCAGTTAGGTATTATTGGAAACGGCAATGATACATTCGATGGGTTGATTCAGATAGGTGGTTTTAATAAAGCAAATAACTTAAATGGAATCCAACTGGGAATTCTAAATTATGCAAAGAATTCTCGATTTCCCTATTTACCTAGAATCAATATGAAGTTTTAAATATACAATTCATATGAAACAAATGTTGAAAATAGATTTACAATCATATATTTTTATTTAGCTCCAAATGATTTTATAAGTTTTACCATTTCTAGATGTTTATTTGTTTCGGCTAAATTTAATGCAGTTAATCCATCAGAATTTTTTGTATTTATAGAAACTTTATTTTTTAATAAAAATTTAACTACATCCAATTATATTATTTGGACTTTCTTGATTATCTAATCTATATTTAACCATTTCATAGTCACCTGATTGAACAACATAAATGAATGCTTGAGTGCGCCTTATTTCATTTTGTGTTGTTGACTCTACATTTTTCACTTCCTGTTTATCCTGGCAATTACTTGCCAAGATTAAAGTTGAAAGAATTATAAAAAATTTTTTCATACAAAATTCTAATTTGTATCGGTTACTGTTTTATTAGAATAATTTAAATAATTCCATGGTAACCATTTCTTTACATAAATATATTGTCTAAGTTTAGTGTTTACAAGAAGAGCTATAATCATTGTGCTAAATAGACACCATACTGCCGGACGTTCATTAACGTTCACTGTAGTTAAACTTGCTAAGAAAGGTCCAACCAAATAATGATAACCTACCCATTTCCAGGATCCATAAATTACTGGAAGTACAAAGGAAGCAATAATATACCAAATGAATCCTTCATTAAATCCATTCAACATAACGTTCCAACCAATATGCCATTCTCCACGGAAAGCACAAGTTTCAGTGTGACTACAAAGTGGAGATCCTAATTTACAATTCCCGAATTGGTCATATAATGGAAGTAGTCTAAATAAGCAGAGCACTGCGACTATTCCACAAAATAAATACACATAGTTTTTGATTTTATTTTTAACTTCCTTATCAATAAAAGCCATTCCGAGCATATTTATAAAAAATGGTTGGAAACAAATATGAGCAACAGCTAATCGAGTAAATAATAAATTATAAGTATTACCACATGCTCCGACTACCATATATGTTGCTGCCTGCAGTCCTTCCATTAAAACAAAATAAGCAACAGGATAATATATTTCTTTTGGTTCACCTTTTTTCTTTAAATAATAGGCACTTGTTAATCCACCAACGGCAATTGCCGCACTTGCTTCTCCACTCCAACACATTGTATTCTCCTTCGAAAAAAAATTATTTCTTTAAATATTATTAATAATACTCAGATTTCTATGACGAGAGTCGCTAATGCTCGATATGAAATCTAATCAATAAAGATAGGTCTGCCGACGGCTTTTTGCTTACGCAAAAAATTCATAGGCAGTTACTATCAGAAATGAATTATAACCAGTATTTATTTGTTCTTTTTAAGTTACATTAGAAATCTGGGTAATACTATGGTTTTCTACTTCATTTTGAATAAAGTGTTATTCATTCTACTTAGCTAAATGATTTTTCTCTGAATAGTTTTATTTTTCTTGAATTAACGAAGACTAACCCTGATGAGTTTTATGATGTTATCTCAAAAAGTTTTCTGAACTAGAATCCATCAAAAAAGGATTAATTGAAAAACAAAGTCAAATCATCAAACTCCTCGAGGAGAAGAATTTAAAGCTAGAATCTAGAGAAAAAGAATTAGAATTAAGACTGAACCAGAATAGCAAAAATAGTTCTAAATAGCCATCGAGTGATAGCTTCAATAGAATTTGGAAACGAGCATGTCGAAAATCAGGTGGTCAGTCAGGAGATAAAGGCACAAATCTACTTATGGTTAAAGTTGCTGATACAATAAAAAAATATCCCTACCTTTGAATTATAAGTCTTGTGGCGATACTATCATAGATATTGAATCTGAAATCAGTAAAGCACAAGAGTTTGATATTCCTGAAATCAAAATTTTAGTTACAGAGCATCAAGTAGAAAAGAAAATTTGAATATTTTGAATTCAATCACTATGGTCTTTAAAAATCAAAACTTTCAGTTTTCCGCTGAGTAGTTACAAGTTTATAATCTAAATTCCTTAATTATTTTATAATTTTGTCATCAATAT
Organism: Leptospiraceae bacterium; assembly: GCA_033762425.1. Taxonomy (GTDB): domain Bacteria; phylum Spirochaetota; class Leptospiria; order Leptospirales; family Leptospiraceae; genus JANRLP01. The sequence goes on from JANRLP010000087.1 coordinate 23,714, forward strand.
TTGCTCCAGCAATTATTATAACTTCCAATCAATATCAATAAATTGAATCAAAATGCATTAGAATTAAATCATATAGATCTGTCGAATAACGCTTCCCTTCAAAAGTATTTCTGGAATCAACTTTTTATTTTTGAATCCGTAACCTATATCAATGTCGGTAGGGAAGATGGTACGTATTTGAGTGTTGGTAGATTGCCAAATGGAGTGCATCATCTAGGAATAGTCGATAGAGAATCTCATACTTATACTAATTATGAAATAGATTTAAAAACTAATAAACTTAAATTGGAATCAGCAACTCCGAATTTTAATTCTGTTATTAGACCTTGGTACAAAAAGGCAATAGAAGCAAAAGCTACTTCTTGGTCATCACTCTATACTTATTTAGCTCCTCATCCAGGAATCAGTATCGCATCAGTCGAGCCTATATACAATAAATCAGGAAAGACACTAGGAGTATTTTCTATAGACTTGAGTTTATCAGGAATCAGCAATTTTCTCCGAACTTTGAATGTAGGTAAAACTGGTAAGATTTTTATTATGGAAAAGGATGGACTCTTAATAACATCTTCTGTAGCAGAAGAACCTTTTTTTATTGATACAAAAAGAAATAAGGTTACTCGTTTAAGTGTTTTGGAAAGCAATATACCGATCATTCGAAGCACAGCAGTTTTTCTAAAGAAAAAATATGGAGAAAATTATCAAATAGATGGGAGCATACAAACAGAAGCTATATTAGAAGGTGAAAAACAATTCATAGAAACAACTACATTCAAAGATTCATATGGATTGGACTGGCTAATCGTTGTAGTAATTCCAGAATCGGATTTTATGGAAAAAATTTCTTCTAATAGGAATACAACAATTGCATTATGTTTAATCGCGTTTATCATATCTACTGGAATAGGAATTTTTCTTGCTTGGTGGACAGTGCAGCCTATATCTCTTTTGAATATATCATCTAAGGCAATTGCAAAAGGTGAATGGTTAAACACAATCGAGCTTAATCGTAATGACGAGTTAGGTGAGTTAAACAAATCTTTTACAACCATGGCAAATCAACTCAAGGAATCTTTAGAGACTCTAGAATCAAAAGTTAAAACAAGGACTAATGAATTAAATAATGCATTAGATATCATAAAGCAAGACTTACATGTTGCTGAGAAAATTCAAAAAAATATGTTATCATCTGGATTTGGAATCATTGAAGGAATTGAAGTTAATACTAAATACAAACCAATGCAAGAGGTTGGTGGAGACTTTTATAATATTAAAGAAATATCTCTAGGATATATTCGAGTAATTATTGCTGATGCAACTGGGCATGGAGTCCAAAGTGCGTTAGTCACGATGCTAATCAAGAGTGAATATGAAAATCTCAGTGCTTCTATGGAAGATCCATCAATATTATTAACAATACTGAATAACCTTTTCTATACTAAATATGCATTTCTCAATATTTTTTTTACAGGAGCTATTATTGATATTGATAGAAGGAATAAAAAAATTATTTTTTCATTTGGAGGACATCCACCACAAATTCTACTCTGATCTTCCAAGCTTATTGAATTTGGGAAAAAGGGATCCTTAATTGGTGTTTGACCAGAAGTAAAATATGAAAAACAGGAATTGGATTTAAGTATTGGAGATAAATTACTTTTATTTACTGATGGTGCCTTCGAGGAATTCAACCAAAATGGTAACATGCTAGGAGAGAAAAAGCTTTACGATATTTTTTGGAAAACAATCATCTTAAGGTAAGTGAAATTGTAGAGAAAACAATTATTGAAATTTACTCCTTTGTGAGAGAAAGTAAAATAGAAGATGATATAGTACTTATAGGAATCGAAATAAAAGAATTTTTATTGGAATAATTATAGGTGTAACTTTAATTGATTTTATTTTCTTATGATTATTTATCACTGGCAAAAGAAATTTCATATTTCTTTTGTCTAGCGGTATGTCCCGATAGACTTTATTGAAAGTGAAAAGGTAATTACTTATGGCAATCAGTATAAGAGTTAGACTATGAAATTAAAAATAATTCTATTGCTTTTCCAATAGTGCGGTTACAAATTTTTTACCTTTAAGTTCTAAAATTAATAATGATAGTTATTACTATATAAATTCCGTAAAAGAATGTGAGAAAAAGATTATCTATAATTCTGTTTTCATTGAACCTAGACTTATAGCACAATCTTGTCCGTTGGTTGAAAAAAAACAATTTGGTCAAAAAAAGAAAAGTAATCTGAATCCTCTGGATTAACATAAGTTCGATATAATGATTCTATCTTAAAGGTCTGATTTAGCTCAATAGTAATTATTTCTTGGGCGTCTTTTCCCGCTCTCAGCTTCGGTCAATAAATTTCGGACACCAAGCTATTGCGAACAGTCTTACCTGAGTGCGAAATTTATTGACCACGCTTCGATCGGGGACGCATAGGTTTTGTTGTTTAGATGGCATGGATTTATGTGTAGTTGCACTGTTAGGGTAATTTTTCTTTGTATTGGAGACTCTCCTTTGGTTGCTCTAGTTGAGGAGCTTTACACTAGTTGGGAGGACTTTACCGTGATTGGTGTTTCGTAATAACTGCTTTTATGAAATTTATTGACTAAGTAATAACTAAAGTCAGGTTTTTTGTAATAATTGTTTGTTTGGCGAACACACAAAAAAGTCTTTACGCCTAAAAACCATTTTCTCTACCAGAGCGAAAACGGTGAATCAAATTCGATCAGATAAGACACCACTAATTCAAGATGGCTGAACTATTACAAGACAATTCATACAAAATAGAGGGAGAAGGCACACTAGTCTTCACACTCAACATGGGAACTAACGCACGCAGACTATTCAGACGAAAGCTTATCCGATGTAAAACTCATGCAAAAGCAATGCAGGAATTATTTGATAGATATGAAACTGCTAGCTGGTCGGGAATGATTTTGAAACCGAACGCAAACATGAAAACCAAATATCAGGTCAAGGCGAGTGAGTCCGAGGTAGAGGAAGAGAACTACAAAATCCAAACGATTCGAGTCTTTTCACGAGACTATTTGAGACTAAAGACCTTAGCAAATTTTTTGAG
>JANRLP010000088.1:0-33128 GCA_033762425.1 Leptospiraceae bacterium
GAATGGTAAGAGCATGGAGTATCCAAAAATATTGCGTAACTTTGACACTGCATTTATGAACCAGATTGGTGTTCAAAAATGTTGGACACCACACACAGTCTATAGCGGACCAGGAAACACTCCTAGAGAGAACATGACTAAAGAATGGTTAAAAACAGCGATGACTAGACCTGACTGGACAACAATGACTGATAAACAAAAAAGTGCAGCATTTAGGGAGTATTTAGAGAAGTTGAAAGATTCAAATGATAAAAGAATATACACCGATGATCAAATTAAAGATTTAATGGTATCTGAGTTTGGTCATATAGACCATAATCATTATGATGTGAACACTCACTACTCAGATTATAGGGAATGGAAATGAAAAGCTATTCACTGATAATCATTTTATTCTTTCCATTGTTGCTTTATTCACAATCACTCTTGAAGATTACAGGAGATAATCTAATTAAATTTAAAGATAATGGAGGAAGATACAAAACAACTCATGGGGAAATGTCAGTAGAATATTATTGGGACTGGAACAAGGATAAGTATTTTTTAGGTTCAGAAACTTTTACGATTGGTGAAGGATTTGGAAAGATTCAAAATAAACTTATTTATCATGATACTGGTTTTCTTAGTATGTTTAGGCAAACAGTTTATATAAAGAATAGAAAGTGTCCTTTAGAAAGTAGAGATTGCAATCCAGGGGATTATTCTATTGGAAACATAGCTTTTGGAAGATTCAAATCTTATCGTTCAAATGGAAGTCTCTCTGTATCAAGCTGCTATACCCCAGATGAAAACCCTAATATTGACAAAGAATATGATTGTGGTATCGAGACACGATACAACCCGGATGGCTCAGTAAAAGAAGTGATCGACCACAAACGAAAATGCTCTTATGGTTGTGGTGAATTCACTCCCTATCTTGTGGAAAAAATTGGTAGATATAAGGTGGAACATCCTGCAATCAAAATTTTTAAAGAACCCAACAAAGACAGCGAAGTCATTGGTTATCTCAAAAAGGGTGAATTCTTTATAGTTCTTGAAGATACTAAAAAACTAGAATGGATCGGGGAAAACATCGCCCCATTCGGAAAGATCGAATTCGGTGGAACTTGGTATGGCAGCAAAAAAACAGGCTATATCTATGGCAGTGGAAGCTTTATCAGCGGACCTTATGAGTTGGAGAAATAGTCAGCCCCCCATGTGGGGGGTTGGGGGGAGAAAACTAATTTATGAAAACCATTGAAACCATAGCAACGATAGGCGAAAACGGGGAGCTAGTTCTTGCTTTAGACAAAACTCAGTTTCTTCCTGGAAAAAACTAGATAGTCCACTATGATTCGACAACTGCTTCTTTTCCTCCTAATCCTTAGTTTTGCTATTGGTTGCTCGAAAGAAGAAACAATTGAAAATTCCAAACTAAACATTGGGATCCCATCCGATCCAAGTTCTCTGGATCCAATCTTAGTTTCTGACCTTGTTGGGAAAAAACTAAACTATTTAATCTTCAAACCTTTAGTATCAAAATCCGTTGATCGATCTCTCGTAGAAGAAACCTATTCTGAATCAGGTAAAATTTTTTTTAGAATCAAAAATATCTTGAACTCAAAAAGTGAATTACTCTCGTTTGACGATATTATCTTTTGTTTACAAAGAATTCAATCCGAGAAAAATCCAAGAAAATCATTCTATTCTGTTATTAAAAAAATTGTTCCAATCGATTCTTCTAATTTTTACATCACCTATTCCAACTCCAAAGCGAATCTTCTAGACTTACTCTCTCATAGTTCTGCTTCCATCTATTCCAAAACCCATTTTTTGAAAAATGGCTCCTTTGTTTCCTTTGGTGAGTTCTCACTTGTTGAATGGAAAAGAAATGAAAGAATTGTTTTGCGTTCTATAGATCCTAATCACAAAATCAAAGAACTCAATCTAATTCATAACCCCAACAGTTTTACTGGCATCTATCGTTTCTCTATCTCTGAATTAGATGCATTAAAACTTCCCTACTATCTTCTCTACCATCCTATTGCTAAAAAGAATAAAATTGAAAAACTAAAAGGTAGGTCTATTCAATATATCGCTGTGAATTGGAAAGATACTTGTTTTGATCAAAACTTCCGACTTGCACTAAATCATTCTGTTGATAGAAAAAAAATATTGACTAAAGTCTTTGATGATTACGCAGAAGAAACAAACTTATCCTTCACGAATCAATATACTTTCTCAGAAAATAAAAATTCAGGGAATCATTTTCTCTATGATATTTCTCTAGCAAAAAAATTTCTTGAAAACTCTAAATGTGCATCTGAAATCAAAACTCGTGAACTAGACTTTAGGTTAAGAGCTGACGAAGAAAATAAAATCAAAGGCGAAGTCTTATTGCATTACTTCAAACAGCTTGGTCTCAATACCAAACTCAATTTTCTAGAAAAAGCAAAACTCTACAAAGAAAATGGTGAAGGCAAGGGTGATCTAACGCTATTAACTTGGTATCTTGATTTTGATTCAAGTCTGAACTATATTGACCCACTGCTTTCTAGCGATAGTCTTGGAAATGCTGGAAATCGATCTTTCTATAATAACCCTGAATTTCAAAAAATTATTGATCTATCACGAGAAAAAGGTGAGCTCGATGCAAGCTCTCAAAGCAAAGCAATTGATATTCTGAAACAAGACTTGCCCTGGGTCTTTCTTTGGTCAATTGATGAAACCTATCTTGTTTCACCAAAACTGGAATCTATCCCTAACTGGAACCAATTTCTATTTTAAAATTCCTTAAACTAACGTGAATTCGATGTGACAAGAAAACATAGAAATAATTACAAAAGTGCTCATAACACTAAAAAAGTTTTGGGCGGCTACGGGCTTTCCTCTCTCGTTAATTTTTTGCATCCACAAAAAATTAACGCCGAGTCAATCCCTGCCGTATTCCTGAACGTTAGTTCCTATGTTGAGTGTGAATACAAGTCTCTCTTCCTCATTTTGTATGAGTTGTCCTGTAATAGTTCTGACTTCTCGTATTAGTAGTGTAATTCGTTATAGCTCTTGATTCAACGTTTTCGCTCTGGTAGAGAAAATTGCCTTTATGCGTAAAGACTTTTTTGTGTGTTCGCGAAACAAACAATTATTACAAAATAAATTATTGAATAATTAATAGTTATTACAAAAAAACTGATTTTAGTTATTACATAGTCAAGAAATTTCATAAAAACAGTTATTACGAAATAATTTATTGAAAGGTTAATAGTTATTACAAAACACCAACCAAAGAAGAGTTTGCAATACAGAGAAAAATTCACACAATAAGATTCAACCGCACTCGAGCTAACTCAATGTAAACAGCAAAGGCCTTGCGTCCCCGATCGAAGCGATATGCCCAAAATTTCTGTAAGAAATTTTGTATCTGCAAGCCTACCGCCTGATGGGCTATCGGCTTTCGATGGTAAAAAAATTTCGGTCACTGAGTGAAAACCCCTAAAGGGGTTTTTGTATCGAAGTGCGAAATTTATTGACCGAAGCTGAGAGCGGGAAAAGACGCCCAAGAAATTACTTATTTGCTCAATGTTTATTTGAGATAAAATCTTTATACTGAACTCACGTTAAACTAGATTACTTCCTCATTTCTTGTAGTCTAAAAAAAAGTGTTGTGCAGCTTGTATTCTTAAAATATATAAAAGAAAAATCCTTACAACTTGCCTCTACCACTTTTGGATAACAAGCTATACTCAATTGAATGATTTCTTCACTGAACTTTGAAATCTTTGAATCAATATCTTTTAAGGAATGATTCATACATTCCTCAACATCAAAATGATCTTCACCAGAAGGGAATGTTCTTATCGTATGATGATAGCATTTTTGAATCTTCTTACAAGTAAGCCTAGCAGCTTGAGTCAGAAATTTTTTATAGTCTCCTGTGTATTGTAGCTTAGACTCATAACAGCTTATATACATGATTGAGAAAAGAAAGAATAAGATTATTTTTTTAATGGTTTGCATTCAATCTCTCCTCCTCTTGAGTAGTAATTTTGTAGAAGTTGAAACCCTAACATCTCACCCTCTTTAGAAGAGCCAGAATGTGTTTTTTCATTTGCTAAAGTTGGTAAGAGAGTTGTTGCAAGTTCCTCATGTAAAAACTTTCTTACTGAAGATGACCAACCTCTTTGATAATTTTTTAGATGCCATACCTGATATCGTTTTATGATACTATTTCCATCTACTATTTCTTTTTCTGGATATTCCTTAACTTCTTCGAACATCAAATTTAAGTAAGGCTGAAAAAACACAAAGGATTTCTCACAAGTTTTCTCTTCTATATATACCAATAAATAATTTTTCCCCTGCTCTAGATTTAACCAATGATTATACTGATTCTTCTGGAGTATATTTAAAGATTGTATTCTTGGTTGTTCTGGAATATACCAAGAAAGGATTGCAGCATCTTGGTATTTATTCGTGATAATCGTTGCACTCTTATCAATTTCTTTCTGTAGTTCTAAAACCTTTTCAGTCACTGAATCAAAACCTACACTTCTATAACCTAAAACGAAATATGGTTCCAATCTTTGACCTGTTAATTTATCAATGTTAATTGAGAACATTGAATACAATATAAATAGTAAAGCAAGTGGTAGTCCATATCTAAGATATTTATAATATTGTACATGAAAGTTTGTAGTTGAGCCAATTGCTCTTGTGAAAATTAATATCCCTGAAATATATGCTGGAAAAACCCAATTTGCCTGTGTGTCTTTTCGAATAGACATAAACAGAAAAAATATTGGTAATGTTAAAAAATTAATAACCAAAAACCAATTCATCGAATTAGAGCTAATCATTGCTATGGAAATTTCTTTCTTATAAATTCTCTTTGCTGTATAGATAGCATATGCAAAGAAACTTAGAAACCAAATCGGTGAAATTGAAAGAAGTTGACCGATGAAAAGTTTACCAGTGCTTCCTCCTTTTGAGTTTACGCTTCCTGATGATCTTAGATTTAAAATTGCATCAATGTTCTCCCAATCATGTTTTAAATTCCAATACAATACTGGAGAGATTATGATGAAAGCAAGAACTAGTCCCAAATAGAAATGTATGTTTTTGAGTAAGCTCCATTCATCCTTAGATGTTACAAGCCAAATGACTAATGATAATGCAAAAAATACCATTGAGTGCTTAGAAAGAGCGCCTAACGCTATGGATATGAATAGAACATAAATCCAAACAGAATTTCTATCTTTCAAAAATTTCAGAACCGAAAAAACCCCAAGACTCCAAAACAAAATCAATGGTGAGTCATGCATAATTAATACTGATCCACCCCAAAAGCCGGGAATGAATTGAGTGAAAATTGCAATCCAATTTAATTGAGTCTCAGAGAATGAAAGAAGTCTTCCTGAGAGTAATAACAATATTGAACAAAGAAAACTAGCAACAATTGCGGCTAACTTTAATGAGAATAAATTATTTCCTAAAATTGATGTAAACAATCTTATATATAACGCAACTCCCGGTCCTTGGTCATAGAATGAGAAATCAATATTTCTAGACCATTCCCAGTAATATACTTCATCAGGAACTAATCCTAAATTCAATGCATAGATAAGTTTAATTGAATTTAGACCTAAGATTATTAGAACTAATTTTTGAAAGTGTGAAATCACTAAATTTCCAAAACCCCTTGAAATGTAGTTTTTGCAGGTCCCTTCATAATCACATTTCCTTTTTCTGTCCAATCAATAAACAGTGATCCGCCAAGAAGGTCTATCTGAACACTTCTTCCACACCTTCCTGTTAAGTTTGAAGCAACGGCAACAGCACAAGCACCTGTTCCGCAAGCTAAGGTTTCCCCCGCACCTCTTTCCCATGTTCTTTGGAACAGATGGTCTTTTCCTAAAACCGATACGAACTCAACGTTAGTTCTTCTTGGAAACAAAGAATGGGTTTCAATCTTAGATCCAACCTCATGCACTGGAAAAGTTTTAGGATCGTCCACAAAAATCACTGCATGTGGATTTCCCATACTGACTGCTGTAAACTTCAGTGAATGCCCAAGAATTTCTAGCGGAGCTTCAATGATTCGCTTATCATTGTCCCAAATTACTGGAATTTTTTCGGGCACCAGAATTGGCTCTCCCATATCAACAGTAACATAACTTACCTTAGAGTCTTGAACATCCAGCTTCAATTCCAAAACTCCTTTACCAGTTTCAATCTTTGGAGTAGTTGTATTCGTTAAACCAAAATCATAAACAAACTTACCTACACATCGAATTCCATTTCCACACATCTCTGAGGAAGAACCATCAGAATTATACATATCCATTTGGAAATCTGCAACCTTAGAAGGACGAATGAATATTACTCCATCACTTCCAACTCCAAAATTTCGATTGGAAATTTTTTGAATTTGCTCAGTGGAAAGTTGAATATCTGATTTAGTAGCATCAATATACACATAATCGTTTCCGATACCTTCCATCTTTGTGAAGTTTAGCTTTGTCATAATCACCTCAATGATGCATCGACTGTTTAAAGGAGTCAATGCATTTAATTAGAAATTAATAAACAATATCGTTTTACGATACTATTTACTTCCAACTGCAGTAGCAAGATCTACAGAAGGATCAAACTTAAATTTATTAATATCAATTTTAGGTTCATACCATACACCATAATCCCCTGCCATGATTAGTTTCTTGATATAACTTTGTGTAACTGCTTCTGAAGAAACCTTATCATAATGACGGATATCAATTTTTGCAGAATCTTTTTTCAATGCACCAATGAGTGCAGAAACATAAGTCTGACGATTTTCAGTGTCAGTATTAATCTTAGCAAAGCCTGCTTCAATTAATCCCTCAATTTGATCCCAATCTGTTCCTACGAAGTCTTTCCATTTTTGTTGAGAACTATGCCCCTCTAAATTTTTTACAGCATAACTTACCACTTCTTCATAAAGTGTAGAAGCACCATGTGCTACGAAAAGAATTTCAGGATTGATTGCGTCTGCAATTTTCAAAAGTTCATGTGCAAGAGAAATATTTAATTTCACTTTTTGACCCGGTTTACCTTTGTTTGGTCCGTGCATTGTTCCAATTGTTGGAGCAAGCATCAACACTCCTGTTTCTAATAAAAACTGTTCTAGTTCATCAGGATTTGTATAAGTTGAATGGTCTGATTTAGTATCCTCGTCTTCTTCACCTGCAAGCACCCCTAACTCTCCTTCAACAGAAAGTCCTAAAGGATGAGCCATGTTCACAACTTCACGAGTTAGTGCAATGTTCTCACTTAATGCCATAGCTACTTCATTTTTATGATCTGTTGAATTATCAGCCATGATTGATGTGAAACGAACTGTGCAGGCTTGAACAACTTTTTTTCCTGATTCAGAAATATAATCACCGTGATCAAGATGAGTAGCAATTTTAATCTTAGATCTTCCCGCCCATTTTTCTACATAATCACTTACAATGTCGATTCCAAAGATTGGATCTCCACCACCAAAGAACTTCAATGCACTATTAGAAAAAGCTAATATACCACTGGAACCGAGCATTTCAAATGCTGTTATTGCTGAGTTGATCGCTTGAAATGTTGTTACATTGAAAGCTGGAATTGCATAACGTTTGCCTTTGCTATTTCCTTTGATTCCATTTTTTGCGTTTATGAGAAGGGAATGAGCACTGGCAAGTCCGTCGGGAAATTTGCGGGATGTATTCAATTTGGGAGCTTTAGATTTAGACATAAATACCTCTACTAGTTAGAATATTTTCTGTTTAGTAAAATGGGCAAGTAAAATTCTTGTCCAAAAAAACTTTGCTTTTCTTGTCAAGAATTATTCTTCCAACTGAGTTTGTAATAACTATTCCTTAGATTAAAGCTCCAAAATTCGCCCCAAATTACTAAAACTCCAATCAAACTAAGGGAGAAAGAATGGTGTTTTTTCGCGCGAATTCAGCATTTAACAACCCCAAGTTCACCTAGACCTAGCCTAAACCCACTAATAAAAATACTAGGCTTATATAAAACCAGAATATTGAAAACAAAATATGCACTACTGTTTCAAACAACTTTCCTTTCCATAGTTCCGAGGAATAAACAAAAAATTGGAAATACAATCTTAGAGTCCAGAATGCTGATAGCCCCAAAGATATTTTTCTTCCAAAAGATGTATTCACTAAGTCGTTTGACGATAGTAAGCATAAAATTCCAATAAGAAATACTGTTACTGCAATAAAAAAAGTGTGAACCCACATTAGTTGTCGATTAATTAGGCTAAGATTTTTTAGCTCCTCTTTCCAATCAAAATATCTAGGAAAGATTCCATGAACTAATGCAAGCAGAATTAGTATTACTCCAATAAGTTTAAGTTGTATTTCCATTTTTCTCCAATACAAAGTTTTTTATAAAAGGTGTTATATTAATTTCTTGAACTAAGTTTAAGTCTGCATCGGTAAAAACTTTTAACCAAGACTTTTTTGAATAAAAATGAAAAAATCCAATATTGTAAGCAATAAAATTTTTCCAATCTCTTAAATGCTCAGTTACATAAATCTGTCCATCAGCAGCTAGGATTTTTTTTAGTTCTTTAAAAAAAATAACTCTTTCCTTATTGTCTCTAATTTCGTGAGCCGATAGTATTACAAAAATTTTATCAATTGAATTTTTTTCTAGTCCTAGACTATCAGACTGAATTTTTTTTGTATTAGGGTAAGGTTTATAAGCCTTTCTAGCCCTTTCAATAGAAATTTCAGTATGTTTCTCAGAATCATAAAAATCTAACGCTTGTAGTTTAGAATGTGAAAATAATTTTTGAAGAATTTCCGAGGTTTCATCAAACCCAGCATTGATATTAATAATTTGTTTCTCATTCCCATTTTTCAGAATCCAATCCAAACTATAAAGATTAGATAAATCATATACATAAAGTGAAGCAAGTAACGAAAGAATTGTAGATGTGCTTGCTAAACAAATAAAAACTAATAAATAACTTCTATATAATTCTGTTAGAAACTGTAAAGAAAATAATAATGATACAACAAATAGAACTGCTATCACATAAAAATGCCAGTTGAATCTGATTATATTGATGGTTCCTTGAAATGGTTTTCTTAACGATTCCAAATTTCTCGTTTCCCTTTCTTCCATTGATACGGAATATCTTTTATGATGAATGCATTTGCAAGCACATAATCCTTCAAGTTTAACGAATTTAAAAATTCAAAACTATAATCCAAAACTTTGATTGGGGACGGAGTCCAATTTTGACGAACACCTTCAATTAGCAAAACTTCTTTTTTTTCTTTGTTATATGTAAATGTAAAAGGAAGTGGTCCAGCAAACTTTCTTGCTTCCTTCCAACTTTGAAACGGCGAATTTTCTGGTAGTGGGATTTCAGAATCAGTTTGTTCAATTGTTAACTTAAAATTTGATTTCAAAGATTTGATTTCTCTAATACCATTCTCTTGAGTTTGTAAAATATCAGTTGTAGTATAATTATATTGAGTAAAAATATTTCCCATAATCTGCATTTTCAATTTATCAGTTTCAGATTTAATTATGTAAAGCCCCCTCAAATTTCTTCCAGAATTGGTTTTATATCTCACAAAAATTCTATATCCAATTAGAAAAAAATTATTTCCCAAAAATTTCGGAAAACCTTTTGGACGTAAGCCTTTTGTTTGGACCATTGCAATTGCGATAAATGCCCAACGATCATTGAAAGTATCTAGCTCTAAACATTCAGGAATTCTAGACTGGAGTTGTTCTTTGGGAATTGCAAACGTTAGCACAGTTGAACTTTCAAAGAAAGCTTCAACTGCAAAAGGATGCACTTTTAAAAAATTAAACATATAGTCATTTTATCTTTTCTTTATTAATATAAAACTCATTAATATATACTAACAGAATAAAAAGAAATGCAAAGAAGGAATTCATTTTTCCCCAAAGAAGCAAATCGGATACAAGTATAAATTCAAGTATATTCATCGTTGCAACAATTATGATTTGAGAAACAGCATTCAATTTAGGCTGAAATCGACTCAGTACCCAAATCGCCATTATTACTTCAGAAATACCAATTAATATGGTTAAGGTTCTAGAATATTCATTACCAAGAATTCTAGCAACAATTTGTTCATGTCTAGGGACAAGATTCAGAACTTTACAAAATAGACCATTCCCAATCCAGACTAAAGCAATTAGATAGTTAATAATCTTATTCAACATAATATCGAGTTATGCTAGTATTGCCAAAGGATACTATACTTTCTAATTTTGCTATAATCAATTCTCAGCCTTATAATCAGCCTCATACTTAGAAGCACATTTAGCTTCAACATGTTCTGCAACTAGTTTACCGTCTTTAAACTTTCCATCAACCCTAGCTTTTACTCCTTCTTTAAATGCATCAGGTAAAAGTTCTTTACCTGTAAAATGCACTGGAATTTCTTTCCCATCCAGTTCTAAAGTGAAAAAGGCTTCTCTACCATTTCTTAGAACAGTTCCTACTTTTACATTTCCCCTAACTCTTAAGTTATCTCCATCATATTTAGCTGGACTTGCTGCAAGCTCGCTTGCATCTAATAAAGTGAAACTAGTCTCTTTGGACGATAGTATGGCAATAGTAATAATTGAGCCGAGAATTAATGTTAATAAGATGATAAATTTAGGTTTCATGAGTATATTATAAGAATAATAATTTTCTTGTAAACTTAAATATTTATTGTCCAAAGAAACTTTTACTCAACTGCAAGAATTGATTTAACCATTGACAGAAAATTTTAAATACGAATACTGTTTACGAGAGGAATGTAATGAATCAAAATTTTTGGAATGGAAAAACTATCGTAATCACTGGAACTTCAAGTGGGATTGGAGAAGCAATCTTGAATGAACTAAAAGAAATTTCTTGCACAATTTTTGCAATCGATAGAACCACAAAAGATATTCCAACTTCAAAAGCCAAGATAGTCCAACTCCAATGTGATCTCACTCGCTCCGATGAACTTGAAAAAACAGGTCAAGAAATTTTAAAACAAACAGAATCTGTTGATGTTCTATTTAACAATGCAGGAATCACTGCTCATGGTAGATTTGATGAAATGAAGATGGAAGTTTTTAGAAAAACTTTCGAAATTAATTTTTTTGCAGCAGTTCATCTAACGTTAGTTCTCATTGATAAGATAAAAAAATCTAAAGGAGTTGTTATTGTAACTTCCACAGTATCAGGTCTATATGGAATTCCTGGACGCTCAGCCTACTCCTCTTCCAAATCAGCTCTGCATGCAGCTTTTGAATCCCTACGTATTGAGCTTTCAGAATTTGGAGTACGCTCAATCATTTTCTGCCCTCCCTATACCAAAACTGCACTCAGAACCTCTGGTCTAGATTCAAAAGGAAATAAATTGAATGAAGAACAAGCCAAAGGAAAAATTAAAACTCCTAAGGAAGTTGCAGAGGCAATGATTCTTGCTGTTGAAGACAAAAATTCTAGACTAGTCACTATGGATAAATCTGGATTCTATGTAAAATGGCTTAGACTTTTTGCTCCAGCTTTTTTAGAAAAACAACTTTTCAAAAAGCTTTACCATGACTTTCATTAATTCTATTGAATCTTCTTAAATTCAAAAGGTTTAATTATTTTCTTTTTTCCTGTCTCTTCTGAATTAGAAATAATTTTTTGCATAGGTTTAAGTTCATTAAAGATTGGATCATGAAACACGCTTGAGTTTTGGCTGAGTGTTCCAAGATAATGATCTATAATTTCAATAAAAACTAATTCTAGAAATTGAATTTGTTTTAGAATAAATAAATTCCCCGATCCCGCATTTGCAATTTTCTTTAAAGATTCTTGTGTTGTTAAATTTTTTGGTTCAGGTGAATAAATTGAAAAATCAATTCCTTGTTTCTTCAATTTGTACGTAGAAAGAATAACATCATCCAAATTTGTTGGCGAATCGTTAGTAATAAGAATTGCTTTATTCACAATCTCCTTATTTTTTTGGTTCAAAACTTTATTCACAAATTGATTAAAATCAGGTTTAGTTCTTGGGATTTCTCGACCAGTCAAAGGATAGTGAGCCTTTTCTATAGTTTCAGAAAAAACATAAAATTGAATTCTTAGATTTAAAAAAATATCCTTAAAGTCTTCATTTAATATCTTTAATAATTGATTAATCTTTTGAATTTCTTCTTTCCAATTTGGGTTCTCAGTGTAACTAATCCCAACAATAAGTGAAATATCTTTTTCTTTTGGTAGATTCCAATTTTTATTCTTATTAGCGATAATATCACCAAACGATATTACACTTGGGCTATATCTAAATAAAGAAGGGAGTTTGGAACCAAAAATTCTTCTTTCAAAAGAATTACAATGTGAATGTTCTAAAAATTCTTTAGCAACGACTTCGGGATGATAAAAACTAGGTAGAGGAAATTCAATTCCAATCTTAGAATAAAATAATTTTCTTTGTTCATCATAAATTTTTTTCATTCTATTAAAAACTTGAATTCTCTTTTGAATAGATGTAAATCCTAGTGACATCTTAGCGGGGCTTTCCCCTTTTTTCACGATTGCTACCACAACTTCTTTAGTTGGTTTGAAATGATATTTTCTAGTGAGATCCGAAACTAAGGACATGCTTAAAACTGGATAGTTAGCAACCTCTATCGGAAGTCCATTATTTACTGAGACTCCCCCTACTAAGATCATTCCACTGGAAATATCTTTCCAAAGTATTTTCTTCAAAGATTGAAAACCGGGAATTTCTAGCACAGTCTCAAAGATAAAATTGAATTGAAAGAATGCAATAAATTTTCATTGACTAAATAAAAACAAGTATTGATAATATAATTATGAAACTATATTTAATAATACTTTTACTCTTATCTTTTTGCACTCCTGAAAATAAAGACTCTGATAGAACAAATGTTCTAGCACTCGCTGCACTTGCATCAAGTAGTGCCCAAACAACAGTCTCCACTGCTAGCACTACTGCATTGAGTAGCACTCAGATCACTGAGATGGTAAATATACATAATCAATATAGAACATCAACATCATCCTCAATTCCTAATCTAACATGGTCCAGTGAAATTGCAACCTATGCACAAGCTTGGGCAAATACACTCAAAACAAATAAGAACTGTGGACTCGAACATCGCTCGGGATCAAATGATACCAAAAATTATGGTGAAAATCTTTATGGTATCACTGGTGGTAAAGCAACACCAACTAACGTTACTAAAGCTTGGTATGATGAAGTGACTGACTACAATTATTCAGCAAATTCCTGTGCAAGTGGAAAAGTTTGTGGTCACTACACTCAGGTAGTATGGAAGAATAGCACTAGCCTTGGTTGTGGATTTGCATCATGCACTAACGGCGAAGTTTGGGTATGTAACTATAACCCACCTGGAAATTTTGTAGGACAAAAACCATACTAAGAATATTTTTTGCGATCCTATTTCTTTGGAATTGTTCAAATTCTAAAGAAATCAGGATGGATGTTTTGGTTAAGACAGATCAATTTTCGATCAGCTCTAGCTCACAAGAAATCAATAAATTTGAATTCGATAAGGATGAACTAGTTATCATCTTCACTAGTATTGAAACTTTAGTCGATAACTTCTCTAACAATAAAACCAAAAGACTATTTGATCCTATTCTTTCAACTGAACTAGCTTGGAATCTTCAGAAACTCCAGAGCAAAGAAAAATTAGGAAAGAAGTATTATGTGAGCATGATAAGAGAAGATCCAATTGCACCTTATTCTAGGATCTATAGAACAAGATTTATCATCTATCTCAGAGAAGAAAAATATATCCTTGAATTTTTAGAAATCGATGAAAACCAAATTTATGGAAATCAGTATAATTTTTCTGATTGGGGAATCTTCCAAACCATAGATGTCAAATGCAGTTCAAAACAAATTTTAAAACTAGAAGAAACCAAAGAAATGAAAGTTAGTTTTGCTGAGAATAAAAAATGTAAAGATGAAATTTTGTCCAAGGACTATTCTACAGTTATCATAAACTTTGAATATCAAGTTAAAAAAGAAAAACCTCCTGAGATTCCAACATTGAAAACTGTTGAAGAAAGACTAGAAGAGTTGAATAGAATCTATAAAAAAGGACTTATATCCAAAAAAGAATTTGAAATTGGGAAGAAAAAAATTTTAAATGAATTATGAATGAATTCATGAGTGAATATTTTTTAGCAATGGACTTTGCAGCTTTTGCTCACGGAGAACAAAAATTTCCGGGCAAGCAATATTCTTATATTGTGCATATTGCAGAAGTTGCTGCAGAAACAATGAATATCATTTTCAGAGAAGAAGTTTCTAATCCTACACTCAGCATTCAATGTGCAATCCTTCATGATACATTAGAAGATACTAATATAACTTATGAAGAAGTTCTAAACAAATTTGGATTAGAAGTAGCAAACGGAGTCAAAGCACTAACCAAAAATTTGAGCCTTGAAAAAAATTTACAAATGCAAGACTCATTAGATAGACTCAAACTGGAACCTAAAGAAGTTCAACTTGTAAAACTTGCAGATAGAATTACAAATCTTCAAGAACCACCTAACTATTGGACCAAAGAGAAAATCAAACAATATAATGATGAAGCTAAACTTATCTATGAAACACTAAAGTCATCCAGCAAATATGGAAGCAATAGATTAAAACAAAAAATTGAGGAGTATAAGAAATATGAGTGATGTACATTATTATGATGTAGATATACAATGGACAGAGACTAGAAAAGGTCTAATGGAATCAGAGGGACTTCAAAGTCTTGAAGTAGCAACTCCTCCACAGTTCCCAAAAGGAATTCCTGGGATTTGGTCCCCTGAACATCTTTATGTAGCTGCTGCAAGTTCCTGTTTAATGACAACCTTTCTTGCTGTTGCAGAAAATTCTAAGCTAGAGTTTATTTCGTATAGCTGTAAAGCAAAAGCTAAGCTTGAAAAAGTTGAGGGTAAATTTTTAATCACCGAGATTGATCTTTCTCCTACAATTGTAATCAAAAATTCAGAGGAAGTAGAAAAAGCTGAAAAACTAATTCATAAATCTGAGGCTGCATGTTTGATTTCGAATTCAATGAAAACAAAAGTTTCTTTAAAGGATATTGAAATTAAAGTTGGATAGATCGGAAGAAATAAAATTCTTTTATCAGGAAGTTCAAAAAGAAATTACTGAGACTCGTTTTGCACATTCGATACGAGTTTCAGAACTTGCTGAAAATTTATCAAAACTTCATGGATATCCTAAACCCAAAAATGCTTACCTTGCAGGAATCTTGCATGATATAACTAAACAAAAGAAAAATGAATTTCATATTGAACTATTTAAAAAAAATTCTTTTGATTATACTGATTTACCAGAAGAAGCATACCACCCATTCAGTGCAGTTTTTTATCTAAAAGAGAAGTATAATTTTCATGATGAAGAGGTTCTATCAGCAGTAAGAAATCATACGTTAGGCGGTAGTCATACTAATCTTCTAGATAGAATTCTATACGTATCTGATTTCTTGGGTTCAGAGTTTGCATCTAGACAAAAAGAGCTTCCCAACTGGATTGCTGAAACAGAAAAAGATTTGAATTATGGAATTTTGTTGAAATCAATCACAGTGATTAAAGACCTAATGGATCGGAAACAAAAAATTCATCCATATAATCTAGAATCTTTCAATTTAGCTCTTGACAAAAATTAGTATATAACTTTAATAGCAATTATGATACAAAGCTTATTCAATCAGTTGCTCCTTCTCCTCGTGCTCATGTAGCCCAAGGAGGAATAGACTTTGAATCAAAAAGCCTGTCTTCCAATGGGGGACAGGCTTTTTTTGTTTATAAGCATGCCTTTCCCTCTTTGAAGACAAAAAAAACGGAGGGAAATATGAATAATCGGAAGCCTTTTTTCTATGATGTAACTTTGAGAGATGGAAATCAAGCTCTTAGAAAACCATGGAATGTTGATGAAAAGATTGCAATTTTTAGAAGAATTGCAGCGTTAGGTGTCAATGGAGTTGAAGCAGGTTTTGCCTCTGCAAGCGAGATTGATTTTGAATCTTGTAGGCTAATCTCAAAGATAGCACCAAGTGATATAACAATTTCTAGTCTATCAAGAGCAGTTGAAAAAGAAATTTCTATCTCATGGGATGCAATTCAACATGCTCATAAGCCTAGATTGCATATTGTATATCCCGTCAGTAAATTCACAATTGAAAATATGCTTGGCAAAACGTATCAAGAAGTTAAGGAAACTGTAGCTAAATCCGTACGTTATGCGAAATCTATTGCTGGAAAGAAAGGAACAGTTCAATTTTCTGGTGAACATTTTGGTGACTCCATAGAAAACATGGACTTTGCAGTTGAGGTCTTCAAAACAGCAATCAATGAAGGAGCTGATGTAGTAAATCTTCCTAATACTGTAGAACGGTATAGACCATTTCTATTTGTGCAAATGGTAAGCAAGGTTTGTGAAGAACTATCATCCTATGATACTACCATTTCCATTCATACACATAATGATTTAGGCATGGCGACAGCTACCACAGTGGAGAGTTTTTTTGCAGGAGCAACACAGCTTGAAACTGCATTGAATGGTCTTGGTGAAAGAGCGGGAAATACTAACTTCTATGAGGTTGCTGTTGCATTGCATAACTGTGGAGTTGAAACGAACCTTCACTTTGATAGATTCTATGATACAGCAAAATATGTTTCATTAATGAGTGGGATTCCTATTCATGAAAAAGCACCTTTACTTGGGGAAGATGTATTTGCTCATAGAAGTGGAATCCATCAGGATGGGGTGGCAAAAACTTTACACCTAAAGAAGAATGCTTATGGAGCAATCGAACCAAGTTT
Source organism: Leptospiraceae bacterium (assembly GCA_033762425.1). Lineage (GTDB taxonomy): Bacteria > Spirochaetota > Leptospiria > Leptospirales > Leptospiraceae > JANRLP01. The sequence continues at coordinate 16,880 of JANRLP010000088.1, forward strand.
CATTGGAAGAAAAGATTCTCATTCTATTCAATTTACTAGTCAATCTGGTAGGGCAGCCATCAAACATATCCTAAAACAACATGGAATTCCTTATACTGAAAGTATGGTTGAGAAATTGCAGCTAGAGCTAAAGAATAAATCAAATCTAGATAATATCAGTTTTGAGAAAGAAGGCTTAGAAAAGTTATTGCTTACAATTGAGAAAGTTTAATGTTTATTAGACTCTTTTAAGTCTAATTGGTAAGCTCTTTCATACTTCTCAACTGTAGATTCAAAATCTTCGCGAGAGTCAATTCCATACTCTCGCAAGATATCTTCATCAAGTGAGTAGTAGTGGATAGTACCTGCAACTCGATTTGCCATCATGTTTGCAATATAAACTATCTCTGAATTTTTTTTGAAAGGTTCAGGAGCCATATAAGGTTGTTGATGAAACTCAATTGCTGCGATTAGATCTTCAGGAAAATTCCATTTTTCACCAAGCATTGCCCCTAACCTAGAGTGGCTTATTCCAATGGAAGACTCTTCAATTACTTTAGTGTTCTCAGTGGATCGATTCTTCATAAACGAAGAAATTAATTTTACTCCATCAGGTTCCAGGGATAATAAAAGAATCTTTCCTATATCATGAAGTAATGACCCAATCGAAACTGAGTCGGCTAGTTTAGTTAGATTATTATCTTTTGCAAGTCTCACTGCAAAAAAACTAGTTCTTCCTGCATGTGACCATTCTTCTTCCATTTTTCCAAATCTATTGGTCATGATCTTCACTGCACTAATAGCATAGAGCATTTTCAAAATTGCATTAGAGCCAATCTTACGAACAGCTTGTGCTACACTTTCTTTTTTTGCATAGTTAATGAGTCCCGCTGAATTAGCTAGTTTCAAAACGTCAGCACTGACTGCTGGATTTCGTTCAATCTCATCTACCAGTCTTTTCATATCCATGTTTTCAGACTGACAAATTTCAATGATTTTAGTTAGTGATTGCGGAAGGGAAGGAAGCATCTTTACTTCATCTAGAATTCTCACTAGAATTTGGTTAGAAACTTCTTCAGGAATAATCTGCCAAGGAATTTCAATTCTAAAAGAAGTTTCTCTTTCATTTGAATCTACATGAAGCATAGACTTATCCAAGCCCATATTTCTCATGAGTAGAATTGACATTATGAGTCCAAGACCCGCACTCTCTGAAGAATCATAATTATCTCGATATGCTTCCATGATATTTTTGTATTTATCTGATTCAGCAATTCTAGATAGGATTCTTTTCTTTTCAATTTCTAACAGTGGAGCATTGTTTATAACTTCAATGATAATGGTTTCGTCTTTTTTTAATTTAAGTTTTATTCTAATAAAATAATTTGAATCTTTTAAAAAGAAGGAACGTTCAGACCAATAATTCAATATCTCAGCCTTAAATCGATCCATTCCTTCTAGATAATCTTTGTTTATATCAATATCATTTTTTTCGAAGTAGAGTCTTTTTGCATTTGCTCTATTTGCATTTACTAATAGCTCTCGTAAGATCACACTCACTGATTCAGAAAAATAGGATCTATCTAACCGAATCAGTGTGCTTTGAATCAATGCGTTGATTTGCATGAAGTCTCTGTCCAAAATATTTTGGAATTTCAGTTCAATTTCTCCATACTTGGAGAGTTTCTGTTTCCATTCTTCTTGGCTGAGAGTCATTTTTTTATCGAGTTACCTTAGTAAAAATCATTTTGCCTGCTGCGGTTTGAATGATGGAAGTAACGTTTACTTTCACATCCTTTCCAACCAAGTGACCGCCATTTTCAATGACAACCATTGTTCCATCTTCCATATAACCAATTCCTTGGTTCTCATCTTTACCTTCTTTTACAACTTGAATTGCAAATTCTTCCCCTGGAAGTACTACAGGTTTTAGAGCATTGGCTAGGTTGTTCAGATTCAAAACTTTAACACCTTGAAGTTCAGCAACTTTGTTTAAGTTGAAATCATTAGTTACTAGTTTTCCACCCGTATCTCTAGCAAGTTTGATGAGTTTTGCATCAACTTCTCTTGTATCTGTATAATCAGCATAAGTGATCTTAACTTCAATGGAACCTTTTCTTTGAAGTTTATTTAGCATATCTAAACCTCTTCTTCCCCTAGCTCTTTTGATTGGGTCGGAAGAGTCACTGATTAGCTGAATTTCTCTGAGTACAAAATTAGGGAGAATGAGTGGTCCATCAATGAAATGAGTTTCAGCAATATCCAAAATTCTTCCATCAATTACTACAGATGTATCTAGAATCTTATCTCTAATTTCTTCTTTCTTTTCCCCAAAGCCTACTGGTCTAGAGTTATTACCGCCACCACCAAAAATGGAAAGGCCCGGTTTTTTAGAAAACTTATACCCCGCTTTGATGCCAATATATGCAGAGATTCCATAGAATATGATCCCAATCCCTGGAGAATTGAGAAATCCTAACAAATTCGTGAGCAAAAACGAAATCGAAAAACCTAAAAACAGTCCAACACCTACGCAGAATATAACTTCAGCGTTTAAGTCTGGAATAAGAGCTTCTTCTCCATAAGCAATTCCCAAGGCTAAGATCAGTACGATACCAGCATAGATCGCTGGCTCTATAAACTGATTCTTGTTGACTTGGATAAGTGCTAGGAAAGTTAAAGCAGAAGGAAGTATGCTTCCTAGAATCTTATATAAATGATTCATACTCAAACCTTTCAATAAATTTGAGTTAAAAAGTATTTAGTCCAGCAAGTCTTCTGAAATTGATTTCTCTTCAGGCACCGGTTGAACTTGGAAAGAAGTAGCTAGAATATCAGAAACAATATTTCCCGCTTCTTCTTGTGGTACACCCTTACTGAGTGCAATCTCAGTCTTCACTAAATTATAGGCACTTTCATAAAGTTTACGTTCCATTATGGATAGTTCTTTACCATTTGCTCTTCTGAATAAATTTCTACAGACATCCGCGACCTCATAGATAGAACCAGATTTAATCTTGTTCATATTATTTTGATAACGCACTTTCCAGTCTTCTTCTGTATCAATTTCATCTTTGCTGAGTAGGTTCAGGACTTTTTTAATGTCTTTTTTAGGGATTATACCTCTAATTCCAACTTGTTTTGCTTTATCAACTGGAATCATGACTTTCATTTTCGAACCTTGGATTTCAAGGCTATAACAGTCTCGTTTTTTCCCAAGGATTATCTTTTTACTAATTTCTGTTATTGCACCTACACCGTGCATTGGATAAACAACATAGTCTCCGACTTTAAATTCTGGCTCTGAAATGATTCAAACTCCTAAAAAAGACAGGGATTTCATAATGAAATACTGTTGGCAGGGCTGCCGCCATTTACTTTTTAACTCTCACCAAGAAGCTAGCATAAAAAAATGCCTTTGTCAATAAAAAATATTGAAAAACAAGATTTTTTTTAATTTATAAGTCTAATTTTTCGTCTCAGGGAGATTTTTGAGCTTAGGAATCGATTTATACTGAATATCATCGATTGCTAGGATGTCTTCTCTGTCTTTTGATTCAATTTTTGGTGGATAATACAAAAACCCAATTAGATAGACTTTACTTGGAATATTGGGAGAAGCATCCATTTGTGGAATTTTATTTAGGATTTTAATCGAATATGTTTCCCAACCCTTTTTTGAGATTTTAGCAATAGAAATCTTTCTAATTTCAAAATTGGCATCTTGGAACAGAGCTACAATCTCACCAGCAGAGTTATTGGAATAGATAGGAAAGTCAATGGTGTAAATATACCCATCAAACAAAAGGGGACTAGCAAAACGAATTTCCCAAAGTTCTGAAGTAGCTCCTCGGGGAAGTCTAAAGAGCAAAGACTTTGCTGATTCTAGGTCGGGAGAAGTGAAAAATTCGCTCAATTTAGGTTCAGGTCCAAGCCCTGAGTTAGACTTTACAGAAATTTTCATATCAGAAACCGAAAAGGATTCAAAATCAATTAGGGTCTTTTCTTGTAGAACAGTCTTAGATTCTGGAACAATAGAGACATTGATAAAAAAGACAAATCCCACAAGCAAAGAGAAGAAATTACTTGCAAAGAATTCTTTACTTAAAGTGAAGTGATATTTACTCATCTGAAAAAAAGTTCTCTATCCTTGACATTCTTTCGGTAAATTTGAAGACTGTCATAATCATAACCTAATCTGACAGGAGATTCTATGACAGTTCTAAAGAGAAGTATTTTCTTTTTGGCTCTAGTGTCTGCAATTACAATCGTAGCCCAAGGAACCAAAAAACCTATTCCCGCAAGTACAGCAGTTGACAAAGCTTCAGATGTGATCGATGCCGTCATCACAACTAAAGATACTGTTCAACCAGTAAAAAGAGAAGAACCACCAAAAACAACAACAACAACCACTACTACTAGCACAACAAGTAGTACTCCCGCTAGTTCAACTAGTAGCACCCCAGCTAGCTCCAGCACAACAGTGAAGCCTGCTCCAACTACTACTTATACTACTCCAGCAACAACTTCTTCAAGTTCCACAACAAGCACAACAACAACTACTTCTACTAGTAGTACAACTTCACCTGCTTCCACAGCTCCAGCAACAACTTCTGTTCCAGCTACTACTACTTGGACTCCAGGTTCAACTGCTTCTAGTGCACCTATTCAAGCAAACAGCAAATCAGCTATCTATGTTAGTTCTAAAACAACTTTTGAACTAATCTCACAAGACGACTTAAGTCTAGTTGATTTTGTTGAATACAAAGTAAATGATTCTGAATATGTTAAATATACAGGACCAGTTAGCATTGGTAAAGAAGGTCCAGCAACTATCACTTATAGAGCAGTTGATAAAGTTGGTAATAAAGAAAATGCACAGGTTCTAAATATCATCGTAGATAACACACCTCCAGTTGCTTCTTTAAAACCTGTTGAACCACTCTATCTTGAAAAAGCTAATCAATATGCTTCTACAAAAAATACTTATGTAATCAATGCAGAAGATTCTTCTTCTGGTGTAAAAGAAATTTTTTACACTATTGATAATGAGCCTAAGCAAAAATTTGCAGGTCAACCAATCAAGTTAGAAAAACCAGGATTCCATGTAATCAACTATTATGCTGTTGACAACGCAGGTAACGTTAGCCCTGAGCAAACTTTCCTTGTAAATGTTGACGGAACTAAACCAACTGTTGATATTTTAGAATCTATTCCTTATGTAAAAGTGAATGAAAAAACTTTTGCTAGAAAAGATACAACTTTCAAAGTAGCTGCTAAAGATGCCGAAAGTGGAATCGCTAAAATTCTTGTGAAAGTTGATAATTCACCTGAGTTTGTTCCTTATGTTGAAGATCTAGCATTCACAACTTCTGGCGAACATTCAATAGAAGCTAAAGCAATTGACAACGTTGGAAACGAAAGTGATGTTAAAAAAGTTACTTTCCTATATGACGTAAAAGCACCACAAACTTCTATCAAAGCAGTTACTGGTAACTAAGAACTATTTTCTTTTATGAGGTGGCATTGCCACCTCTTTTCTTTTACAAACTAATCCAGAGCAAAATCAAATGAAATTAAAAATCTATGAATATAAAAATTGTGGAACTTGCAAAAAAGCATTAAAATTTTTAGATAACAAAAAAATTGAGATCGAAAAAATACCAATTAGAGAAAGCCCTCCAACAAAAGCAGAACTAAAAAAAATGCTATCATACTACGATAGCAATATTAATAAACTATTCAATACAAGTGGAAATGATTATAAACTAATGAATTTAAAATCTAAACTTGGGAATATGACTCTTGAAGAAAAATTGGATTTACTTTCTAAAAACGGAAACCTAGTAAAACGTCCATTTGTTTTGGGAGATGGATTTGGATTAGTTGGTTTCAAAGAAGAGGAATGGAGTAAAAATATCTAAACATGCTTGGGTTTATCAACGGATTAATTTTTGCAAATGCTGCTGAGTGGGTGATTCACAAATACATACTCCATGAAGAGGGCAGAAAAAAAGATAGCTTCTGGAGATTTCATTATGTGGAGCATCATAAAAACGCAAGACTAAATGATTTTTTGGATCCTGATTATGAAAAAAGCATTTTTGAATGGAACGCTCAAAGTAAGGAAGCATTTGCCTTAGCAGTGGGAGCCATCTCACAAATTCCTATCTTCCCAATCTCTCCAAGCTTTGTTTTAGGTGTTTGGACTTCGATGGGTTACTATTATTATATACATAAAAAATCTCACGAAGAACCTAATTTTGCCCGAGAACATTTGCCCTGGCATTATGACCATCATATGGGAAAAAACCAAGACGCAAATTGGTGTGTCACCTTCCCCCTTTTTGACCATATCATGGGGACAAGAATTCCTTATGTTGGAACAGAACAAGAAATCGAGGATAGAAAGCTAAGACAAGAGAAATTAGCCAAAAGAAATTTGGGTTAATTTTATAGTATGATAATTATCATATCAAAATCTCTAGAAAATTTAGAATCTTTCTTGACAGACAGATTGCAAAATTCAATGTATTCTTAGGTTAGAATTATGAAAAACTTAACAAGGCACAGAAAAATTATCCTTGAGAATCTAAAATCAAGGTTTGATCACCCAACAGCAAGAATGGTTTATGACTCAGCGAAAAACTCTACTGATAAATTGAGTTTTGCTACGGTTTACAATTCCTTAGAGTTCCTAGTTGAAGAAGGATTAATCAAAAAACTAGATATTGATTCTGAATCTTCTAGATATGATGCAATGTTATCAACTCATGGTCATTTCATCTGTAAGACCTGTGAAAAAGTTTTTGATATTGAGTCTAGCCACTTGAGCGATCACTTAAATCTAAAAGATTTTAACTTCAGTGCTGAGGATATTTCGATCACTATTAGAGGGGTTTGTAAGGATTGTTCAGACGCTAAAATTAGTGAATGAATAGACAAATAATTCGTTAGAGTTTCCCTACTATAAATGGGAAAAATCAAACAGTTATCTTCGAACCTAATAAACAAAATTGCTGCTGGTGAGGTAATCGAATCACCAGCATCGGTTGTCAAAGAGTTAATCGAAAACTCTTTGGATGCTGAGTCCACTCTAATCAAAGTTGAGATTCAAGACTCAGGCCTCACAAAAATACTAATCTCCGACAATGGCAATGGAATGGATAGAGAAGATCAGATTCTATCTATTGAAAGACATGCCACAAGTAAAATTCAGAGCCTTGAGGATCTAAGCCATATTCACAGTTTTGGATTTAGAGGTGAGGCACTTGCATCTATTGCCTCCATTTCTAAACTTACCATTGAGACCGGAACAAATGAAAATTCACCCGCCTCCAAAATTGTTTCTGAAGCGGGAAAGATAATATCACAAAGCGATACTAAGCCTAGAAAAGGAACTATGATCCTTGTTGAAGATCTTTTTTTTAATACACCTGTGCGTAAAAAATTTTTGAAATCAGATAGGTCAGAAGAAAAAAAGATCAAAGATAGAATTGCACTGATGAGCCTTGCCAATACTAAGGTTAGGTTTGAGCACTACCAAGATGGGAAACAAGTATTTCTTCTCAATGAGTCTTCCTTAAAAGATAGAATTGTTCAGGTTTATGGAAAGAATCTGGAAGTATTATTATTGGAAACATCGCTCAAAAGAAGGGGAATTGAGGCTTATGGCTTTATTAGCTCTTCAGAATTATATAGGTCCAACCGCTCTGGCCAATTTTTTTATGTCAACAATAGAGCAATTGAAATTAAATATGCTTCTGCATTATTAAAAAAATCTTATGGAGAATTGATTCCGCATAACGCTCATCCTTGGTGCTTTTTGTTTTTTCAAATTGACCCCGCTTATATTGATGTGAATGTTCATCCTACCAAAAAAGAAATTCGTTTCTTAGATGAAGAAGGATTTCAGGCTTTTTTTCTAGAGCTTGTGGGCAAAGAACTGAGAACCAAAACACCAATTGCATTTCTGGAAATGAAAAAAAGACTTTCAGAACCTGTGAAACAAAATACTGTTTCTAAAATATTCTCTGAAGAGTTTCAGGTTCCAAGTTATCAGCAAAATTTCCTCAATGATAATTTCATAGAAAGACCAATGACTCCTAAACCTTTTTCCGTTGAGAACATTGGTCCAGGAACAAAAATTGATGAACTAACTAAAAATACTATCGCCAAACGAGAGTTCATACCAAAAAAACATTTTGGAATCATCTTTGGGACATTTATCTTAGCAGAAGCGGAAGATGGTCTATATATTATCGACCAACATACCGCTCACGAAAGAATTAGATATGAAGAGATTCTAAATAAATTCAAAACACTAACCGACTTCACTCAGAAATTATTAACCCCAATTAGACTGGATTTATCTAACCAAGACGCTGAAGAAATCTTAGAGCGGAAAAAAGATTTTGAAAGAGTCGGAATCTATTTAGATAGTCTAGGAGAAGGAACAATTCTAGTACGAGAGGTTCCCTCTTTTTTAGAACCAGGAACTGAAAAAGAAGTGATCTTAGATTTTTTGAATAAGAACTTAGATGAGAAAGATAGATCAAAAGAATTGTATGATCTAATGGCGAAATGCATTGCTTGTAGGACTGCAATTAAGAAAAATGATTTTGTTTCAGATCATATCCTTGCAGAATTAATTCAAAGACTTAGCTATTGTGAAAATCCTTCTCGTTGTCCACATGGAAGACCAACACTGATTAAACTAACTCAACTAGACCTAGAAAAAATGTTTCATCGTAAATGAGCCTTGACTAGCCTTTACTAGAAAAGATTCTGGAATTGTTGATAATCTTACAAAACTAAGAAAAAGAGGATTCAGCTTAGATTTATGGAATATTTCATTTATAGAAAATTCAAAATAAGCAATGAAATTATAGTTCATTTGAATTTACAGAAGCGAGGGTTTGGGAGCGGCAGCTCCAATAAAATACCCTTTAAGGGTTTTTGGGTGTAGTATTATTGATGGAAAAAGAACTAAAAGACCTTCTATTAAAAACATTATACTCAACAATATTAATTATAATTGCAGTTGTTATACTCTCCTTTTTTTTAAAACAACCAATCACTGAATTCTCAAAACATTTTATAGATTATTTTGGTGTTATTGGTGTGGGAATTGGAATTCTTATTTGCGATTCTGTACCAGCTTTGATGGTTCCAGATGCTTTTTTAATGTTTGCAGTTGCTAGTGAATTGGATGATTTTCAAGTAATCTCACTTGCTAGTATAGGTAGCATCATTGGTGGTTCTATTTCCTATTATCTGGGTAGAAATATATTTCCAAAATTTAAGTTTGCAAAGAATTTACTTGAAAAGCATGAAGAAAAACTTTCCCCCTATGTTGAGAAATATGGTATTTGGGCAGTGGTGCTTGCTGCTACTACTCCCCTGCCCTACTCTTGGATGGCGATAGTAGTGGGGAGTTTAAAAATGCCTTTTAGAAATTTTCTTCTAGGAAGCATTGCTAGAATTCCTAGATTTGCAGTATATTTTTATGCATTCAAATTAGGCTGGCTAAGTTCATAAAAGTATTATTGCCTATACTGATTAGCTCGAATATTTTTTTCTGCTAGACTCACAGTTTCTGTAATTCGTTTCTGCCTAGTCTCAGATTTTTTTGCATTTAAAATCCACTCTAAGATTCCTCTTTTCACAGACTTGGGAAACTCTTCAAAGTATTGTTTTGCATTTTTGTTTTTATTAAGTTCGGCTTCTAAGTCTTTTGGAATTACTAAATTTTCAACATCATTGAGAGCATCCCAGGTTCCCAGTTTTTTTGCAAGTTCTATCATTTCCATTCCAGAAGCAGCAATCTTCTTTTCTTTTAAGAGCCTTTGAACTTTTTCTTTATTCACCTTGCTCCAATTGCTCTTCGGATTTCTTTTTGCAAAAAATTGATAAAAACTGGATTCATCTCTTTTGTTTGGTTTGCTATCAATCCACCCAAAACATAAAGCCTCATCAACAGCTTCATCATAATATACACTTGGAATTGAACTTTCCTTTTTATAGATGATTAACCAAACATTCTTTTCTGATTTATGATTTTTTTCTAACCAAGCTCTCCATTCCTTTGCGTTCTTTGCATGGAAAGTTTTGACCCCATCTTTTAGTTCATTAGACATTATGCTTTCCTAGAAAAAAACTAACTTACAATTCGTCAATCTCAACTAAAAGACTAGTCTAAAATATGGATTAAGAGAATCTTACAATGAAACAGTTATGAAATTCAGAAGTTTAACAATCATTAGTATTATCTTTTCTTTAAGTTATCTATCGGCGCAGGCAGTATCTGAGGTAAAACCTTGGATAGGAATTGCAATTGAAAAAAAACAAGACGGAGTACTTGTGAAACAAGCTATAGCTGGAACTCCAGCGGAAAAGGCGGGACTCAAACCATTAGATATAATTAAGAAAATTGATTCAAAACAAGTACAATCTCCTGAAGAACTTATTTCTTATGTTCAGTCTAAGGGTGTTGGAAACGAGGTAACAATTGAATATTTGAGAGATAATATAGCAAAGAAACTAACGCTCAAACTAGAAGCAAAACCAGACCAACTAGAACTTGTAAAGAAACAAGTGATTGGAAAAAAATTTCCTGAAATCAGTCTTGAGACAATTGAAGGTAAAAATCAATTTACGAACAAGAATCTTGAGAATAAAGTTACTGTTTTAGAATTTTGGGCAACTTGGTGTGGACCTTGCAGACAAACACACGAGAGACTTTCTAAGTTTTCTAAAGAGAATCCAAATATTGCAGTGATTGCTGCATCTGATGAAAGCATGGATTTAATTCAAAATTATGCAAAAGCAAAGAAATTTAATTTTAAAATTCTGAGAGATAGCAAAAGAACACTCCATGATTTTTTTATAGTATCATCCATTCCTATGAGTGTGGTCGTTGATAAAAAGGGAATCATTCAATCTGTTGCGATCGGTGGCGGGTTTTATTTAGAAGACAATTTGAAGAAAGCGATTGAGTTAGACAATACGAAATAAACTTATATCCTAAAGAATCATAAAGTTATTAAGTAACCTGAGTTCGATGTGACAAAAAAACATAATAAGATAATTGATTTGGGCGGCAGACGGGCTTTCCTCTATCGTTAATTTTTTGCATTCACAAAAAATTAACGCCGAGTCAATCCCTGCCGCATTCCTGAACGTTAGTTCCCATGATAAGCGTGAATACAAGTCCCTCTTCCTCTATTTGTATGAGTTGCCTTGTATTAGTAGTGTATTTTGCTATCAGGTTTGATTCAACGTTTTCGCTCTGATAGAGAAAATGGTCTTTAAGCGTAAAGACTTTTTTGTGTGTTCGCTAAACAAACAATTATTACAAAATAAATTATTGATAAGCTAATAGTTATTACAAAAAACCTGATTTTAGTTATTACATAGTCAAGAAATTTCAAAAAAACAGTTATTACAAAGCACCAACAACAGAAAAACCCGCTACAACTAAGACAAAGCTCCTCTATTAGAGCAACCAGAGTATGTCACACGACAACACCAACTACATTGGAACACTACTATGTAAACAACAAAGCCCATGCGTCCCCGATCGAAGCGTGGTCAATAAATTTCTTTCACAGAGAAATGCACTGAATTTACTGAAGTGTGAAATTTATTGACCGAAGCGAGAGCGGGAAAAGACGCCCAAGAGTTATTAAGTGAATTCGATATCAGAAAAAAAATTACTAATAGCTCTTCTGAGATAAAATCTTCATACCGAACTCAAGTTAATTAATCTGAATACTATTTTCGATTTCTAATCAAAAAATTGTTTATTAAACTTCGAATAAAATAGAATAGTATTCTATGAATATACAACTTTCTGAAATTTTTGCACTTTTTCAACCAACAGGTTTATTAGATTCAATACAAGGTGATGCAACCATCGAAAGAGTTTCTGCTGTAGAAACAGGTCATCAAGGTTCACTCGTATTTGTAGATAATAAAAAATTTTTAGACTACATAGAAAAAAATAAACCATCAGCTGTCATAACGATTGCTAGTCTAAGTGAAGAAATTCTTTCTAAAGGTGTTAAAGCAGTGATTCTTTGTAAAAATGTGGGACTAGCTCATGCAGTAATCAAACAAAAATATGCAGATAAAAACCTGTTTGAATCTGAATGGGGAAAAAGACATTCCTCTGCACTGATCCATCCAACTGCAAGTGTTCCAGATTCTTGTCAGATTGGTCCGAATGTTGTAATTGGACAGAATGTTACGTTAGGCGAAAGATGCATTGTTCAAACTGGTAGCATAATTGAAGCTAATGTAAAGACAGGTGATGATTGTGTAATTTATTCAAATGTAGTATTGTGTTATGATACTATCATTGGAAACAAAGTATATATTAAGAGTGGTACTGTGGTTGGTTCTGAAGGTTTTGGTTTTGCCCAGTCCTCAGATAAATCTTATCATAGAATTCCACAAACTGGGATTGTGGTCATAGAGGATGATGTTCATATTGGAGCGAATTGTTGTATAGATAGAGCAGTTTATCATGAGACAAGAATCAAAAGAGGAACTAAATTTGATAATCTTTGTCATGTTGCGCATAACGTTGAAATTGGTGAAGACTGTGCACTAACAGCGGGCTTTATTGTAGCTGGTTCCACAAAGATAGGCAGCAGAGTGATAACAAGTGGTCAATGTGGAATTCTAGACCATCTGACGATAGTTGATGATGTAGTACTCCTTGTTAGACCAGGAGTATCTAATGATGTAAAAGAATCAGGGATCTATGCGGGCACCCCACTGCAAAGTTTTTCAGAGTTTCAAAAAAGTCAGGCGATTCATAGAAATTTACCTGAACTCAGAAAACGTATTTCTGAATTAGAGAAGAAGATTAAGTAACTCAGCTTACACAAGTTGAGTTATATAATCTTTTAGATATCCTAATTCCATGTTTTAGTCCCATATGATCGATAGTAGAATGGTTTCCAAAGAATAAAATATTTCCAAAAAAGAACTCTCTTATAGCTTTCATCAAATAGGGTCCCATAAAAAATAATAGAATTGGAAATTTTTGAATTAATGGTCTATTCCCAAAAATTATACCTATAATAAAATTTGCTAAATAATGATATGAATCTCCTAGAGGATCTCCTCCATTGGAAACAGAAGGATCAAACGGAGCTATATTTCTAGAAATCAGAATTCTTTCTTCTAAAGTTAATTGATAATTATTAAAAGCTCTGAAATCTCTACCTCTTGCCAAGAGTCTTAATGTAGCATGAACAATTAATAGCTTCTCAATAGTACATTCAGTAGAATCTAGAATTTTAGATTCTAGTATTTCAGGAATAGTAAGAGTGGTTTTTGAAGCTCTCATCCATTCAATTAGTCTCGGAATTTTCTCTTCGTCAAAACAGAACCTCGGATAAATTTCTGAATGGTCATCTATAAAACAAATTAAAACTGAAATGATCTTTATCAATTTTATTGAATCTAAGTATGTTAGTTTTGTATTAGAAAGTACAGTCTTTAATTGAAATTCTAAGTTAGATTCCTCAGGCTGAAAACGATCAAAAAAGATAATTGAATTGATTCTGTGTTTATAAGTTTGATACTCAGTCATAGAAGGTGAACTCATAACACCCCATATAGACCCAAGGAGTAAAGATGAAGACTTTAGTAGTAAAGAATAATCGTACAACAATTTATCAAGACGCAATTGAATATTGGCATAAATATCTTTGGCACCATAGAAATCCATTGACTCGATTTTTTCATCGCATAGGAAGTTACTTTTCACTTTTAGGAATAGCATTGTCCATTTTAGAATTTGGATATCTGTTTTCTTTTTTTGGAATTTTGATTGGCTATGGATTTGCATTTTATGGACATTATGCAGTTGAAAAAAATCGACCACTAACTTTTCAAGATCCAATTAAAGCAGGAATTTGCAATTGGATTTTATTTGTTTATGAGATTTTTTATGATGTAGAGGCTAAATTAGTTGAACTAGAAAAGCTTAAGATCAATACAGATAAAATGTCATCCATTTAATAGCTAACTCTTTTGTCTTGTATGCCTTCAATCTTGTTCATTATCTTTTTAAATACCGCATAACGTTTAGATCCAAAGATCCAAAACAAGTCTTAAACCTTCGTCGATTTTTTTTATTGAATTCGATTTCAAGTTAGAAACTTTTCGAATAAATCGTTCTCTGTCGAGAGTAATAATTTGTGAGACATTAACAACAGAATCTTTGGATAGATTAGTTTCTTTTCGAGTTAGAAATACATTTCCCGGTGCTGATTGTAGATTTAAATTGGTTGTAAGTGGGACAGAGATAATCGTGTTAATTTTGCTTTTATTGAATGAATCGTTTTGAACAATTAAAATTGGTCTTTCAAAACCGGGTTCACTCTTGAAGGGTAGTCCTAAATCTACCCACCATATTTCACCACGAATCATCTTTTAAAAACTTCCTCAAAGATATAACTGAAATTCTGGAACCTACACTTTCAGTTTTAGTTTTAGTTTTAGTTTTAGCTGATTCCTTTTCATAAACTTCATTCAGTTTAGTCGTTATTTTCTCAGTCGAATGGTTTAAAATGAATTCCTCCAATGCTTTTGCAAACAATTGACTTCTGGGAATTCCCAATTTCTTCGCAATTACTTCAGCTGAAAAAAATAACTTATCAGGTATAGAAATAGCAGTCTTCATATCACTGGTATAACTCGGGTATAACTTTTGTCAAGAATTATACTGTAATTATTAACCAATAGTTAGTTATGAAATAATTCAATTTGCTATCCTTCAAAGATGAAATCGTCTATGTTTTTTGCGATTTCCGAAGATCACCTTTTCTAAGGAATACTTCAGCCTCTTGAGCAACGCACATCCAATCCATAAACCCCCCTTGTTTATTTTTTTGAGGTTATTTTCTTAGCAATACACTTCGCATAACGTTTAATGATAGTATGTCTCTTTTTTAAGTTATATGATTTAATCATTATTCAATGACTTTAATAGTTCAATTTCTTCTTTCAAAAACTCAGGTTTAACTTTTCTAAACTCTTCAAACTGTTTAAAATACTTCAAGTTTTTCTCATTAATTTTTTTCCCATTCATATAATAAATAAATTGTTTGAAAATTTCAATTTGATTCTTATTTAGATATTCTATTTTTGTTTCTGATCTTTCTTTAACTAAAAACAGCAAAGCTCTAATATGAGCCTCATAATTATACTCATTCTTTAGTCTTTCAAAAGAAAAATCTTTATAAAAAATAGGTTTTATAGAAAAATAAATTTCAACACTTTGAGTAAGAGAAGTTGGCTTAAAATCTATCTTTGTAAAATTCACCTTTTTAGCATTTAATTTTTTTATAGGAAATTGATGTTTGGGTTCTAGATTATAAATCCAATAATGATTCGGATTTGAAATAGAAATTGAAAACTTTTTTATTTTTTTATACCAAAGATTTGCAGTACCAAAAATATAACTAGTTAGTAAAAATTGATTTTCAGCACCATCAATCAAAGGCAATGAAATAGAATGATTGATTTCATATCTTACTGTAATATAAGTAAAACTTAATTTTGGAAAATGAGCTTTTGTTAAAGCATAAAATGTTTTTGTATTCGTTGAATCATTAACTTTATGACTTGTATAATTTATTTTCTTTTTGATATTATTTACGATAAATAAAAAGTCTTTTGGTACATATTCTTTATAAGCAGGATTTTGTGATCTATCAGTAAGATAGGGAAACGCAATTTTTAGTGTTCTAGATTTATCTTCTGAGTTATAGAATTTATAATTAACAGTGATAATCGTAAATTTTTCTTTTAAATTAAAATGAATATCCTCTTGAACAAGTTGAATTTTATATCCTTTTTTTAAAATCGGTTTGCCATCCACTAATCTGCTATATCCAACTGAATTTGAATAAATTGGAATTACAAATAGCAATGAAATTAAGAATTTTATCATAGAATATTTTTGAACAGTGTTCTCAAACTACAATTCTCCATTTTGTAACTATACTTGCAACGCATAAACATCAGTTAATATTAAATTTGATTGAAGCAATACAACTTTTATCAATAGTAATTTTTTTTAGTTAGCAAATTTCGCATAACGTTTAAGGATAAATGCATTAAACAAAATATTAACCAATAATTTTTTTTACCTTATCTGCTTCCTTTTTTGCTTCTTCCAGAGTTTTAAACATATATTTAAATAATCCAGATGATAAAACCTCAGAGATTTTCTGTTCACCTAATGTAT
>JANRLP010000089.1:0-22578 GCA_033762425.1 Leptospiraceae bacterium
TAGTCATCCAGAAATCCGCTTGACAGAATCTCTAAGTATTGTCATTATCGAATTACCTAAACTTCAAAAGAAGTTAGAAGAATTAAATTCAATTTTAGAGTATTGGATTTATTCCATCAAAAGTGAAGGTCTTAAGGAGGATGAAATGAGAACAATTATGAAAAAGAGTCAAGGATTGAACAAAGCAATGAAAGAAGTCAAGTTCATTTCTCTAGACCAAGAGAATCGTAAGTTAGTTGCAGCACAACTGCAAGCGGAAAGAAAATTCCAAAAGAATGAAGATCTCGCCTATAAAAAAGGAAAGCTGGAAGGTAAATTAGAAGGTAAATTAGAAGGTAAGATAGAAGGTAAGATAGAAACTGCAGAAAGATTGTTAAAATATAATTTTACAGTTGTGCAAATTTGCCAATTGACAGGGCTTTCTAAGGGAGATCTAATAAAAATTAAGAAGCGATTCAAAAATAATATCGAATAAATAATTTACCAACCTTTGGTCAAGAGTGTGGTTGTCTATGCTATACTTTTTAT
Source organism: Leptospiraceae bacterium (assembly GCA_033762425.1). Lineage (GTDB taxonomy): Bacteria > Spirochaetota > Leptospiria > Leptospirales > Leptospiraceae > JANRLP01. Next base: position 529 of record JANRLP010000089.1, read on the forward strand.
TGGAACAGTCCCGTGACAGTTCCCTACTATTTTGTGATGATACTATCGTACAAAAAATGCTATCATCTACATTTCACTTTTTCTCAAATACCAAAGCCATCATATCTCCTTGGTTTGTGAGTTTTACAAAAGAATCAGCAAATTTTTTTGTAATTTTGAAAATAAATCCTGCATTCTTTTTTGCTGTCATTCCACTTCCGTAGGTAACTGATTTAATTTTTTTATATCCAATGCTCTCGACTAGTGATACTATTCCAGAAAGAGAGTAGTAGTATAAATGCTCGGGGACATTTAGGTATCTCCAATTTTTTTGGAAAATTTTTGCTAAGACACCATAACGACATGTGGATAGAATCAATCTTCCTTTTGGTTTTAAATGTCTTTGGATTTTTTCTAGAGTTTCTTTTGGTTTGTGTAAATGTTCAATAGAAGCCCAAAGTGTTACAAGATCATACTGATTCTTTGCTTCTTTATCCCAATTCAAAAAGTCATCGTTATGCACATTGAGCGTCAAAACATCTCTAGCAAATTGCACGGGGTCTTTAGCGATTTCAATTCCCTCAGCATTCCAACCCCTGCCCTTCATAAATGCAGTGAAGTATCCCGCAGCACAACCTATATCAATTGTGTTTTTTTCACTTTTAAGAGTTTCTTCCCATTCAAAAAAACCTAGATCATTTAAATTCAACTGAAAGACTCTTTCAATCTCTGATCTTATCTTGCTAGAATAATAATCATCATAACCTCTATCCGTTCTTTTCGTAAAATATTCGTTAGAATAGTATTTCTCTACTTCCTCAAAAGAAGGCTGAGGATTGACTTGGACTAAACCACAATTAACACAAGCAACAACTTGAAACAGTTCTGCCTTGCTACTTTCTTTTTCTAAAACACTTCGGAATTTTTTTTCACCACAAGAATTACAAGCAATCAATTGCATTAAACTGATTTCTAATTTGAATTGAATTTAGTCAATAGTAATCTCTAATGATTTATGGAATTAGTTCACTACTTTTTAAAATACATGAGTTCTATTTAAGAAAAAAAATTTTAGGGCGACTGCCGGGCTTTCCTCTCTCGTTAATTTTTTGCATTCACAAAAAATTAACGCCGAGTCAATCCCTGTCGCATTCCTAAACGTTAGTTCTCATGTTGAGTGTGAATACGAGTCCCTCTTCCTCTATTTATGTGAGTTCTCCCTTAATAGTTCTTACATCTTGTATTAGTAGTGTATTATCTGTTCGTATTTGATTCAACGTTTTCGCTCTGTTAGAGAAAATTGCCTTTATGCGTAAAGACTTTTTTGTGTGTTCGCGAAATAAACAATTATTACAAAATAAATTATTGAACAATTAATAGTTATTACAAAAAAACTGATTTAGTTATTACATAGTCAAGAAATTTCATAAAAACAGTTATTACAAAATAATTTATTGAAAGGTTAATAGTTATTACAAAACACCAACCAAAGAAAAGCTCCTACAATTAAGAAAAAGTTCCCCAATTAGAGCAACCAAAGAAGAGTTTGCAATACAAAAGAAATATTCACACAATAACATTCAACCACACTCGAACTAACTCAATGTAAACAGCAAAGGCCTTGCGTCCCCGATCGAAGCGTGGTAAATAAATTTCGCACTTCGATAAAATTGCTTCGCAATCACTCAGTGACAGAAATTTATTTACCGAAGCTGAGAGCGGGAAAAGACGCTAAAGGAAATCATTACTAATTTGCTCAAGATGTCCGTTGAGATAAAATCGCTTATACCTAACTCCCATTAAAAAATACTTTTTGTTTTTCAAGTTTTTTCTATTTGACTAGATTCATTTGCTAAGTTTTACTCCTTCACTATGAATGAAGAACTAGCAAGATTGAATGATAAGAAGGAAAATTGGAAAGAATGGGGACCCTATCTTTCTGAAAGACAATGGGGAACTGTCCGTGAAGATAAAAGTAACTCTGGAGATGCATGGAATTTTGTTTCTCACGACCTTGCTCGTTCGTATGCATATGAATGGGGGGAAGATGGAATCGCCGGAATTTCCGATGAAGAACAAGTTCTATGCTTTGCACCTTGTTTTTGGAATGCCAAAGATCCAATCCTGAAAGAAAGACTTTTTGGTCTCACAAACGAAGAAGGAAATCATGGTGAAGATGTTAAGGAATACTATTACTATTTAGATTCTTCACCAACTCATTCGTATATGAAGTATCTATATAAGTATCCCATTCAAGCTTATCCATATGATGAAATTGTGAAGAAGAATAAAATAAAAAAAAGAACAGAGCTAGAGTTTGAAGTAATTGATACTCCAGTCCTTGACAATCATAACTACTTTGATATTCAAATTGAGTATGCAAAAAAAACTTCTAAAGAGATTTTCATTCAAATCACTGCGAAAAATCTTTCCAACGATAAAGCAACTCTCTATATAATGCCTACACTTTGGTTTAGAAAAAATAGCACAACAAATTCATCTTGTAAAAAAAGATCCCATTCAATACACGCTAGTTCTGAAAGAGGAAATTATTTTTTGAATTTCTCTAAAGCTCAAGAGGTTCTATTTACTGATAATGAAACGAATCCATCTAGAGTTCCTCATAAATCTAATTCTACATTTTTTAAAGACGGATTTCATGAATATTTTTTGAAAGGAAAAAAGGATGCAGTCAATTTTGAGTCTGGAACTAAATCATGTTTGGTTTATCAATTAGAGATTGATGGTAATTCCTTTGAAACTATAAAATTGAAACTTTCTCCAACAGAAGACTCCAATTTTTTAGAAGAGTTTGATTCTATTTTGGAAAGTAGAAAAACTGAATGTTCTAAATTTTATGATACAATTTCACCCGACTCAATCTCTTCCGATGATAAACAAATCTTCACAGAAGCAATTTCAGGAATGCTTTGGAGCAAACAGTTTTATTATTTTGATGTGATGAAATGGAGAAAGCCTGATGGCATTGATAGGATTCATCCAAGGAACAAAGAATGGTCACATATGATAAACAAAAATATCATCTCTATGCCCGACAAATGGGAATATCCTTGGTATGCTGCATGGGATCTAGCATTTCATTGTATTCCAATTGGAATAGCTGATATTAACTTTGCCAAAGAGCAACTAACGTTAATGCTCACACCTGAGTATATGCATCCAAATGGACAGATTCCCGCCTATGAATGGAATTTCAGTGATGTAAATCCACCTGTTCATGCTTGGGCTTGTTTTGAAATCTATCAAATGGAAAAAGAAATTCACGGAAAAGAAGACTTCCAATTCTTGAAGTATTGTTATCATAAGCTGCTACTAAACTTCACTTGGTGGGTAAATCAAAAAGACTCAGGTGCAAACAATATATTTGAAGGTGGTTTTCTAGGTCTAGACAATATCGGTGTATTTGATAGAAGTTCACCACTTCCCACAGGTGGAAAGCTTGAGCAAGCTGATGGAACTGCTTGGATGTGTTTTTATTCTCTAGAGATGCTTAGAATTTCTATAGAACTTGCTAGTCATGATCTTGTCTATGAAGATATGGCTTGTAAGTTTTACGAGCAATTCATCTATATTGCTGGTGTCATGAATAGAATTGGAAATAATAATGATGAACTATGGGACGAAGAAGATGGATTCTTTTATGACTTACTTTCGTTTCCCGATACTAGATCTATAAGACTCAAGGTTAGATCCATGGTTGGGCTTGTAAGTCTATTTGCTAATCTAACAATCTCCGATTCTTTACTTGAAAAATTACCAAAATTAAAAGCTAGGATTGAATTTCTTGAAAAGAAAAGACCAGACCTTATGGAAAATATTTCTCATCTTGAAAAATCTAATGGCAAAGGAAGAAGACTACTTGGAATTTTGAATGAAAAAAATCTAAAAAGAGTTTTAGAAAAATTAGTAGATAAAGAAGAATTTTTCAGTGAATTTGGAATTCGCTCCTTATCCAAATTTCACGCAGAAAACCCTTTTATATTTAGTGTAGGTAGAGAAATTTATAGAGTAGATTATGAACCTGCTGAATCCACTACGGGACTTTTTGGTGGTAATTCCAATTGGAGAGGACCTATTTGGATTCCTGTAAACTACCTAATCATTAGAGGTTTATTGAATCTATTTCTTTTTTATGGCGATAGTCTCAAGCTACGAATAGAATCGAAAGGTGATACTAATCTTTGGGGCGTTGCTAAAGAAATTTCTGAAAGACTAGTGAATATTTTTAGAAAGAACAAAGAAGGACTAAGACCAGTATATGGAGACCATAAAATTTTCAATGAAGAAGATTTTAATAAACATATAATGTTCTATGAGTATTTTCATGGAGATAATGGAGCGGGGATTGGAGCCAGTCATCAAACTGGTTGGACTGGAGTTGTTGCAAGACTCATTCAATTCTTTGGTTCCATCTCAGAACAAGATTTTTGGGAAAGAGGTGATAAGTCGGGAATGTTCTATAAAGAATAAATCAAACTCTGGAGGCAAGAAAATCATAAACTTCTTTGCCTTCAGTAAATTTTCGATTCATCATTTCTCTAATCTCATTACTTGCTGAATGGTGTTTATCAGGATGATAAGTGAACACAAATTTTTTCCATGCTTTTTCTAAATCTTCTTTAGAATAGTTTTCAGAAAGATCAAAAAGTTTTAGTGATTCTTTTAACTTTTCATTGGATGATTTTTCATAATCTTTAGCTCTTGTACCAAAATTATAATTATACTCTGCTGATCTTCTAATCACTTCCTGTTGTTCCAGTGGTATTGAATAATGATCGTATAGTCCTTTCAGTATAATTGCTTCTTCAAAACTCAAACGCCCATTATCTGCAATCCCTACTTCATAGATTATTGTGAATAATAAAATTTTGAATTCATATTTTTCTTCCCTATTCAAATTTCCAATAAGTTCAAAATACAAATCAATGATATCAATGAGTGAAGAAAGAATTCCCGCATGACCAATTTTGTTTAGATGAACTTTAGTGATTCCTACAATGTTAGCTATGAAAGAATGATCGATAATATTCTGAAAATTTCTGTTGATCGAGTTTTTTAATGCCTGAATTTCTTTTTCACTAATCACACCATCAATTTTAGCTATATGGATTGAAATGGAGGAAAGAATTCCTGATAAAATATTTACTGGGGACTCGTCTTGGATTAGAGTGCGAAGTTGTATCACATAATGAAGGTTTTGAGAAAAATTTCTTCCTGAAGATGTTTTTGTCTTTCTTTCAAAGGATTTCTTTTTATAATTTGTTTCACTTGTTGCTATACGAATAATTTGATATACTAAAATAAATAGATAAGTAAAAAATAATGGCTCCAAGAGTCTTGGTCCTGTAACCAAATAGCAACATGAAAAATTGAGTGTATGAAAAAAGATTGATTCTAAAATTGGTAATGAACTTAAATAAGAATTAATCAGGGAGATCCCGACTAGAAATGTTATCGAAAAGAATATATAGTTTTCAGTATTGTTAATGAATTTCACAATGCTGATGAGAATAAAAAAATCCCCAATAATCATGTTTAAGAAACTATTATTTTTCAAGCAAGTTTACTCATTACCAAAGTTTGGAATGTGTAGAATTTTGTCACGAGAATCTTTTCGAAGTGGCCTAACTTAAAGAGTCAAGCCTTGGAAAATGAGTTCTTAAAAAAGCAATTAGAATTAAATAGAGCTAAGATTCTAGGCTACCTATCTTCAAAATTAAACATTGAAGATGCAGAAGAGCTTACACAAGAGGTATATCTAAGAGCATTTCGTTCTTTCAATAATTACGATCCAAGCAAGGGAGATTTTGGAGCATGGATTTTTGCAATTGCTAGAAATGCGTTAGTGAGATTCAAAAGTAAAAAATTTCTAGATGAGGTTGACTTAGAATCCAAGCCCATCACCAACAATATCTCTATTGAAGAGGATTTTTCCAAAAAAAATTTGCTCGAGGAAATAAAAGAGGTCATAAGTTGTCTGCCTGAGCCTGAAAAAGGGATAGTAATAGGTAAATATTCAGAAGGTTTAAGCCTTTCTGATCTAGCTTCTAAGTATGGCATTTCTACTAGAACAGTTAGTAGAAAGTATCTGGAGGCATTGGAAATTTTGAGAATAGAATTTTTGAAAAAAGGAATCAAGCCATGACAGAAGAAGAGCTAAAAGACTATCAAGCTAGATTTCTATTTGGAGAGCTGGGTGAGGAGGATGAACTAAGATTAGAAAAATTTTTGAATGAGACTCCTGAACAAAAAAAGATTTTCCAAGAATTTCTTAAACTAAACCTTCAACTAGAGGATGAGTTTTCTAAAGAAGTCAAAAAGGAAAAAATTATCACAAAAAGAGGACTATCTAAGAAAGTCTATCTACTAGCTGCTGCTCTTCTTTTGGCAGCGTTAGGCGGTTATTTCCTAACCAATAACAGTTCAAAAGAGACTCCTGAGAGAAAGTATCTCACTAGAATAATTGATAAATATTCAGATTGTAAGATTGATAACATAAGTTCCAAAAAATGGGAACTAGTTTCAAAGAACCAATTTGAACTATCAACTTCAAAAGCGTCCTATTGTAAAATTCAAACGTTAGGCGGTCATTCGTTAATTGTTGAACTTGAGCCTGAGTCTAGTCTTAGTGTAGTATTAGAAAAATCTAAAATAGTTTTAAGTTTAAAGTATGGAAGCGTTAGGATTGACTCAAATAAATTAGAACCTGATTCTAAATTATATCTCAGTGTGAAAGACTTAATGATAGATTTTTTAGGAACAAGAGTTAGGGTTAGCACAAATGAAAAGATTTCTAAGGTAATCACTTTAGAAGGTGCAGTAGAGATTAAGAGTAAAGATATAATTGCAACGAACAAAGCAGGAACAGAAGGAGAGTATTCTCATCAAAATAACACTTGGAATGAACAAGAAATAGACCAAAGCCTAGAAAAGGAATTGAAGGAAGAGTTTAATAGTATTGGAGGTTACACTGAAGATGTCCTAAAACAAGAAGTCCCTCCCCAAATTGTGCAAGAAATTTTTACCAAAAAAGTTAGCAAAGAAAATATTAAGAAAAAGATTACTAAAATTCTTGGTAAAAAAGTTGTTCTAAAAAACGGAAAACAAATTATTACAGAAGAAATTTTTCAGGATAAGGATAATTATATTTTAATCACCAAGGATGATATGATGACTATTTCTAGATCCGAGGTGGAAACTATATTGTTTCAATAAACAAAATGAAATTATTTAACTATCGTAATTCACTCATCATAATTTTGATAAATCTAAGTTTCTTATTTTTTGCGAATCTAGATGCTGATACAGTGAGGCTTAAATCAGGAAAGATTTATACGAATGTTAAGACTGAGATCGGAGAAACATTCACAACAATTATAGATGAGAATAGAAAAGAGAAAATTTCAAACTCAGAGATTATAGAACTTAAACCAGAAAAAGTGAATTGGAAAAAAAAAATCGAGGAAGTGAAAAAACCAGAAGAGACTAAAAAAACTGAAGAAGTAAAGAAGAACGATGAGGAAAAAAAACCTGATGTAGCAAAAAAGACTGAAGAAGAATCAAACGTTAGTCGCAATCAAACTGAAATCAAAAAAAATGAACCTTCTGTTGAATCAAAAAAGTACCCATTAAACAATAATTACTTATACAGTCTGATCCCAGGTTGGTCTGCAATGAATACAACCGAATATTGGTATCTTGGAATTAGTTTAAGTGTTTTAGAATACTTTGCTTTACAAAGGGCAAGAGGAAAAATTGAAACTAGGGCATTACTAGATAATGATGACTTTAGAAATTTATTGATTCTAGGATATTCTCAAGATCAAACTTTTACAAGAAGAGAACTTCTAAGAGATGTATTAGTTTTAAACTATTTCAGAAATCATACTCTTCAAGGAGAAAGAGCAATCAATGAGAATAATATTGATGAACACCGAAGAGTTGGATTCAATTTTTTAATTCTCTGGACGTTACTCGATGTTGGATTATCTAAAACTCTATTGCAAAATGAAGAAAATCTAGAAAAACCTAGAATCGGAGTTTCATTCCAAGGAAAAGAAAATTTTCAATTCTATTTTGAAACTAGATTTTGAGATTACTTCTTCTTCTGTCTATGATAAATCCTTTTTTCGTTACTACCCTGAGATAAGTTTACAATCTGAATTCTATGCTCTCCCAACACATCCAGTTGATAATTAATCATGTTATGAGTGAACTTAAATTGAACTCTAAAAATCATAATCATGGATATTTCTGTGTTCTGAAAAGTTACCTTGGCATTTCTAAAATCCACATCTACACAGCTTGGCTCACGCACCATAAGCTCACAAAAATGTCCCGGTTTAGGGTAACGATCTTTTAAGTCACAGTGTGTGAGTGCAATTAAAACTAAACAGAACGATACGAATATTCTCATCTACTCTCCCAGAGATCTTGCAAAGATAGGTTTAAATTTGTCATCATACTTTGCTCTATCCAATTTTTCTTCACCATTCTTAAAATCTATGAATCCAAAATTGGTAACATTCATTTCGACTAACGCATCTTTTAAATACTTAGTCTTGAATTCATTTTCTTTCGCAACTATCTCTAAGGACTCTTCCCCACTATCATCCTTATTCACTTTAACAAGAGTAACTTGTAAAGACTCAACTCTTTCCGTTTCCTTATCTGGTTTGCCCTCTTCTCCTGTGCCTAACCTCGGGTTTGGAAATTCAGGATTATTATCTGTTCCTTGCTTCACTCTATACCCCAAGAGTTGATACATCTTTGAACGATAGTTTACTTTGGTTCCATAGATTGGAAAGTCTTTATATACAGGAACAGTCCTAGTTTTTCTAACATTTCTAGAGGAATAAGTCGGAACATTAGAACAAGAAGTTTTCTTTTTACTTGCCCCTGAACCAGTGGATTCATAACTTGTAGAACATTCTCTTTTGGTTCCCGACTGATATCGCTCTGTGTCAGTATAGGATTCAGTTGTAGTCCCAACCTGCCTTTTCTCATAACTTCGAATTGACTGTGTTCTAGAAATTTCTACAATTCCATCACCCACCATTGAGTCTGACCAATCAGAACGATTAGACCACGCATAACGTTCAATAGCAATTGCTCTAACCCAATTTACTTTTGTAACCTTATAATTAACCTTATGGCTGCTCAATCCGTAAAAACAAATTCCAAGCAATAGAACAAAGAATCCAGAAACAGCAAACGCAATTTTTTTCCAAACAGGAGTCTTGGGTTCTTCTTTGACTGCTTCCACTGCCTTATTTGCTTTCTTAGCTTCTTTTTCTTCTTTCTCTTTTAGGTTTTCAAAATAATTCTTTTCACTATCGGATTTGCTAGCTCCACAACCTTTACAATTTTGGTCATCTTGGAAATTGAGTGAATTACAAAAGGAACAAACCCAATCTGGTCCTTTCACAAATTTTTCTGCTTGATTTGTATCAGTTACTTTTTCCTCAACTTCCTTCCTATAGAACTTAATACTATCATCTCTAGGAAAGCCGCAGGAACTACATTTATATTCATCGCCTCTGATACCTTTATTCCCGCATTTAGGACAGTCCCAATACTCATAAATCAGTTCTTCAACTACGTCTTCCATATTCTAACTTCCTATTTTCTTTCTTTGATAGTATCTCTCAAGAAATTTCTTGTATGAGAGCCAACAGATTGAAATAGTTCGATTAGTATCTCTTGTACCTTTGCAGTAGTTTCATCTTCTTTAAACTTACTAAAATCAAAATCTCTGTCTTTAAAAAGCATCACTGCCTCACTCTTCTCAATTCTTTCATCTAAGTCATCAGCTCTACCGTTGGACTCTTTAGATAGTACATCTCTAACATAACTAAAAGTAAACTCAGGATACTTACTATCATTGCTAAGAACCTGAAATGCATTCAGAAATTTATTATCCTTTTCACCAGATTTAATAATCTTATCTAATAAGTAGTATTCATAATGCTCAATCGCAGTATGTCTATCAGAAAGTCTAATCACTGCTTCATCTCTTGCTTTCTTTCCACTAATATTTGTCCAGATGAGACCTAACGTACTCTTCCCAGGAAAAAGAGTTGAGTGGTATGGTTGAGTGAGATCCCCAATATAATGCAGACCCCAACCTGAAAAACGATAGCCCCAATAATCATGGCCTGTTTGGAAAGCATACTTAGCTAAAGTGTTATACAGATAAATTCTATACTCAGGATTTGTTCTCTTTATAAAACCTGCCATAGCATAGATAACACCTGCTTCATGAAAAAAGCCCATATGAAAGGGAGCTTGACTTCCATAAAATTTTCTTGGGTCACCAAATGGTTGTTCACCAAAACCATAAACTTTTCCGTGTTCACTTTCATTATTTGAAAAAAGTCCTATATCCAATCCATAGTCAGGTTCATCTGCTGCTGTAGCGGTTACTTCAAACGGGGAAACTGATTGTCCTTCTTTAAGCTCTTGAAAGATATACTTTTCAAGCCATTCATCTTTTTCAAAGACTGAAACTTTTTGATAAGGCATTCTTTGTTTGAGTTTTTCTGAAGAAATTTTTTGTAGGAATAGTGCGAGTTTGATATTTGGATTCACTCTAAGTGATTCCAGAAAACTTTTCTTTAAGTTTTTGCTGGTAGGATCAAATTTAAGGTCATTGGATCTAGGTGAGTAGTTTGGAAAATTCTTTCTAGCATATTCTTCTTGCTCTTCCAAAAGTTTAGCAAGTCCCGCAGCTTCTTTTTTTACAAAATTATCCAAACTTTCTACCACAACTGGCTTGGCGGTTTGAATCTCCTGCATAGAAAGAAGGGAATAGTAGGAAACAATAAAATGATTGGTCCAACTAAGAACTGGTAAGGAGATTAGGACTGTAATAATAAAGATGAGATGTTTCATCAGAAAATACCCTTAATTTAAAAAGTTTTCAGAAATATATAATTGAATTAGAGTGTAACTAAGTCAAAGAAAAAAGAGGCTATGAAAATTTATTTATGAAGCTATTGTTATTATTATTGTCACTAACTAGTATTTACCCTGATTCATTTGCTGATTTATATGAATCCGATAAAGAACTCTATGGCAGTGAAAAAAGAGAAAAGTATAAAAGCACAGCTGTTTTTTGGGAAATTGAGGATTGGGAGGGTCACAAGTCCGAAAGAATTTTCTTTCTATACAAAAATACAAACTACCCTAAGTATTCTTCCACTCGTTTTTTTCCCTTCTATTCTAATGTTCAAAGTAAAATCGATAAGAGAGCATATACACAGTTTTTGAATTTTTATACAGAAACCAATGGACATAATGAAGAGAATTATATTTTCCCATTCTATAATTTTGGAAAAGATACTAAAATCAATATGGGCTACTTTACTCTGCCTTTTTTATTTTTGCATAATACAAAAGTAGAAAATAAAGAAAGAAATAGTAATTTTTGGATCACTCCATTTTTTATTTCAGATTTATCAGTTGATAAAGATTCCAAAAAAGATTTTGATGTATCCTTATTTCACTACAGAAGATTTGATCAATTCAAAGGAAATTCTAACTCTGAACTCTTTTTTCTTCCAATATTCTATTATGAAAATTTAGTTGAAGAAAAAAATTACAATAGTAAAACTCAAATCACTCCTTTATACGTCTCTAACGAAAGAAAAACCTCTACCTCCGACAGCATCAATCATTTCAGCCTTCTTCATTATAGATCAAACTATAAATCAAATGATGAAACTAATTCAAAAACCTTCTTCCCAATTTTACCACTATTGTTTTATGATAGTAACTCTATAGATAAAAATTATGATGATAAACTACAAATAACGCCACTATACCTATTCTCTGAAAACAAGACTTCTAATTCAGAAAGTTTAATTCATTTTACACTTTTGCATTTTTCGTCAAACTACAAATCTAATGATGCGACTAATTCAAAATTATTGTTCCCTATCATACCAATATTGTTTTACGATAGTAATTCTAAAGATAAGAATTATGATAATAAACTGCAAATAACGCCACTGTATCTATTCTCTGAAAACAAGACTCCTAATTCAGAAAGTTTAACTCATTTTAGTCTTTTTCATCTTAGGTCAACTTATAAATCTAATGATGAAACTAGTTCAAGATTATTATTCCCATTAATACCAATTATTTATTTTGGTACTAAGAATGATTTAACACATAGAAATTTATTTTGGATCATAGACTGGGAAGCAAAAAAAGAAAATCTTACAAGACTAATTTTAGCTCCAATATACTTTCATTTCTTAGATGATGCAGGAACTACCCAATTTCATATCCCGATAGTATTTCACTATTCAAGAGATAACTATTCCTTAGTACCTTTACTACTAACGTATTATTCTCCAAAGACTAAAGAATCTCCGAAATCAACGTTAGTTCTCACACCATTTTATATTAGTCAAGATAGTGAAGTTAGTGGATCTAAGTATTGGATTTTAGGAATTACAAATTTAGGGTTTTCAAAAGAAGGGAATTATACAAACTCATACTTCTTTCCTTTTTATTATCATAGTAAGAATGATAGCTTTTTCAGTTTATTTTATTCTAGAGTATTCACTGACTATGAAAAAGATGAGTTTTATACTTTTGGAATTCCATATTACTACTCCTCAACAAGACAGGAATCTAATTTATATGTTGGTCCATTTTACAAAAATGGAAACCTACTTTCTGGTATAGAAAATTTTGGTTTGTTCCCAATTTATGAATTTAACAGAGACAAGGATGGATTCACTTCTCATAGATCATTGTTTGGACTATTTGAAGTCTCTACAAATAAATTTACAGAAATAGATTCCGCAAGGGCTATTCCATTGTTAATCTGGTATTCCCGAGATAATTATATTTTCTCTCCACTATTCAATAGATATGCTTCTGACGAAGGTTCGGGATATTCGGTGAAATGGGGACCATTCTATTATTTTAGAGATGGAAGAAAGACATCCACTAACTATGCTTTGAACTTTTATAATACAGTGAATCATGAAACCACTGAGTCTAGCACAGTATTATTTCCATTCTATTTTGGATCTTCTAATGGATTAGAGGGAGAATCTACCAAGTTCGGACCTATTTATTATTTTCATAAGACTAAATCGGATTCTACTAACTATGCATTTTTATTTTACAATAGAACTAAACAAGGAAATAAATTTTTTACAACACTTTTGCCAATCTATTATGCATGGGAGACTGAGTTAAGTTCTGCAAGTATAAGTCCTATCCAAGTGAATTATAAAGACCATGAAGGTGAATTTGATGTAAAACTTTGGCAACTTGGTTTTGCTTCCACAAAAACTTATTCTATCACAAACCCAGCGTTAAGTATGGATGTAGGTAAAAAAGACAACAGATACTATCTGGATACTGATATTAGCTGGTTTCACTCAGTCTTCAGATTTTATACTAGAGTTAGTGTGCCTGATAAACCACAGGAATATCTCAAATTTTTAGTTCCTGATCAAAAAACAAAAGAAGAATACATACCAAAGCAAACAGTATCGAATGAAAATACTATCGAGAAAAAAGTGCAATCGTTAAACGATAATCCTGAAATCTTAAAGAATAAATCGAATACTTCTCCTAAAATTTCCAAATCAAAATCATTCAATCGAGAGAATTCAAACTACTTTTATGGTTGGAGTGCACTTTTTTATTTATTTGCATATGAACGAGGAGATACCAAACATCACTGGAGAGCGTTTCCCCTTGCATGGTTTACTTGGGATGATAGTTCTGAAGATAGAGTATATGTATATCCTCCATTTTTTGTTTGGTATAACTCAAGTGATCTAGAATATTTTTCAATCATACCTTTTTATGGAAAACAAAGAGATACAGAAGGTGAAACAAGGGCATATGGAATTTTTGGACTTATCCAAGAAGAAAGAAAAGAAAAGAACTACAAAGAGACTAGTGTTCTTTGGCCATTTGTGAATTATTACTACTCAGATGATTTAAGTGGCTATAGAATTTTTCCTTTTTTTTGGAGCAAATCTATAACTAACTCAGAAGGTAAAACAGAAAAAAATTTCTCATTGTTACACTACAATAGAACTAACGTTAGACCCAATGGACTAGGCAGTAGATTTTCTTATATATTTCCGTTTTATGTTTATGACTCAACAGAGTTTGTTGGGAGTGATGGGAAAGTTTTCAATGATTCCACATTATACTCTATTCTAGTGTTCAATGGAACAAATTATTCTAAAAAAACTCCTTATAAGTGGTGGTTTTCTATTTTACCTTTGCTATATCTAGACACTGAAGATGGTTTTAATTGGACAGCAATGCTTTTCTTTTCTGGTAAAGATAGAACTAATGAAAAAGAATTTTTCTTTTGGCCAATTGTTCCTGTGATTTATTCAAACACTACTGTAAGTCCAAAGGATAGTTCTATTAAAAATTCATTTTTTATCTTCCCTTACTATTCAAAAAGAAATGAATTTAAAAAAGAAAATTTTGTTTATGATTGGAAAGTGTTTTTTCCATTCTATTCTTATGAAAATATTAATAACAAAGCGAATACTGAATCAGGTTGGTCCAAGGAAACATTTACCAGCTTGGTCTATTCAAGTTGGAATCATAAAAATAAACAAGGCATTGAGTCAGGACTATTCATCACTCCATTAACTTATTATTTCGAAAGAAATAACGACTCAATCACTACTAGGGTTCTATACTTCATAAAATATGAGTCGTCAAAAGATACTAGTGAATTTTCATTCTTACCTTTTTGGAATTTTGAAAGTAAAGAGAAGAGAAATGAAAAGGATAATTCCATTGAGTCCTATTCGAAGATCAGATACTTCATTCCTGTTTATTACAGAAACAACGCATACCCAAGTAATACAAAACCTAATCAATTGAGTGAATCAACCAAATTTAATTTTTTTCCACTCTATTTTAGTAATACTGAAGAAGACAATTCGTGGTTATTCATTACTCCATTAGCTTATTATTATGAAAGATATAATGACTCGATTACTTCTAGGATTCTATACTTCATAAAATATGAGTCGTCTAAGAATACTAGTGAATTTTCATTCTTACCTTTTTTTGATTTTGAAAGCAAAGAGAAGAGAAGTGAGAAGGATAATTCTATTCAGTCTTACTCCAAGACTAGGTACTTCTTTCCCGTTTATTATAGCAATAGTGCATACCCTAACCCAACTAAACCCAATCAATTAACTGAATCAACAAATTTTCATTTGTTTCCTTTATACTTTAGTAATACTCAAGAAAATAATTCTTGGTTATTTCTACTAGGGTTCTATCATGAAAATTATAAAATAGGATATACTCAAAGCTTTTTATGGTATTTAGTATATCATAATTCACTCGATACAAATTATAGAGAAATAGATTTACTTCTTAGTTTATATAACTATAAGGTATCAAGAGATTCTACCTCAGTGAATCTTGCTTATGGTATCTTATCAAGATATAAAAACGATAAATCTATAAATGAATTTAAAACATTATGGTTAGGCTATGAAATTGGTAAGGAAAGTTTTTATCTAAACATTTTTCCTTTTTATATTTACCAAAAGGATAAGACAAGTGATTCACAATGGATTTTACCAATATTAGGAATCATGACTAATGATACTAATGAAGAGATGAATTTATTTGGGTTAGGAGCAGTTTATTATCATAAAAAAAATCCCAAACAAAAAAAAGAACTCACCCATCTTCTTTTGGGAACAGCTTACTATCATTCCAAAAAACCTGAAAGAGGATATCAGTCAAGAGGAAGTGTTTGGGGTTGGCTTTGGGAATATGAAACTGAAGAAGATAATTATTACAAATTTTCAATCTTAAA
Organism: Leptospiraceae bacterium; assembly: GCA_033762425.1. Classification (GTDB taxonomy): domain Bacteria; phylum Spirochaetota; class Leptospiria; order Leptospirales; family Leptospiraceae; genus JANRLP01. The sequence continues at coordinate 16,370 of JANRLP010000089.1, forward strand.
AATTTTCAGTTATGAAGAGAGCAAGGGAAAGACTAGACTACTCGGAATTCCAGTGAATTAGTGAATATTTTTTGGATATGGAAAGATACTGCAATATAATATTTACACTTATTATCTTAATTCTTTCTTACTCGTTGCAATTAAATAGAATTGAAAAAAATCAAGTGATTGATAAGTCTAAGAGAGGAGTAAGTTAGTGCCAATCGTTTATCTTGATAATTGTTGTTATAATAGACCATATGATACCCAGAAAGAGGAGACTATAAAACTTGAAACTGAGGCTAAACTATATATTCAAGAACTGATTAAGCAAGGAATTCTGAATCTTGTTTGGTCTTTTATACTTGACTTCGAGAATAACGCCAACCCTTTTATTGAGCAAAAAGAATCTATATTTGAATGGAAAAAAATTGCAGAAATTTATGTCCCAGCTCTTGATGACTTACGAATTAAAGCAAACCAAATACAAAAAATGACAGGTTTAAAAGCAAAAGACTCATTGCATGTGGCATGTGCACTCTTTGCAAAGGCCGATTATTTGATAACTACTGATAAAAAAATGTTGAAAACGGGGTATGAAGGGGTAACTATAATTAATCCTGTAAATTTTGTTTTTAAAATTTCAGAGGAGGAGTTAGAATGAGAAGTGAAACGATCATTAAATCTGAAGGGATGAAAATATTAAGAGAAAAACTTGGATTAGTTGATGCAGAAAAATTTATTTTGTTAATAAAACGAGAACCTTTCGATTATACCGAATGGCAAACCCTACTTTGGAAAGATAAGTCAGTAGATGATATTTTTAATGAAGCAAAGGAATTAGAAAATAAATAAAACCTTGAAAAACAAAAATGATGAAATTCAAGAAAATGGTTTCACGTTCATACCTGAAGTATATTCAGTGGATGAAGTTCGTGAAATCATTTATTTAATAGACAATGCTGATAAAACAAATGATACGTTTCGAAAATCTTCAGACTTGTTTGCAATTAGACAATTCTTAAAGGAAATTCCGAAGTCAGTAAATTTAATCTTCAATAAAAATTTAAAGCTAATCATAGAAGAGATTTTTGGTAAGGACTACTTTGTAGTGAAAAGTATATACTTTGATAAACCAGAAGATTCAAATTGGTATGTGAATTACCATCAAGACCTTACGATCTCAGTTGATGTTAAAGCTGAATTAGAAGGATTTAGCCTTTGGACTTCTAAGCAAAATCAATTTGCTGTGCAACCTCCAATTGAAATCTTAAAAAGTATCTTCACAATCAGAATTCATTTAGATGATACTGATAGTGAAAATGGAGCACTGAAGGTTATACCCAAATCACATTCTAAAGAAATTTATAAACACAATCATAGTGATTGGGAAACTGAAAATGAAGTTGTATGTGAAGTTTCTAAAGGTGGGATCATGATTATGAAACCGTTATTACTTCATAGCTCTAGTAGAACAACGAACAACAAAAAAAGAAGAGTGATACATATTGAATTTTCAAATAAAGAATTGCCAACAGAAGTAAATTGGTCTGAGCGGTTAAACTTCTAAGACTGTTCACCATAATATCTGGTCACTTAGTAAGGCTTTAGAACATATCGAAGTGACCTAGTTCTCTTCCAAAAATTTTTTTTGAGTATTAGACAACCATCTGAGTTCCGCTTTTTTTATTTCAATTCCATATTCTAGAGTAGATAGCCAATAGTTTAGATTTTTATTTTTAGCTAAGGTTTCTTTAGTCTTTTGGTAAAGGGATTCAAAATGTTCTATGTTTTGTTCTATAGATTTTTTTCTTTTTGCGAGTTGAGAAAGATTTTTTTCCAAGGAAACTTTTTTACCAAAAAAGAGTTTCAATAGAAGTTCATTCCTATAGGACTCTTCTTCATATTGCTCTTCTAGCCAAGTTGTGAGTTCCTTTTCTCCTTTCTCAGTAATTCGATAGACTATTTTTTCATTTGCTTTGCCAACCTTTCTTGTTTTAGAAGTAACTAACTTTTCTGTATGCAACTCTTTTAGAATTGGATATATCTGACCATAACTCTCTTGCCAAAAATATCCAATGCTTGATTCAATAGATTGTTTGATCTCATAACCTGACATAGGCTTTAGTGAGATCATTCCAAGAATTGCATATCTAGATTTACTCTTTCGCTTCATTTGTTTTCTTAGTGCTAACTTCTTTGATAACTTTCAACATACTAACACCGTCTGAAGAATTAGTAAATGCAATCACCCCACCCATCATTGCACCACTCACACCTGGGGATGAAGCATCAGCACCAGTTAGAAATAAATTTTTGATAGGAGTTAGAGTATTAAACCAAGGAGATTTAGATTCTAAAAATCTCTCGGGAACACAGGGCATTCCATAGATTGTTCCTTTATGATGATTCGTGAAGTATTCAGTAGTTACCGGAGTTGCAAGTTCTGCAAATTCGATCATAGAAATAAATCCCGGGTAACGTTCTTCAATAAATTTCAAAAGCATTTGAGTGATTTGGACTTTTTTCTTTTGGTAATCCTCATCACGTTCTTTCCAAGTTTGATCTTTACATTTTGTAAAATAATCATACTCGCAAAAAGCGATCACCTCAGCAGTATGACCTTCTGGATGAGAATCCTTCAAGGAGGGAAAGGATAGATATGCACCAGGAAGTTTTCCCGTTTCAGTCCAATCCATTCCACTAAAATTCTTTTCATGATCTAAATTTGCATAGATCCAATGATTCTCTCCATAAAAACCTTTGTTTCTTGGATCTTCTTTAAGACCTATATAGAGAGTAACGTTCGAAATCTTAGGATAGTTTGAATTAAAATTTTGTAGTGAATCTTGGAAACTAAGATTCAGACTCTTAGGCAAAAGTCTTGTATAAGTATTATAAGCTCCGGCATTTGAAATAACTTTTTTACAAAAATAAGTTTCCAAAACGTCTTTACCAGTTTTATTGGATTGAATTTTATTTTTTACTCTAACTCCAACTGCTGTTCCATTTTCAACTAGGATCTCTTGCACTTCTCTAGAGATTAGAATCTTGCCACCTTTGGACTCTAGAATTTTTTTTACTGAGTCAGCAATCACTCCCGAACCACCTTCGGGATAATAACCCCCATTCAGATAGTGAGCAACGACCATTGCATGAATCAAAAAGGAGCTCAATGAAGGGGGAAGTCCATAGTCACCCCATTGAGATGCAAGAATAGCTTTGAGCTTTTCCGATTGAAAGTTTTTATCTAGATATTCTTTGGTTGTGATTTGCAAAGACTCAGAACCAGCGAGATTGATGGATTTAGTGTTTGAATCTAAAAAGGGAGGAAGACCTTTTAGAAGCATATGCCTTCCTTGCCAAGATGCAATTTTTTTCACATCTTCAAAATAGCCTTCTATAGAACTAGATTCTTCGGGAAAAAGGGCGATTAGATCTGATTTATAATTTTCTTCTTTTTTACGAACGGAAAAAGTAAAATCAGGGAAAACAAATTTTTCAAAAACTTCGGGCATCGGGTTCCATTGAACTTTTCCACCAGTGACGATATCAAAAATTTTTCTTAGCGAGGATTCTGGATGCATATCCCCAACATAATGAATTCCAACATCCCAAAGAAATTTCCCTTCCCGTTTAAAAGTGTGAGTAAAACCTCCTGCTTTGAAATGTTGTTCCAACATCAGCACTTTTTTATCAGTAAACTGTGCAAGAAGGGATGCAGTAGTCAAGGCTCCCATACCTGTTCCAATAATCACAACATCATAATCTCTGTTTTCCATTTTTCACCTCATAGTATATCTAAAAGATACTATCTATCAGATATACTATTCTGTCAATAGAAAAAGTAAGAACTTAGGATTAAAATCTACATTCAAGCTCCAAAATAAAACAAACCCGCAATCGAACCTGACATCAAGGTTGCTAAAGTAGCTGCCCATAATGCTTTCCAAGCAAGAGAGCATATTTCGTTGGAGCGCTTGGGAACTAATCCTGATAATCCACCAATGAAAATTCCAATTGCAGGAATATGAGCAAAACCACATAGTACATAGGTTAAAATAAGTACAGCACGATTGGATATTTGTCCATCTGCACCAAGCTTTCCTAACATAATATAAGAAGGAATGGATGTTTGAAAAAGTCTTTTTCCAATGATTACTGAGGATGTCCAGAGTTCACTAACGTTAAGCGAAATTCCTGTCAAAAAAGTAAGTGGAAAAAATAAAGCTCCCAAAATATTTTCCAGTGAAACTAACTTAAAAAACTTTCCAATAGAACTATCGTTACTTTGCAAAGTTGAGAGATTACTAAACAACATATTCACAAGGGAGACTAACCCTAAGACAACGATCATTCCTATGATAATTCCAAGGGCTACTCTAGCTCCATCCCAACCTCCATTCAAAAGAGAAGAGAGAAAACTTTCCTTTTTTGAAATCGACTTAGGTTGTGTTTCTAAATAGGTTACCCCATCGCCTTCAGGAACTATAATTTTAGAAATCACAAAACAAGCAGGAATAGTAATTATGGAAGCAAGTAACATATGGTCAGTAACATTAGGAAGTGCTGTTCTTAAAAATCCTGACTGAATACCTAATACAGTTCCCGATGCAGTACCAAAGCAACAGGTTAACACTGTTACTAATTCACTTCTTGTCATTTTTTTGAAGTATGGTGTTATGATGATAAGAGACTCTACAGCGAAAAAAATATTCATAAAACCAGATAGGAATTCTCTGCCACTCAATTTTATTCTATATTGAAAAATCTTGGAAAGAATTTCCACAATCCTTTGCACTAAATTGAACCTATAGAAAAGAGCAAAAATAGCAGAAAAGAAAATTATCTGTGGCAGAGATCTAAATGCAAAGATATATCCAAAAGCAATTCTATTACTTTGAATTTGATTTGTGCTTGGATTGATTAATTTTTGCATATCATATTCACCTGTGAGTTCATTGAGTAACGGAGGAAGAGTAACAGTTTTGTCGGGCACAAGAATTCCAAACAAAAAACGAGAACCTGTATCTGCTGCATCATAGAGTTGAATCGGGAAATCATTCACGGTTCCCATAACAACTGTAAATAGATTGGGAGTAAGAAAGAAAAGAAGTGCAAGTATGAATTGAACCACAATTCCCACTAGTACTAGAACCCAAGGAAAGTTTTTTCTATTTTCTGAACTAATCCAAGCAATAAAACAAAAACCAAAAAAACCTAGTAAAGAAATGAAGTTTAATTTTATATCCATAATAACTGTATTACTGAATATCTTATGATTCTGTAAACAACTTTCTAATTTTAATTCTTGCTCTAGAAATTTTGGATTTTCAAAAGATCAAAGTTTTTCTAATTGAAAAAAATAGAAACGCTTAGTAACTCCAACTGAATAGAGAAACGATCCCCGCAATATGTGCAGAATTTTCTAAGAGGTTTCCTTATGTAATCAATGTAAAATTAAAAACCTATCAACGTTATACGCTAGGACTGTAGCTACCTTTGGCGATAGTATCGAAAGTTGATACTAGTGTTCGAAAGATTAGGATTGCAGATTACAATACACTCGAAATCTGTCAGAACTTTACTCTTTAGTTTAGGGAAATATCTTTTATTGATTCTAAAGATCGAGACGATTTTCTAAAAAATGAAGTCATTTGCATAGCAAAAACAATCAATCCATAACTTTCAAGGATCTTGTTCCAGAATAAGAAAAATTATTTGCAAATCATTTAGAGAAAAGGTTGTATAAAATTAGTAAAGAAATATAGATTTAGCTTTAGAAGTTTTCGACATTGTCCGCACTTAGTATCCTTAGTGACCTGTTTAAGATCCTGACAAACATCAAGCTTTATATGTACTTGTTGATTTTGGGGAAGTGTCATACAATGCTTTTCTCATTATTGATGTATATTTAATTCCAGTTGAAAAAAGATGAGCAAGTCATTGAACTTGCAGATAAAAAACTTAGAGAACAAGGACTGCACACTGAAAGCTTGAATCGTTTGGATGCATTGAATCAATTGGGGAATGAAGTGAAGTTTAACGCTCCGACAAATGTCTTGACGGAAGCTCAGGTTCATGTTGAGATGGATGCACAACGTAGTAAACTGAAAGAAGCAATTAAGGAGATTAAGGTTGATGGAATTGGTCAAATTAAAGTCGATAAAGATTTTCAAATTTTGGACAATAATGGAAATGAACTATCTCGAGAACAAAAGAAGAACGTT
>JANRLP010000090.1:0-2496 GCA_033762425.1 Leptospiraceae bacterium
GGTTACATCAGTGATTACAGTATGAAACTCTTCGGAAGAAAAAAATTTCCAACCTTCTATTCCCGTTTTAGCTCTAAGGGTGGGAATATTTTTTTCTTCAAAAAACTTTTCTAAATTTCTTGCATAGGTATCATTATCATCCACAATTAAAACTTTTTTTGAAGACATTTCTGCATTAACTCCTTGAGAAAATAATAATAAAATTAGTAAAAAAAATTCCAGAAAATTTTTTCTCTTATTTTTGAAACTTAATCCTTGTGATTGTAGCAATAAAATACCCTTTGTATAATTGTCAAAAGATTCATTTAAAATTTAAATTAATTTGTACAATTAACTAATACTGCTTTTAATTTTAAAATCATATTTTATTGTAATCACTTAAAATATGAAGTTACAGCGTACTATAATTATACTGTTTCTGATATTGACCATTTATTGCAAACCCGAAGTTTCTTTTCCATATCATAGATACATCATACTTATTAAACCAACTCAACAAATAAAGAATAATGAACTATCTAGTACTGAACCTGAGACAGTTGTAACTCCAGTTTTTTTTCCATCTTCTGGACATTACTCAAGTCCTCAAACAATAACATTAAGCACAGAAACTGTTGGAGCCACGATTTATTATACTACTGATGGAACAGAACCAACAACTTCTTCATCATTATATAATTCTAGTTTAGGACATATTTGGTTCATAGCAGGAAAATCACTAAAAGCGATAGCTGTTAAGTCTGGTGCTATATCAAGTTCAATTGCAAGTGCAGAATATTCTTACTCACTATTAAAAACAGGACAGACTTCCTGCTGGGATAATGCTGGAGTACCAATTTCCTGCGTTGGGACAAATCATGATGGTGAAACTCAATTTGGTTTAACAAGAAGTTATACTGACAATGGAGATGGAACGATAGGCGACAATGCTACTGGTTTAATTTGGCAAAAATGTTCAAAGGGGCAAAATAATGATACAGTCTGTTCAGGAACTAGTACTGGATCAGATTGGAATGGAGCTATAAGTTTTTGCGAAGGACTTTCTCTCTCGGGAAGAACTTGGAGATTGCCTAATTCTATTGAATTAGAAACACTACCTAATTATGGAATTGGAGATGGTTCAACAATTCCAGTAATTGATACCGCATACTTTCCCAATACTCCACTTACTTTTTATTGGAGTTCTAGTAATTATGAACCAAATTCTACACAAGCATGGTATGCCTTTTTTAATAATGCTAGGGTTGGAGGGGAAAGGGTTAAAACAAATTTTGATAGAGTTAGATGTGTTTCAGGTACAACAAAATCTCAGGTAAAAACTTATATTGATAATAATGATGGAACAATTAAAGATAAAGCTACTGGTTTAGTTTGGCAAAAATGCACTCGTGGTTTCACGAATGTAACAGATTGTACTGGTGGATCAGCAACAACTATCAATTGGATTGGAGCAATTAGCTATTGTTCAAGTTTAACTCTTGCCGGTAGATCGTGGAGACTCCCATCGGGTTTAGAATTAAATTCATTAGTTGATAAATCAGTCACTTCGATTCCTGTTATCAACTCAACAGTTTTTCCAAATACAGTTTTAACGAGCTATTGGAGTTCCACTTCCGTTAACATTGGTCCATCAGGTGCTTGGGTTGTGAACTATTCTGGTGGATTAGCCTTCAACTTTAATTCAAAAGGGATTAATTTAAACGTTAGATGTGTTTCTGGTCCTTGATCTAACTACTATCACTGAACAATACTAATAGTTGAGAAAACTTAGATGATGTGCTATATGATATATATTTACCATATCATTTTCTTCTCTTGAAAGTTGACCCATAAAACTATTAAAAGTATATTCACCCTTATGTTCACGATATGCATTTAGAGCTTTTTTAAATCTAATGAAATAAGGAGCAGGATCACTTTCTTCTCTTTTTTTAGGAGCTTCAGGATTCATGTTCCCAATTTTCATATATCCATCTTTTTTCAATCTGTTTAAAAACATTTTTCCAAAGATTGCTCTAACAATCCAAGGCATTGGTTTTTTTTCAATCAATGCATTCTCTAAAGGAAGTGTTAAATGCTCTAATATTTGCGAATAAGACCAGACACCAACACTTGTAACATTTTGTGCTTTCTCTAATTTTTGAATTTCTTCTTCTACTTGATCCCATGTTGTAAATCTGAGGTTTCTATACATATATTATCTTCGTTTTTATTATTTATTATGAAGTCAATTTGATTTTGAAATTTCTTGTTGCTTGCAAAAAACTAAAGTAAAGCATTATTATAATGAGCATCCAACTAACAGAATTAGAAAGTAAAATAGTCCTGAATTTTCATTTTTCAGAAAGAGATTCTAGAAGACTTGCTAGAAGCATTGAGGATATCGCTAGGCTCTGTGGTTTTGAGACCCAAGAGATCTATGAATTTTTGCTATTTGGGGCTGAGTTAGAATTAGAGACCTTAAAAGAAACTTATGACTGGGAAAGATTTAATAGA
>JANRLP010000091.1:0-67939 GCA_033762425.1 Leptospiraceae bacterium
CAATTGAACTGATTAAAGATAGACTTTTAAGAATTCCGAAAATCACAGTCCGATCGAACAGAAAATTTCCTCGTCATGAGAAAATTAGAAAAAGAAAATTTGAAATGAATCGAAGAAGGGCTACTTAAGTTGACAGCATTATTCGGTCGGGGACGCGGGTTTTGTTGTTTACATAGTAGAGTTCGAATGTGGTTGAATGTCATTGTGTGAATCTTTCTTTGTATCGAAGGCATCTCTCTAAGTGCTCTAGTTGAGGAGCTTTATCCTAGTTGCGACGACTTTTCCTTGATTGGTGCTTCGTAATAACTATTAAACTTTCAATAATTTATTTTGTAATAACTGTTTTTTTGAAATTTTTTGACTATGTAATAACTAAATCAGATTTTTTGTAATAACTATTAATTATTCAATAAATTATTTCGTAATAACTGTTTATTTGGCGAACACACAAAAAAGTCTTTACTCCTAAAGGCAATTTTCTCAACCAGAGCGAAAACGTTGAATCAAACCTGATAAAGAAATACATTACTAATACAAGATGCCAGAACTATTAGTGAACAATTCATACAAATAGAGGAAGAGGGTCTTGTATTCACGCTAAATATGGGAACTAACAAACTTGACAGGGATTGAGGTGGGTCAAAAAATTTCGGTCACTAAGCGATGCACTGAGTTTACCGAAGTGCAAAATTTTTTGACCGAAGCAGAAAGCCCGGCAGTCGCCCAAATTAATAATCCTATTATGCTTTCTTTTTACATCTAACTAACGTTATTTAATGATTATAGAAAGTTATCAACAATATATTTACCAATATTGAGACTAGATGTAGCAGCAGGGGAAGGAGCATTGACAACATGAACCTCACGATTTTTTTTAATAATCATAAAATCATCTACAAGACTTCCCTCTCTAGAAACTAATTGTGCCCTAATTCCTGGATCAATAGGAACTAAATGTTTGGATTCAATTTCAGGAATTAATCTTTGCAATGCTTTCACAAAAGCAGATTTACTGATGGAACGATGTAGTTCTCCTAAACCTGTTTGCCAATATTTATAAATAATTTTTCTAAAACCCTTGAATTGAATCATCTCTCTAAGATCAGTAAAATTCCAATCTGTTTTATTGTAGGCTTCTCTTCCTAATGCTAGAACCGCATTTGGTCCACATTCAACTCCACCACCAATCATTCTTGTAAAATGAACACCTAAAAATGGAAACTCAGGATTGGGAACGGGATAGATTAGATTCTTACAAAGATGTTCAGCTTCTTTAGTCAATTGATAATATTCACCTCTAAAAGGAATCATCTGATTCTCATCTGTAATCCCAGCAATTCTATCTGAATAGATTCCAGAACAATTAATAAAATTTAATCCAGTATAGACTTCATTTGGTGTTTCGACTAACGCTTCTTTATCGTTAGAATTAACATTAATAACTCTTTCACCAAATTTAATTGTTGTGCTAGAAGAAATTTTTTCGATTAGCTTTGCACAAAAACCAATATAATCAACAATTCCAGTTTCATTTACGAAGATTGCTTTCAATCCATTGACATGTGGTTCAATTTTTTTAAGCTTTTCTTTAGATATCATTTCACATAGGATTCCATTTTGTTTTCCTCTTTGGTACAAAAGCTCCAGTCTTTCCAATTCATCATTTGTAACTGCGACAATAACCTTACCACAGATTTCAAAATTGACTTTATTCTCTTTGCAAAATTTCTCTAATTCTAGCTTGCCTTCTCTGCAATTAATTGCTTTTAGCGAACCTGGTTTATAATAAATTCCTGAATGAATTACCCCAGAATTTCTTCCCGTTTGATGCAGAGCAAAACTATTTTCTTTTTCAAGAATAAGAATTTTTTTATTGGGAAACTTTTCTAAAATTCGATAAGCAGTGGATAATCCAATGATTCCCGCACCGGAAATGATGTAGTCGTATAACAGTTTTTTATCCTAAATGAAACTATTTAATAAATAACTTATCAATTTGACAATTTGATTTATAGAGATTAATCCAATTATCAACTTCATCAGGATCATTCACAATTGGATTCCTAAAATATTCAATAATTTGTTCTATGCCAATGGTAACATTTTTATTTAGCCTTAGTAGAAATGATTGAGGTAATGTACCTTCAAAACCAAATAACAACTCTATTACTGCAACCTTAGGAGCAAATAAAATTGACTTAATCAGTGCAGCCTCATTAGCAGCAGACCAAAGACTAGGACAGATTGTAAGTTCTGAATTTTGAATTAGATCCATTAATCCGTTTTCCCAAGTCATTATTGTGGAGTATAAATTACTCGGGAAATTAGTAATCAGAGAATATGGTGTAATTGGAAGAACAAATTCAAATTGTGGTAATCGTTTAGCAAGCTCAATAAAGTAACTATATCCTTTGGGATCAATATTGGAAGCATGATACACAATTCTAGGTTTTATATTTCTTTTTGTGATATTTATCTTTGGCTTATCCTTAAGCATTTCCAAAGACTTGGTCCACATTCCAACAGTTTCAACGTTAGTATCTTGTCCGAAATGCTTTTTGATCATTTCTAACTGATTCGAATTTTGAGTAAAGAAATGAATTTTTTTTGAAAGTTCTTTAAACTCTTTCATATGTTCTAACATTTTCGCTCTTGATGTGAGCACAGGGAATGGATTACAGTCATAAAAGGGAGTTTGTTGGAATCCTAAACAACGCAAACATTCTTGTTCATTTGAATGATAATTATAAGATTGAACACAAAAGAAACTATTGTCCAATACATAATACATTATCCTGTTTCCATTTTTAATCAAATTGAGTAATATTTTAAAACCTAATGTCTGAGGATGAAGTAGAATGATATCTGAATCTTGAATCTTTGAAACCTTATTATAGAAAACACTATTTTCAAAAATTTGCCAGTCATTATCATAAAACAGTCTTTTTCGAATTCTTCTACTTAGTGCAGTTGCTTTTCTTAAAATCCAATTTTTAGGAAGTGAAAATTTATTATCTGGTGTCAATAATTCATAGTTGAACTTTTTATTTGTATTGATACTTAATAAATAATCAACAAAATCTCCTGTTCCACCAACACCAGGTTTCATACCAGATATAATATATTTTTTCATAAAAAAGATTTAATTGTCCTAAGAATTCCATCATTCAAGGAAACTTCTGGAGTCCATCCGAACATTTCACTTGTCTTACTTATCTCAGCTGGATACTCTAAGTTTTTATCTCCCTTTTCCACTTCTTCTCCATACATTAATTTAACATTATCTTTAATATATGGATCAATGATAGTTGCCTCGTTAAAAACAATTTGTGTTAATTCTTTTATTGAATGTAATACTGAAGTTCCAACCTGTAGCTTTAAGGATCCAATCTCAATTTTTTCAGGATTAGAAATTAATTTCTCAACTAGACGAACAACATCATCTATATAAATAAAATCTCTTTTTTGCAGTCCTGAACTTAGTTTTATTTCTGATTTCTTTGATAAGACTTCTTGTATCAACCAAGGTATAAACTTAGACTTAGAATCTCCTTCCCCATAAATATGAAAAAGTTTTAGTATAACAATTTTTCGATTAGTAGATAAGACTTCAGCCATCTCAATGAAATGTTTCTTAGTAAGACAATAGTCGGGTAAATAGTTCGATTTAACATTTTCAATATTAAAAAAACTATCGAAATAAACAAATACAGTTTTAGGACTTTTTACTCTTTCTAGAATTCTCAATGGTAAAGAATAGTTAGCCTCTATAACTTTATGAGTTGAATTACCATCTCTATTATATTCAGTTGCTGCATGAAAGATAAAATCAAATTCTTTATCTAGAATTTTTTCCCATGAGCCTTCTAGAATAACCTTTTCCGTTGCATAGTTGTGACTAATTTTTTTCAGACTTTCGTTGTTGCGAAGTAACTCATAGACATTATAATCCTTTTGAGCAAAAAGTGAAACTAGTTTCTTCCCCAAAAAACCGGTTGAACCAGTTATCAATATGTTCATTTAGATTTAATAAAACTTCCAATTGATTCAATTGTATATTCAAGCATTTCTGTTCTCATTCCAGGAAACACTCCCAACCAAAATGATTGATTCATAATCATATCAGTATTTTTAAGTTCACCGATCACTCTATAAGCAGTAGGGTCATTTCTATATTCATTAAATGCAGGCTGTCTGAGAAAGTTACCTGCAAATAACATTCTAGTCTGAATTTTTTTATTCTCTAAAAAGTTGACTAGTTCTTTTCTTTCAAATGGAGCCCCTTCTCTTATAGTCATTAAAAATCCAAACCAACTAGGATCAGAATTTTTTGTTGGTTCAGGTAAAATCAAGAACTCGCTTAAATGATCTAGTCCTTCTCTTAAAATCTTCCAATTTCTTTTTCTTGCATCAACAAAACTTGGCAATTTTTCTAATTGAGCAATTCCAACTGCTGCTTGCATATCAGTTAATTTAAGATTATAACCAAGATGAGAATAGATATACTTATGATCGTATCCTTTTGGAAGCTCACCTAGATCCCAATTAAATCTCTTTCCACATGTATCATCTTTTCCAGAAGGGCACCAACAATCTCTTCCCCAGTCTCTAATAGATTCTGCAATCTTTTTTAGTTTATTACTTTTCATATAAACTGCACCACCTTCACCCATTGTCATATGGTGTGGAGGATAAAAACTAGAAGTACCAATATCGCCTATCGTACCTGTATATTGCCATTCACCATTATAAAGAAACTTACTACCTAAGGCATCACAATTATCTTCTACTAACCATAGATTATGTTTATCACATATATCTTTAATTGTCTGTAAATCATAAGGATTGCCAAGTGTATGAGCTAACATAATAGCCTTAGTTTTATTAGTGATTGCTTCTTCTATTTTAGATGTATCAATATTGTACGTTGGAATTTCTATATCAATAAAAACTGGAACAGCACCATATTGAATAATTGGTACAATCGTTGTTGGAAAACCAGCTGCTACTGCAATTACCTCATCTCCCTTTCTTATTTGTCTTTCTTTAAGGACAGGTGAAGTCAGAGTCTGAAATGCTACTAAATTTGCTGATGAACCTGAATTCACGAGCAAAGTATTCTTAACACTCAAAAATTCAGAAAATTTCTCTTCAAATTCTACAGCATTTTTACCTGTTGTTAACCAAAAATCAAGTGAGGAATCAACTAATCTTACAACTTCCTTTTCATCAAAAATTCTACCTGCATAATTTACTCTTGAAACTTCAGGAACAAATTTTTGTTCATTTTTGACTCTATGCACAGTTTGATAATGACTTTCAGTGAACTGGAGAATTATTGTACGATAAATTTTATCTGATAACTCTACTGAAATTTTTCCCAATTCTTCTTCAATAGAATCAATTCCAATTAGCACTATTTCTTCGGGGTTAATGAATAGAGTAGAAGTTTGTTTATCAGAAATTAAGTTATCCTTATTTAGTTCAATTGAATTTTGTGAAGAATTTTCCTTAGTATAAATTCCTTGAACATTGTTTTGAGAATTCTTCTCTGAAATTAGCAGTGCTATTTGAGAACTATTGGAATCCTTAGAATTTTTAATTCTAAACAGTTTCCCTCTTAGATAATTTTCGTTCATTTGATCTTCCTGATGGTTAGTTTGTTAAAAGTATATATCATTTCTAATGAGCTTGAAATGAATTGATCTGTTGAATAGAAACATCATAAAGATTCTTTTTACTTTCAAATGCTTTAGTCCATTCAACAATTTTATCGAGACTCATCTCAAGACTCCATCTTGGTATCCAACCCAATTCATTTCTAGACTTAGAAATATCTAATTTTAGAAAATTAGCCTCGTGTGGATGTTCTTTTTGCTCAACTTCATAAGAAAGTCCATTGCCCCATTTTTTTATGAACAGAGACACAATCGATTCTACACTTTTTATTTCATGATCTTCTGGACCAAAATTCCATGCCTCTGAATAACGATTTGGAGTTTCATACAATCGTTCAACTAAAAGCATATATCCACTCAATGGCTCTAAAACATGCTGCCATGGTCTGATTGCATTTGGGAAACGAATTTTAATGATTTCCTTATTAATTGCTGACCTAACACAATCTGGAATCAAACGGTCTTTAGCAAAATCTCCACCACCGATTACATTTCCGGCTCTTGCCGTAGCTATTCCACAATCTTTAATCTTTCCATCTTTCATAAAAAAAGAATTTCTATAGGCTGAAGTTACCAATTCAGAACAAGCCTTACTCGAAGAATAGGGATCATATCCACCTAAAGGCTCATTCTCTCTATAACCCCAATGCCATTCTTTATTCTCATAACACTTATCTGTAGTGATATTCAGAAATACTCTAGTATTACTTACTCTTACTACCTCAAGTATATTTGCAGTTCCTATCACATTGACTTGATACGTCTCAATTGGATTTATATAGGATTCTCTGACTAATGGTTGTGCCGCCATATGAATTACTATTTCAGGATTACAAGCAAGTAAGCTCTCTTTTAATTTTTGAAAGTCTAGAATATTCCCTATCGTTGAATGTTTGATTCTATCTTTCAAACCTAATAAATTGAAAAGAGATGGTTCTGTGTTTGGTTCTAAAGAATATCCATAAACCTCAGCACCAAGACTTGTGAGCCATAGACTTAACCAAGAACCTTTAAAACCAGTATGACCAGTTAAGAATACTTTTTTAGACTTCCAAAAATTTTGATCTATTTCCATAACTTCCAAGGAGCTTTACCATTTGCCCATAATTCTTCTAAATACGTCTTATCTCTTAGTGTATCCATCGGTTGCCAAAAACTATCATGTTTATAGGCTCTAAGTTCATTATCCTTAGCCAACATTTCGATTGGTTCTTTTTCAAAGACAGTAGAATCATCTTTTAAGTAATTAAATATTTTTTGATTGAGAACAAAAAATCCACCATTGATCCAACCTCCATCTCCCTTTGGCTTTTCAATGAAACCTTTCACTTCATTAGATGGAGTAATATCTAGAGAACCAAATCTACCAGATGGTTGAATTGCGGTTACTGTAGCAATCTTTGAATGTTTAAGATGAAACTCAACTGATTCTCTAATATTAACATTCGACACTCCATCACCATAAGTCATTAAGAAATTATCCTCATGGATATAGTCATGAATTCTTTTTATCCTTCCACCAGTAAGAGTATTTAGTCCTGTCTCAACAAGAGTTACTTTCCATGGCTCAGAGAAATTTTTATGAACAGTCATCTTATTATTTTCCGTAAAATCAAATGTAACATCTGATTCGTGTAAAAAATAATTAGCGAAGTACTCTTTGATTACATAGCTCTTATATCCCAAACATATTACGAATTCATTGAAACCATAATGAGAATATATTTTCATGATATGCCATAATATTGGTTTGTTTCCAATTTCTATCATTGGTTTGGGTTTTAAATGAGATTCTTCACTAATCCTTGTACCAAAGCCACCAGCTAAAATTACTACTTTCATCTAATGATCCTATAAACTCTACTTAATATCTTTTTAGCATAACCACGTAATTTCACTAGTACTTTTTTTAGAAGAAGTTTAATTCTATAGAGAAAAAATTTTATTTTATTCCTTGAAAAGATATAAAAATCAAAATCTCCAACATAAGCAACTCTTAGAGTAAAATTAACTAAACTTTCACTATGAAGAATCAACTCAGGATGCTTAATTTCAGTTACATCCATATCCATAAACTTTACGTGTTTATAAAATTCAGGGATTTTTTCTGTATGAGTTGCTTCAGGTATAAAACCAATATTCTGAACTAAACAGTTTTTAGGTTCCACACAATAGGAGTTATTAACTAAACAAGTATAAAGCCATTGATAGTCCCAAGTATTCACTTGGTTATTATAAGCACTATCAAATACTTTATAGAATCCATTTTTAATTTCTGGATTATGAAAGTACTGTTTCAAAAAATCATTAGCTTTATTTTCAGGATAGGATTTCATTTGCAAATCATACTTACTCCAAGATCTTCTCCAAGTTCCCCATCCCCAAATCAATGGAAATAGGTTAAAATAGTATGAATATGGATATGATTGATCCTTAAATTTTTCACTAACATAAGAAGTCGCTGATACCTGCATAACTTTAGTATTATCTCTATACTTATCTAGCATGATTTCCATAAATTCTATTGCACCTTTTCTTGGCAGACAATCTTCTTCAATGATAATTCCCTCTTCTTCATTTTGAAAGAACCAATCTATTGCTGAGCTAACACCAATCTTGCAACCCAAATTTCTTTCTCTATAAAGAGTTTTAACTTCACAATTCCAATCAACAAAATTCAACATATCTTTTCTAAGCTTTGAAACTATTTCCATTTCTCCTTGCTTAGTTTCTCTTCCATGATCAGAAGCAATGTACAATTTCACAGGTTTAGATTTTTTGATTTCAGAGAGTACTCTCATTGTTTCATTAGGTTTATTGAAAGTTAGAAATAAAATTGGACTGTTCAAGAGGACGTTCCTTCACTTAACAAATTTTTGATAGTAGCCTTTTTTTAAAATAAATTTTTAAAAATTCTCTTGATTTCATTCAAATAGAATGACTTTAAAAAGCATTTTAAACCTATAAATTTTAAATTAAGAAGATAGGTTTCATACTTGATTCTAAAACTTGGTTTAGAAGAAATCCCTTTTAGGTTATAAACAGCTACTGACTTTTCTAAATAAACTATATCTGTAAAATCACGAAAGTATTGTCGAATCAAGTATTGATCAGCTAGATATTTATACTTGAGATTATACCCATGATACTTATTTTTCAAAATTTCTGAGTTAAAAAAAACTGATTGGTGATTGATATTGTCTTTACAAAAACTAGAACTTATCATTTTTTTTCCAGGATATGGAATCCAACCTTCAACACCTTCCAAAATCATATCGCCATACAATAGGCTTTGTTTTTGATAGATACTTTTTACATGTTCAAGGATTGTATTAGAATGAAAGTAATCTCCCGCATTCATAAAAATTACTAATTCAGATACTACATTATCAATCGCAATATTCATGGCATCATAAACACCATTATCTTTTCCTTCTAAGAATTCTATAAAGGAATAATCCTTCAAATATTTTTTTATTATTGATGTTGTTCCATCACGAGAACCTCCATCTTTGATGATGAATTGGTCGGGTAGAGAAGTTTGACTCAAGACTGATTGAATGGTTTTCTCAATTCCTTCTTCGTCATTAAGAACGATTGTGACTATGGAAATGGTTTTGTTCATAAATATTGTTTTGTTGATTAATTAGTTAAACTGTTGAAAAAACTTCTAGGAGTAATTAAATTATGGTTAAATTTATACACTAAACTTTTTCAAAGTATAACCAATTTGTTGTGATGAATTTTTATTTAGTCCTTTGGTATAGTTTGGTTTAAATAGTTGATAATTTTTTTTTAAACCAAATTGGTAAAAATAACTGAAATAGTTCAATGTTTACTCTTGAAATAGATTTTTTGTATTTATGACTCTACTACAAAAACCCGTAAAGGGTCTTTTTGTGGGGTTGCGAGTTTTTTGCTTCGCAAAAGCGAGTTCGCTTATCGATTGCAGCGGCGACTCGCAATCTCGCTTCTTTTCGAAGCTGCGATTCCCACACAAGCCCCGCAATTGTAAATTAAAATGAACTATATTTTTATTGTTTATCTTGAATTTACTGTAAATAAAATATTTCATAAATTTGTATAAAATTATCTCTTTTTTACTTTTTGGAGGAACGTCATTTATTATAATTAATCTCAGGCTCAATTCTAATTTGAGTAACAACTGAAGTTTCATTTGTATTAGCATCAATCAACCAATTTTTTTCTATCTTCAATTGTAAAAGCTCATTTTCATCTAATAACCCATTTTCTGTTTCAAGATAAAATACTTTCTCTAATATTGAACCTACTTGGAACAAAATTTGCAACTCTAAACCTTGAGTATCTATTTTGATTACTTCTAATTCAATATAACAAATCTCCTAAAGATCATTCTAGGAAACAAAGTTAATTTCCTCTTTACCGATTACTTCAAATTTTTCACCAAAGATAAAACGATTAAGCAATTTTGTATTTGGAGGTAAAAGTAAGTAACAAAAAATATCTTTTGTCAAATACAAATCTGCTTTGCCAGTATATCAATTCAAAGCAAAAGGAAGAAATTTTTTACAATTTGAAAAAATGATTTTTCTACTTTGAGGATTAATTTTCCAGAGTGATTTACTAAAATTGCTGGAATATGAATAAATTTCTTCTGAAGAGTAGAAAATTTTATGAGTTCATTCTTTTTTTTAAAGAGTTTAGTTGAATCAAGAAACATATTTTTGACGTTATACGCTATTGCAACAAGTTGAGCTAATGATTAATTAACATCAAATGAATTGTTATGAGAAATTCCTAGCTTAAAATTATTTTTCAGTTCTTCGATTATTGTTTTAATTACAGCTTGTTCTTTATATTTTTTGTAATTTTTTTACTAGATAGGGATTTAATGGTGACGAATATATTTGTAAATTCATCTGATTCAAATTCAGTAAAATATAACTGACCATCTGCATCCCAATCAATTTTATTCTGAACAAAAATCTGACGAAATAAAAATCCATTTTTAGTTTTAAGTTGTCTTTCTTTAAGAACTGTTGTTGAACAGCCTTTATTATAGGGAACCTCTAAAAACCTATAAATTTGTACCCAAAATATAAGGGTATTCTAAAAATGGAATCATGATACAATTCACATTATTCACCGAAGAAGATAGAGTAGCAAGACTAAACAAATTAAAAAATCCATTAGAGAAGTTTAAAACAATCATAGAATGGGAAATTTTTCGAGAAGACTTAGAATCAATGTATGAAAATGGGAAAGGTGGTCGTCCTCCTTATGATCCTGTAATCATGTTCAAAGTAATTTTTTTGCAAAAATTGTATAATTTATCAGATGAACAAATGGAATTTCATCTTGTAGATAGGCTTAGTTTTCAAAGATTTCTTGGACTAGAAAGTGGGGATAAGTTACCTGATGCTAAAACAATTTGGGTATTCAAAGAACGTATCAAAGAAGAAAAACTCCACGATGTATTATTTCAAAAATTAAACTATTGGTTGAATAAAAAAGGTAAGATTTTAAAAGAAGGTTCAATCATTGATGGAACAATCGTTGAGGCTCCTATTCAAAGGAATACAAGGGAAGAAAATGAACAAATCAAAAATGATGAAACTCCTGAAGAGTGGAAGAACAATCCAAATAAACTTTGTCAAAAAGATGTTGATGCAAGATGGAAACAGAAGAATTGAAAGAATTATTATGGATATGAACAACATGTAGTAGTAGATAAGGATAGTAAGTTGATTAAAGATTTTGAGGTAACGGATGCATCTGTCCATGATTCACAACCTGCACCTGAGTTGATTGATCGAATACCCGGTAACTCTGAACTTTATCGAGATTCAGCTTATCACAGTGATGAAATTCGAGATGCGATAAAAGAAAAGAATATCAATGCTAAAATTTGTAGTAAAGGAACGAGAAGTAATTCATTAACAGAGGAAGATAAAATTGAGAATAAAAAAATATCCAAAATTCGTCCTAGAGTTGAACATGTTTTTGCTGACATCAAAAGTTTTGGTGGAGATTTCCTACGAACGATAGGAATTGAAAGAGTAAAAGTCCAACTCACGTTAGTCGCAATTACTTACAATATCAGAAGATATAAATTTTTACAAGGGGCGTAGTATGCCCTCATTCTTTGAAATGATCTTAAATCTTTTAGTTTTAAGTTGCTTTAAATGAATTTCCCTTAGTTATCTTATCATTTTTTCAATTTGGATAAATATTATCAATTCATAGAAGCAGTTTTTCGAGGTTCCCTATATTGAACAACTTTTTTCTTTGGATTCTTACTTCTCTTCTTTAATAGCTGACTTTGTTTATTTGCAAAAATAAATATCCTTTTTTGCACATTCTTGTTTAACTGAATAGCTTTTGATGTTTGGTCTAAATTAATTGTTATATTTTTCAAATTAGAAAATTTGATTTTATTGATTCAAATCGTTGATGGCATTTTCAAGTAAAACTTTTTCCAAAGCAAGATATGATTTTGAATTAACATTGAAGTACTCAGATATATAATGTAGCTAACGCTCCATTCAAAATTTAACCATACAGGGAGCCAGTTACAATTATAGGCTTGCAGCCCATGCCAGCTAACTTTTAGTTTGAATTGAATTCAACTTTTGTTTTATTACATCTTTTTTGTTAGATTTGAAATCTTTTTAATATTTTTCATTTTAGAAATTAATTTATGAATAAATCCATTTTTAAATTTTTTGTTTTCTTTAGTGATCTGATGAATCTTATCGCTTGCTTCAAAAGTTGTAATTAATTTCCATTCTCCAGAGAAAACTATTAATTTAGGTTTTACCTTAGTGGATTCAATAAAAATCATTCCATGAGGAATGAGGAATTCAAAATGATTCTTTCCGAATATTTTAGTTGAATTGGAACTAACTTTTAAATCAGAAATCTCTTTATTATTTATATCTAAAATTTTGATTTCAGTCAATCTAATTTCAAAAGAGCTTCTCCACATAGGAACCCACAATAAATTAGAAATCTCATTATCAGAATTTTTTATCAAGTATTCAAAGTGGAAGGTATCATATGTATCTTTTACAATTTTAGAGAGTTCAAATGAGCTACTAAAATCGAACTCCCCATTTAATCCCAGATACAATTGTGAAACTGATTTTACTTGAACTAATTTATTTAATAAATCTAATTCATTTTCTTTAAAAATTGTTTGTATAAGCAAACTTAATAGTGAGGTTGAAACAGTAGCGTTTGATTTGCTATTTCCATCGTTAAATGTATTTGTTGAAGCTACCTGAGTTTTATTTTTCAATAGTTCAATAAATATTCTGTAATATACGAGCTCACTAAATTCTGGTTTTAGTTTTTCTAGAATTACTTCCACACCTGAGTCTATTTTTTGTTTGTAAAGTTCTTTGCTTCCAGAATTTTCACCCGTTCCATCAAATCCAATATTAACAGTGAGCGAATGAGTGAAATTTAAGCATAAACCATTGTTGATATATATTGAATAAAGCCAAAAAATTCCCCAGGTTTTAATTTTATTAAAATAATTTTCTTCAATTTGATTCCATAAATATAAGGAATTGCCAAGATTAAAATCTCTAATGAATTCATCATCACTTTTATGTTTCAAGTAAATCTCTTCTGGGTTTCTTTTGAAATTTGCCCATCTATCCTTCCAAGTTGCCCAACCCCAACAAATCATGTGATTCCAAAAAAATACCTGTCCAATTCCCTTTGTTGAAATTGGAAAGTTCCAACCACTGATATGCCAAACGGATTTTTCATCTTCATAAAGTTTAAGTGCCTGGTTCATTAGAGTTAAAAAATTTTTAGAAAGAATTAAATCATCTTCTAAAACAATTACTTTTCCATATTCATTTATAATTTCTGTTACACCTTGAATGATTGATTCTGCAAGTCCTTTATTTTTTTCTGATTCTTGAATGATTACCTCACTACACCATTTCTCTAAACGAAGAATTTCTCTAGTTTTTTGAATATCAAGTAGTAAGTTTGGATTATCAAATTTAGGTCCGTCTGCATAGATGAAAAGTTTGCTATACTTTGATTCAGGATTATTCTTTAAACTTTCAAGACATTTTCTTGTATGCTCTGGTCTAGCGTATACAAAAAGAACGATAGGTGCAAGTTCTTCTTTATTCATTAAAATAGCTCCCTTAATTGCTGTAACCAATTTTCTAATACGAGTGTTTTGAATGATATTGGTGAGATTGCACCAGCTGGGAAAGGTCCAGATGAAAGTTCCACACTAGCACTTGCATTCAAAACATCTTTCTCTACCAATATTCCATTCATTATTTGATGACCATATTCTTTAAATAATTCTCTGTGCCATTCTAACACTGGTGGAGCAAATCCTTTTTTAGGTCGATTAATAACTTCCGGCTCTAAGAAATCTTTTGCTGCTTCTTTCAACCAAAATTTAGGAGCTTGGTTATAGTCTCGCAAATTTTTTTCATTCTTCCTTAAACCAACTACTAGTTCGACTAATTTATAGTCTACAAAAGGTAGTCTAAGTTCAACTCCAAATGCCATACTCAATCTGTCCCCTTGTGCTATCCCATTTTCCAATAGATACATCTTGCAATCAAAAATGGAAACAAGAATATCTGTGTTTGTAAGTTTTTTAGGGTGCTGAAAATATTTATAAGGAAGGTTTGGATTAACACTATTTAACATCGATTCAGATAAGTAGGAATGCAAGTCACGTTTTGCAATCATAAAGTCTGGATTAAATTCATAGAATTTTTCTGCTGATCTATGCGTCTTACTTCTAGGAAAATTTTTATAACTTCCACGAATTCTACCAAATGATTTAAACCAGGAAAAAATATCTCTAAAATTTTTATTAGGTAAGTTAGATTTGAACTCACTGAAGAATTGCTGAAAGTCCGATGGTCGATTTTTATACTTTTCAATTTCTTTGACAGAATTTCGTAACCATTCATATCCGTAAAAAAGTTCATCTCCACCTTGTCCTTGAAGAAGGACTTTAATATTGTTTTCACTAGATACTTTATTCACTGAATAGTATCCATATCCTGAGATATCTGCAATTGGATCATCTCTCATAAAATTCATTTTTGAAAAATCTTTAACAAGTCCTTTTGTTGTAAGTTCCACTTCAACCATTGGAATTTTTAGCTTAACAGCAAGCTTTTTTGCATCATTCCTTTCATCATTTTCTGGTCTTCCGGGATAACCAACTGAAAATGCTATTAAATTTCCAGGATAAGTTTTATGAGCAATTGCAGTGATTAGACTTGAATCCAAACCACCACTTAAAGCAACACCAATTGGAACATCTGATCGAATAATGATTCTACTAATTTCATTTAATTCTTCTTTAATTGCTTCAATTGGATTTCTATAATCAACTTTTGCTTCAAATGGATTCCAATATTCTTTAGTTTCAATTTTCCATTCATTCAAAAAAACTTTGAGTAAATTTCCCGGATAAAGTTTTTTTACATTCTTAATAGGTGTGTTTGGCTCAGGAACATACTGAAAATGATAATAATCATAAATACTTTCATAATCAAGCTCAAAAGGAACTTGTTTTGAGGAAACTAAAGATCTAAGCTCAGAGGAAAAAAATACCTTCTCTTTATTTTGATAAATATAAAGAGGCTTCTCCCCCATCCTGTCTCTAACAAGATAGACTAAGTTTTTTTTAGTATCATATAAACAAAATGCAAACATACCTCTAAGTTTGTGAATGAATGCTTCACCATATTCTTCATAGCAATGAATGATTGTTTCACAATCACTTTGAGTTTTGAAACTATGCCCTTTTTGCTTTAAAGACTGAGTTATCTCAACATAGTTATAAATTTCTCCATTTGCTATGAGAATAATCGTTTTATCTTCATTATATAGAGGTTGAAAACCTCCACTCAAGTCAATGATACTTAAACGTCTCATTCCCATCATTAGATTTTGAGAGTGATAATTTCCAAATCCATCTGGCCCCCTATGAATGATTGAATGGGTCATATACTCTAGAGTTTTTTTCCAACTAATGTCAAGCTTTTCCTTACTAATGATTCCTGAAATTCCGCACATAATTGTTATGTTCCCTTTTAAATTTATTTGTTAAGTCGTCGCATCAAGGGATAATTGATTGAATAACTCTAAATATATTTTTTAATTTAAACTTCCAAGGACAACGTAGAAGAATGAAGTTGATTCTATGAATTGGATTATTAAAATTCTTCTTTGAAAAAAGACCTTTATCGCCAATTTTATTTGCTATTAGACCAGTTTGTTTATCATCAAGTTTTACCATTAACTCTTTTGAGGAAATAAGTTCAAGTCCAAGTTCATAACCTCTCATTGTAAATTCTATATCAGAAAGATATTGTGGTAATAGAGTTGGATGAAATCCCCCTATTTTAAGAAAGGACTCAACAGTAAAACAAAGCCCCCTACTACTCTGGCAATTTGGTTTAATACCTTCTTGAGGTTCTGCATAAAACATATACGTTTTCCAATCAATATAATAAAGCCCACCATCAATGAATTTGTTCTCTAAATTATAAATTTGACTTACAATAAGTTCATTTCCTTTACCTTTTTGAATTTCTTGGTTCACTTTTTCAAGATAGTCTTGTGGTAGAATAGTATCATCATTCATAAAAACAACAATGCTATTTAAATCATTAACATTCTTAGAAATCCAATGATAACCTTTATTTAAAGAACCACCCCACCATAAATTTCCATTTCCATTCACAATAGTTAATTGATCCTCTGAAAAAATTGATTGGGCTAATTCAATAGATCCATCATTTGAGCCGTCATTTACAAGTACAATAAAAAAATCTTGATATGACTGATTTCTAAAGCAAAACAAACATTTTTCTAGATAGTTTTTTCTATTATGAGTAGGAAGTATGATATATATTTTTTTTTTAATCATAGTATTAAATGTAAAAATTTATCTTTCTCAATTTCAAATCAACTTCAATCTCTTCAGAATTCTCTTCACAAGTAGTTTTGTAAGAACTTTAATCCCAAGATTGTTTGGATCGACTTGCTTAGGAGGAAAGTCTATCCTTGTTTGAATTTTTTGTTTAATGGCAGACACAGTTAACTCTTCCAAAGAGACTATAATCTTTTTATACTCGGGGTCATTAACCTCAATTTGAATTATCTCTAAACAAAGTCCAAATTGCTCTTGGATAAAACTAAATAGAAATAATAACAAAGCTGATCTAGGATCAAGATTTTGAATGGATGAAAATTTTCTCAGATACATCATATTAGCCCAGCCAGGATAAATCGGCAACACAGACTGAAATGGTTCAAAATATATAATTTCACTAGCACTAAAATATTTATTGAGTAAAGTCTTATTAGCTCTTTGAGCACCTAAAATTTCAAATTTAATTGGAAAGAAACTGGTTTGGTCTAGATAATTTGCAACTTCATACATTTTATCTTCTCCCTTATATGCATCCATTACTCCTGGTTCAAAGTCAACAGCAAGCAACGAATCAATAATTTTTTTATCAAGACTTTTGAAAATTCTAAGGTCAGTTCCTTGAGAATCAATTTTTAGATAATCAATATACTCAAACTTAGAATCTAAGACTGCTTTATTGAGAGTGATTGCAGGAAGTTGAATTTTTTTTTCAATTTGAAAATAGGAAAAGACTGAAGTATTTTCTAGTTCCTTCAAGTCGGGCTCAAGACTACTGGAACACTGAGGAAGGGATGTTAGATAAAAGTCAATCTCACTAACTTCTTTATCAACCACAATATTGGGAATGAGTCTAGTTTCTTTAAATTTAGACTTATTTTGAACGTCTTTTACATCTCTGCTGTCAGGATCGAAAGCCAAACAAACTGAATGTTTAGAATATTCTAACCAATTGGGATAAACCTCTCCTGAGGCACCAATATCTACTAGATGAATTGGTTTTTTGTTTAAGGAACTATGTCCTAATACTTTTTCAACAACTTCTTTTTTGATATCCATTTTCTTTCCTTTGTATTAATTACATTTGCAGAGTAAACTAAAATTCTTATTACTTCCAACAACTTATTTTTTTATTAGTATATGCATCAAAAATCCAAGAAAATTTCTCTACAAAAAAACGATCATCGTTTACTAGATCACTTATTATTGAAAATGAATTATTATCGAATACTAACATTTCTCTAGTTAAAAAATAGAGTGATGGAAGTATCAAAACAGTATAGATAAAATAGTATGTAAAGTTATTTTGTCTTATTAATTCAAAAATAATATGAGAGGTTAGAATCAGATTTATGAGTATCATACCACTCATAAAAAAGTCTTCCTTCAAGAAAAGAGTTCCAATAAATAATCCAATAGATAACTTAAATACAAAACCAAAATCTGAAGATTTTTTAATGTAGAGTAATAAGTTTAAGATGATAATAAAAAAATATTCCTTAAGCAGAAAGTAAAAAAATTTTTCTTTTAGTATCAAAATATTATTTTTAAGAGAAATCTGCAATCCTATAACAACAATAACAAAACTAATCATTTCAAAATAGAATAATAGACTTTTCTTTTGGAATATGTTTTCAATACTTCCTGATGTTTTTTTTTCATTCATTGTTTGTTTCTTAAGTAAAAAAATTAAGACGGTTGAAACAACAAGCGAAATCAAAGTAAACTCTTTACTAACTATAAATTTGAAAACATCAATACTTTGAAAATTTATTGAGTATAATAATAGTGTTAACATATAATAGTTAATAATGATAAATAAATGAATGGGATAGTTTAACGATTTTTTTAATATTGAAAAAAGGATATTTTTTTTACTTGCGAGTGTTATGAATATAATTGAGATCAAAGGGAAAAAAGAAAAACTAATTGCAACTAAAAGTATTAGAGTAATGAAATTTATATTTATTTGTGTAGTATTCTTTTGAAATAAAGAAAATGCTGCTAAGTATAAAACAGCTGAAACTAAATGACCGGGAATCCAGAACAACATCGATAAGATAGATTGGAATCGTAAAGGAAAGTACGGTAAAGGTAACTGCCCCCATTCAATATCAGTAATACTATTATTGATTCCATATCTAATAATTGTTTCGATGCCATCCAATTGAAAAGAGAATATAAATAAAATGGGAACTAAAAATTGTCTTTTGGAAAAGTAAATCTTTTGAGAAAAGTAAATGTATATGGAATAGAAAAACCCAATCATGAGTCCAAGAATAAAAAAGAATCTTTCCACTAACTGAATAAAACTTTTCTCTAAAAAGTTTTGAGTAAAATTACCAATCCATGCCGCTGGAAGAAAGATTCCAACATAATAGCTTAGATGTTGTTTTTTATCTGCTCTAATATTTATACAAGGGATATGCGGATCTTCACTGATTTCTGAGATTAGAAAGTTATACTTATGATAATCAAAATTATACACTAGTTTATTAAAGAAAAGAGGGCTTTTGTTAAACATAAATAATACGAATAAAACTGAAGTCAGTATCCCAAGGATTAGCACTTTATTCTTACTTAAACTGAAATTCCAAGAATTAATTACTAAGATAAAATTTGCTACTAATAAGATCCAACCAAAAGAAGAATTAAATCCCGTTAAATAGTAGGAAAATAATAGACTATAGATTGAAAGAAAGATCTTGAATAGAATCATTTATTCTAATCTTCTTAAAAAGTATAGATCTTCAGTCCAAAACTTACCTTCATAACAAGGTCGAGTGATGCAGGTTCCATTCTTTAATTGGTGTTCCTCTAACTGTTTCTTTGCTAGAATTGCTTCTTGGTAAAGTGCATTAGTAACTTTGGGAAGTTCTTCAACCAAATGAGTTTTATAGTAAAAAATATAATCAGGATTTTCATTCCATTGTAAAAAGTATCCCCAAAAATTATCTACTTGATAATATTGATTGCTATGAATTCTATATAGATCAGGATCTAGATAAACTTTTAACCTTCTTTTAATCTGATTTGATTCTTTATCTAAAAAAGATTGAATCATTCTGTATTCATTTTCTTTTCTTATGTGCAATGGATGTTTTGTTCTGGTACTAAGAGTTTCTATTTCACCAGCTACTATTGGTATTCTAAAATATACAAATAAAACGAGTACAACACTGAAAATCATTAAAATTTGTTTCCAAACTCGTTTCGTTTCTCGATCTAGAATAATCAATACTCCTAGAATAATAAAAAAATAACTTGGATACAAATACAAACCCCAGAGTCGTTTGACCGTCAATATAATTGGAAGCAAAGAACTGATTCCTATTAAATACATTAGAGCACCATCTGACTCTAGTAGCCCTTTAAGACTATATCTTGACCTATACAAATAGATTAGGAAAATCAAAGCAATATAGAACGCGAATGCTATTACTAAACTTTTAGGAATTCCAAAAAAGGAATTTAGAATAAAATCAATCCAACTCCATACTGAAACCATTGCATCATCAGAACCATGAGTAGTGTTTTTAAAAGTGGAGTCAATATATAGAGTAAATTTTCCTTGTGCTAGAATAGGGACTGCAACAAATAAACCTTGCAAAAAAAAGAAAGTAATTCCAATAATCATATAAATTTGCTTCAACAATTTATGTTTAAGAAAGTTTTTATCTAATAGGTAGTGCAAAGTTATCACAGGTAGGATGGTCAATGTAGAAATTTTTGAACCAAAGGCTAAACCTAAAAAAAACCATGGGTAAAGATTTCTTTGCGTTTTAGTAATTAAAAATAAACTAATGCAGAATATTTGAATTGGTTCTGGTTTGGGCATTGTAGAAAAATATACTGTAAATGGTGCAACTATGATTAGAAAGATAAAAAGAACTCTTAGATAAAAATTACTAATAAATTTATTTCCAAGCAAATAAACAGAAGCAATCAATAAAAAATATTGAGCAATTCTAGATATAAATATTTGACCTTGTTCTCCCCAGATTCTTTCGGGAATAAAAGAAACTGTTGCTAAATAATTCCATAAAATTCTTCCATATCTATGATCATCTCCATCCATGATTTGAAAGAAAAAATCTTCTAGGTCTTTCGGATGAAGGATTTTTTTGACTCCATCAAATGAAATCAATTCATCCATAAACAAAAAGCTAGAGTTAGTTGATAAATCTAAATTTGGTTTGATGAAAAATAATGAAATTACTAAGATTAATAATAGTAAAAGTATTTTTTTTTGAAATTTATTCATTTATATATAAGAGTTTTTTTCTATTTTTTAAGTAGTCTATACAAAAAACGAAGGATTCTATTTGCAAAAGTTCTTTGAAGTTCTTGTATTTTATTTTCTTTATCATCTAATAAAGACTGGAACGCAGCAAAACCTTCCCATGTTGATAACAGTTTTATCTTACCATTGACAGACGCTTCTAGACCGATCTTTGGAATTGGAACAATAAGTAAACCATGTCCATTATAATAAAATAGTTTATTCTCTTCTCGCTTTTGCCAGTTTCCTTTAATTGACTCTAAGTCAATTAAGTATTTACTATCGGTTGATATCTCATTAAGTTCTAATACAAAACTATTCTTCCAAGCGGGAATGATCGTTATCTCTGTTACTTTTTTATCATAATGCTCTTCTAATGATAAGTTAATTTTTAATAGAAATTCTGAATACTCTTGTTCTTGAGATACATCTAATTCAAAAAATTTAGGTTTTGTATAATCGTAAACACCATCAAATGCAAAATAGATTTCAACTTTTAATCTTTTGTTATAAAGAATTTTAAATAACCTTAGATGATCCATTTCTAGATCATGAAATCGATTTTGTAATTCATTAAACTGATTTTGGAGTTCATCTTTCTTAGTTTTTATGTCATAATAAGGGAATAATAAACCTTGGGAAATTTCATCTTTCACCTCATTAGATTTTAGAAAATCAGAATTAGAAATGGTTTTTTCTAATTTAGTCAAATCGAAATTCTTTTGCTTATGATTTTTTTCTAAAAGTTCCCGAAATAAATTCTTATATCTTTTTGCTTGAATTTCTAATCCAAACTCTTTCTCAATTTTTAATCTTCCAGTTTTACCAAGTTCTTTTCTTTTTGATTCATCTAAATAGGATTCCAGAATTTTTTGAGCAAGGGATTTACTATCATTTAACTTTGCTAAATATCCCGTTTGATTTTCTAAAACTACATCAATGATCCCACCTGTTTCAAATGCAATCACTGAGGTTTCACATGCTAATGATTCAAGCATCGTGTTAGGTAGATTGTCTTCAATAGAAGGTAATACATAAACATCTGCGGCAGAGTAAATTTTTGAGATAAGCAAATCATCTTTTACATTACCAAAGCTAGTGTAATTGATACCAAGCTGAACGATTTCATCAGATGGATTGCCCAAAACCAAGATATGAACCTTAGCCTCTTTCCAACTTTCGTTGGACTTTAAGATATTTAAGGCATCAATTAAATGATGGAAGCCTTTACGCTTTTCATTTCCGTTCTCTGCCCCAAATAAAATTGCAAATGAATCAATTGGTATTTCTAATTCTGCTTTAGCTTCCGTTTTAATAGTTGCTTTAAATAAATCTAATTCAATTGAATTAGGAATAACTTCTATGCGCGAATCTTTGAATAGCTTACTTTTTCTTGCTCTTTGTGCGAGCCAATGACTTGGGGTAATGATTGTTAGTCTATTTTGAAAAGATGCAATTTTTTCTGCTAATACTTGTTTGGGAAGTTTTGAATCAATAGATTTAATTTGTGGACAAGATGAACAATCATCAATAAATTTTAGACAACCTGCTGTATAGTGGCAACCACCAGTAAATGGCCATTCATCATGCAATGTCCAAACGACTGGCTTACCACTATCTAGTAGTTTACTTATTGAATTAGGAGATAGAAAATAAGAAACCCAATGTAAATTAAATATATCCGTATCATCGATTAATGTTTGTGGAAACTGATAATCAGGATATGGGTATGAAAAAATGGTATTGCTAATCTCTGTTCTATTATAATTAAAATACTCTTGGGCTAGTGTAGATAAGACTTTTTCTTCCGACACATCATTATTAGTATCTTCAATCTCAAAAACATTTAGATCAGTTGACTGTTTTTTTTTGCAAAATACTCTGGAATCTTCACCAAGAAGTTTTAATCCTTTATGAAGTCTATACATTGCTCTAGCAGCTCCGCCAGAAATATCGTTAGTGTTTAGAATAGTAATTTTCAATAGCTTTAACTCCCGAAATAGTAGAAATAAATTTGTTTCTGAATTTTTTAAGGATAATTAAACCTTAGTTTTAGGAACTGCTAAGATATCTATCCCTCCGTACTTTGGGACAGATTTTCTAATATTCAAAATAGTTAAATATTTTCCGGTAGATGCATTTTTTAGTAAGTATCCAATATCTTCAAAATACTTATTAAATTGCTGAAAACTTTTAAGAAGGTTTTCAGGTGGATATCCCATAAACTCAAATACAATAATTGGCTTAAATTTTTCTATGGTTTTCTTAGCTCCTGAAAGAACGTCCCATTCAAATCCATCTACATCAATTTTGATAAAATTTAATTTCTCTATTTGTCTTTCTACTGTAAAGTCATCAATTGAGTAATTTTTATCTGAAGCCAGCTGATTGATACCACCATGAATTGGATGGTGAGTTTCAGAACCGTCAATTTTCCAACTGGAAAAAGCTTCTTTCCTTTGAGAGATACCTGATGTTTCTGATACAAAACAATTTACAGGTACCACACGATCCTTTAATTTTGGATTCAATGCAAGATTTTTATTTAACTTCTCAAATGCATAAATAGTTGGTTCAAAAGAATAAATTGTTGATGTGGAATAATGCTCAGCCATCAAAAGAGAAATCGATCCGATATTTGCACCTACATCAAAGATAACTGGATATTCACCTAGATCAAATTCTTTTCCTTTCCAAACATGACTTTGAAAGCTTCCGAATAGAAATATGGAAAGGTCGATTCCCTCTGACAGATGAACCTCAAACTGAATATTATTTCTTTAATAATTCTTGTTTCAGTGAAACCAAGAGCCATCAATGTCTTATATATAACCTTTGCAATAATTAATTTAGTTTTTGTGTATTGAAAAATTTGAAGCATAGAGTTTTAATTCAGAATTACCTTTTTGTGTTCAAACTTCTTTCTAATAAAGATTTTATAACTAATAAAGATATTTGTTTATGAATAAAATGTGAAATGTTTTTAAAAATATTTCTGAAATTCATCGTTAAAAGGAAGCAACTCTTTTAAGATTTTTTACTAAAATTACTCCATGAGCAATTTCTTTTTTCACTATATCAGATTTCAAAAGTATTTTTTTTATTGAATCTGAATTATCATTCTTTCTATCGTTAATTAGCCAATAATCCCATTCAATATGATTCACATCAGAATTTGCATCTCTGCTTGCACCAGTTAAAGAATCCGGCGCTGTTGCATAAAAAGTATTTGTATATTCAGGAAAATATTTTCTAAAATCTGGAATTCCAGAAACTGATAAAGTAAAGAAATTTTCATATTCCATTATTGGAAAACGATAATCATAAATTATAGTCTTTTTTTCGATGTTACCAAGTTCACTTTTTAACAGAACTGATAGGTCGTTGTACCATTTTTTCGATTTACTTAGATCAGAATAATTTTTATTCAAAGAAGCAGAAAGACCAGCAAAAATTATTAAAAGAAAAATAAACCTTTTCCGAACTTCCAGACTCTGAAAAGCAACTAGAACTCCTGGTATTAAACAGGATATTGGCATGATTAGATAATGATCATTAAAGTGTTTTAGAACTGCCATCAGACCTAGAACAAAAGAAACCAAAGACCAAGATACAAGAAATATCGAATTTTTTGATAATAACTTGATTGATTTCCTGAATGAAACATTTTTAAAAATAAATAATAGGAGTATGATTAAGGAAAAGAAAACTGAAATTAACACAAATATATTATAAGATGATACAATAAAATTCAAAGATGATATTACCGAATCTATGGAAACAACATTTTTATCCCCACTTCCATAATGTCCTGAAGAAAGAAAGACCCCCAAATGTGCTTTAACAATTTCTATTGCAATTCCTTTTGAAAAAAATGAGAGTAAGAAAATACTAGATGTGAAAAGCATTGAAATAGTTGAAACAAAAACAACTCTGAAATAAGCCCCAACTGTGCCATGTGAAAGTATAGAAATCCCAGTATAAACTGAAATGAATGAGATATATACTATAATGTATGGTAGTTTATTTAAATAGCAGAATGCAAAAAAAACTCCTAATATAATTTGAGATGAAAAATTTCTTTCAATCTTTTTCAAGTCAGAAAGAATATAAAAAGCAAAAAAAATGATTGGGATAATAAAAAATTCATTAGAGAACTTTATAAAGGTATAGTTAATATAGGCTTGATTAATAAAAAATAAGGAAAGAATAAATAGACTTTCTGTAAACATTTTCTTTTCTTTAAGTATTTTTTTAAATCCAAAAATAAATATAAGAATAATGGTGGCAGCCAAAAAGCCAGAAAACTTGAAAAAAATTCTTGAATCATTTAGTATTTTAAAAAATGCTAATCGATCAGACTTAAGATCTACATTGAAAAGCATTGAAAATTTTAATGAAATCCATGAAAAAAGCTGAAACCAAATTCCTGGATGGAAATATTGAAAATAATTATTTCTTTCCTGAAGTATTCCCTTTGACCATGCTTCTAGGTTCAATGCATGACCCAGACTATGATCTGTATAATCATCATTTAGAATTACTTGAGAAAAGTCGACTAAGTATATTAAAAAGAAAAAAAAGGATGGGATAATAAATAATGAATAGCTGAAGAATTTTCGAAGGGCATTTTCGATTTTTTGTATTTTCATTTTCTTGCTTCCATAAATAAAGAGTCGGGTTTCCTTGTTCTACCATCTTCATCAGTATCTAAATTATAGGATTGAAAATTAGGAATATCAGATTCACTTGCTGAAACTTGTTTTATATCTTTGAAACCAACCTCATCTATTAGTTTTGAAACTGAATATCTATCGTACATCCATTGATGGATTTCACCTGATAAACGAAATTTTCCAATTTTAATGAAATTTTCCATTTCCTCAGTGATGAGTTTGTATTTGGTATTTTGAATTAAATATTCAATAATTTTTTCTTTCCATATATTTAAAATAGACTTATTCTTCTTTTCAATAGATTTCCTCTCATTTGGACTAGTCTCATGATTTGATAGTATTAAACTACGATAATATCTAAGAAATCCTAGAACCTCCCCTCCTGTTCTTTCAATGACAAATTCTTCAGCTGGCATTGGATTCTGTTTCCAGTATTCAAGCATTTCCCCACCAGAATGATTTCGTGTTAATTGGTCTAATAGTTCTATTTTCATCCATTGATATTTTTCTTCAGCAAGTTTATCTCCACTAATTGCCTTTTCGAGATTCTCAATATACAATCTACAAATCATTTCTAAATCGGGAATTACCATACGAATTACACCGTCTTTTTCGAGTATTCTATAGCATTCTTTCATAAAATTTTTGGCATCTTTTATAGTGAAATGTTCTAAAACATGAGAATGATATATTGCTGTAAAAGAACCATCAGAATAAGGAAGTCCTTTTTTCAAATCATGAGCAATAACATCAGGATGATTAGAAACAAAATCTAGGTTCAGCCAATCTTTATGAAACCTATTCCCACAACCTAGATTAATTTTATTCATCTTTTTTCAAATTCACCAATAATAGTAAATCCAGGAATCACTGAAGGAAAATTCTTAATCAAAGGAAAAATTATAACTTTATAAAAATTTTCATAGAAAATTTTTGAAAATATACTTTTTAAAACTTTGAGTTTAACATTATGAAAATACTCGTAATGATATACTTGAATTGGTTCAAAATAAATTTTCTTTAGATCTATTGGAAATTTTTTTTCAAGACTCATAAAAACATTTTTATCCCATAAAGAAAAATGATGAGGTGGCATGTTGAGAATGTTTTCTGTATCCTCTCCAATAAAACTACTGTTATTAGGAACACTAATAAATAGTCTTCCTTTGGATTTCAAACTTTTTATTGAACTAGTTATCACTTCTTTCAATTCAGGAATATGCTCCATGACTTGAAATGAGCAAACTAAATCATATTTTTCCTGATTTTTATCTGCATGTTCTTGAATTGATTCACCAAGAATTTTATAATTTAATAATTTAGCTTTTTCGATAGAATTTTGATTCATTTCTAGACCAGTGATGTTATAGCTCAGTTCAGTAAGTCGCTTTACGAAACTACCGCCTCCACTACCGATCTCTAAAATTTTATTATTAGGTTTAACACTATCGAGAATAATTTGATTTTCCCATTTCCAGTCCATGTAATACCAATCGAAAGATTGTAGTTGTTCATAGAACTTGCTATCCCCCATTTTTTGAATAGGATAAAAGAACTGGATACTAGTATCCAAACATTCATACAATTGAATTGAGTCTTGTTCTTTAAAATATTCACTCACATCTATCCCAAGTCCATTTTTATATCCTTGAATGATATGCTCAGTTGGGACTTCTTTTAGAAGTTTTACATTAGTACTATTTGTGAGTGGTGAACTAGGTTTCATGAATTGTATAATATTCAGCCCTTTTGAAGTACGCAAATAGAATCTCGTTCCACAAGCTCTAGATCTATAGATATAACTTTCCACCCCGAAGCAGATGCTATTCTTTGCATGTCTTTCTTCGTATTTCTAGGCCACCAAATTTCATTATCAGGTTTTGATTGAAATTCAACGGGAATATTACTTTTTTCGCCCCATCCAAATTTTTCTAGTTTTTCCCAATCTGCATATTGATGAATTGCATAGCCATTTTGCTTAACTTTAGGTAATGCATTTCTCAATATGATTTCAATATTCTCTTGGTTGTTATGACACAAAACACCAAAAGACCAGAAAACATCAAAGTAATCGTTAGGTAATTCCATAAATGTATTATCTTGAATCTGAATACACTTTAGTCTTCTGTTGTATTTTTCTGGTTGTAAAAATTTTTCCAAGTCTTGAAAATCAACTGTAGTTAATTCACCATTAGGAATATATTTTAAGATTGCTCTAGTCCATGAACCCTTACCAGGACCAAGTTCTAAAACCTTGGATTCAGGATTCAAATATTTTCCAATAGAGTCGTAAAAGACTTTTCTATAAGAGCCACCAATAACTTTTTCTTCACTTTTTCTTTGTTTATCAGGGAAGAAGTCTAATACATTTCCACTATCGTATCCATAATGAAATTCTTTTTTTAACCAATCAAGGGTGGGCATAAATTACTCCGAAACTAAACTTTTGTTTTAATGATTTCATCAATTTCAACTGCTCTATGAAAAAAAGTATGATTTTCTAGAGTTCTTAGTTGTCCTTTTTTTGCTATTGAATCAAGTATTTTTGGATTCTTTTTTAAGTAGCTAACTTTCTCAAGTAATTCTTCTTTGGATTTATAAGAAACCACTTCCTCATCATCTTTAAACTTATCCTTAAGATCTTCAGACCAATCTGTTAAAAGACATGTTCCCACACCAGTGGCTTCATACAATCTCATGTTATTAGAGGAATTTTTAGAAATATCAATATGTTGGTTCAAAGTAATATTAGACTTTGCTAAAGTTCTATACATATCTAAACCAAAAACACCGGGCTTAGATTTTTTAACTAATATCTCAGGATGATAATTCTCAAATAAAGATTGATAATCATCACTTAACTCAAATTTTTTGAATAAATTTTCCCTGAAATTTTGCATAAACCTTAGATCTATAGGAATAAATTTTCTAATCAACGATTTCAGAATTTTTTTTCTTTTTTGAATTTTATAAATATTATAATTGGATGGATTTAAATCTGAATACAAAACTAAATCAGTCTTTTTTAAAAGTAATTCAATTAGATTATTTCTTTCGTTATGAAATTGATTTCCTTTGACAATAGAACCTACAAAATTAAATTCTCTCGTTTTAGTTACTTCTCCCATTCTAGTGAGAATAATTGGATCAAATGCATGATTAATAAGCTTGCAAAAAAGTCCTATAGAAGTGAATTTTTTATAGTGAGTTGGTAAATTGGTTAAAACTAGATCATATGCTTTAAATACTTTTTCATCATTATATGGTGCTCCACACCATCCTATTACAAATTTTATTGATGAAACTTCTGATCTTAATTTTTTTATAAATTCAAAATTATAATAATAGTAATCATTGATTAACAAAATATTAGGTTGAAAAATTTTAACTTGTGCTAATACTATTTCTAATTTCCAGTTTTCTTCAGAGAATTTTATGCTGTTTTCCCTAGCCCATTTTTTTTGCATTGATTCAATATTACCAACTGGTTCCCAACATTCATAACCAAGTTCACCAAATGCTCTTGACCAAAAATCTGCCCAACCATAACAATCCATACAAAAATTTTTATACTGTGTTGAATAATCATCATCAGAATTTATTAGTTTTTTTACATATAGCTTATCAACATATACTGGATAGGCTGAAGTAATTCTCATAAGCTTCATGGTGAATATCTTGTAGGATTAGTCTTATCTTGATAAAAACAAGTCCTAGGAGTTTTACATAAAAAAGAATATGAAATTTCATTTAAAAATTGATGTATTTGATTTTCTTTAAGACTATCTATTTTAAAATCAAGTATTTCTACAAGTAGAACTTTAGGTCTTAACCTCTTCCAGTCATTAGACTTTAGTACATTGATTTCATCCCATTCAACATCTATATTCATGAAATCAATTCTTGGCATTTCATTCTCTTCTAATACAGATTTTAATGTTTTTATCTTTACTTGTCTTTCTTCTTTCACTTTCTGCTTAGTTATTTCATAAATAAATTCAACTCTAGATTTATCGAATGTATTGATTGCATGATCTTCATACATGAATAAAGTTTTGATTTCTTCTTTAGCTCCAATTCCAATTTCAAGATTAATGTCTTCTTTTCTAACTTCGTCAAAAATTACTTTAGTACCTGGTGTTGGATCAATGTTAATTCCACGCCAACCATTCAAATAAAATAAGTGGGTGTTTGAGAATCGCACTGGATGGTGTGAACCAACGTCTACATAATTTCCCTTTGATACATCACAAAATAAATCAAGTATAATTCTATCCTCACCTTCTTGTGAATAGGATGGATGTAAGTATTTGTCATATTCGTTCAATTGAGTTACCTTTCTTCTTTGCTAAAATATCTATTCCACCAAACTTTGGAACTTCTTTTACTATATTAGTTTCATCTAATTGTCTATCATTATTTGTGTTGTATAGTTTATAATCATGCTCTTAAAAAATGATTTATACTTCTTGAATTCTTCGACTATATCATTCACTTCATAACCCATAGACCCGAAAACTATAATTGGACTCTCAGTTTTAATTAGATCATCTCTTTTCTAAACATGACTCTGGAAGCTCCCAAATAAATATAATGATAAATCAACTCCTTCTGAAAGAAATACTTCAAATTTGATTCCTCTTCTTGTGATAATTTTCCTTTATGAAAATCCTAAAATCATAAGAATATTATAGATGATATTTGCAAAAAAAATTTAGTCTTTGTAAATCTGAGTAGATTAAGGGTTGTATAGATAAAGTTATTTTTTTGAATCATTTTTTTCTCAAAGTGCAAATAAAAAAAGATGCGAATAATTTAGGAAATAATTTAGCAATTAGGTTGTCAAGTTTAAAAAAGAATTTAAAAAATGGAAGTTTGAAATGATATGTCATTCCACCTGTCGCAAAGTAAGAAATAGAAGTAAAAAATTTTAACTCATCAATTGAATAATTTTTTTCTATTTTTACTAACCAATCTTTTCTTTCAAAGAAAATTTTATGTGGTATAAAGATATTAGCACTAGAAAGCGGACCTTCTATATTTGCAAGCTTTGGTTCATCAATTTTCTTATCAACATCTTCTTTATGAATGTATGTATAAATAATGTTAGAGAAAACTGAAAAATATGGTTCAGTAAAGATTACTCTACCATTTGCTTTCAACTTAACAATCGCATTCTCAAGAAACTCAGTAGGGTCTTTAAGATGATGCATAACATTGGTTAGGATGATCATATCTAAGGATTCATTTTGAATTTGTTCTTGTTCATGAATTTCATGAGCATCAAAAATAATATCTAAAAAAGGTAGATTAAGTATATCAGTCGTAATAATATCCTCGTTATAAGTTTTGAATGGAGATGAACCACTACCTATTTCAAGAATCTTTAATGGTACTTTCTTTTCAGAATCAGCAATTATTTCCTTATATAGAAATTCATACCATAACCTTAAATTTTGATTTGCAAATAGTTTTTCACGATTTAAGAAAGTGAACTGTAAATCCTTATCAACATTTTTTTTCATTATTTTTTACTAGAATAAGATTAGTAGATGATTTGAAAACTTTAACATTGGAGTTCAATAGTGTCTTCTTAACTATATTAGTTTGCTCACTATCTAATATAGGGATAAAACCAATAATCCCATTCTATATCCTTGATGTTTTGTATTGTGGAAGTATTCACAAGCAGCTAATGAGTTAAGACTTGATATATAGATAATACTCAGATTTCTAATGAGATTGAATTAGCTTAGGATATTCATAAATAATCTTCTTTGGTTTAAAAGAATCTATTTTTGAATTTTTCTACAAACTCTGTTCCCATTCCAGAGTCTGAAATGTATAATAAATTTGTTTTTAGGGACAGCCAAAAAGAGTTTGAAAAAGCAAACTTTTATGAAAGTATTGAAAACTATTAGTTCTTTCATTTTCAATTCCCCTTGAATATTACTCCATGTTTATAGCATGACCTACACTATAATCAGTATAATCTTCATTTAAAATAGCTCGGTTAGAATCAACTGAGTAAAGTAGGTAAAAATAAAATAATGGAACAAAGATTAATAGAATAAGCGGTAAATTTTTTTGTATTTTTTAAGAAAACAACTATTGAACTCCTTTTTTAATATTGAAAATTTGATGAAGAAATTTTTTTGTTTTGATTACTCAAATTATTTACAGTTTTTAGAATAGTAGTATTTTCTCAATTACTATATTTGATTGAGAAAATTCGTAATTGGCAATTACCTTGAAACTATATACTGAGCTTTCATTAGATATACTAAATTTAAGTTCAGAAAATTCATTTGTTACCTCTTTAGTTTCATTATTAAATTCTATATGAACATTTAAGTTATGATTTTTTTTTACAACCAATTGAATCTGAGTTGCATTCTTCTTTGATAAACAAACTGAAAATTTATTTAAGGCAACAATTCCTTTCAACTCTTTATACTCTTCTCTTTCTTTCAGGGAAACTAAAAAACCACTATAAAAATAAGGAAAATCTTCTTCTCTATCCCATCGAATCTCATTTGGTGGATTAAAATCTAGTCTAGTTTTAATAACTTTAGCAGGCGAACCAACTACAACAGAATAAGGTTGAACACTTTTAGTAACAACTGAATTTGAACCAATAATTGCACCTTTACCTATTGTCACTCCACTCATAATCATGACATTATATCCGATCCAAACATCATCTTCAATTACAATTGGTCTGTCAAGTTCAGAGTACATATCAGCATTTTCTGAAACTAATTTATCTTGATCCTTAATATTTAGATAAGGTTTATAATCAAAAATATGTCTTCCTGAACTTAGATAAATGTTATAGGAAAATGTACAATATCTGCCAATTTTAATGTTCCCTAGTAATATGCAACGATCTTGAATTGAAGTTTGATCCCCAATATTTATTTCTTTATATGGACCAATTTCAACGTTACGCCCAATAATTGTATTTTGACCAAGAGTTAGTTTACAATTTTCTGGTACAATAATATTAGAGCCTGGACCAAAAGGAAAATCAATTGGTATCAATTCTCCTTTAATATCTTTATTAACATGAAGAATTGATGAGTAGAAAGTATATTTTAATCTACCCTCGATATGTTCCTGAGAAATGATCTGAAGAATTGAATTCTCTTTTTTGACTATAACTATGATAAAATTTTTGAGTTTATTTTTTATAGCTCTAAAAATAAAATTATTCTTTAATAGTTTTAATAATAGTTTCATCTTTTGCTTTTTTGATATTCTAGATAGGGAAATAATCCTAGTTCATTTTTTCATTGATAATTTTCAGCACAAAAATTCCAACTTTATATCGACTTTTGATGTTGTTTATAATTTTTTCATGGATAAAAAGATTATCTACAACTAGTTGTTAGAATATCTGAGCTATACATATTCCTTAAACAAGAGTAATTCCCACCTAAAGGTTTATTTTTACGATAAGTCTAAATCCATCCTTTGTTTTAATAAACTTAATCAGTTGTTAGATTAAAAAAACTCTAACTGAATCATTATACTTAATGTATTCAAGAATATTCACCGTATCCATAACATTAATTGAATAAGTATCTCGAAATAATGAATAAGATTCACTTACTATTGGTTGAGCAGCATGATGAAATAATATTTCTGGCTCTATTTCCTTGAACGATTTAGATAACATTTTATAATCATCGAGATCTGATATAAGATTTTTCTAAAATACTTTCAAGCTCAGATATATTATATATTGATTGATTTGTATGAGAATCTAGAGAGTTTCCATAGCATTCCAAATTCCATAATAAGGATTAATCTTAATACTCAGATTTTTAATAGCGAAGCGGCGAAGCGGCGAAGCGTAGCTAACCATACAGA
Source organism: Leptospiraceae bacterium (assembly GCA_033762425.1). Lineage (GTDB taxonomy): Bacteria > Spirochaetota > Leptospiria > Leptospirales > Leptospiraceae > JANRLP01. The sequence continues at coordinate 33,433 of JANRLP010000091.1, forward strand.
GGGAGCCTATGCCACTTTTAAGCTTGCAGCCCAAACCCGCTAACTTTTAGTTTACAATTAAATTCAACTTTCAACCATTATTTTATTAATTCATTTTCAATTACATTAGAAATGTAGGTAATAATATGCCAAAAGATTCGTTTGACTCCAATTTCAATCATTGGTTTTAAGGTTTCAAATGTGATTCTTCTCTAATTCTTGTTCCAAATCCACCTGCAAGAATAATTACTTTCATCTATTGTTTAATTCCTTAGAACAGGTAATCTTTTCATATTTTGATTTAGTAACTAGAAAATAACCATTAAACTTTTTACTCAAAACAACCTTACAAACATCATCATTGGAGATATTTTCTATAGAAGAAAATAAATAGTCTTCATCACTATATGATTCATATCCCCTAAAGAACGTATAACATTTATCTAGGCTACTCTTCTTAGGTAGTCCAAATATAGCTGGCTTTCCGGAAACTATAGGAATAATAAATGGCATTTTAGCACATTGCTGATTAAGTGCATTCCAAGGTGAAATTTTATCATCCAGATTCTCCCAAAATTCTTTTTCAGTTTTAGGTATATACACCATATAATTTTTATCTTGAAAGTAAATTTCACTGAGATGTTCAAGGTATTGGTTTTTATAATTTGTATTAGAAATTAAATCTAATTTAATCTTATTCATTTTGAGGAATGAAAACTGCATGCTTCCAAAATAATGATTGAATGTATTTAATGAACAATAGATGAGAGTAAATAGAATTGTAATCTGACTTAAGTCTAGCTTTACATTTCTTTCAAATTTAGGAAGATATCTTAGATATTTAATAATTATAAATCCAGAATAGAAATAAGTAAGATTTGAAAAATAATACCCTGAACTATCTATAACGATATTTAATCCAGCAAATCCTATTAAACCGATTAGGACTACAGTAAATAACTCTAAATAGAGTTTAGTTCTATTCAGTTCTTGTTTATAGATTCTAGATATTAGAATTAAAATAGATAACCAAAGAAAACTAAAATGACTAACTATAAATTGAACAAATGAATAGTTTGGATAGAGCACATTTCTATAAAACATCCATTCAAATTTTAACTCTAAATTAGGAATGTTTATGGTCCTTGCAAAACTATGACCAATATACCAACAAATCGTTCCAAGAATAAGTTCAAGAATAGTTATCGCTCTATTTTTTTTGATCTTACTGATTGTAAAAATTAAAAAAATTGTTAATGAGGTGAATCCAACTGTAATCTTTGCGATTGGTGCTAAGATAAAATAAATGCATGAAGTAATAATTCTAAAATAAATATTTTTATTATTCATATCAATATAAATAAACTCTAAGAAAGAACCAAAAAGAATTAAGCCTATTAGATAAGACTCTGAAGTTAAGTTAGATGCTCCTTGACCAAAATTTTTACTAAAAGTAAAACTATTAAAAATAAGAAATGCAAAGATAGCACCAATTCGTAATTTATTGAATCTAGTAAACTTAGATAATAAATTCAGATAAACATAAACTAAGATTGGTGCAAAAACTAGATATGTAGAAAAACCATAAGCTAGATAAGTTTTAAAATTGAGGATGCTTGCTACTTGGGCATAGAGAAAATGAGAAAGAACATGATAGTGAACTCTAGGAAGTCCATGCAGTCCAGTGGATACCTTTCCATAATTTTTGATCATCTCAGCTATCGATGAATGAAACAAAGTATCAGGATTCAAAACTAACTGATCAACTTTTAGGGAAACAAAAGGATCAGTAATATTCTCGAATGTTTGTTCTACAACTGAGGTTGAAAGTAAAAAAGATATAATAATTAGAGTTAACAAGTTGGTAAATTTCAGCTTAGCAATATTAGCAAATAAATTTTTAAAAAGAAAGATCAAATATAAAACAACAAAGACTTGGGAAATAATAAAACCAAATTGAATATTAGCCAATAAAACTAGGATAAAAAAAAGAGACATTATACTTAGAGTAATACTTTTAAAAATTCTTTGGATAGAGTGAATCTGAAGTATAGAATAAAATCCGAATAAAGCAGTTTTTAGAATAATTTTAGTGTTATATGGAATGTCTCCAGAAATAAGAAACATCAAAAGACTAATAAAAAAAATACAGCTTATGGTTACAATTAGACTAATCATTTATTCTAAGTTATTTTTTCTGATAGAGTGCTTCAAAAAATTTTGTCTGAACTCTAGCTACTCTAGAATATACTTTTGAAAAATCATTTGGTATTGGATAATCATTTTCTCTGATTATAGTATTTTCAAAAAGTACATGACCAATTTTCCATTGTTTAATATAGAAATAACCTTTTGGTTTTGTTATCATAGAAAATTGTTGTAGATAGTAATTAATCTGCTCTAATCTCATTTCATGAAATGAAGAAATATTAATGCAAATATCAACTAAATTTCTTGGTAACAACTCTAATTGAGAAGAAAGTAAAAAAATGATATGTGAATTATTAAATTCGTTTTCTATTTTATTAAAGTTCTCAAATTCTTGGTATTCAAAAATTTTTCGATCAGGAAAACATTCTTTCAAATATTTTTGGGCAACCCAAAGTGCTGGAGGAATATCCACTATAATGTATTTAGCATTGGGGTTTAACTTTAAAAAAACATATGCATTCCTACCATATCCTGCCCCAAGTTCTAGTATTGAACTAACTGGTTTTGAGGATTCAATGTTAGACATTATAGAATCATACTCTAATAATGAGTTAATGATATCTTGAGAAATTTGTCTATTGTTAAAATTAATTAATGGTGGATTTCCAATAGTTGGTTCTTGCAATGTATTATAATCTAGTTTCAAATTAATAATATATTGCCACATTAAGGAGGTCAAAAAATTGAATAATATTGATTGTATAAAGTTAAATGATGAAAAGAAATCTTGTTTTGGTGCTCTAATTGCAAAGAAAAAACATTTTTTAATCTCTTGAAATTTTAGGTTTTTTAATAAAAAAATTATTTGAGAATCCCAAGGCATTATTCTTACCCAAGTAAAATAATTTAATGCAATTGTCCTTTTAAAATTTTCAAATCCATTTTCTTTTAATTGAACAAAATTCATTTTATTTAATTCTAACCAATACTTTGATGGTTTAGTCATTAGATTATTTGAAGAAGTTAATGTAATAAACATTTTCTCTATCTCTTGTATTTCATTTTCTTTCAAAATATCTCTTCTAGAATTTTGATGAGATTTGATAAAAAATTCTTTAATTTTATTAATAATCACAATAACTACACCTCTTTTTAATAAATAAATTTATGAATCATCTCTAATTCAAGAAATTTTACTTCTCATCCAGTCAATAATAAATACTGGTCTTGAGATTCCGTTCTTATATATCCTTGCAATATAAATTCCGTGAAAAGAAATAATTGTCATGAGAAAAATTAGATCCATACAAACTAAAAGTTTAAATGCTTTCTCTAAATTAAATCCAAAATCAAGAATAAGTAGAATAAGATTCATTATTATTACAATTGGAAGAATGAGTATGCCTAATCGAAGTGGAAACGTTGATACACTCAAAATCCCACCTAAACCAAACAATGCCATTCTCAATAAATTGTAGTTAGACTTACCTGCGATCCTAGGTTGTCTGTCATATTTAACTCCAATTTTTTTAAATCCTGAATAAGCTATCTCAGCTCTAAGGAAAGGAAAAGTATTACTATTATTAATTATCTCATCTTTGACTCTAAGACTAATTAAAGAAAACTCTGCCATGTCTAAGATAATCTCTGTATCTGCAACAAATCTTAGAATCCTATAAAATAGTTTTCTAAAAACTGTTATCCATTTCGGCTCAGCTCTTTTTCCTCTAAGTCCATATACAATATCAAATCCATTTTCCCAGTGCTTTACAAATTCAAGTATCAAGTAGGGAGGGTCTTCACAATCAACATCGATAAAAACAAATGCATCACCTTTTGAGTGTTTCAGTCCTCCGAGCAATGAAGCTTGGTAACCAAAATTTTTTGAGAAGGTTAAGTAAGAAATTCTTTTATCAACCTTACAAAGGTTTTGAATCACTTCTAGGGATTTATCATTCGAGTTATTATTTGTAAATAGAATTCTAAAATCATATTTTTTAAGTTTCTCAATTATAGCAATAATCTTAGTGTAGAAAAGCGGGATAGTTACTTCTTCATTATAGACTGGACAAATTATAGTGATTTGTTTTTTTTTCATGAATTACTCTTATTTGTTAACCAATAATTTATTGATTCTTTCAAACCCTCTTCAAGTTGAATCCTAGGTTGCCAGCCTAATTCATTTTTTATGCGAGTTGTATCTGGGAAAAGCATTAGAGGTTCATTATCAGGAAGTTTTTCAGAAAATGAAATCATATTTGATTTATTCAATATTACGGAAATCATTCTAGCAATTTCTTTAATCTGAATTGGAGTACCAGAACCAATATTAATCTCACCAATGATATTTGATTTTGTTATTAAATAAATTATTTCACCTACATCTTTAACATTTAAGAAATCCCTAATTTGGGAACCCTCTGAACAATAAGCAATTTCATTATTTAAAAGTTTAGTAATTACATAGGGAATAAATCTATTGGGGTTTTCATTCCCACCATATAAATGAAAAATTCTTATCCAAACAAACTCTTTATTTTCTCTACTGGCAACCCATTCAGAAATATTCTTTAGAGAATTTTTACATATACCATATAAATTTGATGGAGATAACGGAGTTACTCTTTCTTGACAGAAACCAAACTTAGAGTCATACTCTGCACAGGTCCCAATCAATACAGCTCTTTTACCTTTTTTTTTGTAAAAAGCTTTTACTAATTCTATAGATTTATTTAACCATAAAATATTTATTTCTGAATTCCAAAATTTTCCATGCTCTGTATCCCAAGCAAGATGCAAAAGATATTCAGGATCGTATTCATCTATTAACTTGTTAATATCATCATTTAATAGATTAAATCTGACGTTAGTTACACTAGGAATATTAATTATATTAGATGAAACTAATATAATTTCAAAGAGATTGGTTTGTTGAAAGAATTCTAATACTTTCGAGCCAATGTAGCCAGTTCCACCAGTTAAAAGTAATTTCGGCATTTTACTACTTAAATTTCAACTCATTCAACTTCTTGAGTAGAGCCTTAGCATATACTTTATTTGATTCTGGATTTGGGTGACCATCATAAGGATTCATATTGTTTTCATTCTTTGAATAATCCACATATGCGTCTACATAATGAAACCCACTAGTCTTAAAAAATTCTATCATTGGATCCTTCTTATAGTCAGGAGGAGTACTCCATTGATGGAGAATAATGACAGGAATTTTTTTTGAATTAGCAATTTCTAAAATTCTCAAAAAAATTTTTTGTGTTACTTTAATTCTATAGTCGATTGATTTAATCGGTTCAAAGAATGCAACAAGTGGAATTGTATAAACTGATAGATTATCATTTTTGTCTAATTCTGCAACAGGGTATTTGAATCTATAGGAAATAAAATTTGAGCTTATTTTGAATAATCTTACAAAAGTAAATATAATCCTTTCAAAAGCTTTTCTTATGACCCCTTTTTTGAAATGTTGAAAATCTTCCAATGCAGAAACATAATATGCTTCAGCTGTATTTCTATCTTCATGCCATTCAATATAAGAAACGACTATTGCTTTAGGTGGAGTTTTGTTTAACTTTATTAGACTCTTTTCAATTTCAACTAGAGCATGATGATTGCCATAACCATTTTCTCCAAAATTGGTAACCTTGTAGTCTTGCAGATTAGATTGAACTAGATAAGGATAAGTTTCGTGATCGCTAAGACCTTGGCCCCAAGTAAAGGAACAACCAAATATCCATATCTCAGGTTTATTGATATTATCTGTATTAGATTTACTAGTAAATCGATGACCTTCTTCATCAATGTTTAAAGAGTATATTTTGGGAATCGAACTTTCTTTGACTTCAATCTTAACTTCGAAAGTACCTGGTAGTGCTCTGTATCCAAGATCCTCATCTAAAACATAATATAACTTCTGAGGGTTTATAGTAATTTTTCTATCTGGATCAGTATCTTTCACTGTTATATATGCAAAAGCGACAAAAAATAAGAAACATATTATTCCTGTTAAAAGGAACATGATGGTGTAGTGGAAAAATTTCTTCATACTAACTAACCTTAAATTCAGGAATAACAGTTACTAATTTACATCCCCATTCTTTTGTATATTCTAATTGTGTTTTAAGTTCTTCTAGGATATTCCAAGGAAAAATAATAATGTAGTCTGGTTTAATGTTTAGAATATATTCTTCATTATAAACTGGGATATGTGAGCCAGGCAAAAATTTTCCTTGTTTAGATAGAGCTCTATCAATAACACAACTTAATAGATCTTTCTTAATTCCACAAAAATTTAGTAGTGTGTTGCCTTTTGCAGCAGCACCGTAACCAACGATAACTTTTTTTTGTTTTTTTGATTCTAAAAGAAATTCGAGTAGAGCATATTTGATTTTGTTGATTTTATCTTGGAAATTAGTATAATAACTTAATTCATTTAGTTTAAATTCAATTTCTTTTTCAAGAATATTAGATACTGATTTCGATATCATTATTTTTTTATTTTCTATATGTTTAAGGTAAACTCTTAGAGAACCACCATGAGTAATAATTTCTTCTATGTCAAAAATTTCTAAACCATATTTTTCAACGAAATTTTTTAAAAAAATAATAGATATATAAGAAAAATGTTCATGATAAATTGTATCAAATTGTGTAAATTTAATAAGATTCAAAAGATGAGGAAACTCAAAGGTTGCAATTCCTTCTTCTTTTAAAATAATTTTGATACCCTTCACAAAGTCAATAATATCTGGAACGTGAGCAATAACATTATTTCCAATCAATAAATCAGCTTTTGAATTTTCCTTTACTAAAGTATTCGCTAAATCTTCTCCAAAAAACTCTTCAATAGTGTTGATTCCTTTAGATCTTGCGACTATAGCAGTTGAACTTGAGGGTTCGATTCCTAATACTTTTATCCCTTTTTTTAAAAAGTATTGAAGAAGATAACCATCATTGGAAGCAATTTCAACTACTTGAGAATCTTTATTGATAGAAAATCTTTCTGTTATCATCTTTGAGTATTTTTCAGAGTGTTCTAACCATGATTTTGAATAAGAAGAAAAATATACGTAGTCACTAGAAAAAATTTCACTACTTTTTTTATACTCATCTACTTGAACAAGATAGCAAGAGTTACACACAAAAAGTTTTAGAGGATAAAAAACTTCAGGTAGTTCAAGTTCTTCTTTCTTAAGAAATGAGTTGGATGGTGGGGCAAACTCTAAGTCCGCAAATTCGAATTTTAATTTATTGTTACATGCCCTACATTTCAATTTTTAGTCCTTTAAATTCAGGTGTAATATTTTTAAAAGATAGGTCACGTTCAGAAACATTTACGACAGGTAATGGCCAGCTTATATTCAAAAAAGGGTCATTATATAGTATTCCACCCTCTGATTCTTTAGAATAAAGTTCAGTATGAAAATAGATCATTTCTACATTATCTTCTAAAGCTTGAAAGCCATGAGCAAAACCTTTTGGAATTACTATACTTGAGTATGAGTCCTCAGAAAGTTTAACTTTGAATGATTGAAGAAAGGTTTTAGAGCCTTTACGTAAATCAATGATTACATCAAAAATTGAGCCTTTTAAACATCTTAAAATTTTCACTTCAGAGTATGGAGGTTCTTGAAAATGCATTCCGCGTATCGTACCTTTTTCTTTGGTATAGGAATGATTAATTTGTTGAATGGGGTCTTTGATTCCAATACTATTTAATTCTTCAGAACAATATAATCTATTAAACCAACCTCGATTATCTTCAATTAAATTACTTTTGAAGGTGAATACATTATCAATAAATTCTTTATTAATGCTAAACATAACTATAAAAATCTTTCATAAATCTTTTTATTATTCTTAATAAATTTTTCAGTAAACTCATCATTAAATTTATTGAATTTTGATTTTGTTAGTGTGCCGCCATAACCATAATCACTGAATTGCAATTGTAAAATTAATCTAGAACCCTTTATTGCTGGCTTGCCTTTATGCAAACCTCTCGTATCTTCAATAATAATAGTCCCTGCTGGAGCTGTGAATTCCATAACTTGTTCAGATGGATAATGCTTATTTATTTCTTCATCTGTTAGTCTTGCATAACCTTTGTTTAAAATTTCTTTTGGAATGTTTCCTGAAAGATGACTTCCTTTTACAAACATATGAGGTCCAGTTTCAGAAGTCACATCTGTAAGATAAATAAAAACTTTAAGCCACTTTATCCTATCCATATCAAAATGCCACATGGTAGCAGCTTGAACATCACTTTCTTTTGAATAATCAGTTAACCACCAAAAAGCACAAACGTCTGCAAGAGGCAAACAGTTAAAATATTCTTGTGCAATAGAAAGCAGAAAAGTATCGGTGAATAGTTTTTGAACTTCTGGGAAATTGATAATTTGATCTTCGGTAAAATGATATCTAATTGCTTTCAGATTCTTTGGATCAAAAATTATTTTTTTTACTTTAATCTCTTCGGGAGTTTCATAAGAATACTCAGGTTCCATTAAGTTTTTAAGTGCATAACCTTTCAAAGATTCAACTATCTCTAGTGATAATTTTTCATTCAATATATGATAACCATCACTATTTAAATTTTGAACAATTTTCTTTACATTATCTTTTGATGAGGTTTGAAACAATGAATTATGAGAAAACTTTTTTTTGGGTCTAAAATAAGTTACAAACTTATGAAGTATATCATTTGATTTACCATGAGTTAAGCAAAAAAGTCGGATTAAACTTTGATATGAGTTTGCTGGTGTAATACGAGTTTTATGGAAACTCCAAAGACCTTGAATAACTTCTAACCAAAATTTTTTCATTTTGATTCACTATTCTTTTTTATACTTAAGTTAGTTGAATGATATACAATTCCATTAAATGGAATGAATGTCCCATCTGTAGGCATTAATATTTTAATTTTACCAATACCAATTACAAAATGAAGTTGTTGTTTCTCACTAAAAAGTGCATATTTCATTTTATGAATATCTAGTATATCTTCTTTTTTCATAGAGATACAGGTCACTAATACTAAGTAATCCCCTGGAATAATTCCTAGGTCAATTTCAAATTTAAATTCTAATTCATCATTCTTTTCACATAAGAATGAATTTGGTTCAACTTCAGGAAATTGAAAACCATACATACCATATACTGAAACATTTTTCAAACTATTGATGGATAAACCTGGGATTATTGACTCTACGTTACCTAAATTTTTCAATCTAATTACTATTCTTAATTTATCATGAATTAAAAAATTTTCTTGTGAGTTTATAGAACTTGTTCCAAAAGAATATCCTATAAAATCAATAGTTCTAAAGTCACCTACTTCTATTTTTTTTTGATCTGGTACTGACATACCTAATTTAAGATTTGAAGGTAGTTTTTTCTTTTCTATTTCAGACTTATTAAATGAAATCTCTTTAAGTAACTCATCTGTTGACATACGATCCGATTTATTATAAAGATTAGTTGCCATAGTTGAATTACCAAAATAAATCTGTTTTCCTTCTTTCAAAAAAACTGTTTTTTGGCAATATTGAACTACAGTGTGTGTATCATGGGTAACAAAAATTAAACTTGTACCTTTATCTAAAATTTGTTGAATTACTTTATGACATTTTCTTTGAAAGAAAACATCTCCAACACTAAGTGCTTCATCTACAATTAATATATCAGGATCTAAAAAAACCTGAACTGCAAAAGCAAGTCTTACACTCATTCCACTAGAATAAGTCTTTACTGGTTGATAAACAAAATCACCAATATCGGCAAACGATAGTATTTGTTCTAGTTTGTTATCTATTTCAGTTTTGGTTAGTCCAAGTATAGTCCCATTTAAATAAACATTTTCAATACCAGTAAACTCAGGATTAAATCCACTTCCAAGTTCCAAGAGGGCATTCACTCTTCCTTCTAGAAAAACAGCTCCTGTAGTTGGAGTTAATGTTCCAGCAATAATTTGAAGTAAGGTTGACTTACCTGCTCCATTACGTCCGATAAGTCCAATCGATTCACCTTTAAAAATTTCAAAATTAATATCTTTAAGAGCAACAAACTCTCTAAAATACTTTTTACCATTTATTTTTGCTATTGTTGCTTGCTTTAAGCGGTCTTCAGGTTTATCATAGATGTTGTATATCTTGCTTATATTCTTTACTGAAATTATTGGTGAATTTTCCATTTTATTCTTTACTTAGAAGTATATCCCATCTTTTTTTTAAAAGAGAGTTTTGAAAAATATCAGAAGAAAAACTTTCAGTAAGAAGCTCATAAAAATTTCTTAAATAATAATTCAAGACTTCAGTCTCATTGTCATCTTTAAATGATTTTTTAAATTCTTCAATTTGAAATAGATTTTCTTTTTTATTTTTAATGAGTGTTTCTAAAAAAATGGAAACATTTAATCTATCAGATTTGAGTCTGAAATCTAACTCCTCTTCAGAATATTGTTTATTTCTATTTTTCCAGTTTAAAAATCTAAGTTTAAGTTTCTGAAAAAATGAGATTTTTCTCTCACTAATTGGCTTCTCAGAATAACTCTCCTCAAGTGAAAAGGTTGTATAATTTAATCGAAACGAAATCCATTTTAATGATTCGAGAATTTCTTTTTTAGAAATTTTTTTATCGCTTAGACTAATAATTTTTTCGAAGTAATCAGTCTTAGTCTTTGCAAGAAAATTTATCTCATGAGGATATAAAGTCATCTCACTATCATATAGTAAAACTGGAATTCCAAACAATGCCATCTCTTCTCCAGCACTTGACCAAGCATTCAAAATTAAATTTGCTTCCAATGCGAGTGAATAAAGTGATGTATTGTCTTCAGGAATATTTAACCTACAATTTTTTGGTAATTTTTCTAGAGCATTTTTAACTTCAACACCATGGTTTGAGGAGTAACTTTCTCTTTTATTTGGAAATTCTCTTGGGTGAACCCTAATGATTAGAAAATAGTCTTCTCTGCTTTCAATAAAATTAATTAATTCTTTTAACCATTCTATTTGACTTTGAAAAATTGCTGTATTGTTAAACCTGACAAGCCCACAAGCAATTGCTGCAAACATTTCATCATAACTACTCATTGTAGCAACAAGAATTTTCTGTTTATGATTAATTCCAAAAAATTCTCTTATAGTTTTTTTTGAAGAATCAACACCAGATGAATACACCAAAAAATGCTTACCAGAAAGTAACATTTTTTGATGATCTAGATATTCTTTAATTGATTTAAGTTTAAATAATCCTTCTTTTTGGTTTTTTGTAAAACTAGATTTAATATCATAACAATTTTTTAATAAATTATCCTGAGCAATCATTAATCTTGAAAGTCTATCTGAAATGATGTCTCCAGCGTGAATAGAATAAACGGGAATTTTTCTTTGAATACAATTAAGTGCCACTGAGCGATTTACTGCATAATTAGTATTATAGATAATTACTGCATCTGGTCGTAAATTTTCAATCCATTTATCAGAAGCTCTTTTACTAATTAGTGAACTCATAAATGAATTTTGAATATAAGAAGTTTGATTTTCATTAAAGTCAAAAGAACTCTTTTTAAACTTTAGTAGAAGTTCATAAACTGATGATTTTCCAACTTCAACTCCATCTTCAGTATAATCAGTTAATCTTGAAAAAAGTATTTCAGATGATAACTTTTTAACTTTAGAAATTTCATTTTCGTCAATATATTTCCCAATATTACTAGAGGCAAAATGAAAACTATTTAACGTAAAATCTCTTCTTCTATTGCAGGTATCACAGATTTCTTTTTTCTTTTCATCAGAAGAATCTGGTTGTATTCCAAAAGCACTCATAGTGATGCAATAATTATTGAATATTCTATCACAGGTTATGTAATGAATATCATGTCCAAGTTTTTTTAGAGAATCTGCAACTAAGGCTTCAGGAAATCCATGCACCCAAATTCCAGAATGTGGTGAAAAAAAAACTACTTTCAATTAGTTTAAATTTTTTGTCCAACAAAAGTAAAATGTTCCTCATCACCATCACCCCAATCATAAGCATAATATCCTTCAAACAGCTTTTTAAAGATTGAAAAGATTTTATTCACTTCCTCTTGTGATTGATAGAACTGACAATATAAATTGTCATATTTAATTCTTCCATTATCATAATTTATCTTTCTTAGCCCATCTACAGATTCAACAGAATGTTTATAGTAATAAGTTTTTGCACTAATCATAGTAACATAAATATATCCGCCTTTTTTTAACTGATTATAAAGGTTATCAATTACAATGTTCATATCAGTTTTATTCAAAAAGTACAATGTCTGAATACTAATAACAATATCAAACTCACCACCAAAAAAAATCTGGTCTGATTTTGGTTTAGGGTCAATCACTTGAAAATTATCTCTGATATCGGGCATTCTTGATTTAGCTCGATTAATATCCACTTCACTAATATCTACTCCATAAACGTTAAATCCTTTAGATTTTAAGTATCTAAGCGATGCACCTGAACCACATCCAAAGTCTAAAACCTTTTCTCCTCTCTCACCAGTAATTCCAAGCCTTTGATTAAAAATTCTCCCAAATGGTCGAAAAACCCATCCTTCCACATTTTCTGCTTCATAGCCTTTGTTGTAGTATTCTAAATTCTTTTCTAAGTATTCTTCCATTTTCTTCTCCCTATTTTTTCTTTATGAAAACTCTAATTGTAAACTTTGTACTAGGTTCTTGGAGTCTTTCGATTTTTAATACTTTTAAACCAGCACGTTCTACTAATAATGCTGTAGAAGCAATGCTAAAATTATGAGGATGATCAATAGTAAATTCTTCTCTGTTTTTTCCTTCTGTTTCAGCAATTTCTCCATCGGGAACTTCTATGTAAATGAGTCCATCCTTTTTCAAAGTTAATTTTGTCTTTTGAAGCATTTCAACGGGATTCTCAACATGCTCTAAAACCTTATTCAAGGTTATCAAATCATATTTATCCATTAACTCTAACTTCATAAAGTCTCCACAGATTGCTTCTACCCCAACATTAATCTTAGCATGTTCAGTTGATCTTTGATCTGGATCTAAAGCTACACAATCCCAACCTAATTCTTTCATCTTATACAAAAATACACATAATCCAGAGCCAATGTCAAGAACTTTTCGATTTGATAAATTGTTATTAAAAAAAGTTTTAGCAAAGGAACTAACGTAGGATACTCTTGGAGAGTTATCTGATTTATCTTCTGGTAAATTGATAATTTTTTGGAATGTATTTTGAATTCCTTCTAAGTCTTTATAGTTAGAACTCACATAATTCTCAGAATACATTGAACTCAATTGCATATCATGAATAGAAATATAGTGATTGCACAAACTGCATTTTAATAGGTCTCTGCTATACTTCGAGTTTTCATTTAGAGCAAATTTAATTTCCCGTGGAGGAGGTTCTGAATAATGGTATAAAGATTTTAAATATCTTCCTTCACATAAACAATTCAATGGGGGGATTGGTGCTTTCATTTTTCTTTTAACTTATTTTCAAGTTTTTCTAAATTCTCTGTGCTATCTATCCAGTGAATAATCTCATGACCTTCATCAAGAATATAGTCATTGAACTCTTTTTCTTTTCCTGTTTCTATCATAAAAATATAATACTTCTTTTCGGGGCTTTTCACAAGTGCACACTTAAGACCAAAGGATGCTAGTCTTGCATTCAATGAGGGAGTAGCATAATAGCCCCAAGATTTTTTTGCTATATCAAATTCAGCACCTGTATCACTCTTTAAAGTAATTTGTTCATCTGATGAAAGTTCAATGTGTGCACAATCAGAAAGTGTAATCTTGCCTTCATGCCCAACTTTAAATTGCCTTGGTGGGTTGTTTAAATTGAGTTTCATTTCCACTCCCAATCAGAAATTAAGAAATTTGGAATCACCCATTTTTCATTCATTTTCTTCCAAATGTTTGGATTTCTAAACTTTTCTATAATTGTAAAAAATTCTGACTTTTCTATACTTACAAATCTACAAAAACGCTCAATATCATCATAAGGAGTTTCATCACTTTTTATTCTAATAATTTCTATAGCAGAGTTTCTATCTATTCTACCATTTCGAATCTCTAAAGAAAGATTATCCCAAAGTCGAGTAATTCCAAATTTATACCATTTCAGCCAATGGTGTATCGACATAAAATAATCATCAATATCAGCATAGTTGTAAAATCCCATCATTGGACCCTCTTCTCTAGCAATGAATCCATTTAGCTTCGCAACTCTAAGACTTTCTTCTACATCCCAAGGTAAATAGTATCCTAAAAAGATTGCAAGTATATCTTTACGAATCATTTCATCATCTGTTGGTCCAAAATAAGCTGATAGATCCTTTTTAGTTAATTCATCACTAACCCAATCAAGTGCTGTTGTTCCATTTGTAACACCAAATTTTTTAAGCCACTGTGAATCCATTTTAAATCCCTTAGCTTCTTCTTCAGTACCACCATATTCGAAAGCAGAATTCTCACCCCAAATTACTAATGGAATTTCCATTTGTACTGAAAGCCTTAATGGAATATTATACATCGCAAGGTGCATAGGGATTGCAGTTGAGCCATTCTTTTTCAATGTCTCTAACATGAACTTACTTTCTAATTTAGGGTTTATTTGGTAATCTATATGATCTACTCCAAGTGATACTAAATTATCTAAATTTTTTTGTCCTAGTGGTGTTCTACCTGGAGTTTTCCAAGTTACTGCTAATGGCTTAAGTCCGAATTCAAGACATTTGACTACTTGCCAAGTACTGTCTTTACCTCCACTCACTGGGATCAAACAATCATAACTTTTACTCTTTGACTTAGCTTTTTCAAAGACTTCTATTAGTGAGGTTAATCTTTTTTTCCAGTCAATAATTTTTTTTGTACTATGAGAGAGACAAGCATTGCATATACCATCTTGATTAATAGTTAAATTCGGTCTTGAGTCAGGTAAAAGACAGGACTTACAATAATTCATAACTGATCTTCCAAAAATATTCTTAGATTTACAAAATTAAATAGAAACTTACTTTCATCATTTGGAAGAAAATCTTTGTCGAGTAATAGTTGAATTTTATTTCGATCGAAAATCTTAAATACTTCTGAATTTTGTTCTAATAAATATTCTTTTACTATTGGATCTTTAAAATCAATTATCGAATGAATAGATGCGTTGAAACCTTTCTTAACTCTATCGGTTCTAACTTTTTCATTCAGAACCCCTTTCATTGACTCTCTTAATACAAATTTTGCAAATCCATCTCTTATTAAATATGGTGCAGGAATTGAATAAGCAAACTCCATTAGTTTTGTATCTAAATATGGACTTCTATTTTCAATCGAATACATCATAGAGTTTAAATCATCTTCATG
This sequence comes from Leptospiraceae bacterium, assembly GCA_033762425.1. Lineage (GTDB taxonomy): Bacteria > Spirochaetota > Leptospiria > Leptospirales > Leptospiraceae > JANRLP01. Next base: position 48,963 of record JANRLP010000091.1, read on the forward strand.
CAGTATTACTGGAGTTACCTCATTAAATAATTCATTTAGCATTCTATTTCTAAGTAATGAGTCAGAATAATTTTCTTCCCTATATTCACTTTGATACTCTTCAATACAATATAATAGATTCTTCTCATATCCATCAAAAACATGCTCTCTGTAATTTGGGTTATCAGAATATAAATTTTGGTTTCTAAATGTATGATTACGAACTACTGGGAGTATGTATTCTTCCCAACTATTTAGTGCTTCACTATACACCTCAGAGTCTTTGATTTCATTAAGATGCAAAAGAAAATGATCATAATATCCTGTAAAAAGTTCATCTGCAGAAGTACCAGAGAAAGCAACTTTATATCCCTGCTTATGAATTGCTTCAGATAACATGGAATGAACATAGTAAGTGATTGTAGCAATTGGTGCATCATGATATTCTATAAGCTTTTTCAATCGGTTCAATCCATCAGAATGATCTAAATGAATCATGTGATGCTTGCAACCAATATCATTAACAGTTGCTAATATATTCTCTGTTTCATTGTATCTTTCATCAGAATCAATGATAGAAAACGCTACAGTATTGTAGTTGAAAATTTTAGATGCAATTGAAGCAAGTGAAGCTGAATCAACACCTCCACTTAAACAAAATGCTAGTGGCACATCTGATCTAAGCCTAATCCTCATGCTTTCTAAAAGTCTTTCTTTAGTTCCTTCAACTGCATGCTCAAATTTCATATTATTATTTATTGAGATCGAGGGTGACCAATATCTTTTTTCATGAAAACTAAGATTTTCAATTTCAATTATTAGATTATAACTTGCTGGTAACTCTTTCAAATTAGTAAAATAAGTTTCATTATATTTATATAACGATTTATAACCCAATATCGAATATCTAAGCAATTGATTATTATTTACTGAAAGTTTATTTGGTAAGAGTCTATTTATAAATTTTATTTCAGAACCAAAATAAAAATTTTCAGATTCAGAATAATAGTAGAATGGCTTTTCTCCAAATCTGTCTCTGCTAGCAAAAATGTGATTATTCTTAATATCTAGAATTGCGAAACTCCACATTCCTTCAAATTTTTTTACACAACTATCTCCATAAAGAATATAAGCATTGAGAAGAACTTCAGTATCGGAATTTGTTCTAAAATTTACTCCTGACTTTTGCAATTCTAATTTTAATTCTGGAAAATTGTATATCTCGCCATTGAAAATAATCCAATAGTTACCAATCTGGAATGGCTGGTGAGACCTAGAGTCTAAGTCTATAATACTTAGGCGGGAATGAAATAAATATATGATTCTATTACCAAGAATAAACTTTTTATAAGATTGATAGTCAGGACCACGATTTTTCATCAAGTTAAGCAATTGATGGATGGTGGACTCTGAAAGTTCTTTCTTGCCTATGTAACCTGCAATTCCGCACATCAGCTAATTAAATCAGATTCTTTTAAAAGAATATTTCTCTCAATTTTAATTTTTGCTTTTTTACCAATAAAATCTAATTCACTTTCAGTTGAAATTCCGTTATTAGGTCTAAGTGAAATAATATTATTCTCAGTTAGAATTGTATTTTGTTCAATTTCAGTTTTAGAGTAAACTGATCTTCTTGAAGATTTAATTCCCTCTTCTTCACAAGCTTGGATAGTTTTATTTTTTACACCAAACATCTTTTCAATTCTTCTAATCGATTTTACTAATAACTGCATTTCCATAATATCGGCTGAAAGCTTATGATCTCTAAAATCTGAGTAGTTCTTATCAATTGTGAAATGTTTTTCAATAATTCTAGCACCTAGAGTCACAGCAGCAATTACAGCATCAGTTCCTAATGTATGGTCTGAATATCCAATAGGACATTTTAGATTTTCAATTAAATATGAAATTGAATTAAGATTTGCTTGATCATCTGGAACTGGGTAAGAGCTAACACAATGTAGGATTGCTAATTCTTGCGTGATACCTTCAAATCTCCAAATTTCATGAATAAAATCATGTATTTTTTTTATTGAATCAAAATTACTTAATCCTGAAGAAAGTATAAGAGGTTTACCAGTTTGCGCAACTCTATGAATCAGTCCTCGATAGTTATTATCACCCGAAGCAATTTTAAAACAAGGAACGAATTCATTTAATCTTTGAACGCTATCAATATCAAATGGTGTTGAAAAGAAAATCAAACCTTCATCTTTTGCAATTTCACTTAGTTCTCTAAATTGTTCTATTGTGAATTCAAAAGACTTAATTCTTTTGAAACGATCGACTTCAGATTTTGCAACAAAAGTCTCAGCGTAAATTGTCTGAAACTTCACAGCATCTACACCAGTTTCAGCAGCTTTACGAACTAATTCTTTTGCTAATTCAAAATTACCCTCATGATTATTGCCTATTTCAGCAACAATAAACACTTTTCTGTCTGTATCAATATTTCCAATTTTCATTTATTTCTTAACTATTAAAAAATCTCCAATAATTAATGCATCTAAACCAGAGGTGAAAAATGTCCTTATTGCATCTTTAGGTGAAGATACCATTGGTTCACCTTTTAAGTTAAAACTTGTATTCAAAACGATAGGAATACCAGTTAATTTTTCAAACTCTTGGATCAAGGAATAGTACAACAAGTTCTGTTCTTTGGAAACAGTTTGTAATCTGCCGGTACCATCGACATGTGTTACAGCCGGAATCAAAGATTGTTTTTCTTTCTTAATTGGAAATACTTTCTCCATAAATGGAGTTGGGGTAGCATCTTCAAAATACTCTGAAAATTTTTCGATCAAAATTGATGGAGCAAAGGGTCTAAACGATTCTCTGTATTTGATAGTTTCATTTACCTTATCCTTCATTTCTGGATTTCTTGGATCAGCTAGAATACTTCTATTTCCAAGTGCTCTATCTCCAAACTCAAGTCTACCTTGAAACCAACCAATAATTTTTCCAAAAGAGATTAATTCAGCTGCTGTATAAGATGGATTTTCAAGTTTAGAATAGTTAACCTTATACTTATCTAATTCATCCTGAATTTCAGAATCATTAAAACCCGGACCTAAATAATTATTAGATAGAGATTCTTTTCTTGGATGTTTTAGTATTTGATGATAAACATAATATGAAGCACCTAAGCTACCACCACTATCATCTGGAACTGGTGGAATATAAACTTCTTTGAATAATGTATTTTGTAAAATCTTACCATTTGCTACAGAGTTAAATACTACCCCTCCAGCAAGAACTAGATTATCCTTAAACTTACTTTTTTTATGAAGCTGGTTTAAGAGATGGAAATAAATTTCTTCCATTAGTAGCTGAGAAGAAGCAGCAAGATTATAGTATAGTTCGTTGAGTGCATTATCCTTTGGATTTGGGGGTAAACCAATATAGTCTGAAAATTTCTGAGTAAATCTACCTGGTCTATGAAATAAATAAAAGTTAAAATAACTCAGGTCAAGTTCAAATCCATCATCCTTAAAAATAATTAGTTTTCGTAATTTTTCATAGAATTGTTTTGGATCACCGTAAGGTGCAGCACCCATTAGCTTCCATTCATCACTTTGTGGTTGAAAGCCTAAAAACTCAGTCATTGTAGAATAAAATCCACCTAAGCTATGAGGAAATTCTTGCGACCATATTGTTTTTAATTCAGTATTATTTCCTTCTGCAAATAAAACACATTCTTTTTCACCAAAAGCATCAATAGTCATAATGGAAGCTGTTTCAAATGGTGAGTAATAAAAAGTAGAAGCATGCGAAAGGTGATGCATTATATAATATATATTTAAATTTGTACCATCTTTAAATTCAATCACCTGACGGGAGTAACTTGATTGATTATTTTTTTTAAGACTCATAAGAGCACTAGGAACATTATAAAATATTTCTCCTAGATAGCGTGCTTTTGAGGATTGAGCATGGTTGTGCAATTCTAAGTTGATTGCAGGGTTCCATGCTACTGCAATTGCATCTAATTCTTCAAGTTTAATGCCAGCAGTTTTTAGTGCTTCTTTAATGCCTTGAAAAGGAAAGTTTCTAGTTCTTTTTTCTCGATTAAGCCTTTCTTCTTCTACTGCATAAATAATTTTCCCATCAATTATCAATGAAGAAGAAGTATTGAATCCAGCTGAGTTAATACCTAAAATTTTGATTGAGGTCATGCAGGAGAACCCTTTTCACTCATAAATTTGTGGAACCATCACACTAGAATATTTAGAGTCAGAGCCAAAAATTGACTTATACCATTCAATATAATTTGCGAAACCAATTTCTAGTGGATTTGAAGGATTATAACCAATGAGCTTTTTTGCCTTTTCAACCGATAGAGTGCCTCTTTCAGGCATTAAACTATCTCTTGGTGAGTTATGAACTTTGATTTCTGGAAAATATTTTTTGAGAATCTCAATCATTTCTAGTAAAGAACGACCTTGACCATAAGTTAAATTAAAAATTTGATTTTTGGAATTTTCACTTTGAATAACATTGACTACACCATCTGTTAGATCGCCTATATAAGTAAAATCTAATTTATCAGAGCCATCACCTTTTGCTATTATGTCTTTACCTTGCATTGCATTTTCAATAAATATTTGGCCAACACGACGACTAACGCATCGCTCACCATATAAAGCAGAAGGTCGGATAATTGTGAACGGTAAATTGAAAACTTGTTTGTATGCAATGACTAATTTTTCGCCACCAAATTTTAGTGCACCATAAATCCCTATTGGATCACAGTTGGTATCTTCAGTAACTACTCCTTCAGCAAAGTTACCATAAACCATACTTGAAGAGAAATATATAAAATGTTCAACACTATCTCTTGAAGCATCAAGTGCATTTTCAAGAGTTCTAAAACTATGATCAAATGTGCTATAAGGATCTTTATTTGATCTACCAGCATGAGCCACAGCGGCTAAAACAACAACTACTTGTGGATTTATCTTTGTGATTAAATGAGTAAGTTGATGATAGTCTCTAGCATCCTGTATATAAAGTGGAATTTTTGCTTCTTGAAGTAGTCTTAGTCTTTCTTGGATAATAGTTGAGTACAATTCTCGATTAGCTATATCTGATTCAGTAGAAGTAAAAGAAAGCAAATTATTAACCTGAAGACTATCAATTATGCTAACTTCAGCTTTCTTTTGTTTTAATTTGAGTGCAAGATTATGACCAATAAATCCTGCACCTCCAATAAGGGCTATTTTTCTTCCTTCAATGGGTATCATTTTTTAACCTCGACAATCGCTTCTTTAAGAATCTTGATTATGAACTGCATATCCTCTAAATTGAGATGTGGTCCAACAGGTAGTGCTATTGAAGAATAGCTTATTTTACTTGCATTTGGAAAACTATTCTCTGAATAACCATATTTATTTTTATAATAAGTGAAATGAGGAACTGGTCTAGGATAATATATGCTCGTACCTACCCCATTTTTTTTGAAATATTCAACAATTTCAATTCTTTTTGAAACGAGTTTTTCTTCAAGTAGTATCGAATGACAATAGTAGCTACTCTTGAAATCTCCCTCTGTTGATTTAAATTGAGATATCTCAGGAATTTCTCGAAGTAAACTACTTAGAAGTTCATAGTTTTCTTTTCTAGTTTTCAAGAAAAAATCAATTTTATCTAATTGAACGATACCAATTGCTGCATGAATTTCACTCATTCTATAGTTAAAACCAAGCATTGTAACGTCATACATTCCCGGAATAGATCTCTCAGTCATCGTTCTATCAACACCGAATGCTTTTTGTCTAGTTATCTTATCAACTAATTCTTTATGTTTAGAAATTAACATTCCACCTTCTCCTGTAGTGAAATGTTTCACGGGATAAAATGAATAACACCCCGCATCACCCCAAAGACCAACATGTTTATCTTTATAATAGGAACCTATTGCTAAGGCACAATCTTCAATAACTTTTAAATCATATTTATTTGCTATTTGAAGTATTTTTTCCATATCGACGGGCATTCCCAGATAATGAACAACTGAAATAGCTTTTGTCTTTTCAGAAATATTGTTCTCAATTTGTGTAATATCAATATTCCCTGTTTCTAGCTCTGCATCCACAAATATTGGTTTTGCATCTGTTAGCTCAACAGAGTGGGCTGTTGCATTATGTGTTTGAGCTGGTACAATTACTTCATCACCTTTTCCAAGTTGTAAATAAAAATAACATAGGTGAAGTGCGGAAGTACAAGAAGAGGTTGAAGTTACAAAAGGAGCACCAGTATAGGAGGCAAACTTTGATTCAAATTCCTTAGCTCTAGGCCCATGAACTAAAATATCTCCTTGCAACACTTCATTTACTAGAAATCGTTCACGATCATCAATCATTGGTTTTCCAAAAGAAATATTTCTCAAACTTTACCCCTATATATACTCAACTGGTACATGAATATTTTTTCTTAATGAATTTTCCATAGCAAAACATACTGAAATAGTTTTAAAAACATCTTCTTTGTTAACATCTGAATCTCCATAACCTAATATGTCATCCAAAAATGAATGAATAAGGTCCCCTTTTTGGATTCCAGGATACTCAGTGTTTAATAATTCTGGCTCAATAGAGGAATCTCTAGATGTAAAATACTCTGCACTAGTTTTTCTATTTACAAAACTAGCTTCAGTTCCATAAACAGAAAGACAATGAAAGTGAGGATAGACACAACCAAAATTCGCTGAAACTTTTGCATTTGACTCATTCTCAAATTTCATAAGTGCAACCGCAAAGTCTAAATGTTTAAATTGAGTATCTTTTGTAGAAATTTTATTTCCAAAACAACTTACTTCTCGAACTCTACTACCATTGAGCCAAAGTATTAGATCGATCAAATGAACAGCACCACCTAGGATTACTGAGTAATAGTCTATCTCTCCCCTCCAACCATTGGTTAACTTATTAACTCTTCCATAATTGTAGTCTCCATCTAAATAAAATATTGTTCCCATCTCACCAGATAAAATCTTTTTTCTTAGATCAATAAATCTTGGAGACTTTCTTAGAATTAGATTGGAAGAAATTTTGATATTTGGTTTTTCATTCAGTCGATTACGAATTACTCTAGCTTCATGGGAGTATAAGCAAAGTGGTTTTTCAATAAAAATATGTTTATTATTTTCAATTGCAAGAAGAATTTCTTCGTAATGATAATTATCAAATGAAGCAATTGACACAACATCTACTTCTGAATCATTAAGTAAATCAGAAGAATTGTTATAGAATTTTAGCTTAGGAAATTTTTGTTTAGCATATAATTCTTTATCTTGATTAAAATCACAAATTGCTATAACTTCACAATCAGGATGTGAATCGTATCCATTCATATGTGCCTCACCAACACCTAATCCAATAATACCAGCTTTTAATTTTTTATTTTTCATTATAGTTGACCCTACTGAAAAAACTCATAAAGGATATTTTTGTAGGGTTCCAAATTCTTTGTTTCAAACCTGACTTGATTTAGTGATTTACAAAAGCTGAATAGAAGCTCAAGAATGATTGATTCACAAGACTCAATATGCGGCTCATTCAAGAAGCTGCAATTCCTACACATACTTTATTTCTTTAAATTCAAATGAACTATATTTTTATTGGTTATATTGAGTTTACTATAAATAAAATATTTCATAATTTTATACAAAAATTCCCTATTTTATATTTTTGCAGGAACGTCATTGATTGAATTCATTAAATGAAGTTTTTCTAGTAGTGAATAAGATTTGATTGGTTTAGTTAATGAAGAAAAAAACTTTTCTAGTTTTACTTTATCTTCCTCTGTATCAAAACTGAATTTTAAATTACAGTAATCAGGGTAAGGAAATTCTAAATTGAGTATATTATATTCTTTTGAATTGTCATAAAAAAATTTTGTTACATGCTCAAAATGTTCTTCTAAAATAAAATTTTTATAACTTTCAATAAAAACTTCTGTTCTAATAAGCTCAGCATTCATGCCTGAAGGAAATTTTGATTTATAACTTGTTGTAACTAAATCTAAGTTTAATCTGTCACTAAATTCATTCAGCATTGATATCAAAACTCCAGAATCAAACAAAGGACTATCGCCATTTAAACGTATAAAAGCTTTGGATTTTACTTTAATAAGTATTTCCATGAATCTTGAAGCAACATTTGACTCATTACCATTATAACAATTTAAGTGACTCTTAGCACAATAATCTCGAATTTTATTATTTTCTTCATTGGTTGATGTCGCTATATAGATTTGTTTGTTTGAAAAAATTGTTTGGACAGAAGAGACTAAATATTCTAAGGATGGAACTCCTTTAAATGGATAAAGGGTCTTGCCTGGAAATCGCTTAGAACCCATTCTTCCTTGGATAATTACAAGAATATCTTCTGTTAAGCCTTCCAAATTTTTTGATCAAACCTATCATCATTGATGAATGAATTTCTTGTATCAACAATCAGTTTAGCCCATAGTAATAAGCTATTATAATCGATATTAGTATGTTTTGTAATAATGATTATACAATCAAAAGATTCAATAAGCTCCTTACTCCATTGTATAGACTGTTTGCCATTCCAATTTGAATGTTCTCTTGTAGCAGAAATTTCAGAAATGAAAGGATCATAGTATTCTACTATAGATTGGAGTAAAACTAATATATCCATTATCTTGAATGCAGGAGACTCTCTCATGTCGTCTATATCAGATTTATATGCTAACCCTAAACATAAAATTCTAGATGTACTCAAACTTTTTCCAACTGAATTAAGGGCTTCTATGGTTCTGTTTACAACATATTGAGGCATATTTGTGTTTATTTCGCCAGCCAGTTCAATAAATTTAGTATTTACTTCGAACTCTCTTGCCTTCCATGTTAAATAGAAAGGATCGATCGGGATACAGTGCCCTCCAAGCCCTGGTCCCGGATAAAATGGCATAAAACCAAAAGGTTTTGTTTTGGCTGCTTCAATTACTTCATGAATATCAATTCCAATTTTATGAAAAACAATTTTCATTTCATTAACGAGAGCTATATTAACTGAACGAAAAATATTCTCAAGTAATTTTACTGCCTCAGCTGTTTTAGTGTTAGTTACTTGAATAACTTTTACTACTACTTCTGAATAAAGTTTGGTTGCTACAAATAATGCTAATGCTCCATCTCCTCCAACTACCTTTGGTATCGTAGATGTATTAAAAACTGAATTACCTGGATCTTCTCGTTCTGGACTATAAGCAATTAGAATATTTTCTTCAGAAATTAGTTTAGTACTATTTTGTATCCTCGATTTTACTATTTCCTCAGTCGTACCTGGATAAGTCGTGGATTCAAGTATGATAATCTGATTTTCAACTAAATATGGGATAATAGTATCTAAAGTAAGTTGTATGTAACTCATATCCGGTTCTCTGTATTTCGTTAGAGGTGTTGGAACACAGATTAGTATAGCGTTTGTATTGCTAATTTTGCTAAAATCAGATGTAATCATACAGCGATTAGATTCAGAAAGTTTTTCAATAACTTGGTTATCTATATGTTTTATATATGATTTTTTCTCAGCAAATGATTGAATTTTTTTTATATCACTATCAAAACCAATGACTTGAAAACCTTTCATATGAAAATTCCAAAGTAAAGGAAGACCGACATAGCCCAATCCAATAACACCTACTGTGTAGTTTTTACTTTCTATTGATTTTAATGTCTCTTCTAGATTAATCATAATACATCTGCAAAACCTTTTCTGAGTTTTTGAAAAACAAAATATCCGATACTCAAAACCAAATATCCAGCAATTGTATAGATTCCAAGAATTATCCAATCGGGATGTTTTCCAAACACCAAAACCTTTCTTGCTTCTTCCACAAGAAGACCAATTGGATTTAGAAAGATAAACTTTTTAAATAATTCTGGAACTCTGTCTATTGAGAAAAAGATGGGACTTGTAAATAGAAGGATAGTAACGATATGCGATACTACTTGTCCTATATCACGAATAAAAACTCCTAACGATGCCAACAAATAAGAAATTCCTGTTGATATGAAAATTAGAGGAATAACTACTAAAGGAAAAAAAACTATTGTGAATGGGATTTCATGTCTTAGAAGTAAAAACATTACTATCATTATGATCAAACTAGTTCCAGCATTTACAAGCGTACTGAGTAAGTTAATTATTGGTAATAACTCCAATGGGAAGATTACTTTTTTTACATAGCTGGCATTGTTAGTAATGATTATTGAAGACTCTTTCACTGATTCCCCAAAAATATTAAATACAATTAAACTAGCAAATAGTATCAATGCAAAATCAAAATGACCTTCTTGCTCAAGTCCCCATTTTGATTTAAAGACTACACTGAATGCAAATGTATATACAGTTAACATTAGAAGAGGATTTACTAATGACCAAAAAAACCCTAGAATCGAACCCTTATACTTTGACTCTAACGATCTTCGAGTCATTTGATAAATGAGATTTTTATTCTTGTGAATCGAAATTATCAAACTATAGATTGAAGTCTTGACCTGATTCATTATTTGCTTTCTAGAAATAAATTTATTTGTTGAGACCTAAGCAATTGACTTTTGCTCTTTAGTATTAATTTCCAAATCTATAAGTTCTGGATTTCCGAGTTCGGTTTTCAACTCTTCAATTTCTTGCTTAATTGTTTCATATTCTTTTACTTTTACTTTCAAGAATTCGATAGTAAGTTTTAGTTTTTCTTCTACCCCTCTTGGAGTGAGTATATAAGCATAGACTTTTTTATTTTTATTATTTTTAAAATTATTTACCTTTAAAATACCCTTATTTACTAGAGCTTGGATACAATAGTTCACCTTACCCAAACTAACTCCTAGTTTTTCGGAGAGTTCTCTTTGGCTATAATTTGGGCTTTGAGAAAGTGCTGAAAGCACCTTATGTCTTATATCTACTGCCATTGCTTGGACATAGCTTCGCACCGTAAGTCACAGTGCTTTTTAAAAAATCTCTAGAGAAATTTACTCTCTCTAAACGTTAATCCGTTCAAGCCATGAACGCACACGGCAATTTTAAGGCAAGTAAATTTTATAATATTAATATGATAAAGTAGATTCTGGTTAGTTGTGATTTTTTTTAGAGTTGGAATTTCGCATAACGTTTAAATGATTAGTTTGAATTTATCTTCTAGTTGTATCAATTGCTTCTTTCAAACTCAATTTACCTTCATAAATTGCTTTTCCAGTTATAATTCCAAAGAGCGGATTTTTTCCCTTAATGGAAGTTAGATCCATAATATCTTTCAAAGAAGATATTCCACCTGAAGCCATTAGACTGAAGTTGAAATTGTCTAGAATATATTTATAAGAACCTATATTAGGTCCACTTAATGTACCATCTTGTGAAATATCTGTAAAAACAATTTGAGTCACACCTTGTTTTTCTAAAGTCTGAAGTAGATCTTCGTATCGAATCTTGGTCTTTTCTTCCCAACCACTAATTCTTACAATTCCCTCGAACGCATCCACTGAAACTACCAACCTTTCATTACCAACAAATTTAAGTGCTTCTACTAAAAACTCAGGGTCAGTGACCGCAGCAGTTCCAATGATGAAACGATCTATCCCCATACCTTCATAGTATTTCAACTTCTCAATATCTCTAATTCCACCACCCAATTGAATTTTGACCTTAGAAGAGTCTCTCATTTTTTGGATGGAATCTTTGTTCACACTCGAAGCATTCCTAGCTCCATTCAAGTCAACAAGATGAATTAAGTTTGCACCATTGTTTTCAAAAGCCTTCACCAATTCCCAAGGCGCTGAACTATAAACAGTTTTTTGTGAATAGTCCCCTTTAAAAAGCCTCACCGCTTCGTTGTCTAAAATATCTATTGCTGGTATAATAATCATGTCTTTGTTAGTTCAATAAAATTTTCTAAGATTTTCAGGCCCGCTCTATCTGATTTCTCAGGATGAAATTGGGTCCCAAAAATATTTTCTTTCTCAACAACCACGGGAAATTTTTCCTCATAATAGCTGCAACTTGCAACTACTGCCTTGAACTCCACTTCAATTGGTCTATAAGAATGAATGAAATACATATATGTTCCATTCGAGATTCCTTGTAAAATCTTATTTTGTTTTTTATTCTCAAAAACTAGACGATTCCAACCCATATGAGGAACTTTTAACTTCTTTCCTTTAAATCTCCTGATTCTTCCTTTCAAAAACCCGAATCCATTTACGAGCATTCCTTCCTTAGTAGTTTCATCAGAGTCTTGAAAAAGCAATTGGTAACCAATGCATATACCAAAAACTGGCACCCCAGAGTTTACTTTCTCAGTGACTGCTTCTACAAAACCTTTTGCTTCTAAATTCTTCATTGCTTTTTCAAAAGCTCCATCCCCTGGCAGGATGATCCCAGAGACATTTTTTAAATCTTCTGGAGAATCTACCAACTTATAAGAATCAGTATATCTCGAAATTGCTTTTAAGCATGAGTGAATATTTCCCATTCCAAAATCTAAAACTGCAATCATTCTAACATACCTTTAGTAGATGGTATCGAATCACGATTGCTTTCATCGTACGATAATGCCATTCTTAGTGATCTACCTAAACCTTTAAAAATTGATTCATGAATATGATGTCTATTATCTCCATAATGAACAAGCACATGTAAATTCATTTTTGCATTCAAAGCAAATTTCTGTAAAAATTCCAGACTGAGTTCTGCATCATAAATTCCAAACTTACCCTGAAGTTCGGGACCAGTGTATTTAAAATAAAATCTACCTCCTAAGTCCACAGCTACAGTTGTGAGTACTTCATCCATTGTAATAGTAAAATGACCATATCGATTGATTCCTTTTTTATCTCCCAATTGTTTATGAATCATTCCTCCCATTAGAATTGCTGTATCTTCTACGCTATGGTGACAATCAATCCCAATGTCTCCTCTAAGCCAAAGGTTCATGTCTATATGCCCATGCTTTGCGATATGAGAAAGCATATGTTCAAAAAAAGGAATCTCTGTATCGAATGAGTAATTACCTTTACCACGAATATTTAGGTCAAGTTTGATTTCTGTTTCAGTTGTCTTTCTAGATTCCTGCATGTTTTACTTTTCCAAAATTCGCTTTCTTATGTAAAGACTTATATTTAGTTTTAATTCTTATTTAAGATATATAAATTGTAATTGACAAATTGGCTTAAATGAATATCTTTTGGGTAGAGAAAATTTTTGAGCTAGAATTTTTAATGATAACTAATTCTAATTGTTACTGAAAGAGTTTCTAGCCTATATAGAATGCTAAGAAAAATATCTCTTCCAAAAACTCATCATGATTTTTCTTAATTTCGCATAACGTCAAAAAGGATTGTAAAAGTATCTTTGAAAACATTTCTTACAATTATTTTAATTTTAATACTTGGATTTTTAATTCCTGAGAAATTAGTAATTCCTGTTAAAGGTGCAACAAAAAAAAGCTGGGATAAAAATGATTTTTGGAACTGCACTTGGTGTAAAGGTAATAAGATTCATTATGGAATTGATATCAAAGGAATATTACATACACCAATTATTTCTAGCTCTACTGGGATCATTGTATTCAATGGAACACTTGCCGAGGGAGGAAACGTTATTATAATTTTAGGACTCAAGTGGAGACTTCACTATTATGCTCATTTAAATTTAAGATATGTATCACTATTTCAATTTGTAAATAAAGGAGAGACAATTGGAAATATTGGTATGACTGGAAAAACAACAGGTCCACACTTACATTATAATATTGTTTCAGTAATCCCAATATTCTGGAATTTCAAAGAAGGCAGGTTAGGTTGGTTAAGGATGTTCTTTCTTGATCCAACAGTTGAACTACTTGGTGAATAATTTTCCATACTTCCTGCTTAGAGAATTATTATACTCATATAATGCTGATTCAAGAATTTTTTTTAGCAATTTTGAATATTTATTTTTCCCATAACATATTGGCAAAGAGCTATATTCCAGTGAAAGTCCAGGAGTAAGATTTATCTCTAAAAACTGAGGCTTTCCTTTTTTGTCTAGTTTCCAATCAGCTCTTGCATAACCTTTTACCCCTAACCTTTCAGCTAGTTTTATTGTATCTAATTGAATTTTTTTAGATTTAATATCGTTCCACAATACTAATTTTTCTGTCATGACTCCTTTGGATTTAATTTCATCTGAATAAACTTTATTGGGGATTATAACCTCATACACGTTAGTCGCAATGATTCTTCCTCTATCTTGAATAATTCCAAGTGTTAGATCAGTTCCTTCGATAAATTTTTCAAGTAATAATGGAAAAAACTCTTTTTTTGCTTTTGTCAATGACTTTCTCAATTCAGTATTATCTTGTATAATCGAATTCTCTTTGATTCCTAGACTAGAACCTTCACCGTTTGGTTTTAGAAATACTGGGAATTGTATTTTTGAAATAAATTCTTTTCTATTTTGAACTAATATCCCTCTTGGTGTCTGAATCCCTAGCTCAATTGCAATTTTTTTTGTTAGATTTTTATCTAGGCTTATAGACATTGCAGATGCATCTGATCCGCAAAATGGAAATCCCAAAAACTCAGCTAGACTTGGTACATAACCTTCTCTATTTCTTGAAAAAAATCCTTCTACTAGATTCCAAATAATTGTTTTATCTTGTTTATTTTCTTTGATTCTTTTGCAAAGATGCTTTAACATTCTTTCCTTGTCAAAGATAGGCTCAAAGATTTTAACTCTTGCTCCCAAAGAAACTAACGTCTTTTCTAGTATTTGAATGGAAGACCTGCTTTCCCATTCTTGGATATATTCATTTTGTAAATAATTAATTTCTTCAGAATAAATATCTATAAGGAGTACAACTTCGAACTCTTTTAAATCTAATCTAGGATTCAATATACTTGTGAACACCTACTAAGTTTGCTTGGATTTCCTTCCAAAGTTCATCTTTTATCTTTGGGTAGGAATCCTCATATTCAGAATCCAAAGGTTCGGGACTAAGATGATAAGTCTTTCGAATTGCTGAACGAAACACATGTTGTCTTGTCGGTTTATGATAGCCTAAATACCAATTTGGAGAAAGAGTAATCTTACCTCCACCACCAGGAAGATCATTTACAAAATGAGGAATTCCCATGCCACCTAGTTTACCTCGCATATACTCAATAATTTCTAGACCTTTTCCTAATGGGGTTCTAAAACCTCTAGATCCTGGAATTACTTCAGGATCATATAGATAATAAGCTCTTACCCGCATCTCTAATAATTTTCGATGGAGTTCCAGCATCACTTCTCCTGAGTCATTGATGCCTTTTAATAGAACAGCTTGGTTACCCACACTAACTCCAGCTTTCAATAATTTTAAGATCGCTTCTTTTGAGTCATCAGTACATTCTTTGGGATGATTAAATTGTGTATTACAAAAAATTGAAAGTCTATTCGTGTTATGTGACTCAATAATTTTACATAAATCGGACGTTATGCGAAATGGTAATGTAACTGGATTTCTAGTTCCAATCCTACAAATTTTTACACTTGGAATTTTTTCTAAATTCTCTAAGATAAAATCAATTCTAGAATCTGAAAGATTTAATGGGTCGCCCCCAGAAATAACAACATCAGCAATTTCTGGATTTTTTTGAAGGTATAAAAATGCTTCTTCTAAATCTTCCTTACTCACTCTTTCATCACTGAATGAGACCTTTCTGCCTCTCATACAATGTCTGCAATATACTGAACACTCTTGGTTTGAAAAAAGCAAAGCCCTGTCGGGATACATCCTTGTTAGTCCCTTCACTACAGAAAGTCTTTCTTCATGAAGTGGGTCAGGAGACTCCTCAGGAGAAAGAAAAGTTTCTTCTTCACTTGGAATTATCATCTTGCGAATAGGACAATTTGGATCTTCTGGATCCGAGAGCAAAACATAGTAAGGAGTTGCTCCGACGTTTAGCCGAATTGTTTTTTCAATTCCAAGCTTTTCTTTCTCTGTAAGCAAAAAAAATCTTTCCAGATCATTGGACCTGATTCTATTTTGCAACTGAAACTTATAGTTTTTGAATTCAGGATGGAACGTTAGTTCATTGCGATTATTTTCAATTTGAATCAGATTCTTCGTATTTTGACTCAACCGATTTAACCCATTCACTTAAAATGATTTTTTCTTTAGAATTGAGAACTGCCTCTTTATGGATGATAGTATAATAATTAGGTGGCATTTCCCCAGATTCAATTTCTTCTTTAATAGCAGTAGCCTTAATATTCTGTTTCTTCAAAGTTAACTCTTCCCAGTTAGAAAAATTTAACTCTTCTTTACCCTCATTAACATGATATTCTAACAAAAAATTTATTGGAACTATATAACCATAAACAGGCAACTTAGTTCGATTAGAATGACAATCATAACAAGCTCTCTCTAGAATTTCAGTCACTTCTCTAGGAGCATTAAACTCGTGTTTAATATTCTTTGGTCTAGGTTTGATTATTATATAGATCTGTAAAATAGCATAAACGAATATGAACAGTTGTAATAATTTTTTTTTTATGTTCATTTAATTTCAACTCTATAGAACTCATCTAATTCAACATTCCAATTTTTTCGTATTGAATCTAAAAATTCTACAGTTTCTTTAGGTCTAGCTTCATTTTTTAGCAACTTCTCTGCTTTTTCTTTCCAATTAGAAATTTTTTCTAGATCAGTTTTCTCAAACCTTACTCTAAAAACCTCAAACTCTTGGATGATTTCTTTATTCAATTCATTGTCCTTCACATAATATGGCTTTACAAAACTTATAGTTAATGTCTCTAAATTTCTATCTTTAAGATTGTAAAACATTTGATTTGCTTTACGACATATCATAAGTTTTATATCTTTAACATAAGCTTGTTTACCATAAAAAGTTAAAGCTGTTGAACCACCAAACTCAATAAATAATTTGTATCCCTTTTGTTCTTTCTCTAGTTTTGTCTCTCTCAATAAATCACCAAAGACTTGTTTGCTAACTTTTAAAATTGCTACCTCATCAGTTAGGTTTGGTTCTGGAACATAGATTAGATTACCACCTAATTTTGGGTTCTTACAATCACTAAGAAATAAGAAAGAAAAAAGTACTAGCCTAATCATGAAATTTCTCCAAAATTTATTTTGGTATATACTATCAATTTTAGAATATGACTACTATTCAATAGGAATTTTTTTTTGTCAATCATAGACTTACGTATTAACTTGGGATTGTCAAAATATAATCATGTACCAAACTGATAAATCTCATATAGAATAGTAAAAAGGAGATTAATTTTATGAATCTAGTTTCAAAGGCATCAAAGGTTTTAAAGTTTTACTTAAACTATTCGATTCTTATCATCCTAATTACTGCTTGTGGACTTACTTCAGAAAGCAAAAGAAAATTAAATTCCTTTGGAAAGATAACCCATACTACTTCAGAACTTGCGTCCAAGGAATTTCTAAGGATGAGAGATACTACAATTCAAATGAACAAAGAACGTATTGTTCTAAAATCTCCTCTTGCTAGAGAACCAGATCAGAATGATCTAGATGAAAAATTTGATTATGAAGTCATTGAAACTAGAATCAGAGCTACCAATGCTTTAAAACACTACTCTGAAATCATTTCCATTCTTGTAGAAGAATCAAACACAGATGGTTTAATTGATTCATTAGAAAATTTCTTTCATGAGTTAGATCAGATCCAAGATATGAAGTATTCCAAAGATAACAAAGAAAAACTTCTTGCAAGTGTTCAGATTTTAGGAAATATTCTTGAAAATTATCAAAAGAGGGAATTTTTGAAAGAATTAATTCCTAAAGTTGATAAAGAAATTTCTACGTTATGCGATTTGCTTTCTAGTGAGTTTGATTATAAAAACTCTTTAAAACTTGGACTTGCTTATCAAATTACAACTGATAGACTTTTCATTACTGCTGATACTGCATTTTTGAAAGCTATTACTAAAGAGGAAAAAAAGAATGCACTTCTAGCTAAAAGTCTAGCCAATGAAAATAAAATTAGAAAAATAAATTTATTTCCTATTCTTTCTCAAGCTTTTCAAGAAATTAAAAAATCACATTCTAGTTTAGCAAAAAGTCTTTTCAAGGATGAAACGGATTTAAAAGAACTTCTAAAAACTGCTAGAGAACTAAAAAGATTAAATATGATATTAGGAGATAAATCATGAAACAATTTGATTATTCTGGACTTCTAGAAAGACTAACCAATGCAATTCTTAAAGAAAAAAATCTTGATAAAAGAGAAAAACTAGAAGAACATTATTCAACTCTAAGTGAACAGATTTCTATTCTAATTCAAAAAAATCTAGACAACGATGAAATTGTTTATAAAAAAATTATTTCACAACTAGAAAAGGCTGATAAAAAAATCCAAGAGTATAGCAAGGATAATAAAAAAATTTCTGAAACCATAGATATCCTTTCTAAAACGATTTCTATCTTAAATGATTTTGTTTAATTTGATTTTTTATTGTCCATTAATTTTGTTATCTTAAACGAGCAAACGTCGTGAGAAACATCCTTCCTCTCACAGACAATTTTGTTTTCAAGGCTATCTTTAGTCAAAATCCTGATCTACTTTTGGATTTACTGAATTCATTTCCTGAGTTTCAAGAAAATAAGAACTTATTAGAAGCGAGAAAAAAATCCATGCTTGTTTACAATACAAATCTATACGCTGCTAAATTAACGTGAGTTCGGTATAAGGATATTATCTCAGTGGACACCTTGAGCACATTCGTAATTATTTCCACGTTTTCTTATATCGAACTCACTTAATAACTTTTGGGCGTCTTTTCCCGCTCTCAGCTTCAGTCAATAAATTGCTACATTGCAATTTATTGACTCCGCTTCGATCTGGGACGCGGGTTTTGTTGTTTACATATTAGAGTTTCGGTGTAGTTGAATGTTGTTGTGTGAATTGTTCCTTGTATTGCTAACTCTTCTCTAGTTGCTCTAGTTGTAGGAGC
>JANRLP010000092.1:0-45456 GCA_033762425.1 Leptospiraceae bacterium
CAATTGAACTGATTAAAGATAGACTTTTAAGAATTCCGAAAATCACAGTCCGATCGAACAGAAAATTTCCTCGTCATGAGAAAATTAGAAAAAGAAAATTTGAAATGAATCGAAGAAGGGCTACTTAAGTTGACAGCATTACCCGATCGAAGCGTGGTCAATAAATTTCGCACTTCGGTACAAAACCCCTTAAGGGTTTTTCACTCAGTTACAGAAATTTATTGACCGAAGCGAGAGCGGGAAAAGACGCCCAAGCAATATAAGTTGAAAACATCAGTTTTTAATAAAGAATTGCTGTAACATATAAATCATCGCTAGAAAACAACAATCATACCAAATAATTTAATTGCTAACTCCTATACTAATTTTATTTTGTTAAAAAACTCAGGCAAATAAATCCTATCGCTGAGGAATACTATTAAAAGGGACAATAAGATGAGTAAGATTAAAGTGAAAACCCCACTTGTGGAAATGGATGGGGATGAAATGACAAGAATCATTTGGAAAGAAATCAAAGATAGGTTTATTCACCCTTACCTAGATATTGAATTGGACTACTATGATCTTGGAGTTGTTTATCGTGACCAAACTGATGATAAAGTGACTGTTGATTCTGCTAATGCAACACTAAAGCATGGAGTTGCCGTTAAGTGCGCAACTATCACCCCAAATGCTGACCGTGTCAAAGAGTATTCACTTAAAAAAGAATGGCCATCACCAAATGGAACTATACGTTCTATCCTTGATGGAACAGTTTTTCGTAAACCAATTATCATTAAAAACATTCCTGCTGCCGTAAAATCTTGGAAAAAACCTATTATAATTGGTCGTCATGCCTATGGTGATATTTATAAAAACGTTGAACTTGAAATCCCTGCTGCTGGTAAAGTGGAACTTGTCTATACCCCTGCTGACGGAAGTGGAGAAAAAAGAGTTACTGTTCACGAATATAAAGGTTCTGGTGTAGCAATGGGTATGCATAACCTAGACAAATCCATTGAGAGCTTTGCTAAGTCTTGCTTTAACTATGCGATATCTGAAAAAGTCAACCTTTGGTTTGCTACAAAAGATACTATCTCTAAAAAGTATCATGCTCGTTTTCGTGCTATTTTTGAAAAGCTCTCAATAGAAAAAGAAGCTGAAATGAAATCTTTAGGGATATGGTATGGGTATTATCTAATTGATGATGCAGTTGCTCAAATCATGAAAAATGAAGGTGGTATGCTTTGGGGACTAATGAACTATGACGGAGATGTCCAGAGTGATATGGTTGCATCTGGTTTTGGCTCCTTGGGACTAATGACTTCAGTTCTTGTTTCACCAGATGGAAAATATGAGTATGAAGCTGCACATGGTACTGTAACTAGACATTATAGACAACACCAAAAAGGGGAAAAAACTTCTACTAATTCTGTTGCATCTATCTTTGCCTGGACAGGTGCTCTAGCAAAACGTGGCGAACTTGACAATACTCCTGAAGTAACTGCATTCGCTCATAAACTTGAAAAAGCTGTCATTGATACTATTGAAGCAGGAGAAATGACTAAAGACTTAATTCCTTTAAGCGAAGCTCCTAAAAAAACTCAATTGGACACAGTTCAATTCATGGAAGCTGTTCAAAAAAGACTCTAAAAAAATTGGCGATAATTTATTTATCGCCAAAATTCCCTACCTTCTATAAAATTCTCCAAAGAGGTTCTTATGATTATTTCTAAGCAAATTTCTATCTTACTCATCTCCTTTGTTATTTCTTGTGCAACAATGAATAATAATCCTGGAGAAGGAACACCTGCTCTTCCTTCAGCTCCTACTGTAATGAATACAGTTCCAACAAGTCTTCCTGGCTCGATTCCAGAACTCTCTAAAGTTGACAAAAAATTCTGTGAGAATAAAGACAATCTAAGTAGTATTAGTCTTGTTATCAAAGGTACTTTAGGAGATAAATCATGGGAAGAAGTTCAATCAGAATATATTAAATCTGCTACTACAGAGTCGAACGCTAAAAGCCTTCTACTACAACAAGCACGAGCAACTCTAGCTATTTGTGCCAAAGAACTTTATGGAGCTGTTCCCACTGGATCAGCAAGAGATCTTACAGAGATTAATACTAAAAATGCTTTAAAAGATATTGATATGAGTGTTCCTTTTGATAATGTTGAAACTTCTAATCAATGGTTGAAAAATCTTGTTCCTGAGCCAGATAAGATGTTGTTATTTTCTTTACTCAGTGAGCCTATATCATCTTTACCTTGTAGAGCTTTGAAAGGCAAATCTTTAACTTCTTGCTCTCTTCACAATACAACTGAAACAAGTCAAATTCTTGTTCTCAATGAAATCTTAAATAATAAATCTCATTCTAAAGATGCTCACTATGCTTCCCCGAAAGATATTACCAGAATTTGCCCAACTGGCTTTATATTACCTCCTGAGTATTCTGAAGTTTATTCAATACTAAGTCTGAATCCTGAAACTCAAAATGAATTTGTTAGTAAGTTTCCAGAGCTACCCAAAAAAACTTCCTCCTATAAAAGCTCTGTTCGTTATAAAGTGATTTTCATAGCCCTAAAGAATCCTGCCTATTATCTTCAACCTGACTCCATTAGAAAATGGGTCGTTGAAAGAGAAAAGGTTTTCACTGATGAGCTTAATTCAAAGTATCCTAATTATGTTGCTAGTAAAAATGCTCGTGAGATTGAAAAAGAAGGTGCAGTTTTGGAGCAGTGGATTTTTGCTCATCGTTACGCTGATAGTTTTTATTATCGATTCAAATACTTGTTCCGCGCATTGGAGCATATCAGCTTTGATATTGAAAAGGAAAACGGTGAGCTATTTGCAATTCATAAGCTTCTGAAGAAGACTCGTCCATCTTCTATCAAAGATGCATACACAGATTTTATTAAGTTAAATGATTCAGAAGCTCAAAAAGAAGTTCCTAAGTTAGCTGAATTAAAATCTATTACCCAAGAAAAATTTGAGGAGATAGTAAAAACTTCTGAAGCAAAACAAATAACTGCAATTCTAGAATACTATAAATCCAGAAGAAAAGAAAAGAATACTACTTGGAATCAGATTTGTAGGGAATGAAAGAAAAGTTTCATTATAGACCATCCACAATTAAACAGTTCTTTGGCGTTAGGCGAAATCTTGCTGATTCAGAAGAACTTCTTTCAAGTATAACTACCTCTTCTCAAGAGGTAGAAAAAAACTCTCTATTCATCCCACTAATTGGAGATAGAGATGGTCATGATTATATTCCTGATGCAATTAAGCGAGGCGTGAGTCTATTTCTATGTAAGAAAAATCATCCAATTTTAAAAAAACTTGCACCTAGCGATCTGCAAAAAGCTATATTCGTTAATGATACTCTTTCAGGTCTCGGTGAACTTGGAAAATTTCATCGTGCTCATTTAGATCCATTTTTAATTGGAATAACTGGTTCAAGTGGTAAAACAACAACTAAAGAATTTTTTAAGTTGGGAGTTAGTTATCTAAATTCTATAGCTACTGAAAAAAATTATAACAATGAAATTGGTGTTCCATTTACCATTTTTTCAATTAAAGAAGAAAATCAAGTTGCTGTTGTAGAAATGGGAATGAACCATTCCAAAGAAATTTCTAGACTAACTAAAATAGCAATGCCAAGCATTGCTGCAATAACCAATGTTGGTCCTTGTCATATAGAAAATCTTGGTTCATTGAAAAATATTGCTCTTGCAAAATCAGAAATTATTGAAGGACTATCTCCTTCAAGTGCAATTTTTTTACCTGAAGATATTCATTATAAAGAATTATTTCAAAAAAAAGCTAACGAATACTCTGTTAAAATCAAGTATTTCTCTTTAAAGAAATCTAAGCTTATTCGTGTGCTTTCTAAAGACCGAGAAGGTTTTGAACTTCTTTTAAATGGGCGCAAGGTTAGATGGAATCTACCAGGTGATAAACTCTTAGAGAATTTAACCTGTGTTCTAGAATTACTTTCTTTTTCTGGGTTTGATCTAAATCAATCTATAGAAAGAATTCTTGAGTATAAACCATCCTATAATAGAAACGTGATTCTAAGAGGAACTTTTACAATTCTAGATGATTGCTATAATGCTAATCCCGACTCTATGAAATCTTCCCTAGAAATTGTAAAACAAGTAGCTAGTGGAAATAGAGTGATAGCAATTCTTGGTGATATGTTAGAACTTGGAAAGTTTTCAAAAAGATACCATGAAGAAGTTGGAGCATATGCTGATGAACTCAAAATTGATTCTATAATTTGCTTTGGAAAAGATTCAAAGTTTTTTGCAAAAGGATTTGATAAGAATTCAAGAAAAGGATTATCTTGTTTTGAAGATACTAATTCCTCACTAAAAGATTTAGAAGTATATTTGAAGAATTTTTGTATGGAAGGTGACTTTGTTCTAGTAAAAGGTTCTAGAGGAATGAGAATGGAAAGAATAGTAGAAATCCTAAAACAAATAGCTGGTACAAAATGAATGATGTTGGAGTAATCATGGGTTCATTTTCTGATTGGGAAACCATGAAAGAAGCCTGTAAAATCTTAGATAAATTTAGAGTTAGTTATGAGAAAAAAATTATTTCTGCACACAGAACTCCTGATGCAATGTTAGAATATGGAAAGAATGCTAGAAGTAGAGGGTTAAAGGTAATTATTGCTGGAGCAGGAGGAGCAGCCCATCTTCCAGGAATGATTAGTTCTCTCACTACTCTTCCAGTTCTTGGAGTTCCTGTTCAATCAAAAGCACTCTCAGGTGTTGATAGTCTTTATTCTATAGTTCAAATGCCTGCTGGTGTTCCTGTTGGAACCTTAGCAATTGGAACTGGTGGAGCTACAAACGCTGGACTTCTAGCAGTTAGAATACTTTCGTTAGGCGACAGTAGGCTTCTCAGAGAGCTAGATGTCTATAGAACTGAATTGAGAGACCAAGCCATTGCTAAGGAGGGAGAACTGATTTGAAATTTCTTTTCCCCGGATCTTCCCTTGGTGTAATTGGGGGTGGTCAACTTGGGAGAATGTTTACCCAAAGAGCCAACGAAATGGGTTATAACGTCTGTTGCTATACTCCCGAAAAAAATTCACCATGTGAGAAAACTGGTGCAAATTGTATCATTGGTGAATTCGATGATCTTCATAAACTGGAAGGTTTCTTGAAAAAAATTTCTGCACTCACTTTTGAATTCGAAAACATTCCAAGTGTTACTCTTGATTTTTTAGATTCTTTTCAAGATAGAATCAATATATTTCCAAATACTAATTCAATTCGAATTGCTCAGAATAGATTTAAGGAAAAATCTTTTTTCCAAAAGCTTGGACTCAATACTGTTCAATTTTCAAAAATCGATGACAATTCAGATTTGAAATTACTGGAAACATTTCCCTTTCCTGCAATACTTAAAACAAATCAATTTGGTTATGATGGAAAAGGTCAATTTGGTGTTAACAGTTTTCAGCATCTTCAAACAATAATTTCTGAATTGCAAGTTGTAGATCATATTCTTGAAGAGAAGATAAATTTTGATTTTGAAATATCAGTTATCTGTGCTAGATTTTCTTCTGGTTCAATCTTTAACTACTTACCTTCAAAAAATGTTCATAAGAACTCTATTCTGGATTACACGATTCATCCCGCAAATTTAGAAACTCACCTAAAAAAAATTTCAATTGAGTATGCACAAACATTAATTAACGAACTGGACTACGTCGGTGTCCTAGGTCTTGAAATGTTTGTACGAGGAGATAAAATTATTTGCAATGAATTTGCTCCTAGACCTCATAATTCAGGGCATTTCACTATGAACTCTTGCAGATATTCTCAATTTGACCTTCAACTTATGAGTTTAACAAATCTCTATCCTGAAACTCTTTCCCTTCAAACTCTTGAGTCAGTAATGAAAAACATTATTGGAGAGCAATCTGAGCCAAATGAAGCAATTCTCCAAGAAATGCTATCAGATAGTCGTTACTATTTTCATTCATATCAAAAAGAAGAATCTAGAAAAGGAAGAAAGATGGGACATATAAATTTTCTTGGAAAATGGGAAGATAGTCTTTTCTCAAGTTTTTAATGATTAATTGTAGATTTCTTTTTCCCGATTTTAATATTAGACAGTGAATTGTATTCATAGCAAAAGAATTTATGACTAAAGCAAAGATAAAAAATCTAGGTTATCCATTCAAACAACTATCCAAACTTGTACTTATAGTTATTTTTTCAGTTAATAGTTCTGAAATTTTTGGAGAAACAGTAATCCTTCGAAGTGGGAAAAAAATTGATGGCAAAGTGCTTGGTCATGATTCAGAATCGATTACAATCTTAGTCGATGGTGAATCTACTACTATTCCTAAAACAAAAGTCTATAAAGTAATATTCTCAAATAATAATTCTGAGCTAAGAAAGTTTCTCTCCGAAAAAAAAGGTGAGAAGGTTAACAATAAATTTAATAAAGAAGAACCTGCAGAAATTGATGATAATGTCGGAGATAAGAAGGAATTAACACAAAAACTTTTTAAGCTAGAAAAAACCATTGATAAACTTGAGAAGAAGATGATGAAGTTAAAAGAAAAAATTTCTAAACTCAAAGCGAAGATCAAAGAAAAAGAAGACGGGACTCCAAAAAAAACTAAACCTGAATGAAATTTTCATGAGAACAATCATTTTTCAAGATAAGCAGTCAAAAGAAATTACATCAATTGAAGTTTCTGAAAAGATTCCTGATAATTTTCAAGATGTATTTATTGATTGTGATGAGGATTCTGTTTTGGTTCAAGGAAATTTTACTCCTACCGAAAAAGCACAAATAGCCAGTATTAATCAATTACATAAATTTGATGGTCTTGTTCCTGTTGTTACTCAAGATCAAAATAAGAATTTACTTATGCAAGCATTTCTGAACTTTGAAGCATTGCAACTAACGTTAGATACTAACTTTGCTCATTACTTTAGTCGTTCTAGAAATAAACTTTGGAAGAAAGGCGAGGAAAGTGGTCATCTTCAAAAAATTATCTTAGTAGAGTATTCTAAAAAGTATAATTTTTATTTATATTCTGTAAAGCAAACTAGTGTTGCATGTCATACTGGAAACTATTCATGTTTTTTTAGAAAGCTAACAAAAGATTCGACTTGGGAGCAAATTTAAGATGAAATTCTTTAAGGAATTATTTTTAAAACTGAAAGATAAAAAAATTTTGAGACAAATACTGATTGGTGTAATCCTAATAATTTTTATTGCTATTCTTGGAATTCTTTCTCTGCATGAATGGAAGGGTGGTGCAGTGGGTGATGGTTCGACGAAATTTGAAATCGAAGTAGAACCAGGTGAAACAGCAAACAAAGTTGCAAAAGAACTCAAATCCAATAAAATGATTCACTCTTCAAAGTATTTCCTATACTTACTTAAGTTTTCGGGAAATATCTCTAACTTAAAGCAAGGTATATATGTTGTAAACGATGGAATGAGCACTTGGAAAATTATCAAGACACTTGTGGAAGGAAGAGTTAAAACTATCACTTTTACGATTCCTGAGGGATACACTAATAGGCAAATTGGAGATGTTTTAGTTAAGAAAAAAATTGTTTCTTCAAGAGATGATTTTATTAAAGAAGCTGACAATTCTGAACTTCTGAAGAAATACAAAATTCCTGCAAAAACTTCTGAGGGTTATTTATATCCTGAAACCTATACTATACCATATGATTATAAACCTTCTAAAGTTGCAGAGATGATGATTCGACGTTTTTTCTCTAATTTAGAGAAAGTGGAAGGTGCTAATCGAGAAAATATAGAAGAGTTACATTCTAAAGTTGTTTTAGCTAGTATCGTTGAACGAGAAGCAAAGAAAAAGGATGAACAACCTTTAATGGCAGGTGTTTTTTTAAAACGAATCAAAATTGGAATGCCTTTAGAGAGTTGTGCTACTGTTCAATATCTTTTTGATAAACCTAAAAAGCGACTCCTTGAAAAAGATCTTGAAATAGTATCGCCTTACAATACTTATTTGAATAAGGGTTATCCACCAGGACCAATTTCTAATCCAGGCTTACCAGCACTAAGAGCTGCATATAAACCAACTGAATCGGATAGTCTATTTTTTTTAGTAAAACCTGATGGTTCTCATTATTTTTCTAGAACTCATAAAGAGCATCTAGAAGCCAAGAAAAAATATATAGATGTTTTATATGAATGAACAACAAGATTTTGAAATGGAGCATTTATCTACAGAACTTGTTTCTGTAATGGAAGAATTGAAACTTTTACGTGAAAGACATGAAAAAAATTTACCTGCTAAGAAAGAAGCTCTACAATTTATTGATAAAGCTGAGAAAGTAATTATCCTTGCTGAACAAGGAAAGGTTCAAATTACCGAAGAACAGAAAGTTAAGATTGAAGACACTTTAAAAAAAATCTCTTTGTTATTCAAGAAGTAACTTTTGAGGAAACTTTTGAAACTCATACTAGTTCTTTTATTTATTCAGTGTTCAACTTATGCAGAAAATAGAAGAAAAGATACGATGGATATTGTTACTATTGGCGGAGAAAGAAATGCATATGGTTTTGGACTAAGAATTAGCTATCTCACATTCGGTTTTTTCTTCCAAGGAGGAGAGTCTGAACTTGGAAAGAAAGATCTTGGAGATGGTTATGGACTCAGAGGTGGAAGTCTTTCAAGTTATCATAGTCAACAGTTGATCTTTGGAGTTTTAGGCGGTGAAACCTATTATTCTGGTGAACCTGTGAGAGATGATAAAGGTGAGATTGTTCTAGAAGAAAAGATTCCTAAGGTTTTAAATTCAAGAGATAATCTAAAAAGTCATAAAGTTCGTTATCTCAATTTTTATAGTGATCCACCTGAAGAAAGAACTAAACGCAATAAAGAAAAGGTAAAGAAGAAAATTGCCAAAGATTTGGTTGAAAAATTGAATGATCCAACCTTACTTTCATACCTACCTACGGAAAAGAAGAAGCCAAACGGTTATGGAAATAATTTTCCATTTCAAGTTGAGATATTTTTGGGAACTCATTATGGTCTAAGGCTTGGCTTTAACATCGCTGAATTCTTAGACTTTGTTCTGGGATTTACTACATTGGATATTTTAGAGGATGATGAAAATAATGAATGATCAAAACGCCTTCATTCTAGATATTAGTTCATTTTTTCCATCTTTATAACTTGCATATAATACACAGGAGCATTTGTCCCAATTTTTTTTGGGATCAGTTGGAATGCACTCAAAATAGAAACTTCTCAACTTGCCTTCATTATTATAACTTATGATTTCCTTTAATAACTCTGGTTTATTTATTCTATTCTGGTCTTCTAAACTTAAATTCTCTTTTGCTGTTTTATCAATCATTAGATTATAAAGTTTATCCTTTCCATGAAACAGTACATTGTTTGTACAACTGCTTTTTTTTGTTCGAGGAACCTGAGTTTCTGCAACATAACTTTCCGTATTCGAAAACTCTTTATAGAAAACTATTTCCTTATCACAAGAATCGACTGTTCCTGTTTTGATTTTGTTTGGTTCAAATGACCAGCCACCTTCTTTAGCTAAAGACCAAATATCAATTGACTTTGGTGAAGAAATTTTTTCACAATCTTGTTTAACTTCTGGATAGACTAGAAATTTTTCTGGTTCTTTTTCTTTTACTTTCGCCTCAGTTAGGATAATTTTTTCGGAGCAAGTTTTACAGTTTGAAATTTTTTCTGTACAACAACCACAGTTAGATTTCTCTTTTAGAAATAGAATTTTCTCTTTTTCTAAGTCTAGTCTAGCCTTTTCCAATTCTAATCTTTCTTTTTCAAGTGAAGAACAATTGCTCAATAAAACTAAAAACAAAATTAATTTCATAATGAATTAGACTATAAAATCTTTAGATTTTATTTGTACATCTCAACTGTATTGCAATATTTTTCTAAGATTGGCATCCTTTATACCAAGATTTCTAGTAATGATTGCTTTTTATAACTAGTCATATATTTTTGAGTAAAACCGTTTTGAGGTGTTCTATGAGATTTCTCACACTAAGTATTTTTTTTGTAATTGTAATTTCTTTAAGTCCCGAAACATCTCTCACAGTTTGTCCTAAATTCACTTCAATAGAAGAAGCTCAAAAGCAAAAGGATTCAGTATGTGAGTTAGTGCTAATTGGTAAAGGTTATTCTGAAGTTCCTGAAGAAATTTTTTCTTTCCCAAACTTAGAATATTTGAACTTGAGTAATAACTTAATTGATTCACTTCCACGAAAAATGAAGGAACTTACTAAACTTGATGGCATTGATCTTTCTAAGAATTCTTTCACTGATTTTCCTAATGAACTAAAATCAATCACTTCGTTAGAACGAATTATCTTAGATAATAATAAGATAGATGATGTTCCTAATGATCTTAACCAAATGAAAAATTTGAATTCATTAAGCCTTATGAATAATCAAGTCTCAGAGCTTCCGATTCAGTTTGTTAAGATTAAAAATTTAGAATACCTAAACTTAATTGGAAATAGACTCTCCTATTTACCCTATAATTTTCAAGCTTTAGAGAATCTTACTTCTTTATATTTGGGTAACAATGATGATCTAACAATTCCAGATGAGATATTTAACTTAAAAAAACTACTTAGGCTTTCCATTAGTAATATTGGTTTAAAGAAAGTTCCAGAAAAGATTGTGAAACTTAAAAACTTAAAATGGCTTTCTTTAAGTTATAATAAAATTGAAACTCTTAATAATGAATTGTCTGAGTTATCCAACTTAGAAGTGCTTTATCTAAATGGAAATAAATTGACATCAATTCCTGATACATTTAATAGTTTGAAAAACCTAAAAAAGATTTCTATAGCTGATAATCAAATTGGAAAAATTAAATACTTGGAAATAAAAAATTTATTTCCAAGTGCTGAGGTTGATTATTAATTTACTTGGAAGTGTACCAGAGTCCTTCCTGTGCTCTGGGATTTTGTGGTGAAATTTTCAATGCTCTATTGAATGCATCTTTAGATTTTTGTTTATCACCTTCTTTAAGATAAGACCAACCAAGACCTAGAATCATTTCTAAATCTGAAGGATAATCACTCAATACTGATTCATAAATTTTTCTCGCCTCTTTATAACTTCCTAATTGGTATAATGAATAAGCAAGATTTGTTCTTCCTATATAATTCTTAGGGTCTTGTTTCAAAATTGTTCTGGCAACTGTTTCTACTTGTTTCGTGTTACCAAGTCCAGTATAAGCTCGTATCATTCCTTGTTTAGGTTCAATAGCGTCAGGCGATAGTACTTGAGCTTTTTTATAGTATTCAATGGATTTACTATACTCACCAGTGTATAATGAAAGCCATCCTGACCTAAGTTGAAAAAGATACTCACTCGGTTCAGACTTCCCTAGCTTCTCCATGATGGCTAGAGAATCAGCATATTTACCTTTTGCTTCTAAGTTATATGAATCTAATAACTCATCAGGTTTGATTATCGTGATTGTGAAGAGAAAAATTGTTAGAAATTGTAGGAACGTTTTCATTCTACCCTCGCTGTTAAACTAAATTTTATAAAATCAGAAACGGTTGGTTCATCTAAACTATCAGTCCATTTATCTCTAGAGTATTGGATATTGAAACTATAGTTCTCAAAAAAATTCTTATTCAAATATGTATAAACTCCATAGTTTAATACAAATGGAGTATATATAAAATTATCTCCAATTACAGGAGTTCTAGCATTTCCTATCTTACCACCAAGACCTAATGAATAAGTTCCGTAAGTATAACCAAACTCTTGTTGAAATAATCCATTGGTTTCAGACTTCTTTTCTTGAGAAGGAATTGTAGTTACTGGATTAATAAAGATTAGGTTATAATTAGTTACTACTCTTGTAAGTTGTTGACCTATGATAATAGTATGTGAATAGAAATTGATTAGGAAAGGAATTGTAAAGTGTACCTCGGCTTGAGAACCTGAATGATTCGGCATTGATATAGAGTTAACAGAAAATCCATAACGGAACACTGTCCCATAATCTGCCCCAATTTTCACTGCCAAGGCATTTCCTATAAAATCTGAATTCCCTCTTGCATTATATACGGATAGCGTATAACGTTCAGAAAGGGATGGTTTGTAACTAACGCTTCCATCAAAATAATTAATTACATAATCTTTTTGACTTGCAATACTAGCTAGGTTATACAAGTTCCCTGGAAGGTTTATATAAGATGCTATGCTTGATTGATTGAATCTATAGAGTCCATACTGAAGTAAGTTCAGGTCCGAAAGTAAATAGTTTTCAATTCCTCTCGTTCTATATAAGTTATCTGAAACTGAATTGTGGTAGCTCAAGCGAAAACTAAAACTATCATTAAAACCAAAATTCGTATTGATTCCCTTTCTTTCACCTTGTCCAATTACATCTGAACCAAAAAAATTAAAATAACTATACTCGGGAGTGATATAAATATATGGATTTGATTTAGGAAGCCCTAATGCTGAACGAATTGTTTTACTCTTAGGATTATCTTCATATACAGCTTGGAATTCTTTCTCAGAACTTACGTCATCTCCTAGATAAAAATAACAAAGTCCTTGTTTATATCCTAAATACTCATTTCTTCCATGTTTATTCTCAAGATTCTTAAAGCGAACTAACGCTGAACGATACTTCTCATTCGCAAATTCAGCCTCAGCAACTCCTAACTCAGCATTATAGTCATTTGGATCAATGTCTAAAGCTTTTTCACCATACTCAATACTTTCTGAATATTGTTTGTTTGCAAGATAAGCCCATTGTAATCCTTTTGCTGCATCTTTGGATTCAGAAAGTTCATAAGATTTTTTGTAAACTTGGATTGCTTCTTGATTCTTTCCAAGTTTCCAATAACAATAGCCAAGATTATTCATAGCTATAATATACTCTGGTTCTCTCTCGATCAAATTTTTTAGGATTGGTATTGCCTTATCGTAATCTTCTTTAACCATGTGACGATAGGCGTCATCAATCGTTTCTCCAAACACATTCAAAGATAAGCCAATATAAATAATAAAAATTAACTTTTTCAATCTTGTTTTCTCCTAATAATCACTTCGTCTCCATTCTTTTTTATCAAAATTTCACCTGGCAAATTGCCTGTAATCTTGTGTTTGATTTCGTAACGTGTAGATTGATTTTCTTTTCCAATTCGAGATTCAATTTCTAATCCGTTTTCGTTTTGATTAATCTTTCCATGCCATTCAAAAGAAACTCTATTGCTAAAAGGTTGAATTAAATCTTTAATAAATCTAATTAGTGGTTTGGAAAAATATTTATAGGAAATTCTATCTTCCCAAGTACTGATTCCTGAAACAAATGGAACTCTGTAGGAAGCAATATAGAAATAAAACAAAGCTGAGTCTTTTTTGCCCAAATAATCGATACAAGAAAAATAATCCTGTGCTATATAAAAATAGAGTTGGTTATTTTTTTCATCTTCTAGATAACGATTTCCCCAGAAGTCTAGTTTAGCTGTCCAATTTTCATAAGTCAATTTATTATTTCTATCAACTTGAATTGGATAAACTAGACTTGGAGCAATTGTATAAAAACTCTTTAGGTTAAAATCAGAATTTAAGTTAGATATGATTGCTTTTTCTTTTGGAATGGATGTAAACCTAACCACAGATTTTTCTTCACTTTCTTCAAGATACTGTGTAAAGGTTATTGGAATCGTTGAGCTTCCAATCTCTGGTGTGGCTTGAAAATGGAGGTGAATATGTGGTAGTGGACTTCTTCCAGAATTGCCTGCTAGACCTAACTTAGTTCCAACAGTTACATAATCCCCTTCTTTAACAAGTATAGAATTTTTTTGTAAGTGTGACACTTGCGAATATAAAAAAACGTTATGCTCAATGAGAACAAGATTTCCCCAATTATCATGTGTTTCAACTTGATAGAGTGGATTATCTTCCACATGACTAATGACTCGAATAACTTTACCACTAGCTGGTGCTAAAACGGGAAGACCATAAGTATAAAAGTCTTCTACTGCCTCTGTTAAATTTTTTCTATTCTTATTGTTTTGGTCAAGAGCCATAAAGTCGAGGCTCTCCTTCCATTTATCTTTGTGAGTAAATTCTCCATCATAACCTTGTGAAACAATCCATTTACCAGAAAAAGGAAGCCTAATGTATTGACCATGCAGACCAAATCTTTCTTTTCTAGTTTTATAATAATCTAAATTAGTTTCAGGAGTCCCTGGTGGAAAATCAATCAATGCAAAATTCGGATTATGGAGAAGTCTTGCAACGTATAGAAATAACAAAGAAACAGTAGTGAAAGGAAGAGCAAGAACTGGTATATTGAACTGAACAAGAAAGACTTTAGCAAATGAAGAAATGATAACACTACAAATTGTAGCAAGAATTCCTAAACTAAATGATCCTTTCCCAGGAACAAGAAAATATCCTCCTACTGCAATTGCAGTAAGAATAAAGTTAAATCCAACACCTCCACTTGTTAGATCAGCCTCACTTCCTCCCATCCACAAGTGAAATTTCATTCCTACTAAAAATCCTAATATAGAAAGAATAAATGTAATTCTACTAGATAATAAAAGTAGGATAGAAATTCCAAGTCCAGCAAAAGGGCTGTTTTGAAAGAAAATTCCTCCCAAACTTTTGAAATAGAATTCAATTGAATGAGGAAGTTGTGGAAAAAATTTATTGAGTGAGAAATCATATGGGGTCTTTAATGTGAATCCAGTATAATTATAAAGTGAGAAATAGACTAGAATGCTCACAATAACAAATGGTAAGGATAATACGGGAAGACCTAAAAAATATCCTAGAATATGTTCAAGTGCTAGAGTAACAAAAAGCAATAAGACTAACGCTCCTATAAGTAGCATAAACAGATTAATATTCATATCATGATACAAACTGAATGAAAGTCCAACTAGAAGCCCATTAAAACCATATAGACCTTTCTGAATCCGTTCTTCATAAACTCCAATAGCACTAGCTAGCAAGTTTGAAAAAATACATCCTACTAATCCGCTAAGCCCAGTATATGGATTTAAAAAAGTAATGAGTAAAAGAAAGAATCCAACAAATCTTTCTGAACTAAATAGGGTCGAAGAATAAGAATTAAGGATTGAGTCTATGAACCTTTCTATTTTTTTCATCTTAGTCAACTTCAAAAGAATTAATATCTTGAACAGTTTCTTTTCTTCTGATCAGTTTAGGGTTTCCATTCTTTTCTATTAAAACAACAGCTGGTCTCATTTCAATAAACTGCATCCATTGAGTAACATTGTATGCTCCAACAGGATGAATTACAAGACTGTCCCCTCTCTTCATACTTGGAAGCAAGCAGTTTTCTCTAACAATATCAATATTCATACAAAGTGGTCCATATAGAATTACATCTTCATAGGTCTGGTTTGTATGTGTCTTTACTGGTGAAATTTTATAATCATACCAAGTTGCAGTGTATAATAAATTCACTCCAGCATCAATGATATGTGCCTTTTTTCCATTTGGCATTGACTTACTTCCGACGATTGTGGATACTAAGTATCCCGCATCATCGACTAACGCTCGTCCAGATTCTAAAAATAACATTGGAGGTTCTTCAGGAGAAAAAGCATCAAATAATGCTCCACAAATTGCTTCAGAGTAAGAATCAAAGCTTGGAATTAAGTAACTTCCAGAAAGATATTGACCTTTTAACTTATTATTAGAAGGAAAGCCCCCCCCTAAATCTATATAACTCATTGGTTGACCAAGTTCGTTTCTCATTTTTTTATAAAACTCGGCAATCTTAATTGCAGCTTTTTTATATGAATTTGGATCTAACATAAAAGTTCCTATATGACTGTGGATACCGACTAACTTTAATTTTCCACCACTGAAAGAAATTTTTCTTGCAGCTTCCATTGCATGACCAGTTTCTAAATTAAATCCAAACCTACTCCAAGATGGATAAATACCTATATCTAAATTTAATCTAAGTGTGATATGGATCGTTTGTTTTAACTCTTCACTAATTTTCAACAGATCGGAGATCTCATCTAGATGATCTACGTGAATTCTTGAACCTTCAGTGACTGCAAGTTTTAGTGCTTCATAGGGTTTATAAGGTCCATTGAATATAATCTTATTTCCTGGGATTCCATTTTTTCTAGCTTTCTGATATTCGAATGACGATACTACTTCAGCCCAAAATCCTTCTTGGTGAAAGATATTACAAATTGAGTTAAGATAATTTGTTTTGTAAGACCAAGTCGGTTGAAAGTTTGGATACCTTGATTCAAAAGAATTCTTATATTCATTTGCTTTTCTGCGAAGTGTTGTCTCCGAAAAAACAAACAAAGGTGAACCAAACTCATTCAATAGAGTTTCTATTTTTACTGAATCAATTGTCGTCATTGATTCTGGAAGACTAAGTCCCCCGAATTTGTTTGCCATCCCCATAAATTGTCTTCGGATAAGCGGTCTAACGTATTCTTTCATAGAATCCTCCTACTTTTTTAACTGACCAGAGACAGATAGATTTTCTATCTGCTTCATGGGAATAATTTCATCCCAGCTATGTCTCACAAAAATTTTTCCGATTTCATATTTTTCATTAATCTGAATTGGTAGGCCTAACATAAGTCTAATTTGAGCATCGGGTAAATTCATTCCACTAGCAGTAGCAAGATACACCCAAGCAGGAAATCTAGGGTTTATTTCAAGTAGATATAACTTATCAGTTGATGATTCAAGAATATATTCCAATTCGCACCCACCATTCCAATGAATAAACTCTAAAATTTTCTTACTTGTTTCTCTTGCAACGTTATGATCAATTGTAACTCCCGCCCATGCTTTTCCTTTATCAGTTAGAAACAATTTTTTCATCACAACAGCACCTAACGTTTCTCCAGAAAGTGCTAAGGAAACAACGTTATACTCTTCACCTTTTATAAATTCTTGTAATATGATTGGAATTCCCCATTTACTAGCTAGTCTATAAAAAAATCCAATTGCTTCTTCAAGTGAATATGCTAGATAAGCTTCATAAAAAATTCCTTTTACTAGAAGTGGGAATCCAAGACTATCACTTGCTTGTTTAACTGCACTAACATCTTGAACAGTAATTGTTTTTGGTAGATTAATATTAGCTTCTTTTAGTCTCTCGACTAAAACAGTTTTATCTCGTGTATGAAGTTCTTTTCTTGATGGTAAAAAAGTTTTGATTTCAAGCTTATCGAGATCAGGTTGAATTTCAATATAATTATCTAACTCTGAATCAAGAGTTGGAAAGATCACATCCAGTTTTTGAATAGAATTGATGTAACGAATTCGCTCAATTAGTTGAGCCGGACCTGAATTTGGATAAGGAATGAGGAAACTATTCTCAATTAGATTCATAAAATTTCCCGGCTCTAAAACATCATAAGAGAATCCAAGTAGCTCTAGATTTAGTGAAGATTCTTTTAGTGAGCGAAGAACAGGCACACCTGGACCTGGGCTATCAGTAGCATTTAGACCAGTAACAGCAACTGTGATTTTTTTCATTGATAGATACCAAGTTCTTGAAGTTGTATCAATAGATCAGTAACATCTCTTTCTAGTTGCTCAATTTCAACATCATATTCCGAGAGAATAACTTTTACGATTTCATCCTTAGAATTTCCTTCTTTTAAAAGTTTTAGAACAATGATTCCTGTTTCATTCAATGTATAAGTATTTCCAGTACTTGGATCAAATAAGAATCCTGTTTCACTCAGAGCTAGATTCTTGAGTCTTTCATTTCCTTCCATTCTATCTCTCCTTATCTCTTCATAACAGACTACAAACTAATCATAAATTATTCTCTCAACAAAGCAAAGTTTTTTGCTAAAACCTAATTGATCACTGTCAATCTTAACATGTTAATTTTTTAGATTTAATTTAACAAAACGAATTTAACGTTAGTTTTATTGGGTTAAAAATTGAACCAGAAATTCTTTAAATTTTTCTTTTTGTATAGGTTTTGTAAAATACTCATCCATACCAACCTCAATACAATGCTCTCTTTCTTCTTTAAGAGCATTTGCAGTTAATGCTATAATTGGTGTTCTTATATCTGTTTCTAGTTCACGAATTTTTTGAGTAGCTAAGTATCCATCTAAAATTGGCATTTGTATATCCATTAGGATAAGATCTGGCTTAGAATCAATAAATAATTGAATTGCCTCTTGACCGTTCTTTGCCTCTAGAATTATAGCATTAGGAATAATTTTCTTTAGTAATACTTTTAATAGCTTAATATTCATTTCAAAATCATCAACTAGAAGAATTTTTAGTATCTTATACTTTAACATAGACTCAGCCTTCGATACTATTTCAATATTTTCGCTATCAATTACAGAATCTGAAATCTTTGCTCTCAAACTAAAAAAGAATTCAGTTCCAATTCCAATTTCACTCTTCAAGTTTAAATTAGAGCCCATCAATTCAAGCAGACTATTAGTTATTGCAAGTCCAAGTCCTGTTCCTCCAAAGTTTCTAGAGATTGAAGAGTCTGCTTGGGTGAAAGGTTGAAATAGTTTAGCTTGATTTTCTAAACTAATTCCAATTCCAGTATCTTTAACAGAAAAATAAAGTTCTATTTCAGATTCAGAAATTTGATTACTATTCATAGTAAAATTTATGCTTCCAATTTTTGTAAACTTGATTGCATTACTGAGTAGATTGATTAGAATTTGTTTTAGTCTGGTTGGATCGACGATGATCAAAGTATTAAGTTCAGTTTGTACTAAAGAAATATCTAGGTTTTTGGAGTTTGCTTGGAATTTTACTATTCTAAGTACTTCATTAAGTAGAATAGATAGATTTGTAGGAACTAGATCTAGCTCTAATTTTTGTGCTTCTATTTTAGAAAAATCTAATATATCGTTAATAATTCCTAGTAAGGATTGTGCTGAAGTATAAATATCCTCTGCTATAGTTTTTTCTTTTTCTTCTAAATTAGAATTTTTAAGTATTTCTGAAAAACCAATAACTCCATTCAAAGGAGTTCTTAATTCATGGCTCATATGTGCTAGAAAACTGCTCTTAGCTTTGTCTTTCTCAAGTAGCTCCAGTTCATATTTTTTCTTATCAGTAATATCAATGTTTGTGCCATACATCCAGAGTGGCTTTCCATCAGGTGTCCATTTGGCAATCTTACCTCTGCTCTCTACCCAAACCCAAGTGCCAGATTTATGTTTCATTCTATATTCAGAATTGACATCATCAATCTTTCCTTTTAAGTAACTATCTATTGCTTCATTTAATCTGTTCAGGTCTTCGGGATGGATTAGATTTAAAAAATAATCTACATTCTTTTGTACTGAATTCACTTCCTCTATTCCAATAATTTTAAACCAATATTTATTATAAATTGTTTCTCCCGTTTGCATGTTCCATTTCCATGTTCCAGCTTTTGTTCCTTCAAGGATGTAATTTAGTTGAGCTTTTTCTTCCTCTAATTCTTTCTCTTTCAATTTTTCATCAGTAATATCAACGAATAGTGAACTACAAAAATATTTTTGGTGAGAAGTGATTTTTACTCTTAGCCATTTCTGCATTGTTTCTGAAAAAATTTTTACTTGAGTACTTTCAGAGTTTAATGCCACTTTACCGATGACTTGTATCCAAGGATTATTTTTATCTGTTTGAAAGACTTCAGTGAAAGATTTATTTATAACTTCTTCTTCAGATTTCTGAACCAACTGAAGAAACATTTTATTGACTTCAAGATAAATAAAATCAATTGGATTTTCAAATTCATCTAGAATGATCTTATGCAGTGAATAAGCAATATCTGAATTTAGTATTAGATTTTTATAGTAGTCATCATTCATATTTAAACAAAGAAGTATAATATATTTATATTGTAGCTAACTTTGTCAATGAGTAAAATTATTTCATTAAGAGTTAGTAAATAGCTTAGATTGAGTAAAGTTTAGACTAAACTATTTCGTTATGAAAATGAATATTTTTTAGTTTTGCTTGCTCACCAAATGTTCCATTTTCTCTTACATTCAAGTGTGGGTAGTATTTAGCATATTCATCCATCATATAGTCATAAGGTAGTTCAGGAAAGGTTCCATAATCATAAAGATATTCCATATGCTTATCCCCTTTTTTGGAAAATGGGTGAAATAGAGAATTTTCTTTTCCATTGAATTCCAAAGGAAAGATTCCCGCTTTCTCACAAAGTTTTTTATTGAATGCAGGAGTACACTTTACCCATTTACCTTCCAAAAAAATTTCAGCATAACCATGGAAAACAAAAACATCTGATTGCATTAAATCTGAGAGTCTTTTTGAATTTAGGTGGTTTCGTACATTAGCAAAACCTAATCTAGCTTCGATTCCAAAACTTCTTATGCAAGCAACCAATAAAACAGCTTTTTCAACACAGTAGCCATAACCTCTGTCCACAATTGAACTAGCTTTGAGAAATTCTTTTTTGAAGATTATATGATACGGATCGTAGGTGATAGAATCTCTGACATGATAGTAAGTTTCGATTGCAATTTCAATATCTGATTTAGATCCAACTTCAATTGGTTGCAAAAAATTTTTGACTGATTCAGATTCATAATCCATGAAATAGGTCTGAAGCAGATTTTCTTGTGCTGTTCTGATGTAGCTCTCCGAGGTGTAAAACTAGGGTTTTAGGTCAATAAATTTTGTCGAGTAAATTAGGTAAAGTTAATATTGAAAATTGTTATACTGAGATACTCTAAATGATTTATTTCAGAAGCAATTTGATTCGTTTTATAGAAAATTGTAACTACTAAGTGAATAGAAATTCATGTGCAGTATTATTATTCGAATGTCCTGTTGATGTGAAGAGTTTTTCTTTGCCCCTCTAGTTGTGGGATTCGCTTGTTTAGGTTAAGAAAAAATGTGGTTGTGGAGGTTTTTCTTTGGTTGGGTCTCTGTTATCGAAACGTCTTATCCTCATCCCTCTGGTATAGAGATTCTTTTGTGGTTGCCAGAACGTGCCTGTGAACAAAACGCTACCTCCTAAGGTTGGAACACCACCGAATAAATCAGAGATGATCTCTCCAAAACCTGCAAGGTCTAGCGATAACAGAAAAGTAAACAACCAGCAGCGAGACTTTCCGTAGTATAGAGCTAACGCACTAATTTGGATCCATAAATCGTTAGAGACTTTAAAATCCACACGCTTATAACCAATTCCCTCTTCTTGATATTCTGTCTTCACTTTACGAGCCTTCGGAACCATCCCACTATAACTAATAAGTCTAAACGTCCTCAGCAAATACCTCAAATATTGATCTATACTTTCATGTTTATTAATTTTCGCTTCAAACTCATCCATCAATTCTTTGGGAATCCTTAACGTCGATGAAGTCTTTTTTTGGAATCGTAAATTCAGATCATTGGTTTGAAGTTCGTTAAATAAAACATTTACACTCATGTATATAGAGGGTATAAAACCTTCTCGTTTTTCCGATCAAATGAGAACTATTTTCTTTATTGGAAAATTTTTTGTAAGGGTGAGTAGTTATCTAAAATTTGGGACATAAGCGTTTCCCGAATTCAATGAAGATCGGTGGTAATCTCGTAAGGCATTTTGTTGGGAGCTACGAGACTGTGAAATCCAAAATGCTTGGTTCCTCATTCTTGCATCTCTATACTCAAAGGACTGTAATGCTCCAAGATGTGAGTTTCCACTTAAACTCGGCATAGGATTTGGAAAGTTATCATGTCTGAGCCTGAACATAGAACATGAAGGACAAGGGTCAGAAGAGGACGAGTTAGAATATTCATAGGCTCTAGGAGATTCAGAAATAGAGCCTAATGAGGCTCTTTTCTTCATCGGTTCATTTGTTTTGATCTCCGAACGATAGGAAACACACTGTAGTAAAATTAACAATAAAAGAACTCTCATACTCGTTAGACTAAGATGAGAGGATAGTTGTTCAAATTATGATAAAATCTCAGCAATTTTTTCTTTACCAATTGAATAGGTAAAATCGCCTAACGTTTTATCTTGTCCATTTTTTTTCCATTCGATAAAAACTTTTTCTAAAAGTTCAGGAATTGAACTGATGGGAACCTTAGTCGCAACTTGAAATCCAACTCTTGTTCCCTCTGCATCTCCACCTAGATAGATTGCATACTTACCACCATTTTGTTGACCAACAATTCCAATCTCAGCAGAGTATGGTCTAGCACATCCATTAGGACAGCCAGTCATTCTAAGCACAGGAGCCCTAGAAGATAGTTCATGTTTTACAAGTACGGATTCAATACCTGCAAGGAGTTGCGGGAAAAATCTTTCGCTCTCAGTAAGAGCTAGTCCACAGGTTGGAAGTGCAGGACAAGCAAGTGCTCTATCATATAACTTAGCGGGGCTAATATAGTCAATGTTTCGTTCTTGAAAGATTTTTTCAATTTTAGGTTTATCTTCTTTAGCGATATCCATTAAAATCAAATCTTGGTCGGGTGATACCTGAACTGAAAGATTGAACTTAGATACAATTTCGCGTAACGTTGATTTTAAAGGCCTGTCTTTTGTATCTTTTATTCTTCCAGCAAGTGTATGAATTCCAAGTGAATATGTATCGTCTTCTGCAAGCACCCATCCTAAATAAGAAGGAGAATTCCATTTAGGAAGTTCTTTATTCTGAAATTTTTTACCTGATCTAGTTTCTACTTCAGATACAAACCATTCTACACCTTTTTCTTCCACAACATATTTTAATCTTGCATGTTTACGATTTGTTCTATCTCCAAAATCTCTATGAGCAGTGACTATGGCTTCACTGATCGGAATCAAATCTGCTTTAGAAATCCAACCTAAAAGACTTGCTGCTCGTGGATAGGTTTCAGGTTTATTATGAGTCATTCCTAGTCCCCCACCTGCAAAAACAAAAAAACCATCTATGATCTTGTTTTCATCTAATGTTGCAGCAAATCCCATATCATTAGTGTATAGATCGATATTATTTAGTTCAACTAAGGTCACACCAATCTTGAACTTTCTGGGGAGATATGTTTTCCCATAAATCGGTTCATCTAGGTCTTTGTTGATTTGTTTTTCGCCGAGCCAAATTTCAATGTATGAAGTTGTTTTGTATTTAAAATGATCTG
Organism: Leptospiraceae bacterium; assembly: GCA_033762425.1. GTDB lineage: Bacteria > Spirochaetota > Leptospiria > Leptospirales > Leptospiraceae > JANRLP01. Next base: position 23,114 of record JANRLP010000092.1, read on the forward strand.
AAAGCAGTTGCGAGAATTCATTTAGTTGTGAAATATCTTTTCGTTTCCAAGGGTTTATGCTTTCAGTAACATTTCGCACAACGTCACCACAAGCTCCCATCGAAGAAAGATTGATCTTATTTATTTCTTGGATTACATTAGAAATATTTTCTTTTTGAAGATAGTGAAGTTGGATAGATTGTCTAGTTGTAAGTCTAATCGCTCCAGCACCATATTTTTCTCCGAGTTCATCCCAAACCAAATATTGCTCTTTTGTAAGTCTTCCACCAGGAATTCTTCCCCTAATCATGAAGGTATGAGGTTTTTCAATATCATTCCCATTTTCGTCTTTGACCCTATCTCTATCTTTTTGTTGGTAGAGTCCATGAAATTTTAAAAGATTAGTGTTATCCTCTGAGAAACCATCAGTTCCATCTTTTAATTCTTCAGCTAGAGTACCTCTAAGCCCGTTTGAATTTATCTTTGCAATTTCTACTTTAGTTGGTTCTTTGCTCTCAGCCATAAATCCTCTTTTTCAATACTAGTCCTTTGAGTATCCATACCTGTCAAGTCTTTTAAGTTAAAGATCGCCCACCGATATTATTTAAACATCTCATTCTTAGGGTATTGATACTAGGGTCATTGGAAATAAATTATTAACCCATTATATACTTTTTTAGTTTTTTGAGTTAAGCAAAGATGAAATTGCAGTTAAGAAATTTACTAGTTCCAACTTAGGAACTAGTTTTATTTGGTTTAGTCTTTTGCCTTTTCAGGAAAGAATTTTTCATAGATTTCAACTATAGGGGCGGCAATAAAGATAGAAGAGTAGGTTCCAATGATTACACCAAAGATTAGAACAATACTAAAATCATAAAGCTCTACTGCTTTTCCTATTATTATAGCAACAATTGAAATGAGAGTTGCTACTGAAGTATTCAAAGTTCTTCCAAGTGTTTGGTTGATGGAGACGTTAATTGTTCTTGAGAATTCATACTTCACTTTTGAATCTGAGTTTTCTCTGATTCTATCGAAAATTACTATAGTATCGTTAATGGAATATCCAAGCAAAGTAAGTAGTGCAGCAATTATTGGAACACTAGGTTTAATTTGAAATACTCCAATGAATGCTAGAGTAAAAAATAAATCATGCAACAGTGCTAAGGAAGCACCTAAAGCAAACTTAAATTGAAATCTAAAACTCAAATAAATTGCCATAAAAAGCATAGTATAGAGTAGAAGTGAAATTCCAGTGGAAGTTAATTCATTTCCTACAATTGCTCCAACTTGGTCTGCACTGAGAATCTTATCTCTTTCAATTGAAAAACCTTTCTTCAACATAAAGATAAATTCTTCAATCGTTGGTCTTGCTTTTTTTTCAGATTCATCTACTGCTTTTTTTTGATTAGAAGCAACTATCTTGGGAATAGACTCTAAACCAACATCGATTTGATAGTGGTTTTTTTCTTTATCCAGAAGGATAATAACTGAATCAATTGACTCCGAGGCGAAAAATGATTCAATAGATTTTCTATCCTTATCTTTAGGTAGTATTACGACTGCTCTAAGACCACCATTGAAGTCAAGGGAGTGAGCAAAACCTTTATGATAGGTGAATGTGAAGGTCAAACCACAAATAATAAATAGGGTGGAAGTGATGATCGAAATATATTTGTACTTAGAAAAATCAAACATTATTTTTTAACTCCATAAGAACCAAAACCAAGTCTCAATGTTTGGATGCTTGTAAATTCTACTAACAACCTGAAAAGTATTCTACTGAATACTAGTGAGGTGAACATGGAAGTGATGATCCCCCAACAAAGTGTGATTGCAAAACCTTTGATTGGACCATTTCCTAATTTAATCATTAAAATTCCAGAAATCAAAGTCGTGATATTACTATCAAAGATTGTCCAAAAAGCATTATCAAATCCATTTGAAATTGCTGTTGGCAGAGGCTTGCCATCGATTAGCTCTTCTTTAATTCTTTCATAGATGATCACATTCGCATCCACAGCCATCCCCACAGTCAAAACAACACCAGCAAAACCGGGTAGAGTTAATGTGAAATCCATTAGAGTAAGTAGTGCCATGAGTATGATTACGTTCGCCATTAGAGCAATGTCGGCTATCGTTCCTGCAAGCTTATAATACATAATCATATAAGCCATTACAAATATGAAACCAATGAGTACTGATTGAAACCCAACTTGAATAGATTCAATTCCTAGAGTCGGTCCAATAAATCTCATTTCTAATATCGAAAGTGGGATCGGAAGTGCACCTTCGCTAATGATGTTAGAAAGTCTCACTGCTTCATCTTGGGTAAAACTTCCACTTATCTGTGCGTTACCACCAGCAATTGGATCATTAATTCTTGGATTAGAAATAACTTTGTCTCCCCAAATGATAGCAAGAAGCCTTCCTTTGTTTTTAGAAGTTATCTCAAAGAATTTTTCTGAACCTGCTGGTGTTAGAGAAAAGGAAACAGTCCAAGCAAATTGATTTTGGTCATAGCTTGGATTAGCATTCTTCAAGTCATTTCCGCTCAGTGCGATTGCTTTTTCTAGTACAACAAATCTTCTTGGTAAAAGTTGACTTCCTGACTTATTGCCTCTTTCCCATAAAGCAAAAATTTTATAGGGTTCGTTAGTAAGTTTATACTTTTCTTCCATCTTGGCAAGAAAAGCTTCCAAAGCCTTTTTGCTTGCTTTAGATTGAACAAGTTTTTGGTATTGAACAATCTCAGTCTCTTCTCTTTTTCCTGCAAGGACTAGAGTTTGTTCTTCTGCATCAATTAGTGAAGCAAACTTACCACGTCCTAATTCTCCAGATGGCTCTTCTAGACGATATTCAACTGTTTCTGTGTTTTGAAGAATTTCTAGAATTTGTGAAGAATTGGATACTCCAGGTAAAGAAACTTCTATTGAGTCTTGGTCTTTTTGAATTCTCACCTGAGGTTCAGTTAGGTTTTGGTTTGTCAACCTGTTATCAATAATTAGTTTCGCTTTTTCTAGTTCAAAAAGTTTTCTTGTTTCAGTGAGTTCAAAATTAGAATTGATGCTTTCAAGTTTCTTCTTAGCATCTTCTTTTTCTTTTTCAGATTTATCCGTTGCTAGTATGATTCCATTTAGGTCTGAAATTTCTTTGGAATACAAATCCTTCAACTTGGTTGAGTAAGTTTCGAAATCCCCTTTTAAAGCAACTCTCATCCCACCTTGCAAATCTAAGCCAAGTTTGATTGTCATGGATTTTCCCGACTTCAACTTTTCTTCAATCCAAGTTGGTTTGAGAATATTTTCTGATTCTTTAAAGAGAATTATATTTTCTTGAGAGATTTGGTTTATCTTTGCAGAAGTTATATATCTTCCCTTAACTAGAAAAAAGTTTTCTTTGGGTAAACCTGACTCAGGGTTAGGTTCAATTTGATAACTTCGAGTAATATTATACTCAGACTTCCATCTTTCTTGGAATTGTTTGAGTTGTTTGTCTTGCTCTTCTTTAGGAGCTTGTAGAATTTCCGGGTTGATTGATAGCTTCAGTTCTCTCTCTACGAAATTCGGGTAGAGGATGATGCAGGAAATGATTAGAATAGAAAGTGGTAAAAAAAACCAGCTTGTGGACTTCAAAAAATTTTCTCCTTGGGTGAACTATTTATTTCTGAATCTGCTGCGGACTCTACTAGACTCGGAAAGATTTGACTTTCCGCCTTTTTGAATGCTATAGAGTGCAAAGATAATAATGATGGCACCGATTGCAAAAGCGTTTTTATTTGCCAAAACAAAAGCAACTACTTTTTGAAAAAATCCATTTGGCTTCTCTTTTTCTTCAACAAATTTCTTAGGAGGCTCCGGCTCAACCTTCTCCACCTTCTTTATTTCAGGTTCTTTTGCAATTTCTTGAGTATTGGAAACCTGTTCTGAATCTAAGGTATAATCTAGTTCATTTTGAATCCAAGAACGATTGATTTCTCTGATTTCTTCTATTGTGAAACGAGTTTGAGAAGTTTTGGATTCAGAGTTTTGCTTTTTGGAGGCTTTCTTAGAAGATGACTTTTTGTTTTTTAAGCTCTTGGCTTGAGTTTCTTTCTCTGCCAACAGGTTCGCACTGAGAGCTAGTAGAATCCCAAAAACCAAGAAGCGAATCATTATTTTTTCTTTACAATACTAGATGAATTGAATGTTACATTAGTATCTTTGGATATATTTAAAACAACAGTTTCATTATTGTCGCGGAACTCTATGATTTTTCCATGAATTCCACTGGAAGTTACTACTGAATCCCCTTTAGCTAACGAAGCAATCATTTCCTTACGCTTTTTCTCTTCCTTTTGTTGAGGACGAATTACTAAAAAATAGATCATGACAATCATGACAGGAATTAGAATTAGGGAAGAAATAGCTGACTTGCCACCATCGGCAGCATCCTGAGCCAAAACAGTAAATAGCTGAAATGCTAAACTTGAAACCATAGAACTAGGGTTTTAAAACCTAGTCTTTTTACAAGATAATTTTCACCGAGTAACCTTAGACTTTGCCTTTTGAATCACTCCAAATGAATAACTTGACAGTATTTACAATTGACACTTATTTTGATTCAAAAAAAAATTATTTTATGAAAAGGATAGTCATAAGTTTTCTACTAATTTTATTTTGTTTTTGTAAAGGGGAACGACCTTGTTCACACTTGGACTCTTCCTGTACGTCGTTAGGTTATATTTTACCAGATTTAGTTCTGAAATCAAAGAATTCAAGCCAAACCTCAGGAAATAGCACTGGGACAACGAATACAACTTCCAATGTTGACCAGTTTGTAATTACAGCATTTGGTGGACCAAGAGATATAATTATTAATTGGGCAGCACAAACCGGTGCAACTAGTTATAAGATTTATAGAAAGTCTAGTGCGGGTGTTACTGCATCTGATACAGAAATCACAAATGGTGGCACTACTAATTTATTTTTTATGGAAACAGCACTCACAACAAATGATCTTAGATACTACAGAGTTTCCTATTTAAAAAATGGGATAGAAACATTCTCAAAAGAGGTTTCGGCTAACGCTAATCTTACAAATCTTGGTCTTTTTTTAAAGGCAGATTCTATAAACCAAGCAGACAATACTCAAGTAACAACATGGAGTGATAGTAGTGGAAATGGGTATGATGCAACTCAGGGAACAGGTGTAAATCAACCAATATTCAGAACTAATGCATTAAACGGACTTCCTGTAATTCGATTTGATGGTACGAATGATTTTTTAGCAAGAACAATCGCTAGTCCTCTTTTAACCAATGGAACAGCATTATATAATCATACCAATTTTTTTGTGTTAAAAAGAAATGGTATAGGAAATATTCAACATATTTTTATTTTAAGGCAACCAATACAAACCAACGGATCAAACTCTAATGAGTTTCAGTTTACAGCAGACAGTAGTCTGTTAATTGGAAGTAGTTCAATATTTGGTCCCTTAAACGATCTTTTTTTAACAAATACCTCAGATTATTTTATCTTTTCATGGAGAATTAGTAATGCTACAGCAAATAATTATAGTTCTTCTTATTATAGAAATGGATTTTTAAGACTAGTTCATAGTATAACAACTGGTACAAACTACAGCACAGGCTCTCAAGAATTTTATATTGGAAGAAATTCAGGACCTTTAGGAAGTCCTGCCAATCAATTTAACGGAGATATTGCTGAACTGATTCATTACAACCGTTTAATGACAGAAACAGAGCACAACCAAGTAGTTTGTTATTTAAGTAAAAAATACAATATTGCTACAACCATGCTTAGTTGCACGAATTAGTTGTAATGAATTTCTAAGTCCAGCAGAAAAAGCAATTCTCTATAAGAATTAAAACTAACGTTAGTTTTTTGATTTAAAAGCTTGGTTCTGTTTCGGGCTTAACTTTTCGAAGTAGTTTTTCATGCATAGATTTTAGTTTCTCATTTTCAGGTTCTAAGACTAGAAGTCTTTCCAAGTATTGTTTGGACTCAGAGTATAGAGCAAGGTCATAATAAATTTGAGAAAGCAATCGCAAAACTTTTTTGTTTTCTTGGATTTCAGCGTTAGTCTCCATGAGAGTTTGTAGAGCTTCTCTATTTTTTCCAAGCCTACTCTGTGCAAGAGCTTTGTAGTATTCAAATTGAAGATTTCTATTGGGAAATTGTTCTAATTGTTCTAGAACCTGCTCATACTTTTGCTCTTTAATCAGCTCTGGTAATAATGTATTCAACTCATCAAATTGATCTTTTTCTATCCGAATAATTGAATCTTCATCTTTATAAATAATTTTAACTAATGAAAAATCATCGCTGAGTTCTCCTTTGGATTTCAAAATTTCGAGTAAGTTTTGTTTGTCACCTTTGGATTCTTCGATCAATTGTAATATCAATGTCTCATCTTCATTGATAACCCTTTGCCCACTTTCTTTATCATAACTAATAATCAAATCATCTTTGCCATCAGAGCCACAAAAAATTACATCACCTGGTTTCAAGTCAAAGAAGTAAATTTCAGGTGAATCAGTTGAAGGGAATCCTAGTTTATGAACTGAAATTTTATCTTCAATGAAAGAAGCAATCCCATCTCTATACAAAATGGTAAAGGGATGTTCCGCATTGAAATAGTACATTTTCCCTGATTTTTCTGAAAGAAGTCCTAACGTACAAGAGACTAACATTGCACCATCAAACGCTTCCATTACTCTTTGCATTTCACGGTATGTTTCTTCTAACCATTCCTCAGGTTTAAGGTTGAGAACTTTTTTATTAGCAGCAGATCTTGCCATAATAGAGTTTATCAATGATCCAATCACAAGTGCACCACTAGCTCCTTGCATTGACTTACCCATCGCATCCCCATTGAAGAACATACAATAACGTTCTCCCTTGAAGTTCAAATTTCCACTAACGCAGATATCTCCACCAAGATGATGATTTTTTCCTTTGAACTGGAATTCCTTTTTTTGTTTGATGAGAAATTCAATTTTAACTAATTCGCTCCTATTCCTGTTTTGCATCAGAGGATTAGCAACTAACGTTGTTAAAAAATAGTCTCCATCTTGTTGAAATTTTAACGCTTGTACATTTTGGAGGGTTGCTTGCAATTCAAGGGTTCTTGCCTCTACTTTTTTCTCTAAGTCTTCATTGTATTCTTTGATTTTTTGAAAACTCTCATCTAATTTTGAACACATAGAATTAAAGTTATCAGCAAGTTCACCAATTTCATCTTGAAAATATTGCTTTAGTTGAATTTTGAATTGTAAGTTTCCTTTGGAGATTTCATCTGAGCCATAACTAAGCATTTCTATTCGTTTGACGATAGAATGTCGAATGATGATACTAAAAAGGACTGCGATTAAGACTCCCGCAAACATTAGCAGTGAAAATAAAATTATTGATTTTTTCTTTAAGGATTTAATGTAACTTATATCATAGTCTGCACCGAAAACCCCAACAACTTTTCCGCTTTTATCTCTTAGGGGATAGAATGCGGATTTAAAAGTGCCATACTTGTCAGTATATTCTTCAGCAATTACAAAATCATTTTTTTCATACGCTTCATAGGAAGCCTTAGGTGCCTCATCATAGATGTCAAAGTAGTCGTCAGGAGTTTGGTCAGTTCTAGCAAAAGGAAGTTTTCTTCTTTCTTCACTTGCATGATCAGCAAATTTTGGGATATACTTTCCATCTTGTTGCTTCACAGCTATTACCTCAGGATCGTCTCCTGAGTCAAAAGTGTAGTAAAATTTTCCTTCATTATTTTTAACTAGAACATAGATATAAGCAAGTTTAAACTTTTCTGAAAGAGAACGAATTTGCTTCCACTTAAATTTATATTCATCAGTCATACTACTTTCTTTATTATATGATAGACTTTCTTCTGCTGGAAAAAGAATCTCAGCTGAGTAAATAGCATTTTTTAAAGTTTCCTCGGCTGATTTTTGTAAGTAGTCTGAGTATTGAAAATAGAAAGTGAGTCCGATACTTAGACCAATAAAACTCATTCCTAAAAAGAACAATAAATTGACTTTAGAACTGATACTTAATCTTCTATTTTTCAAATTGTAAGCTCTCTTTCAAAACTCATATTTATTAATACAAATGTAATTACAAATATTTTCAATTCTTTTCTTTTCATTTATATTATAAAATCATGAAATCCTATCTTTATTTGCTTTGCATGATTTTACCACAAAGAATTCATAAGTATCTTAGGAATGCTTAATATTCCTCTACAGAAAATAATATGATGAATGAAGAGTGGTTCATCTAAGTTTTATTGTTTAGAGGTTATCCAATCATTCAAAATCAGTTTCATAGTTTTTGTGAGGAATAAATTTTTCTATCGAACAAAAAAATAACTGGATTCTAGTTAAAAACCATATTATATTGAAATAAAATGAGGAATGTGCTGTGAAATTAATCTCTAAAATGGTGCTTTGGTTACTGCCTATACTAATGCTAGTAACACCTTTCAAAACAAAAGCGGATGATCCTGAGTTAAAGTTTAAAACTGATTCAGTTTCTCCTTCCGGTATGCCCTTTCATTCTACAGGAAGATTCAAATCTCCTTTTGCAAATCCTAAGCATGGTTCACCTTGTAAAGTTAAGGTTGGCTTTCTTCTGAAAAACATCTCAAATTTTGATATTAAGCAAGGTAAATTTGAAGCAGATTTTTTTCTATCTTATACTAGTGATAAGCCAATGCCTAAAGGGATTAATCCTCATTTTACGAATGGGATTCTAGAAGAAGACGATCTAATGACGAAGATAGCTGATGAACCAACCTTCAAACTATGGAAGTATCATGCTGTTTTCTTTATGCTTCCTGATTTAAGAAATTATCCTTTTGATAGACAAGAACTTGAAATTGGAATTGAAGAGATTGATGTTGGAGTGGATCAAATTCAGTTCTATGCTGCAAATGAATTTACTAAACTAGACTCAGATTTTGTTATGCCTGGTTGGGAAGTTCACTCTTTAGAAGCCAGAGTTCAGAATCATTACTATCCTGATAGATTTGAGTATGATGATCTATACTATCCAAGATATATTTTTCATCTTGGTATCGCAAGGTTTGCAACTAACGCTCTATTCACAGTATTTACACCAGCACTAGTGATAACGTTAGTCGCTCTTTCTGGAGTTTTTCTTCATGGGAAAAGTTTGGAAGGAAGAATTAATGCCAGTGCACCAATGCTTGCTGCAGCAGTTCTATTTCACTATACTCTTTCACAGGAGATTCCTGCTACTGCTTATCTAACAAGAGCAGATAAATTGATGCTTGGTGTCTATCTAGGTTTGCTAGTTAACCTTTTTTCTACATGGCTTTTCTTTTTCTTTGATGAAATTCATCATGAAAGGATTTATATCTTGGGAAAAAGAATTGTTCCACCACTTAACATGGTCTTGTTCATATTAGGATGTGTTCTATGAAATATTATTTTTTTCTAATATTCCTCTTTTTAATTTATTGTAGAGAAAGTCCCAAAGAATTTGAGACTGAGGTTGTGATAAACCGCATGGAAAAAGTCATGATAGACGATAAAGGCGAACCATTGCTTGTCGATGTTGAGATTAATTATACAGATTGCCCTGGAACTCAAATTGAGATAATACGAGGGAACAAGGAATTTGGAGATTGCATTTTTGCAAATCATAAAGTTGGTCAAAGACTAAAACTTAAGATTGAGTGGAAATGGAACTCACTTGGATTTTACAAGTGGGAAGTAAAAGAATTGAATTCTTGTAAAAGATATATCGATCCACAGGACGAAGTTTCTTATGATATGATTGAGGAATGTGAAGATCATGTGGTTTATGGAATCAAAACTGGTTTTGATTGTAAAAGAATTCCGACAGCTAAATTAATAGAAAAATGTCCTTGGTTTAGAAGACTTTAAGCATTTGGTTTCGTCCAATTAAGATATGAAGTTCTTATTTGTAGTATTCGTTTTTTTCTTTTCTTGTAAAGGAGATGATACTTCACAAAGAGAGATTCTTTCTTTCTTACTTGGACTACCCTCTTCAAGCTATAATCTAGCTATAACAAATGTAGTTCCAAAGTTTGGGTCTCCTAAACAATCGACCACTCTTTTTGGAGAGTTTCCAGCAACTAAGGTTACTATTTCAGGAAGAAACTTTTCTCTAGTTCCTTCTGAGAACATTGTTAGATTCAATGGGGTTCAGTCAGTAGTAGATTTTTCTTCAACTACGGAAATTAGAACTACTGTTCCGACTAACGCTTCTACAGGAGTCTTATCAGTTTCAAAGATTGATGGAAACTGTTCAAGTCTAGATAAGAAGTCGGGCTATAACTGTTCGGGCACTGAATTCTATTTAAATTGTTATAGCAGTTATAACTCAATCTATGGTGAACAGAATTTATTGACTGTCAATAAAAAAGAGACTTTCGTTTACGATGGTTATTCCACAAAAGCATTTAGAGTCGATCTAACGAATAGAACTCATACGATCAACATAATTTGTAAAAACCTCACTTCGGTAAAAACCTTCTCCAATACCTGTGTACCAACTGATGTTATCCAAGATGGAAGCACATTTCTTTCTAATCCTACTGTTAACGTTAGTGGAGGTTATACCTTGGAATTTTTTGTATCTACATTAAAAAGTGATTGTACAATCTTGGTATTATAATGAAAGATTCATATTATTATTTATTAGGGTTGATTTTTGTAACGAGTATTCTTAGAATAATTGAATTAAGAATAGCAAAGTCAAACCTTGATCAGAGAAAATCTTCAACACTGATTCAAGTTAAGGAACCTTTTTTTTTCTTGTTCGTTGTTTTACATTCCAGTTTTTTAATTATTGTTCCTCTAGAAGCAATCTTGCTTGATAGAGAATTTAACTTTATTATTGCACTATCTTCGATTTCAGTTTATTTTATCTGTTTATTGTTAAGATTTCATATCTTATTTGTTTTGGGAAAATTTTGGAACACAAAAATTATTTATGAGAAAGAAATTAAAGAAGGAATTATTACTAATGGCATTTATAAATACATAAGGCATCCTAATTATCTTGTGGTAATCTTGGAAATTGCAAGTATTTCCTTATTCCATTCCAGTTATTATTCATTTATTTTTTTTAGTATTTTTAATTTCATACTGTTATTTTTTAGAATCAAGAAAGAAGAAAATGCACTTTTCCAGAATGATTACTACTCTGAACATTTCCAAAATAAGAAAAGATTCATTCCTTATTTGTTTTAGTTTTCTAGTTTTCTTTTTTACAGTTAATTTATTTGCAACGGAACCAATTAATTTTAGAATCAAGTATTTTGAAGACAAAGAAAAAACTTTTGAAGCAGAAACCTTTCCCCTTCAAGAAAAATTCTCAGAATTCAAAACTCTCCCTAATGAACCAATCAATTTTGGGTTCAGTAAAAGTAAATTCTGGTTTCTAATTGAGTCAGATGAGATAACAGATTCTATTGAATATATTTATATCGATTCATTGATGATGGAAAAGGTTAATTTCTACTCTGAAACTAAATCTAAAACTTCTGTTCATTTTCGATCAGGTTGGGGTTATCCATTCCAAGAAAGGGTTATTTCTGAAACTAGAATATTATTTCCCATTGGACATATGAAGAACAATGAGCATAAACAAATCCTTCTTTCCATAGAGACAAATAGTCCTATCATTTTTAGAATTAAGTTCTTAGAAGAGACTGACTATAATCAACTACTCAAAGAAGACGCTTATATGAAGGGTGCATATTATGGAATACTAACTATAATGTTTTTCTTCAATTTGCTTTTATTGGTTTTAGTGAAAGAGGTTAATTACTTTTACTATCTAACCTATATGCTATCTTTGATACTTCATCTTTCTGTATTAAATGGTGAATTTCAATATTTGATTCCAAATTATCCAAATTTATTTTTTCCGATGTATAGAATCTCAAGTTCTTGTCTTTTGCTTAGTATAATTGTTTTATACAGAAAGATGATGAATTTTAATGAGAAGTATAATATAGAAGATTCTTCAATGAAACTCCTGCTTATATTAGCTATATTGAATGTTCCATTTATATTATTTTCAGAAAAACAAACTTTGTTTAGATATGCTAATTTATTAGCTTTAGTATATATTTTGTTTTTCATAATCGTATTAATTAGACCAATAAAAGATCTCTATTCTTCAGCAGTTTATTTTCTTTTAACTTGGATAGCTTTTTTGCTTGGTTCATTAATCTTCGTTTCAAGAAATCTTATCATTGTTCCTGAGAATATCTTCACTAATTATAGTATCCAGTTGGGAAGTATTTTTGAGACACTTTTCCTTTCTTTAGCACTTTCTCAAAAAATCAATGATATGAAAAAAAAATTATCTATTGCTAACACTGAACTTGAGATAAAGATTCAAGAAAGAACTGAAGAACTAAGTGATAGAGTGAAAAATTTACAGAAGAAAGATTCAAATTATGAATTAGAATTAAAAATAGCTTCTGAACTTCAAAAATGTTTAGTTCCGCATGAGAGTAAAACTTATGATTTAGTGAAGATGGTTTATAGGTATAATTTCATGATGCAAGTAGGAGGAGATTTTTTTGATTTAGTTTCAATGAAAGAAGATAAATTAGCAATCTACATCGCAGATGCATCTGGTCATGGAGTTCCTGCCGCTCTACTGAGTATGATGTACAAAAGTTGTATCAATAACTCAATTGCAAAGTATGATTTTCCTATTAAAATTTTTCAAGATGTTAATAAACAAATCGAAGTTACAATGGAAACTTATGATTATCTTACTGCAGCACTTTTTATAATAGAAAAGTCAGGTAAGTTTGTTTATTCTTCAGCAGGACATAGACCAGCTTTCTTACTTAGAAAGAATAATACTGAAGTTGAAATTTTATTCACTAAAGGAATGTTTTTAGGTATGAGGTTTCAATCAGAAAATTTTTATGAGCAGAAAGAAGATTTTCTAGAACCTGGTGATAGACTACTTCTATATACAGATGGGATGGTTGAAACTTCCCGACCAGATAAATGGGGGGTAGAGTTTTTGAAAGATGCATTCTATAGATCTAAAAAAATGAGCTTAGAGATTGCAGTCAAATTTATTGAATCTGAATGGAAGAGATCATTTTCTGGGGAAAACTATGGAGATGATTCTACAATTCTACTCATCGAGTTTAGTCCTCACACTTAAGAATTTATAATGAGCAGTTTACAACAAGAATCATTCGAGGATTTTGAAAAAGAGTTCTTTAATATCGAATTTCGAAGAGAGCTATTTGAAATTTTGCTTTCTGAATATGGTAATGTGATTCGAAGAGAGATGATTAAACCTAAACAGACTTTAGAGACAGTATTAAAAGATGGAAGAAAGTATATTGAATTTTTAGAAGCTGAACTTAGTTATGTTCATTTAGAAATTGGTGAATTTCCAGAGGGTCGTTCATTTTATGAAAAAATTTATTTCAAGGAATTCGGTGAGGGAGAATTTGATGAAACAACAGCAAAAAATATCATTATACAATATAGGGTTAGGATTGAAAATATTCTAATAATTAATGAACCAGAGAAAGATCCAAGACTAAAAGAAAGTGTAGAAAATGTTTTTAAAAGATTAATACAATCACCAGATGATGTAGCTTTTTTTAATCTACAAGAAAATAAAACAAGCGATGAGTTAATTGCTATCGTGAGACGAATTAAACCCGTTCCTTCTTTTGTGGCGAAAGCAAAGATATTGATTCAAAGACAATCAATGGTGCTTACAAATTTGATGAATGAAATTTTTATCATAACACTAAGGGAAACAATTTTAGAAGAGCAAAAACTAAAAAATGTAATCTTAGTTAGACAAAAAAAAGTTGAGGAAGACTTGAATAGAGCAAGAAAAATTCAACAAAATTTGCTCCCCAAATCTTATCCATTTGGCTCTGAATTAAAATTTTTCGCAAGATACATTCCAATGGAAAGCGTTGGAGGAGATTTTTATGATATAGTGAAGTTTAGATCTTTCAAGAATTCGGAGCAGTTTCAGAAATTTGGATTATTAATTGCTGATGTTTCTGGACATGGAATTCCCGCTGCATTCATAGCTTCCATGGCTAAGATTTCTTGGAAAAATACGATCTCTAGATTTCATCGACCTTCAGATATTTTGAAGCAAATTAATATGCAACTTTTAGAGAATACTGCTGGAAATTTTGTGACTGCTTTGGTTGCAGTTTTTAAACTCAGCGAAACTAAAGGTAACTTTTTAGAAATTTCAAATGCTGGTCATTATATTCCATATATTCTTAGAAAGAATGGGGAAAATGCTTATACTCAAGAGTTAAAAGGAAAAGTTCTTGGAGTATTTCCTAAAGTTGAATACCAAAATTTGAGTATTCCAATTCAAAATGGGGATAGATTTATTTTTTACACTGATGGTCTTTTAGAAGCAAGAAGGAATGATACTAAAGAACTCTTAGGTGAAGAAAGGTTATATCAGATTTTTGATTCAACATATGGTTTAGATGGAGATGCATCTTGTGCCACGATACTAAGAAAAGTTATAGAGTTTACAAACGATCCGCAATTTGAAGATGATATAACTTTACTGATTGTTGATTTCGGATAATGTATATAATCTAATTTTTTCATGTTTACCTTTGAGTAAGTGCTCACCTAAGTCATCAAAAGAAAACTGATTCTTCAGAACTTCAACAACATCACTGGAAACTAAAATTTCTTTGGAAAGAACTTTGCATTGACTTTCAATTCTACTAGCAATATTTACTGTATCTCCAATCACAGTATATTCCATTCGATCACTAGTTCCAATGTTACCTGCAATTGCAAAGCCTACATGGATTCCAATTCCTTGGCGAAGTGGAACTTGTCCTTTGAGAATTCTTTCTTGATTCAGTTCATTTAAGGCAATTCTCATATCTATGGCAGTCTTCATAGCACGTTCTAGATCATCGTTTGATTCTTCGGGAGTTCCAAATGTAGCCATGATTCCATCTCCAATAAACTTATCTAAGGTCCCGCCATGTTTAAAAATCGTTGCAACCATTTTAGAATGATATTCTTTGAGAAGTTTCATTACATCTTCTGGTTTGAGAGTTTCGGATATAGTTGTGAAATCTCTAATATCGCTAAAGAGTACTACTACTTTTTGTTTTCTACCCTTATTGAAAAAATCATCATCTGAAGCTATGATTTTTGCAAATACATTAGGTGAGAAGTATCGACTAGCATTGAAGTTGATTTTTTCTAAACTAATTGCTTCATAGATAAGTTTTTTCGTGATTATTGTAAGATAACAAATTAGAATAGTTGTGATAAAGTATATCATAAGAAAGCCATAGTAAAAACTTAAACTTATTGTTTCTCCGAGTAAATGGGAAACAAAATTTTCAGAGATGATAGATCTAGGGTCTTGAAATGCATAGATGCTGTATCCAATTTGGCTTGTTAATACTATTATGGCTACAATCAAAGGATAGTGGTATCGTATAGCGAAACTATTTATGATTAGAACTGTAAAACTAAGAGTTATCATCGTTGGATTTTTCAGTAGATAGAGAGGAGAAACTGATTCGCCTCCAACTGATTGATACCAGATATAAGGAAGAATGGAAACATAAAACCCATCAAAAAATGCTCCAAAATATCCTGAGCTAAGTATAAATTTTTTTCTTTTGTTCATTATAAGAAAAAAAATTGTAATCACAAAAATTGTAAGGGAAAGAAATGCAACGAAGATCTTTTCAAAGTTACTTTTCCCAACAACTAGAGTTGAAGAGATTGTGCTAGCGACTAAAAAAATTCTAATAAAAGAGATAACTCTAAGACCTTTGATTTCTCTTTCTAGAATTAGCTCTTCTGAGGTTTGAAACTTCATTACTATTCAATCTTGAAAGGTATTGAAGATGGTAAATCAATCGTGCTTAAGTCTTGCATTTCTGTTGGAAAAATTCTATCATTCTTGAATTGATCTATTGTATTATAGTCGGGAAGAAGAAGTTTTTTCTGATAGTTCTTAGCTCCATGAATCACATGATGCCAAAATCCACTTGCCCCACCCTTTCTATCAGTCACATGCCAAGGATATTCATGAATAGTTCTAATCACAACTGAACCTTCATCAAAGGGTAAATTCAAGATACTCTTTCTGAACCCATCACCAAATTTCCAAAATTCTTCAGCATTGCTTGGATATAAAATTCTAATTTTAACACCGAGTCGTTTTGCTGATTCACCAATGCTAAACAATGTCTTATTTTTTGTGAGATCGCCACCATGAATTGATATCCTATTCATTTGATAAAGATGACGAATATAATCATAAGCCTCTTTATTTCTTAGCCAACCAAATTCTGGTTCATTGGCAACTTTTGTAAGTAAGGATTTATAATGTCCATAAAGACTTTCATTAAATCGAATTTGGTTTCGTTCCATAACTCCAAGGTCAGGACTATTAGGGTAGTAACGTCTCAAAATTTCTAGACTTGCTTGTTTGTTTCTTGGATTAAATTTTTCAGCAAAATCATTTGGAGTTGGACTTTCCAGAACATAGGCACGAATCATTTTGTGAAGATTGATAATCACGAAATCAAAATCCATCAACCAAACAAATTCACTTTTTGCATGAGCAATGAAAGTATAGTTAGAATCCGCAGCTACACCAACATAACCACCTCTTAGATTTTTAATATAGGGAGCAAAAAGATAACTTCTAGCTTCGTTAGTCTTTACATAGCTTACTGGATCTCTACATTCAATCGGTGAAGTGTATGGTTTGGAACAAAAAGGTTTATCGAGTGTATCATATGCTTCTAGGTTATGAAGCATAGATACTTCTTTCTCAGAGAGTTTTCCAGGAAGTTCTTTAGGAGCTTTAGGTGGATTGGAAATCATCCATCCTGGAGCATTTGTAAGATAAGAAGAGGAACTAACGCATCTAGCACCAATCTTTTCTTTTTCACCATCCACATTTACAGCAAGTCTTGATTCAGGTTTTGCAGAATCAATTGGAGTATAGAAACCTCCACCTTTTACTAACATGGTATTCAATTTCTCACAAGGAAATCTTCCGCTGCAGATGGATGTTTTAATACAAACTTGTTCACAACTCGTATCTGAACAGTTTCCATTCTTACAGTTCCCTACCCATTCATTCACCCACTCAGGTGCATTTCCTTGAAGATCATACATGCCTGCAGAACTATAGGAACCTACATCTTTAGTAACAGGGTTACAGTTTCCAACGTTAGCCGATGCACATGTGATTTCTTTTTTGGGTTCACTAAATTCATAGGCAGACTGCCATTCAGCTTCTGTGGGAAGACGCTTTCCCGACCATTTGCAAAAATCATGTGCCATAGAATAGGTTAGAGGTATTGCAGGTTGGTTCAATCCTCTCATGGACTCAAAGTCTTTAGAGTTTATTTTTGTGTTTGGTTTACATCCCTTTTCTTTTACACATTCTTGATAACTAGCGTTAGTTATTTCATATTTATCGATATAAAATGTGCTAACTGTTTTTGTTGCACCAGCAATGGAAATGGATTTTTCAGGAACACAAACCATATTATTGGGAGCATTGCCACATTTTCCTTCACCGGAAAGTTGCTTTTGTTTATCCTCAGGAGTTTTTGGATCTTCCACTACTGATGAACAGTACGACATTAGTAAAAAAAGGAGTAAATAAATCGGTTTCATTTTTTCTTGGTATTAGTTTTTAACTGAGCGAAAGTTTCTCAAGCTAATTTTTCTTTTCAAAGAAAGTGCCGTCAATTTAGATTTTAATTGAGCGGGGTGTGGGGTTGTAAACCCCACGGGAATTTAAAAATGTTTATCTAGGATTCGTCAGCCTTAACATAGACTTCAACTCTGCGGTTGCTTGGATCGTTTGCTTTAGTTCCTTCTAATGGTTCAAGGACAGACTTACCTTTTGCTTCATAAATTTTTTCTGAGGGTACACCTTGTGAAGAAAGTTTAGATTTGATTGCTGTTGCACGCTCTCCACTAAGTTTCTCTTTGAATTCATTGGAAGCCTTGGAATCACTCACATGACCAGAAATTCTTATCTGAGTTTCAGGATATCCTTTCAGTGCTTCTGCAATTTCTTTCACTTTAGGTTCAGATTCAGGTAGCAATTCAGCTGAGTCAGTTTTGAACGTTAGTGCCTTTTCTCCCGCACGGATCAGAAGCTCTTTAGTTTCGCCTTTTTCATCTTTAATTTTGCGAACATTGATTCCTGATTTTTTCATGTTCTCTTCCATATCTTCAGCCATTGTATCAAGGTAGTATCCAACACCTAGACCAGCAAGACATCCAACACCGAGACCGATGATCTTTCCTTTGTTTTCGGGTGCTGCTTTTTTCTTCTTAAAGATGGAACCAATTTGATTTTGGAGTTTCTTTCTATCATCTGCACTTTTTTTATCTTGAGTGGCATCATAGATTGCACCCGCGGCAAGACCAGCTAGACAACCTCCACCAACTGATGCTAACATTTTGTTGCTCACTGAACAGGAGTTGATTATAGCTAATAGAAGAATGATTGTATAGATTTGAGTTTTTTTCATTAGATTTTCCTTGTAAAGATTTACCCGGAGCGGGGCTCGAACCCGCACGTCCTTACGGACACAGGATTTTAAGTCCTGTGTGTCTACCAGTTCCACCATCCGGGCATAGAGGATGAGGTTAGATTTATTAGATTTCGAATATTCTGGTAAAAAATTCTATCTCTATTTTCTAGCTTCTAACTTCTAGAAAAGGCGTCGCCCGGATTCGAACCGGGGATCAAGCTTTTGCAGAGCCATGCCTTAGCCACTTGGCCACGACGCCATACTTTATGACACTGAATTTAATGGCTTACTGCCGTCAAGTATTCAATGGTCAAATATTTCCCTTACTTTTTAAAGAGTCCATAATTCTCTTGGTGATTTTATCAAAATCATCGTTACTCAAAGCAGCTTTGTTTGTTGTGTAGTCCACTTTTTCTGTCCAAATGATGGTTCCTGATTTTACATCTAGACATTTTATGCTGAACTCAATCTTAAGTTTATCCTTGAATACAGTTTCCATAGTATCGTTAAAGATAATGATAATCCTATCTGCATTTGCTAATTTACCTGCTTCAATACCAGAGGAATCAGTTATGCCTAGCTGTGATAATTTTAATTCACTATGAATTAATTTTAATCTTCTTCTTTCAACAACTGTGATTCCTCTTTCAATAAACTTAGCCTCGAGTGACGATAGTATTGATGCGAAAGTTTTACTTTTATTAGATTCATCTTCAGGCATAAGAAATGCAGTTGACTTACTTTTATCTACAGTGAATCTAGAATAAAAGTTTTTATCACTTTGGATATCTTTTATTATATCTTCCTCGAATTGTTTAAAAGCAACTCGCATAATCACAAAAGTTTTTTCATTAGTTGAATGATCGAACCTCTCGCTGAAAGCTCCCATTATTGGTCCAAGAACAACAGAAGATATTCCAAAGAAATATCTATGTTCTACAGGATATTTATAAACTTTTGCAATTTCATTTTTGCTAGTATCAAATACTTCAAACTCAATAACACCATAAGAACGAGTCATTGCAGGAAAAAGTCCAAGTGTAACGATCGCAGCAAAAAGAGTTATCACTGGTGCTTTAACTTCTTCAATTGAAGAGGAGATTCTAAGTTTAATATTGGAATTAAATTACTAGTGAAGAATTTACTAGCTCTAATCTTTGCTAATATTTCATCAGAGTTATAACTATCCACTAATCCTTCTTCAATTTCTATGTTTACTCCTTTGCGTTGTAAATATGCAATTGCTTGAGATTTTTCCAGTTTACTGAATTCAACTCGTATAGGAAGGCTAGAATTAAATTGACCTCCAAAACTAGGAACGATTGTTTTTGCTCCATAATAATCATCTTTAACATTTGCATGATGCATATAACAAGAGTTGAAAAGGAACAAGATAATAGTTAAAATAAGTAATCTCATAGTCATATCAGATTGGTTACTGCGCCATTGGAAGCAGATTGAACTAACGCCGCATACTTTGCAAGAACACCAGATTTAAATCTTGGTTCAGGAGCCTTCCAGTCTTTCATTCTGTTTTCAAGTTCTAAACTAGTTAACTTTACCTCTAGAACTTGGTTTACTGCATCTATGGTTACAATGTCTCCCGTTCTAATTGCAGCAATGGGACCACCTACAAATGCTTCGGGACAAACATGCCCAACAACAAGCCCATGTGTTCCTCCACTGAATCTTCCATCAGTGAGAAGTCCTACTTCTTCTCCAAGACCTTTTCCAACAAGTGCTGCTGTCACTGCTAGCATTTCTCTCATTCCTGGTCCACCTTTAGGTCCTTCATAACGGATTATGATTACATCACCTGACTGAATCTCATTTGCCATAATTGCTTTAAAACAATCATCTTCTGAGTTATAAACTTTTGCTGGTCCAGTAATCGCATAACGTTTGAGTCCAGAGATTTTCGCTATTGCTCCTTCAGGTGCAAGATTGCCTTTAAGTACCACGAGTGTTCCCGATTTATAAAGGGGATCCTCAGTAGTTTTTACAATTACTTGTTCTTCTACAAGTGGACGAACATCTTTTAGGTTTTCGCCTATCGTTTTACCTGTAACAGTTAAGCAATCACCATGTAGAAGACCTTTTTCAAGCATATACTTCATGACTCCATGAACTCCACCTACTTTGTCTAAGTCTGTCATAGAAAACTTTCCACCTGGTCTAAGGTCAGCTAGATGTGGAGTTGTTTTGCTGATTCTATCAAAGTCTTCAAGAGTGAGTTCTACTCCGATCTCTTTAGCAATTGCTATGAGATGAAGGACTGCATTTGTGGAACCTCCCAGAACCAAAACTGTTCTAATCGCATTTTCAAATGCTCTCTTAGTAAGAATCATCTTTGGAGTGATTTGTTTTTCAATTAAAGTATAGATTGCCTTTCCAACTTCATAACAGTCGTTTGACTTTCTTGAACTAACTGCGGGCATAGAAGCAGAACCGGGAAGACTCATTCCTAAAGCTTCAATTGCAGTTGACATTGTGTTCGCGGTATACATTCCTCCACAACTACCTGCACCTGGGATTGCGTTTTGCTCAACTCTAATGAATTCTTCTCTGGTCATTGTTCCCGCATTAAATTTGCCTACTGCTTCAAAGATGGATACAATATCAACATCATGTCCGTCACAAGCCCCAGGGTAAATAGATCCGCCATAAACAAAGATAGATGGAATGTCTAGTCTGCATAAAGCCATTAAACAACCAGGCATGTTCTTGTCGCAACCGCCTAACGTTACGATCCCATCAAATCTCATTGCGTTAGTTACTAGTTCGATTGAATCTGCTATCACCTCACGAGAAGGAAGTGAGTAACGCATTCCTTCATGACCCATAGAAATTCCATCTGATACAGTGATGGTTCCGAATATTTGAGGCATTCCACCAGCAGCTCTTACTCCCTCTTTTACTTTTTCAGCTAGTTTATTTATATGAGAATTACATGGAGTGATTTCTGCCCAAGTAGAGGCAATTCCAATCATTGGCTTTTCAAAATCTTCATCTGTGAAACCAACTGCCCGAAGCATTCCCCGATTGGGTGCGCGTGTGTCTCCTTCTGTGGTCATACTACTTCTGAATTTTAAATTTTTAGGCATAAAAATCTCTCCTATGATTCCAATTTTTAATTTGGGTTTCCAATAACAAGAAAATAAATGCTCAATTGGTTTTGTCTTTTCTTTAGAACAAGTAAAATAGATAAACATTGATATGAGCTCAATAAAACTAAAAATTTTAGGGCGGCAGACTGGCTTTCGGCTTCGGTCAAAAAATTTCGCACTTCGATACTAAAATCCTTTCAGGGGTTTTCATAGTTCGAAGGCTCACCACAGCACTCAGTGACCAAAATTTTTTGACCATCGAATGCCAATAGCAATCATGCGGGAGGCTTGCAGATACAAAATTTCTTACAGAAATTTTGGGCATATCGCCTCTATCCCTGCCGAATTCCTAGGCGTTAGCTACCACGTCCTAGTGGAGTTTTTACAAAAAACTCTACTAAATCTAGTCCATTGAAGAACCGAATCTTTGTGCTAAAGGAATAGTTCTTTGCTAATGCTAAGGATCTTTTCACCATTCTATAAAAGTACATTGCATTGGTCTCATCAAACGATAGCATGAATGCAAATAACAATGACATGGATATCCTCAAGAAATTTGCCAACGTCTTAAGCCTCAAATAGTCTCGTGAAAAGACTCGAATGGTCTGTATTTTGTAACTCTCCTCCTCTACCTCAGACTCTGTTGCCTTGACCTGATACTTGGTCTTCATATTT
>JANRLP010000093.1:0-6420 GCA_033762425.1 Leptospiraceae bacterium
GAAAAATTAGGAAAAAAATCAGAATTTGAGTTTGAATCCCCAAATATCAGAATTGAAAGATATCCCGAAACATTTCTATTGAAAGCAAAGGGAGCAATTGATTGTGCAAGTAGCCCATGTTCCAATGAAGAAACTGAACCAAATAGATTAAAAACCTTACCGAAAAAAGGACTCTGGGAAGAATATACCCAAAAAGAAAAACTTGGCACCAAAGAAAAATACACTGTGAAAGACAGGGCGGGTGAATATGTTTCGGGAAAACGAAACGGGATTTGGAAATTTTTCTATGAGACCGGTGAAGTTATTCGTGAGACAACTTATGTTTCTGGTAAAAAAGAAGGTTTGGAAAAAAAATTCAAACAAGATGGAACAGTGCTCGAAGAAATCAACTATAAAGATGATCTTATGGACGGACCCTACTGGAAGAAAAATAGAAATGGTCTCTTAGAAAAAGAAGGTCAGTATTCTAAAGACAAGAAGACGGGACTTTGGAGAGAATACTATGCTGAGAATGCTGACAAAGTTTTGAAATCTGTAACTATCTATGTTGAAGATAAAAAACACGGTGAAGAGATTCGTTATTATGAAGATGGTAAAACTGTAATGAGCCAAGGTAATTTTGTAGATGGTCTTGAGTCAGGAAATTGGAAATATTTTTATGACAATGGAAGCCTAGAATCTGAAGGAGCATTCAAACCTGTAGAATCTAAAATAGAAGATGAATCTGATAAAGATAAACCTAGTGATGTAAAACCCAAAGCCAGAAAATCAGGACCTTGGAAAAAATTCTATAAAAATGGAAATAAATTTTCAGAAGGAATGAGAGAGGGTGGATGTGTTGGAGAATGGAAATTCTATCATAAAACTGGAAAGCTTGCTGCTAAAGGAAATATGAGTAATGATCTAATGATGCAAGAAGGTGAATGGTATGATGAAGATGGACTACTTGCTGGTAAAGGAAAATTCATGATTTCAATTATCAATATTGACACCAAAAAAGATGAAATCAAAAGAACCTACAGACCTTCTAAACCTTTCACAATCTTTAAAAAAGGATTGAAGTATTTAGAAATAACTAACGTTGAAAAAGAAGGGGCTACAGTTGCCTATATGTTTGACGATTCTGGAACCAAAAAAATTGGGGAAGGACCCATTGAACCTAACACCCAAAAGTTAAACGGTTGTTGGCAGATTAGTGGAAAGAATGTTTACTATCTAATGGGTACTGTGAAAGAGGGTGCACTAGCGAGAATGCAAAAATGCGAATAAAATTTTTTCTAATCCTTTTACTCTCATTTACGGGAATCTATGCTGTGGACATCATTGATCCCGCAGGAAAGAAAGTAAAAGAGGGCGTTAGGCGATATCGGGAAGGTGATTTTCAAACAGCACAAGAAAATTTTCGTTCTGCTGGAAAATCATTTTCTGAAAAAGAAAAAAGAATTCCATTTAATGAAGGAACTGCTGAATTCAAGCTAAATGAATTTGATAAAGCGATTCAAAGTTTTACTAAGGCAAGTGAGACTGATGATAAAGAGCTTAAAGCAAAATCACTCTATAACTTAGGGAATACCTATCTAAAAAAAGGGGAAAAGTTGCAAGCTATGAAGTCTTACCTAGATTCTTTGAAGGCAGACTCTAAGTTTGAACCAGCCCGAAAAAACTTAGAACTTCTCCGAAAAGAAGAAGAAAAAAAACAAGACCAACAACAGAACCAAGATCATAAAGAAAACGAAGAAAACGAAAAGAATCAGCCAAAGCCTGATGACAAAAAAAATCAATCTAACAAAAAACAAAAATCTTCTGATGAAGAAAATAATTCTGAACAAAAACAAGATGAGTCGGGTCTTACTAAAGAGGAAGCAGAAAGAATTATGGACTCTGCTCGCCCTGATCAAATAAAACGAAGAAAAAAACTTACTAAACGAGGAAATAACGATTTTTTTTGGTAGTATGAACAGACTTATATTTTTTTTACTTCTACTTAGTTTTCCCGCTCTAGCTGATGTAAAATTTTACCTAAGCAAAACAAAACTTAAGCGAGGCGAGCCACTAACGTTGCTTTGTGAGATCAATGATTCTAAACAAGTAAAACCAAGTGGTAATATTTTTTCTGCCAATGGAGTTGTAGCTGAATACCTTGGGCAAGAAGAAAGCACAACCATTATTAACTTTGAAGTGACTAAGAAAAGGTTTTTAAAGTATAGGATTGTTACTTCCAAAACAGGACAACTAGAAACTCCTTCTGTAAAGATCACTGTGGATGGAAATGATGTATCTTCCAATCCACTAACGTTCAATGTAAGTAAAGAACAATTTCAAGATAATGATGAGAATGAACTCGGTGAATTTTTTGGAAATGGGTTTCCTAATTTTCCAGGGTTCAAGCCAAGAAAAAAAAGATTCCAAGAACCAGAGCCGAATGATTTCAAAATTCTTTTTGAAACGACTAGAAAAGAAATATTCGTGGGGGAAACTATCGTTGGATACTATAATCTATACTACAAAACTGACCACCCACCTCTTCTGGAAAGAAATGCAAGTAAGGCTTTGAACTTTCCTTTTTTTACAACTGAGATGCTTTTAGACGCAGTCATCACTGCTGATAGTAGGTCTATTTCTGATTCTGAATTCCATTCAGCTCCTTATCAAAAAGAAATTTTTGCACTCACTGCACTTAGAAAAGGTGCATTTAGAGTTGGTGAAACTGAATTTACTATTGAGGGTTCTCCTGAAGCTTACTTTACTGCAAGATTCTTACATGCAAATAGTTCTAAGCTAGTCGTGAAGCCATTACCACAGGGAGAACCAGAGAATTTTTCTGGTGAGGTTGGAAATTATAAAATTGAAATTGAATCTCCTAAAGATTCATTCAAACAGGGTGAACCAGTTCATATCACACTCAAAATCATTGGAGAAGGAACAGGACTTCTATTTAAAGATCCTTTAGAAAATTATTGCAAAGAAACTAAATGTCCTGCAGATATTTCTTTACTAAACTCAAAACGAAAAAGAAGTTTTGTGAAGTTAAAAAATGGTGGTTATGGTTTTCAATCGGAAACTGAGTTCAATTATACAATTTTTACAAAACAAGTTGGAATCTTAGACTTAGGTTCTGTATCAGTAAATTTTTTCAATCCGAATACTTCAAGTTATGAAAGTTCTACCAAAAAATTTCCTAAATTAAAGATAACAGAAAAATCAATTCTTTCTGAAACAGACGTTAGTTACCAATCAGATTTATATTCTTACGTAATTCTTGGACTATTCTTGCTGAGCCTTGGTTATCTCTCTTATCGATTCAAAGATGAATTTATAGAGCAGGTTTCTAAAATAGAATTAAACTTACCTTTCTTAAAAAAGTTTCCACAAAAACTTGATGATTTAGATAACATCATAGGTAACAAAAAAGAACTTGTATTAAAAAATTATTTTTTGTCTAAGGGTATAAACAAAATCGATGCAGAGGAACTCATAAGAATTAAAAAGAAATATTCATATGAGCCTTTTAAAAAATTCTATCCTAATCTAGACAAAAATGCTCAAGCGAATTTATTAAAATTAGTAAATAGAATTTTGGAGGAAATTTAGATGGCACAAGAATCAGGAAAAATTTCAGTTCAAACGGAAAATATATTTCCAATCATTAAAAAATGGTTATACTCAGAAAAAGATATCTTTCTTCGTGAGTTAATTTCTAACGCGGTGGATGCAATTACCAAGCTCAAGAAAATTTCTCTATCTGAGGAATTCGAGGGTGGAACTGATTATAAAGTTGATGTTGTATTTGATGCTGAGGCAAGAACTCTAAGCATTGAAGACAATGGAATCGGAATGAGTCTGGAAGAAATTAAAAAGTATATCAATCAGATTGCATTCAGTAGTGCAGAAGAGTTTGTAAAAAAGTATGAAAACCAAACTGAGGGCGCATCCATCATTGGTCATTTCGGGCTTGGGTTCTATTCTGCATTCATGGTTTCTAAAAAAGTAACCATTGAAACTAAGTCTTATAAAAAAAATGAAGAAGGGATTCGTTGGGAAAGTGAGTCGGGAGTTGATTTTACAATCAATTCTTGTGAAAAAGAAATTAGAGGAACTAAAATCACTCTAGATCTAGACTCTGATTCAGGAGAATATCTAGACAAATGGAAACTCAAAGAACTAGTCAAGAAATATTGTGACTTTCTAGATGTTCCAATCTATGTTGCGGGCGAACAAGCCAATAAACAAAAAGCACTTTGGTCTAGCAGTCCATCTGGTGTAAAAAAGGAAGACTACAAAGAGTTCTATAATTATTTATTTCCATTCTCAGGAGAACCTCATTTCTGGGTTCATCTGAATGTAGATTATCCATTTCGTTTGCAAGGAATTTTATATTTCCCTAAGATCACTCATGAACTAGAAGTCAATAAGAGTGCAATCAAACTTTATTGTAATCATGTTTTTGTAAGTGATGAAGCAAACGAATTAGTTCCAAACTTTCTTACAGTTTTAAAAGGAACCATTGATATTCCCGATCTACCTCTGAATGTGTCTCGTTCGTATTTGCAAACTGATCCACTTGTGAAAAAGATTTCTGCTCATATCATTAAAAAAATTGCTGATAAACTTGTGGAAGAATTCAAACGAGATAGAACTGAGTTTGAGAAGACTTGGGATGATATTGCTTTGTTTGTGAAGTATGGAATGATGAGCGATGAAAAATTTTATGAGTCAGCAAGAAGTATCGTTCTATATAAGTCTTCTAAAGGTGGATACATTTCATTAGATGATTACTGGACGAACAATAAGGAAAAAAATCAGAACAAGGTATATTATGCTCCAGAGACTGAGGCGGGATCTTCCCTAATGGAACTTTTCCAGTCACAAGGACTTGAAGCAATTCTCACTGATTCAAAGATTGATTCTCATTTCTTACAATTTCTAGAATCCAAAAATCAGGATATGCATTTCTCAAGAGTGGATTCTGATATTGTGGACGATGTGATTGATAAAGATGCAACTTCACAGATTCTAGATTCAGAGAATAAAACAGAGTCTGATAGAATTAAAGACTTATTCCAAACAGCAATTGGAAGAGATGGACTTGAATTAAAAGTAGAGGCATTAAAGTCTTCAACAGTTCCAGGATTTATCACACTCCCTGAACATATGAGAAGACTTACAGAAATGAATCTAGGAATGAACCAAGATAAATCAGTACTACTCAAAAACCATACTTTTGTTTTGAATAGTGCATCTCCACTCATCAAAAATATTCTTTCCATTGCGAATGGTCCGAATCCAGAAAAGGCAAAAAGACTTGCAACTCAGGTTTACGATCTTGCACTACTTTCCTCCAAGGTGATGAGCGAGAATGAACTAGGAAGCTTTGTGAAAAAAAGCTACGAGGTCTTAGAAACCTTAACTTAGACTTAGAATATTTATGGCGACAGCCGGGCTTTCGGCTTCGGTCAAAAAATTTCGCACTTCGAGAACCTCAGTGACCAAAATTTTTTGACCACGCCTCAATCCCTGTCCCATTCTAAACTTTAACTCCCACGTCCTAGTGGGGTTTTCACGAATAATTCTACTAAATCCAATCCGTTGAAGAATCGAATCTTTGTGCTAAACGAAAAGTTCTTGGCTAATGCTAAGGATCTTTTCACCATTCTATGAAACTGCATAGCATTAGTCTCGTCAAACGATAGCATGAATGCAAATAACAAGGACATGGATATCCTTAAAAAATTTGCTAGCGTCTTTAATCTCAAATAGTCTCGTGAAAAGACTCGAATTGTCTGGATCTTGTAGTTCTCTTCAACAACTTCAGACTCAGTTGCTTTTACCTGATATTTGGTTTTCATATTTGCGTTGGGTTTCAATATCATTCCTGACCAGCTAGCAGTTTCATATCTATCCAATAGTTCTTGCATTGCCTGTGCATGAGTTTTACATCGGATGAGCTTTCTTCGGAATAGTCTGCGTGCGTTAGTTCCCATGTTGAGCGTGAAAACGAGTGTTCCCTCTCCCTGTATTTTGTATGAATTGTCTTGTAATAGTTCTGGCATCTTGTATTAGTAGTGTCTTATCTGATCGTATTTACTTCACCGTTTTCGCTCTGGTAGAGAAAATGGTCTTTAGGCGTAAAGACTTTTTTGTGGGTTCGCCAAACAAACAATTATTACAAAATAAATTATTGATTATTTAATAGTTATTACAATAAACCTGATTTTAGTTATTACTTAGTCAAAAAATTTCAACAAAACAGTTATTACAAAATAAATTATTGAAAAGTTAATAGTTATTACGAAGCACCAACAACAGAAATGTCCTTGCAACTAGGACAAAGCTCCTCAATTAGAGCAACCAGAGAAAAGCCCCCAAAATAAGAGAAAAATTACCCGAACAGAGTAACCACACAAAAACCCCTGCTATATA
>JANRLP010000094.1:0-17267 GCA_033762425.1 Leptospiraceae bacterium
CATTTTCTCTACCAGAGCGAAAACGTTGAATCAAAAACAATCAGATAAGACCCTACTAATACAAGATGCCCGAACTATTACAGGGCAATTCATATAAGATAGAAGGAACGTTAGTGTTCACACTATACATGGTAGCTAAAGTTATGGAATGCGGCAGGGATTGAGGCGGGGTCAATAAATTGTGAATACAATTTGTTGACCAAAGCCGAAAGCCCGTCTGCCGCCCAAAAGATTTTTTAGTCTTAAATCGAACTCACGTTAAATATAACTATAATATAAAATAGGAACTTGTTAGCAACTTGTGATAAAGCCCAAGCAGGTTTTTATTATCTAAAGTATCAAGAATAACTATAAAATTTAGATTCTACTTGATTGATTATGTTCTCGTCTATATTTGCATCAAATTTTCGTGCAAATAAATGTTCATTATTCATTAAGAAATCAGCATCTAGTATTGTAAATGTTTTCGGTCTAAGTTTTATATTACCATCTGGAATCCAAATGATTGCACGTTTATCATCATTGATAATGTTACCAATAAATGAAGTATTCATAATTACTGTTTGAAAGAAAGATTCATCAGCGATAAACGTATTCAAGTAAAAATCTTCAAAGCTCTTAACCTCTGGA
The DNA here is from genome assembly GCA_033762425.1 of Leptospiraceae bacterium. Taxonomy (GTDB): domain Bacteria; phylum Spirochaetota; class Leptospiria; order Leptospirales; family Leptospiraceae; genus JANRLP01. Next base: position 631 of record JANRLP010000094.1, read on the forward strand.
CTATTACAAATGAATTCACAACATTCTCGATTTAGTATCATCCATTGACCACCAATATAAGATGTTACACCCTTCATCATTGGTCTAGATGATTGCCTACCAACGAACCCATTGGGAGTTTCTACATAAAAATTCTCAACTCGATTCATTGTATCAGGTCTATCAATCAATTGGTTTGCAATTTTAATGAAACTACTTTCTCTATTCTTTCCCAAATAATCTTGAATAAATTCTTGTGATTGAAGAGGAAAGTCTTGTCCACTAAGATTGATAAAGAAATCCCAATTTGCATTCACTTCTAGGAGATATTTCATTCCATTTAATTCTGCTTGAACCATGCTATAACCACCCCAAACAACATTTTCGCTTTCAAGTAAATAAGTATTAGGATAGTCTAATATAAACTCTTGAATTTCTTCGTAAGTATCTATATTAGTTTTTCCATCTATATGGATTAGATAATGATTTTTAGGATGGTATATTGATTTGAAAAGTCTCTTGAATTGGTCGGGAAAACGATGAACTAGAATGAAATAGGCTATTGTAGAAGGTTGATTGAATGGAATTGTTAGATTGTTCTGATTTGAATTGATAATAAAGTACTTTAATTTTATGTACTAAAATAAAGTTTAGCAAATGAAATAATTTTTTTCTTACCATAGTTTTCATTTATACAATATTCTGTCAAATAAATATATAAGGAATTAAAAATAATTTATGAAGCTACTTTATTAATTGTAATATTAGTAAATCCTTATAAAAAAATTATTCTCTTCTTTTGCTTTAATATTCCTATTTAAAAATTTCGCATAACGTTATTTTATGAGTAATGATTAATAACTCTTACAATGATAATAAAGAGTGAGAATATTTTTTTTTGTAATTGTAAAGGATTTAGTCTATATAAACTTTCTGAAGTAAGTTAGGAATAAATATTAGTTTTTATTCTAGAAAAGGACTTTTACAGCAATTGAAAAAATACCTTTTCAACTTTTTGCTAATAAAAAATCTGTTCAAAAAAAGGATTATCCATGTTTAATCATTAAATTAAAAGTTCTATTTGAAAACTATATTTGTCCCGTCTGTGAAAAACCAAAAAGGAGTTTTTAAACTAATTCATATGATTAGTGAAACTAAATAATGAAAAAAATCATGATCGGCTCAATTCTATTGAGCATTTCCATTTTAGCTCAAGAAATTTCTAAAGAAGCTAAAGAAGAAAAAAAGCCCGAGAACACTGAAACATCTAAACCAGCAGTTACTGAAGAAGTAAAACCAGTAGTTACAGAGACACAACCAATACCAGCTGAGAAAAAGTACGTTAGTTCAATGAAAGGTGATATTCCAATCGAATTTGTTAGAAGTATGCTTATCACTCCTGAACAAATTGGTACAACTAGAAAATCTGATCTATTCTGGTTAGATAATTTAAAACTAGGATTTCATATTCGTCCAAGATTTGAATCAAAGCAAAATTTTGATTTTAACAAAACGACTGATGACTATACTAACTATACTGCACAAACTACACAAATTTGGTTTTTAATTGATCCATCTCCATACTTTGCAGTGAAAGTCGCTGTGCAAGATTCAAGACTTTGGGGAGGAAGTTCTAATTCACAAACTGGTGGAGATTCCCGATATGGTTTAACTACTAGTGCAGGAAGAGATAATACATCCACACCCGTTCAGACTAAAAATAATACTGATATCAGAGAAGCTTTTATCCTTTTGAAGAAATCTGATATCCTACCTGTCTCAATCCAGATAGGTCGTCAAGTATTTGCTTATGGAGATCTTAGAATCTTAGGTCCATTGAATTGGTTACCCAATGGTTATTCATTCGATGGAATGCGAATCATGTATGATTCAAAATATTTAAGTTCTCATGCGTTAGGCGTTATTCTATCAGAACAACACGATGCACCCGGCGGAACAATTAGTGCTAATGGTAGAAGAAGAGGTTCTATTGATGATGCGTACATGACGGGAACTTATAATACAATAAAACCTTTCGAATACTTTCATATCGATGTTTATGCATTTGGAATTCATAAAAAATGGATTCCAAATGTGAATCCAGTATCTTCAGAAGATAGGTCTAGACAAAGAGATAATCTTTTGACTACAGGATTTAGGATTACCAATCGAATTGATGGAAATAAATTGCCTAAGGGTAAGAGTTGGGACTGGACAATTGAATCTGCTTTTCAGTCAGGTCTAAATGGAGAAAGGATTGGAGCTAATTGGGATCCAATTAAGCAATCCTATAATGGTAGGCAGATCTATACAGAAAGAGTTAGGTATGATGCTAAATTTTTATCTCTAGAAACGGGCTATGCAGTCTTGCAAAACTTACGATTAGGAGTAGGTTATCTCTATGGGTCGGGGGACACAAATCGTTCTGACTCTACTGTTGGTACTTGGAGTCCGCTGTTTCCACAAGTCGCTGGAAGTTTTCCATATTGGAATGTTATGAATGGACAGTCTTTACTCTTTGGATTCCAAAATTCTAAATCTTATTCCTTTAGAATTAATTATAAAACAGAAAAAGCGGGAACATTTATTTTTACCTACTATGATGTGCTTAAAGCAAAGAATCAAGATGCTTGGTATAATGTTGCTGGTGCTGCAGTATCTGATGGTAGTAGTGAAAATTTTTCTAATGATAGATTTGGAGTTAGAATTAACCCAGGGAGAAGACTTGGATTTCAGTACGATATAACATGGATTTGGAATTTTAGTGATTACATTTCTATTTGGGCGGGTGCTTCTATCGTTCATGCAGGAGATGCAATTCGAAACCAAAGAGATAATCCTAACAATTCTGATCCATTGAAACGATATACATTTGATCCAAATGCAAAGTATTTTTTTCTAATGGTGACAGCTTCACTTTAATAAAACTAAAAGCCGTTAGTAATTTTTAGTTTACTAGCGGTGAATAATAGATATTTTTTTACTTAGAGATTAGTTTACGCTTTTCAAAAATATTGCTTTAAATTACTATTTAGTTATGACTATAAAATTTTTTTTTATTCTTATTATATTATTTCTGAACTATTGCAAACCCAACGAAATTTTAGTTGAAGAGCTTAACTCTGAAAGTTTATTATACTCTGCTCATATTCAAAATCAATTCGTACAGATTTATGAGAGATCAGTTGACGGAACAGTTTCTATATTTGCTGGAAATGAAAAAGAAAAGAATTTTCTTGGTTCAGGATTTTTTATAACTCCTGAAGCTCATTTTCTAACCGCACAACATGTAACCTTAGGTAGAGAAAAGTTGTTTTTTAGAATCGGGACGCATGAAGAATATTATGAAGCAAAACTTCTAAATGAAAGTAAGGAACTGGATCTTTCTCTTTTGAAACCAAATTTTGATAGCTCTAAAGAAAAACCTAAATTTCAATACTTCACTCTTCAGCCAAATACCTTTCCTAAAACAGGAACAATCTATCTATCCATTAGTTCACCGTTTGGACTTGCGGGAACATATAACCAAGGTGTTCTTGCAAATGAATTGAGGAATGGAGTCTATAAGTCTTCACCTAGTTCAGGATATATTCAGTTGAATAATCCAGTTTATAATGGTGCCTCAGGAGGAGTTGTTCTCAATCTAAATGGGGAAGCAATTGGAATGATCAGATTTTCAGTTGGGTATATGGGTGCTGAATCTTTCCAAAACACATATGGTTTTGCAATTCCAGCAAATAATTTGTATAATTTTGCTAACAATCAAGATGATATAATCACTCTAAAGAAAAAGATTAACCGTGGAATTATTGAAATTCCTATTATGACTCCTTACCTAATGAAAAAACTTAACCTACCTGGTCCTTTAGGATGTTTAGTAAGTTATGTTGAGGAAGGAAGCCCTGCAGAAAAGGCGGGAGTTAAAAGATATGATTTCATAATTCAAGTTGATGATAAGATTGTTAGAGATAGTGTTGAATTCTACGTTACGATGAAAAGTTTAATGAAGAATAAAGAAGTTAAGCTAAGAGTTTTGAGAGAGGGACAAGAAAAAACTATAATAATCTCTCAATATGAATAGTAGAAATTATTTTTTATTACTACTATTGTTTTGCAGTAGTATCGTCTATGGATACTACCTGAAGAATCACTCTGCAGTATTTTATGCTGACTTTAAGTCTTTTTATTATGCAGGGAAGCTAATCTCTGATTCAGATAAAAATATCTATAATAAAAATGATTTAATGAACAAACAAAATGGGATAGAGAATTTTCTTCCCAAATTTCAGTCTCAATTTCAAAGAGATATACTTGAAAATAGTGGTATTCAAGCAGAATTTTTTGACCCAAATATAGTTTACCCTTATCTTTATCCACCTGTGCTTGCAAGCTTAATGTATTTTTTTTCAAAAACAGAAATTGAAACTGCAATCATTATTTGGAAGTCACTGAGCTTCTTTTTATTTTTATTTTCAATTTATATTATTTATATAAAGAGCAACGGTTCTATACTTAAGTCAATGTTTCTTCTATGTTTGTTTATACCAAGTTTTATTGAGAATCAAGAAAACTCACAGATAAACCAATTCATAAGTTTCTTTATACTGTTCAGTTTTTTTGATGAAGAAAAAAATGATCTTCTTTCAGGAAGTTTATTAGCATTTGCAACACTAATTAAGATGAGTCCTGCTTTATTGATCATTCCATTTATCTTAAGTCTTAGAAAAAAATTTCTAATTAGTTTTGTAACTACTAGCATTGTTTTAATTTTAGTTAGTATTTTAATTGGTGGGATGAAGGTTTGGTTTCAATTTTTTGAATTTTTACCTAACTTAGCTAAAAACGATATGGTAATGGTTGGTTTAGTTACTGCTGAGATTTTTGGTAATTTATCACTCTATTCGGCAGTTTTTAGATTAATGCCATATCAATCTAATTTAATACTTCCAATGTATTATATAATTTCTTTTTTATTGTTTTCATTTGTAGTCTTTAGATTTTTCAAAGAGGAAAAAGAAATAAGGTTAATCAGAATGTTATGCAGAGTAAGTTATTTGACCGTACTCTTAAGTCCAATGACTTGGTTTGCTCATATTGTCATACTATTACCAAGTATGTACATTGCAACTAACGTAGAAATAAATTTTTCTTGGAAAACAAAACTAGTATTTTTGATTCAATCAATTACGATTTTGCCAGTATATTTGATTTCCAGAACTCTGCTTATTGGTACTAGTCAAGACTGGAGGTATCATGCAATTGTGAATTCCATTCACACTCTATTCTTGATAACTTGTTTATTTGGAATTAGTTTTTGGAAAGAAAAGCGTGCTTTAGAACAAGCACGCTAAGGGAATTGAATTAGTATTTAACTTCTAAGGTATCGTTGATCGATTTTCCATCAATCGTACCAGTAATTTTGAAAGTATAGGTTCCGCCGTATTTGTATGTGGTTCCACTAATTGTGAAACTAGAATCAAAAATGTATTCATATTTGATATCTGTGTTTCCAATAGTTGAAGGAGTTTCAACTGCTGCACCGTTCACTAGCTTAGTAGCAATCATAGTCATGTTAGAAAACTTGGTAGTTGAGGTTGATGAACCCTTATATGTAGAACCAGTTGATGAAAAAGTTGAACTAAAGTCATAGACGTACCCAGCAGTAACACCAGTAGCAGTAAATCTACTATGGTTCCATAAAGAGTAAATGATACTAAAAGCCTTTTTAATATCATCACAAGTAAAGCTAGTTATAGTAGAACCTGTAGAAGAGGAAACTCCACCTAGAGCATCTTTTAGATACTTATAGTATGAATAGTCATCAAACCACATTGTACCATAATCAGCAAAAGCAACGGTAGTGTTCATTTCACCTTTATAAGATGAGGTTGAACTAGAAGTAGTAGAAGACCATTTTCCCGTTCCATTGGTGAAGGTTGCTTTTCCTTGTTTGTTTGCAGAATCTATTCCCAAGTAAGTAGCTGTGCAAGATCCTATGCTAGGGATGTATTTACCCCAGTCATAGTTAATTACCTTTGCTTTTTGGCCATCTAGGTCTCCTGCAAATGTATAAGTGTAAGTTGTAACACCACTTGCAGTGGAAGTTCCAGTTGTTGCACCTGTTATAGCTGTAAGATTAGGCTTCAAAGGATCTACTTTGGAAGACTGAGACATTTTTTGATGCATACCTTTCATTTTTTCACGAATGAAGTATGGATCTTTTCCATTTTCTTGGATTTCATTATATAGGGATAGAGGTGTACTTGAAGCTGACGGTTGACTTCCAGTACTTCCACCGACAGCACTAGTTGCAGATCTTGCTGCACCCGATACAGCAGCAGAAATGGAAGTAGATTGTTGTTGAGTAGTACTAAGCTGAGAAGCAGAGGTATTGCTATTAGCTAGTGCTAACAAGATGATCGCATTTCTAGTATTATTATTTGTTTCTTTCTTTGGACAAGCAACGAAAAACAGTAATACTAGAAGCGTTAGTAAAGTTTTTTGAATCATGATTAACTCCTTTTAATGCATTTAATATTATTTAATAAATAAGTCAAGTATTATACTTTCTTTGTTTTTAATTTTAATAAATATGATACGAACATTTTAATTAAAATGATTATGGGTAAAGAGGCAATTAGAGATTTAATCGGTAAAAAAATGAAATTTGATTCAGAAAGGCACTTTTGAACTTTGAATAAATTAATTCTGAAAATTGAACAGCTCTAATTTGAAAGAGTTCAGTAGTATTCATAAACCTTCCTGTTAATAATATAATTTTGCAAAACTACCTCAAAAGTATTCTTACCATTCCAATATTAATACGAAAGAGAGTAAGGAGATTGACATACTTTCTCTCTAAACTCAATCCACTAGAAATAACAAACTCAGAAATTGTGAGAGAAACTTTTGATTCACTTTGACAATTGATTAAATGAGAAGTAGTAAGTAATCGATTTTTCATTTTCCCTCCTAATCGTTATCTTATCATGTATGTAAACAGAAATCGTCTTAAATCATGATTCACTACTTCTATATTTAAATTTTTTTATATATAAGTTAAACATTTTAAAAAACTCAGTTTCACACTTGACAGTAAATAAAATCACAAAAAACCTAAGTCTTTGCAAAGGGGGATTTCTTTGAAAAAATATATCATTGGAATTGATGCAGGAACAACAGGGATTAGAGCATTTTGTATAGATAACAAAGGTAAGGTAATTTCCACTGCTTATGAGGAGTTTAAACAAATATTTCCTAAGGCAGGTTGGGTTGAACACAATGCAAATGAAATCTGGGAGAAAACAGAAAGGCTCATTGGGGCAGCAATCAAAAAGGGTAAGCTAAAATCTTCAGATGCAGTAGCAATTGGAATTACCAACCAAAGAGAGACTACGGTAGTATTTGATAAAAAAACGAGCAGACCAATTTATAATGCTATTGTATGGCAGTGTAGAAGAACTTCTGAATATTGTACTAGCCTAAAAAAAGATGGACTTGAGTCTGAGTTTAGAAATAAAACTGGTCTTGTACTCGATGCATATTTTAGCGGAACCAAGATTCGTTGGATTTTAGAGAATGTAAAGGGTGCAAGAGAGAAAGCAGAAAGAGGTGAACTTGCCTTTGGTACTATTGATACTTGGTTACTCTACAAATTAACTAACGGCAAAAGTCATGCAACAGATCACACAAATGCTTCTCGAACACTTATCTTTAACATCAAAGAAAAAAAATGGGATAAAGATTTATTAAAAATACTATCGATTCCCGAGAGTATGCTTCCTGAGGTTCACACTTCTAGATATTCTTTTGGACATACATCTGGAGTTAAGACCCTGCCCGATGGAATTCCAATCACAGGACTTGTAGGCGACCAACAGGGAGCTCTTTTTGGACAACTTTGTACTGAAATTGGGGAAGCAAAAAACACTTATGGGACAGGATGCTTTTTACTTTTCAATACAGGGGATGAGTGTAAGATTTCGACTAACGGACTACTTACAACACTTGCTTGTGGTCCAGAAGGTAATACTGTTTATGCACTAGAAGGTTCAGTGTTTATTGGTGGTGCAGTGATGCAGTGGCTAAGAGACTATATGAAATTTTTCAAAAAGTCTGAAGAAACCAATAAGATTGCAAGTTCACTAAAGAAACAAGATGAGATCGTTTTTGTTCCTGCATTTGCAGGTCTAGGCGCACCACATTGGGATATGGATGCTAGAGGCGCTATTTATGGAATCACAAGAGATACAACAAGTGAACAAATCGTCAGAGCTGCACTCAAATCCATTGCACTTCAGTCTTTAGATCTAGTTAAGGCGATGGAAGAGGATATTGGAAAACCACTAAAAGTACTAAAAGTAGATGGTGGGGCTACATTTAATGATTATCTAATGCAGTTTCAGGCTGATATCCTTGGAAAAAAAGTCATCCGTCCTGAGAATGTAGATACTACAGTTCTAGGTGCAGCCTATTTAGCTGGACTAGAAACAGGATTCTTTAAGTCGGTTGACGAGTTAAAAAAACTATCCAAGAAATTCAAAGAGTATTCTCCAAAGATGAAAGAAGAAGATAAACTTGCTGAGATTCATAGATGGAACAAGGCGGTTTTGAAAACAAAAACTGTTTAGAACGGGGACTATTAGTTTTATATTTGGGCGGCAGCCGGGCTTTCGGCTTCGGTCAAAAAATTTTGCACTTCGATATGCCTTCAGCTACTCAGTGACCAAAATTTTTTGACCCCGCCTCAATCCCTGCCGCTTTCCTGATTGTATTTACTTCAACGTTTTCGCCCTTGAAGAAAAAATGGTCTTTAGGCGTAAAGATTTTTTTGTGTGTTCGCTAAACAAACAATTATTACAAAATAAATTATTGAATAATTAATAGTTATTACATAGTCAAGAAATTTCAAGAAAATAGTTATTACAAAATAATTTATTGAATGGTTCATAGTTATTACAAAAAACCAGCCACAGAAAAGTCCTTGCAACTAGGATAAATTTTCTCAATCAGAGCAACCAGAGAAAAGCCTTTGATACAAAAGAAAGATTCACAAAAACTGAGCAACTACACCGGAAATTTACTATCGATTCACGATCCTATCTAAACAAATTCCACAAGCGATAGTTACATTGAGTGAGCTGATCTTTCCATGAAGTGGAATCCTAACTAAAAAATCACTTCTCTCTAAAACTAGTTTTTTGACTCCTTCTCCTTCACTTCCCATGACCAATACAATTTCTTCTTTTTCAGGTAAGTTATCCCAATCCTCAGTTCCTTTGTCAGAAGTGGAGACTATCCAATATCCTTTTTCTTTTAAGATTTCTAAAGTAGAATATAGATTTGTCACTCTATAGAGTTTTAAATGATGTGTCGCTCCACTGGAAATTCTTTCCACTACCTCATTCACAGGAGCAGTGTCCCTTTCTGGAAGAATTATATGAGTTACTCCAAAACATTCTGCAGTTCTCAGAATATTCCCAAGATTCCCAGTATCAGAAATTCTATCTAAAGCTAGGATGAGTGTTTTCTTTCCCGATTCAATTTCTAAATACAATTCATTGATTTCTGAATATACTGAATTCTTTGAATTTTGTTGAATCTTTATTAATGCGATTCCTTGGTGATTTAAACCTTTGAACATTGCATCCATATCTCCTAAAGATGTATAACTAATCTTAACTCCTTTAGGAATTTTTTTGATTATATCCATGATATCTTTGGATGGATTTTTTTTGATAAGAATTTCCTTGAATTCAGTTTTTTGAAATTCCTCTGGTTTATCATTCCACTTTCTTAAAAATTCTTCTACATTTCTTTTTCCAAAGATTGGTCTATAATTTATTTTCTTTTCCATGAAACCCCAGTTTTTGTATCCTCTAAGATAATTCCCATATCAGTGAGTTCTTGTCGGATATTATCTGCAAGGGCGAAGTTCTTTTCTTTTTTTGCCTCAGCTCTTCTTCGAATTAAATCCTCGACTTTTTCATCTATAGAATCTGTTGCTGAGAATTCTAAACAACTAAGTAGTTTATCAATTGTAACAAAAAATTGTATTGTTTCTAAAGCCAAATCTTTATCATAATTCTCTATTTCGGAGTTAATCGTTTTCACTGCTTCAAATACGATTCCAAGTGCTTTAGGAGTGTTTAGATCATCGGAAAGGGATTCTAAAAATTCTTCTTCAAACTTCAGGATGTTCTCGTTAGTAGCTTTCTTATTTGGAATTTCGTAATTTGTAATACTTAATAATTTATCCAAACAGTTTTGGATTCTAGCTAAAGACTTCTTAGAATTCTCAACACTTTCAAACGAAAAGTTTAACTTTGATCTATAATGAGAAGAGATCAGTAGATAACGAATGGATTTAGGCGATAGACCTTTGTTTAATAAGTCTCTAAGAGTATAAAAATTTCCAAGACTCTTAGACATCTTCTGACCATCCACTAGCAAGTGTTCACAGTGAAGCCAATAGTTCACAAATGTTTCCTCAGGATAGGCTCCTTCAGTTTGAGCAATTTCATTTTCATGGTGTGGAAACAATAGATCAATTCCACCAGTATGAATATCTATGCCTGAAGAATAAATTTTTCTTATCATTGCTGAACATTCTAAATGCCAGCCCGGTCTTCCATGTCCATGTCTTGTATCCCAAGACCTTTCTTTTTCATCCTTAGGTGCTTTCCAAAGAACAAAGTCTCTTACATCTTCTTTAGTATATTCATCTGTATCATATCTAGTTCCAGTTTGAATTCCAGAGATATCCAATTTACTTAGTCTTCCATACTTCTCAAAACCAGAGATGGAAAAATATAAGCTAGATTCCTTCTCATATACTAGTCCATTTAGTTTTAGTTTATCAATGATTTCTAACATCTCATCAACTGAATCAGTAGCTTTGGGATAGTGTTCTAGTCTTTCTACATTCATTGTATCAAGGTCTTTAAAAAATTCTTTAGTCCAAGGATCAGTAAATTCTTCAATAGAAATATTTTTCTGAATAGATTCTCGAATGATCTTATCATCAATATCAGTGATATTCATTGTTTGGTTTAGAGTATAACCTAATAACTTCAAACTTCTTCTTAAAACATCTACAAATAGAAACGATCTTAGGTTGCCTATATGAGCAAAATTATATACTGTCGGGCCACAAGAGTAAATGCTAACCTCATTAGGATTTTTGGGAGTAAAGACTTCTTTTCTACTTGAAATTGAATTATAGAATTTAACTTCTCTTGGCATTTTCTATCCTAGACTTCAGGAATGATTGAAAAGTTTGTTTGAGTAATGCAGCTATCGTCATTGGTCCAACACCACCTGGGACTGGAGTGTGATGAGATGATCTCAAACTAGCAACTGAAAGCTCAATGTCACCAACATTGCCTGGATTGTACCCTGCATCAATTACAATTGCACCTTCTTTGATCCATGAACCTTTGATAAATTCAGGTTTTCCAAGTGCTCCCACGATAATATCGCCACTCGATACTATCTTATCTAAATCTTTTGTTTGTGAATGGCAAATTGTAACAGTTGCATTTTTTTCTAGTAACAACATACTCATTGGCTTGCCTAGAATCGCTGATCTACCCACAACAACTGCATGTTTTCCTTTTAGATCAAGTCTATACTCGTCTAAGAGTAGGATAATCCCATAGGGAGTGCATGGATAAAATGTTTCCATCCCAAAAGAGAGTTGTCCGAATCCAAGCGAAGTTACTCCATCCACATCTTTCCTTGGAGAAATTTTATCGAATGCAAGTCTTTCATCAATTTGTTTTGGGGAAGGGTGTTGAAGTAGGATTCCATCGATGCTACTGTCCTTATTCAGACTATCTATCACTTCGAGTAGTTCGTTTGTGCTTGTCTTTTCTTTTAGTTCAATTTTTTTTGAACCCATTCCAATACTAGCACAAGCCTTAGCTTTCATATTCACGTAAGTATGAGAGGAGGGGTTATCGCCAACTAGAATGGTAGCAAGGCTAGGCTTTCGTTCTGTTGGTTTTAGTGAATCAATTTTTTGTTTCAGTTCTTGCTTGATCTTATCAGCAAGTTTTTTTCCATCAAGTACAATAGACATAAAGCCAAGTTTTTATATCATAGACTAGTTGTAAAAACTAAAATGTGAGTCTTTTTGTCTTTGTATTCAAACTATTCATTGCAAGTTTCACTTCCTCATGAGCTCTGACTTGTTGTCTTAGATTGATTGCAATGCTTTCAATATTTTCTGTGACCTTAGCAATGGAATTTGCAACTTCTTTGAATTTATCTGAGGTCTGATCTGCAAATTCACTGCCTGTAACTGATGCTTCTTTGCCAGCAGCAGTTAGGGTTACCGATTTTTTCACAGTTCTTCTAATTTGGTCAATCACTTCTTGAATCTTGTTAGCTGAGTTTTTACTTTCATCCGAGAGTTTTCTAATTTCAATAGAAACGACAGCAAACCCTCGGCCAAATTCACCTGCTCTAGAAGCCTCAACTGCTGCATTCAAAGCCAACATATTGGTTTGTTTTGCAAGCTCTGTTACTAGATCAGTGATATGACCAATTTCATTTGTTTGTAAGTCTAACTGTTTGATTAAATTGTGAATTTCAATTACCTTATCTTGGAGTTCCAATTGAAGAACCTTGAGTCTATCCACCATTTCCTCGCCCTCTTTCGCATTCTTAAGAGCGTCTTGGCTGAAGATATAAACTTGACTCGCTTGTTCTGCAGAGAGCTTAGAGGATTTATCTAGCACTTCTACAACCTGAGTAGTTTCATTGACAGCTGAAGATTGTTCAATTGCCATACTTTCTAGTTTGATAAGATTCTCTCTAAATACTTGAGATGCCTTTACCATTAAACCTATCTCATTGTTCGTGATTTCTAAGTTTGTATAGTCAATATCTTTTTTACCTTCCGTTAGACTGTTCAAAGCATTCGCTACAAGAACAATCTTATTCACAACTTTTGTATTCAAATAATAAACCAAATAGATACTAATAGCTAAGGCTATAAAAATGAATAGTCCCACTGAGATCAGAGTTACTAACGAATTTTGTTTTTGCGTTTGTGAACGTTTGATAATATAATCAATTGAATACTTAGCAAGATTTTCTGCGGTTCCTAATGCATAAGAAGATTTTTCAAAGTATTCATCAAATTCTATGCTTTTTATGCTTTCTTTATTCTGTTCATTCAACTTCTCTTTAATTGCTGCATAGTCACTGAAGTAAGAATTTTCCATCTTTTCAATTAAATTTTTTATTTCTTGTGGGACATGTTCATTTTTACTAAAAATATCAATCTTCTTTCTGGCAAATTCTGTCCTAGAATGTAATACATTCATTCTTTCAAGAGTTTCATCGGGAATAGAAGTTTTATTATATAAAGAAATTGCATAGTATGTTCTTTCTCTTCCACCAAACTCTCTAATCTCCCAAGCTAGATCTGCAATTTGTTCTATAATATTTATCTGCTCATCATTACTTATATTAATAGGAGAAAGAACCATTTTAACAACGCGAAGGTTTTCAAGAAGTGGTGGAAAAATTTTTTGAAAATTCTTTATAAATCTTTCATCTCTTTTTTCAATTGGAACAGAAAGATTTGAATCTACTATTCGTCGTAGGTCATTGATATCAATTGTAGTCTTCTTAAGTTTTTCTAAAATTTGGTTTTTGTTGGGATGAGAAAAATTTTCAGTTAACATTCTAATTGATTCTTCAATTTTAGGACTACCTGTTTGTCTTTGTTTTCTAATCAGTCCTTCAAATTTTGCGGGAACAATTGTTGGAATATTCAATGATACTTGGCTTACACTTCTCTCTAAGGATAGCTCAATCGAACCAATATTCAATTGACCTGCGATTATTGCGTTTTCTGTGATTGTTTTAGCATCAATATAAGCAAGAAAGTAAACTCTAAACAATGCTATGCCAAGAAAGATTAGAATAGAAGTGATTATTAAAAAGAGAGAGTTGATAAGTGTTTTAATGCTTTTGTTAGTTAAATCTTTTGAGCTACTCATTTTTTTACTCCGTTCACGAAATACATATCAATTTCACCTTTATTCTTTGCCATAATCTTTCCTCTATATTCACATTCAAAGTGATCTTTAACAAGTTCATAAGTAGAACCAGAAATATTCACTTTTCCTGGTTCCCCTGAAGATTCCATTCTACTTGCTACATTCACAGAATCACCCCAAACATCATAACAGAATTTTCTGGTGCCTACAACTCCAGCAACAATTGGTCCAGAATGGATTCCAACACGAATACCCCAAACTGGTTTATTTTGAGATTCATTCAGTGTATTATAAATCTGCATGTAATCTACAATTTCAAGTGCGGCATTCACCATTGATATTGCATGTTCAGAACTTGGTTCTGGAATTCCTGCAACACACATGTATGCATCTCCAATCGTTTTTATTTTTTCTATTTTATAAGATTGAACGATTGAGTCGAAGTATCTAAAAAATCTATCTAGTTCAGAGATTAGTTCTACAGTTGTTAGTTTCTCAGAAATTTTTGTGAAACCTTTAAAATCAGTAAACAAAACTGTAGCTTCATCATAAAAAATTGGCTCAGTTTTACCGGTAACTTTTAGTTCACTAGCTACTTTCTTTGGTAGTATATTTAATAGTAATTCTTCAATTTCATTTCTACTAACATCTAGAGATTTATTTAATTTTTTAAGTTCAATCTGTGCATTTACTAATTCATTGTACTGTTTCAAAGAATTTTCATAAGTAGAAAGAAGCATATTGAGGATATGAAGTCTATCAGCAACAATTTCAAATTTCTTTCCCGCATAGTTTATTGTTAGAGGAGTTAGTTCTTCATTTGTAGAGAGTGGGTTATTTAGTAGTGCATCCACTCTATACATTAGATACTTTTTATCATAAGGTTTAGTGACATATCCATCAGCACCACATTCAATTCCTGTCATAATATCTTCTGGTCTAGAAAGAGATGAACAAATGATTACTGGGATGTCTCTCAATGATTCTTTACTTTTGATTTTTTTACAAAGCTCAAATCCATTCATATCGGGCATTTCTACATCTGTTATGATGAGGGAAGGTTTTACTTTTTCAATCAGTTCAAATGCTTCTCTACCGTTTTTCCCCCAGAAAACATCATAACCACTATCTAAAAGAATTCTTTTTAGCATCACACCTTGCACAGCACTGTCTTCAGCAAAAACAATTCTAATCATATAAGACTACTAATAATTTTTTCAGGAATTTTATCTAAAGGTAAATGGTAAGTCAATGCTCCTAGTTCTTTAGCAACTCTAGGCATTCCATAAACTACTGCAGTAGATTCATCTTCACCAATTGTGATTCCACCCATCTGTTTAATGGATAGTATCCCATTTGCTCCATCATCTCCCATTCCTGTTAGAATGACAGCTATCGTTGTTTTACCAAAAAGTTTTGCAAAATATTGAAATGCTACATTCACAGAAGGAATATGTCCGTGATAAGGAGGATCCTCTGGAATTGTTAGTCTTAACGATTTATCAATTCCAATATGTTTCATGTTCTTGGGAAAATAGACAAAGCCAGGTTTAGGTGTTTCACCTTCTTCCATGATTTTAATTTTTAACTTTGAATTAATTGCAAGCCAACTTACCATACTATCAATGAATCCCTCACTAATATGTTGTATGCATATTACTGGAAGTGGAAAATCAGAAGGCAGTTTGCTTAGAATTTTTTGAAAAGCATTCGGTGCTCCTGTGGAACCACCAATCACTAGAAACTCCATCTTAGATTGTTTAGGTATAGTTTTTGTAACATTCAGCGCAGGGAATTTTGAGGTTTCATGAGTATAAGCAGTTTTTTTGAAAACGGGAATAGATTTTAAAATTTTAATCTTAGAAAAAAGTTTTTCACTAATGCTATCATATTCTTTCTCACTTGCAATGCTTGGTTTTGGAAAAACTTCCAATGCTCCTGCTTGTAAAAGTTGGAAGACGTTAGTTTCATTCTCACTAAGTGCAGAACTAATTACAAGAATTGGAATAGGATTCGTACTCATAATTCTTTTGGTTAGTTCAAGTCCATCCATAACGGGCATCATTAGATCAGTACAAATTACATCAGGTTTCTGAGTTTTTAAAATTTCTAGACATTCTACACCATTCTTTGCAGTTGCAATGATATCAATTTCTTGACGTTTAGATAATATTTTCTTTAAAATAGCTAGAACAATAGCTGAGTCTTCTACTAGCATTATTTTTATTTTATCACTCATATATACCTTTTAACTATTTGTAATAAATCATTTCTATTGAACTTAGATTTAATTAGATACGTTTCTGCCCCTGCATCTAAACCAGCTTTGACATGTTCGGGACTGCTAAGTGAGGTTAATAAAATCACTGGTAAACTTTTCCATTTTGAATCTTTAATTTTTTTCACAAGTTGAATTCCATCCATTCTTGGCATTTCAATATCACTGATCAAACATTGAAAATTATTATTGATAAGTTTTTCATAGGCATCTTGACCATCATAAGCAAGCTCAACCTCAAAACCTTCTAGTTCCAGAATTCTTTTGATTTGAACTCTAGTTGTAAGTGAATCATCTGCTATTAAAATCTTACCTCTGACTTTATCTTCTTCTTTTTTGATTTGTACTAAAGAAAGATTTTTACT
>JANRLP010000095.1:0-40237 GCA_033762425.1 Leptospiraceae bacterium
AAAGACTGGAAATCCTTTTGATTTCGCTTTTTCCAACGCTATTTTCTCATCGGAAAATACTAAGGGTCGAATTGATGAGTCAGAATCTTCATATTCAGAAGTAAAGTATAAATACTCGTTTCTCACATCCCAAAGAGATCCTAATGACCAATCCCAAACTTGCAATTTGGGAGGCTATTGTCCGGAAACACAACGAACATAGGTGGGAATGGTCTTAAAGTCGTTGACGACATAGCCACTGTTGAAGTTGACTTGCCAAGCTAAGGTAGTACTCGGCGCATAGGTAGTAGAACTCCAATAACTGTTAGCATCTGTTGCGGGAAAGGCAGTTGTATCTATACTTGGACTAGAGGTTCTAGTCAAATCAATAATGGTTCTTAGTTCATTGACATTGGGAAGCCTCCATGTTCTAGAAGCTAAAGACAGTGAATTGCAATAGCTTAATGCACTAGTCCATGTGTATATCCCTGCACTTCCTGTTTCACAGGTTGTGCCCGAAAGACCTGCACTGCATTTCTGCCAGATTAGCCCAGTTGCTTGGTCAGTGACTGTTCCATTGGAATTGTCTGTAAAAATTGTGCTTGGAGTGTTGTTTGTTCCTGAAATACAGCGCACATAGTAGTTATCGGTCTTAACGAGGTTGATGACATCGCTAAGGTTGAAGTTGACGAGCCACGCGTTCGTAGTATCAAGTGAGTAGGTAGAGAAACTCCAATAATAGTTAGCAACTGTTGCAGGAAAAAACGTTGTGTTCACTGAGGGGGGACTAGAACGGGAATAATCTACCAAATTAGCAAGCTCATTCATCGTAGGCAGCCTCCAAGTTTTTCCTGCTAGAATGAGTCCTGTGCAGTAGCTTCCAGCAGTTGTCCAGTTGGCAGTGGTTGCTGAACCTGAGCAACTAGGATTGTTAGTTTGCCCTCTTGAACATTTCTGCCAAATAAGCCCTGAGGAGTCTTCTGTGATGGTTCCACCCAAATTGTCTGTGTAAGTTCTTGCCCTTCCAATCTGATATTGACCATCATCCCCTAATGAATAACTTGTGGTCTGCCCAGTTTTCATGGGAAGCACATAGGCAATGGTTGTCCCAGTTTCAGTCCCTGTACTAGTTCCAGTCCCTCCATCCGTTCCAGTTGTCCCAGTTCCTGTTGTCCCAGTTCCTGTGTTATTTGCCTGCAAAGTATTTCTCAATGCGTACGAAATTTCGCTTAACGTTCCTATTTGAGAAGAACGCGGTACAGATGGTTTACAGTTTTGAAGGAGGGTTACTCCGACGAAAAGAATTAAAATTTGGGTCTTCATTTTTTCTCCTTAAAAACTCCATTGATAACCTGTATTATAAATAATTTCTTTCTGAAATATACTTTCTGATAAGACCGTAGTTGATTTAGATTCTAGATGGAATTTAAATCCAGTTTTAACTTCTGATTTAGTTTCATTTTTAGTATAGTATGCATCGAATAAGTTATAAGCATAGATAAGAAAAATTATAGTAGAACCAATTTGTAATTCACTTGCAGTTTGATTCATATTGGAAATAAGCTCGTTTGATCGGATTTGTGAGTAAAGTCCAAGCCCCGAATTTGGAATGACTAAATTCAAATAGCTAAGGTTCTTAGTTGACTCATAGCTTTGTTTCTCAGAATTAAATTCTGCACTTTTGGAATATATTGCAAATAAGCCCAGTAGGGTAAATCCACCCAAAAAGAATGCTTTACGTTTATGGTCTTTCTTCCATTGCCCAAGTCCTGGAATAATTGCTGAGTAAAGTAATTCTTTAGGGTATCTTTGATTTCCAAATTTTGAATTGGAACCTTCTTTCAATACTAATGATGCCTCCAAAAACTCAAACATCCCACCAGCAATTTTTTTTGCAAAGTAGTCACTAGACTCTGGTAAAGTATTCGCTGAGTTAGAAACCACAACCTCAGCAAAATCAATTTTATTGGAGTAAGTGTCTAAAACAGTGCCTTTGATGTAGTATTTATTATTAAGTTTATTGACAGTTCCTGAAAGAAACTTAGTTGCATTTAAGGATTCAGCAATGGAAGTTATAGGAACTTTACAAAGACTGGGATTTTCTGAACAGCCCTCTCCCCCTTTTTCATTCATTGCTTTGATGACAACTTCTCTATCTAAAACATTGAATAGCTTAGTTTGCACTAAGCTCGCAGAAAGGAAATCTACTATTATATCAACTTCTTGAGGCTCCACACCTTTCCCAGCTTTAAAACTCATGACAGCAAAATTTATTTTTTTATCTTCATCTAATTCCCATTCACTAGTATCTTTTAGTGACTCAGAAACTCTTACTTTCTCTTTTTCGTTTTCTAGTCTTTGAGCCTCAGTTTTAGGAGAACTAATGATAATTGGTTTTATCTTAATTGACTTCACAACTGTTTTGGAGTAGGTTTCTTGTTTTGAATCTTGGTGAGTGACAATTATGGTTTCACGATTAATTTTTGTTTTTACATTTTTTAAGACAGTCCCATTTTTTAGTGTCATTATGTCGGCATACAAATCGATCGAAGCAGTTAGGATTAAATATATAATGAATGTAATTATAGATTTATACTTCATCCTTTTTCCCACTTTGTAAACTTGTTATTTCAACAAATTTCACCTTTTCATTTTAAAATAGAGTTGTTGAAAAATAAGTTAAGGAATGTAATTTCTTTCACTGAATTTTGCAACGAATCTAAATATTAACTTATCTTACACAGAGGGGAAATCTTATCAAGTAAAAAGTATAATCAATAAAGATGGGTCTGCCGCTGTCTTTTCGCTTACTCAAAAAATTCATAGGCAGTTACAATCAAAATGAATTATTACTAGTATTTTATTAGTTCTTTTAAAGTTACATTAGAAATCTGGGTATTAATCAATGATGACTCAATATTTTAAGGAAAAATATAAATTCATTGTGACTAAGTAAGTTGTTTTTTTTCATTCGAAATTTTAGATTGCAATTTATTAACCATTATGAAAATAAATTTTGGGAATTTTAATTTCTATAGGATCTTATTCTTTTTTGTTAAAATTAAAATATACGGGAAATAAAATGAGAGACCTTCTTTTCTAAATAACTATCTCTATTATTGTATTATTCTTTATGATAATATTTTGTTTTTTAGTTTTACCGCCTTTTTTTAAGGATCCTGACATAATAAGAGCTTTTGCTGCTGGTTTCGTTAATCCTTACTCGTCAGGCTATTCTGTTGACGTTTTCTGTTCTTGGGCACTCCTTTTGGCATGGATTATATATGATCTGATTCTATAAAGCATGGTTGGATTTGCCTAATCATTGGACTTGTCCCAGGAGTTGCTGTAGGTTTCGGTGTCTATTTTTTTTAGTTCGAATGCATCAGATAAAAAAAAGTAATTCAAAAAACTGAATCTGTAATGTACTTGACCTCTCCGCAGTTTTGCATCCGTGCAAAACTAAGCTCCGAGGCGTCTTTTTCGAGCCATCAGACTTCCTGTCTGATGGAAGAAATTTTTCGCTTCTATAAGCTCAAAATTTCTTTCTCTCAAAAGCGTTCAAGTCCGCTCATCGCTTTGCTCTGAGGGTATCGCAGCTTCGAACAGAAGCGAGATAACAAGCGGTAGGCGGAGCCGTTAAGCCGACTTGGTGACTGAAACAATTTTCTTCCAAAGAAAATTGTGAAGTCAAAAAACTTCATTGGTAGGAGAGACTTTGTATTTGGATAATGCTCTGAGGGGGACTTGAACCCCCACACCTTGCGGCACAAGCACCTCAAGCTTGCGTGTCTACCAATTCCACCATCGGAGCGATTATATTTGCCATTTTTTTGTTTTGAGTTCTTTTGTAAAGTGAAAGCTAACGAAGAATTTCCCTAGGCTTAGAACCAATCTGTGGTCCGACATAACCTCTTTCTTCCATTAGCTCCATGAGTCTTGCTGCTTTGTTGTAACCAATTCTAAGTCTTCGCTGTAGATAACTAGCACTTGCCTTACGTTCTGTTCTTACAATATTCCAAGCCTCATCAAAAAGTTCTTCATCATTATCATCGGGCTCTTCTTTGCCCGAACTTTCTTCTTCTAAGTTGATGCTAACAAATTCTGCTCTTGCAAAACTCACTGCTTCATTTACAATTTTTTGAATCTCATCATCTGAAATGAATGGAGCTTGGATCCTTTGTAGATCAGGGGAGGTAGGAGACTTATATAGAAAATCCCCTTGACCAAGTAGTGCGTCAGCTCCTGAATAATCTAAGATGATTTTAGAATCTGTTTTTTGTGCTACCTGAAACGCAATCCTAGCAGGACAGTTTGCCTTGATAAGTCCTGTGATTACGTCCACAGAAGGACGTTGTGTTGCCATGACTAAATGAATTCCAACTGCACGAGACTTCTGACTGATTCTTGTGATATAGTCCTCTAGTTCTTTTCCCGCAACCATCATCAAATCAGAAAGCTCATCAATGAATATAACGATATACGGCATTGTTTTTTCTCTTATGATTCCCGATTTTATCTTTTCATTGTATGCTCGCAAGTCTCTACACTTTTTATCTGAGATGATCGCATAACGTGTCTCCATTTCTTGCACTGCCCAGTTCAAAGCTCTATTTGCTTTTCTTGGATCAGTAATTACGGGCATCAGTAGATGAGGAATGTTTTCATAAATTGCCATCTCTACCATCTTTGGATCAATCATTACAAATCGAACTTCTTCTGGGGACTTAGAAAAAATCAAAGAACTAATCATTGAATTCATAGAAACAGATTTTCCTGAACCTGTCGTTCCCGCAATGAGTAAGTGAGGAAGTTTATTCAGTTCAATACTAATAATCTTTCCTGAAATGCTATCCTTGCCTATGATAATTTCTAAATCCTTGATGGTTCCTTCTTTATCTTTTTGTTGGAGTAAATCACCTAAAAATACACTTTCTCTATATTTATTAGGAACCTCAATACCAATCGTGGATTTTCCAGGAATTGGTGCTACAATACGAATGCTTTTTACTGCTAAGTATAATTTTAATTCATCAGAAAGGGAAGTGATTCTTCCTAGTTTCACCCCAGGTGGTGGACTTAACTCATATCGTGTGATGATAGGTCCTTTCTCCCAGATTACAACTTTTGAATCATAACCATATTCTTTAATAATCTCTTCTATTCTTCTCGCAATATATTCAGCTTCCATTTTGAACATTGGATCAGGTTTTTTAGATGCTGTATAAGAAAATATTTTTTTACTAATTTCATAATCACCTTTCTTAGTAAATTTCACCTGAGGAACAGTGCTTTCGTACGTTAGGCGTGGTTGCTTTTCTTCTTTTCCTAAATAGTCTTCTTCCATTTCTTTTTCAGGCTCTAGTAAATCATCAATTTCATCTTCTTTGGTTACTTCTGATACGATTCCATCTAAGCTAATCAACTCCTCAATTTCTTCAGCGGGAAGAGAAATCTCAACTTTTTCTGTCCCAACAGTTTCTTCTTTCCATTCTTCTGTTGTGAGTAACTCAGCCTCAGTAGAAATATCGGGGTTTGGATCAATTGCAGTTTTATAGATTTTAGATTGTAGAGAACTGGAAGTTTTAGGAAAGGTAAACTCTTCTTTTTCTTTTTCAAACTCTTCCGTAAGAACTGTTTCCGTTTGAGTTTCTGCTTTCTTTTCTTCATTTTTTCTTAGCATAGAAAATGGATTAAATGGTTTATCTGAAAAATCAAAAATCGCAGGAGCTTTTTTTACCTCACCGGGTTTTTTGATTTCAAACCAAGGAGGACTATCGTCCCTTTCTATACTGGTTTCTTTAGTATGTTCTACTAGTTCCTGATCTGCCTCGGGTGCAATAAAATTGAATATCTTATTTCTTCTACTCTGGAAATATTCTTTCCAATAGTTTTTATCTAACTGTTTAGGTGACTCTCGCACAACAAGTAAGAGTCCATAAATAAATCCACCAATGCTAATCAATATCTTTCCTGGTTTTCCAACCAAAAATTCAAAGATACTTGAAAGTATTACGCCTATCGCACCACCACCATCTCTTAGTGTTCTAATCTCAGTTTCAAATGTACTACAGATCACTGCAAAAGAAGCAAGCAGTGGAATTAAAAATCCAACTAGTTTGCTTATATTTACATCTCTTTTTTGAAAACTGATAAGTCCATAAACAAGACTCAAAAATGGAACAAGATAGGATGCTCTTCCGAATAAGTAAAATGACAAAAACGAATAGTAGTGTCCTAGTCTTCCGAATAAATTTCTAGTGGATGCATACTCGCCTTCTTCAAAAGAAACTAACGCAAAAAAACTAAATACTCCCGCACATAAAAATAAAAATGGTGCATAAGGCAATAACCTAACGCTTAAAGGAATCTCTTCCTTGGGTTTAGGCTTCTGTGTTTTTTGGGTCTGGGTTTTTGTTTGTAGTCCGGCCATAACTATTCATGATTAGTATCGGTTTATTTTGTAGTTTTCTCGCCAAAAATACTTAAGTTATATTTACTTAAATAAAGCCCCTTAAGTTACAGTTGACAAATTTTTCTTTTGAAGTAAGTTTACACATATGTTTAGTTATATAATATTATTCTGCATATTATTAGCAATTGCAATTGGGTTTTCATTGTATCAATCCAAAAAAGAAAACAATACAAGAGGAATCTTTTTTTACTCTTCCTTTGTGTATCTGGTTTTGGGAGCATTATTCATTCCAACTTGGTTCTTCTATGTTGGTGCAGTTTCAATTCTGTTAGGAATCGCTTTTTTCTTTTTGGACAAGCTAAAGCTAAATCCATTCATCCAAATCTTGGCAGTTCTAATTCCTGTTGCAGGATTAGTTTCTGTGCTAATTCTTGAAACTCCATCAAAAAATATTTTTTTAATTCCTAAAGACTTTCGTGGAAGAGTGCTCATCGTCCATGGATGCAAAAATGGCGTTGAGGAAGAAACTGAAGATGGATACAGATTATATCAAATTCCGCCTAACGGTATATTGAAAACCAAATTCAAATTCAAAGGAAATTCATTTGATGGTTTGAATTCACAATTTTTCTTTATAGATGAATCAGGAAAAAGAGAACCAATTGACTATCAAGATCATCCAGGATCAGAATTGAAAAATAAAATCTATGTACAAGGACTTTGGTCTCTGCCTCTAGAAAGAGGAAAGAAAGAAACTCCTTTTGATTTTATCGTGGATAGTGGAATGGAAAATAATTATAACTACCAATCAGAAAAAAATTCTTTCTACCAAAAAGAATATGATTCTTGTTATGAATAAGAGTAACTAATTATGAATCCAAAAGATATGATAGCTCAAAAGGTTGAAGACTTTGCTAAGAATGAAAAGGCTTATAAAAGCAAGGATTTTCCTGAGGCAGAAACACTAACTAGATTGATTGAAACAGCATAATATCATGGTCTATTTGAAAGTGTGATTTTCACAGTTAATGAAAGGGAAAAGTCTATATGATGAATTCTAGTGCAATTGAAAAAGATGGTATAACTAGCTTAAGAAACTTTCTTTCTAAAAGTGAAAAAATTAGCGATTCAATTAAAGATGGAGATAAAGAGATATCTTGGGATGGATTCTTATATATATTCAATTCTCGAGATAATAATAATCGAAAGGATAGATTAAAAGGAAGAATTGCTATTCAAGTTAAATCTACGAATCGAGCTGCAAAAACTAAAGAAACATATTCAATTAAGAGAGCAGATTTAAAAAACTATTTGAATGGTGAAGGGGCACTTTTTATTCGCCCCATATTTAGAACGACTACTGATTATGAAATTTATATTAAAACTCTATTACCTATCACAATCAAAGAATTACTTTTAAATGCAAAGGAAGATACTAATACTATTTCTCTGGATTTAGAGAAGATAAAAGACATTAAACTCTTTGAAGCAAAGTGTTTCCATTTTTTAGAAAATATAGCACTCCAAAGAAATATTGAAAATACATTAGCAATCAATAATATGCCAGTAAAAGAATTTATGCTAGAAGCTAAAACAATTTTACATGGTGACAAAGTATTTGAATCCTTAGTTTCCAATGATTGTTATTATTATGCAAAACTCGAGGGGGGAATTGTAATTCCAATTTTAGACTTTCCCAAAGATAGCCTTGAATTTCAAAGAGAAGCAAAGATTTCTGTAAATTCTATAACCTATTTTGAATTGGTAACATTTTTCAATGTACAAGAGAAGGATACAGTATCATGCAAATTTGGTAATCAGTTGGAGTTTCAATTCAAAACTGGATTCGTTCATATTAATTATACAGGTAAAGAATTTGGTCTTTTTTCAGAAAAGCTTCAAACACTTAGGTTTCTAGATGCAATGAATAGATATAAATCTTTTGAAGTAGATGGTATTAAAGTTAATCTAGATGATTCTGATAATGATAATTTTAATATCATTCAAGAGGAACTGAATTTCTGCGAAGATATAAATCAATTCTTTACTTTATTTCGATTCGATACTAATCAAATTACTTTAAAAGAAATAAACAATGATTATAAAAGAATCAATGAGTTGATTCGATTTTTCATAAAAAAGGAAAAGGTTCCAATAAAAGATAATTCCCAGTTTACTTTCAAGCATTATAAAGTGTGTAAAAAAATCTTAATCGTTTTTTTTAAAAGTGTGGATAATCAATTTTATGAGGCGGTAAACTTTCTCCAAGATGATCCAATTTGGGAATCTACTAAGATTGTAATCTCAGAAGGTGTTTCTATCTCTGGAAGTCGTTTTCTTGCTTTAAATAATATAGAGTTGGTTCAATTTATGGATGGATATTTTGAAGAGGTACAAGAAGATTTAATAAGAAGATTCGATAAAGAATTATCCGATGTTTATCGAAATTTTATGTTATCATGTATCCACTGTTTTGACTCTACCAATAAAATAGAATTCCTTACTTTAGCGAAAGCGATAAATGATAAAGTGAATGAAGAAACTCTCGACGAACAATTAAAGACAATTTGTACAATCAATCAATTACAAATTATAAAAAGACAACGAGAGCTAACGAAAGAAGAAAAAGACATCCTTTTTGATTTAAAAATAGAAAATCAAGAAATGAAAGCAGTATGTTGTGCAAAAATTTTATTAAATTCTTTCGATGAATTCGATATCGTTTTTAATAGATTAGAAGATGACGATAAAGAAATGTTTAAATCTTGGCCTATTTGGAATTTATATAGACCTGAACAAAAAAAATGAGTGTAGTCAGGAGATAAGAAGTTAGATGAATGAAGAAATAGAAGATATTTTCGGTAGAAAAATTAGACTAACAGATGATAGAAAGAAACATTTAGAGGAAGATCATCCTGAAATGAAAGGTTCTGATTCAAAGATTATAGAAACTTTGAGAAAGCCCGACGATGTAATATTCTCAAATTCAGATTCCTCAGTAGAATTGTTTTATAAATTCTTTGAAGTTACTTTAGTTGGAGCAAAATTTCTATGTGTAGTTGTGAAAAATTTAGTTGTAGATTTTTTTATTGTTACTGCATACTTTACTGATAAGAAGAAAAAAGGAGAATCCAAATGGACAAAGCAGTAAAAATCTATTTTGATAAAGAGGCTGATTATCTTGAAATTTTATTTGAAATTAAAGAAGGATATTTTCAAGAAACTGAAAATGAATCAGTAATGAAAAAAATTGACTCAAATGGAAATCTCATTGGATTCTCGATTCAGAATATTAGCAAGT
Organism: Leptospiraceae bacterium; assembly: GCA_033762425.1. Taxonomy (GTDB): domain Bacteria; phylum Spirochaetota; class Leptospiria; order Leptospirales; family Leptospiraceae; genus JANRLP01. Next base: position 9,696 of record JANRLP010000095.1, read on the forward strand.
TAGATATGAATCCTTTGAGCCTATACTTGAAACCTGCGGCTTAAGTCAGGGTCATAAAATCTTATTGAAGAATTTCCCATTAATATAGCCAATGCAATCAAAAAATATAATATTGCTTCTCTAATAGAGAAACCACAGTTTGAAAAATTGAAAAATATTTCTTATTTAAAATCAGCTAAGATTGATTTAGGAGGTTATGGAATCAGTTGGGATGATTGTGATATCAGTGAGAATGAACTCTGGATCAACGGAGAACAAGTGATTGACCATTTTGAGTTAGAAAGAATAAGTTCAATTTTAGATTCCAGATTAATATAGATGAAATTAAAATTATTGTATGGGGTTGACAAAGTATGAGAATAATAGAGAAAGAGTAACTTAGTGGAGAAATGCTAGTGAGAATCTATCTTGATAATTGTTGCTTTAATAGACATTATGATGACCAGAATTACATCAGAATTCGGTTAGAAACAGAAGCAAAATTGTATATTCAGGATAAAATAAAACTTGGAGAAATCGAATTAGTGTGGTCATATATATTAGAGCAAGAGAATGAAGATAATCCTTTTGAGGATAAGAGAGAAAACATCCAGCAATGGGTAGAAATTGCAATAATGGACATTTCAGAAAGTGAAAATATTCTAACGCAAGCTGAGAGTTTCTTTAAAATTGGTTCCAAGAATAAGGATGCACTCCATATTGCTTGTGCGATTGCCTCTGGTGCAGATTATTTTATTACAACTGATAAAGGGATTTTGAAAAAAAGAAATGCGATATTCGAAATACAAATAGTAAACCCAATTGATTTTTTGAATGCACAGGAGGATGTATGAGAACAGATACAGAGATACGTTTAGAGGGAATGAAAATATTATTCTCTAATATGGATATAGTAGAAGCTGAAAAATTCATTTCAATCATTCAGCGAGATAAATTTGATTATACCAAATGGCAACAAAACTTATACGAAGGATTCTCAGTTAGAGAGCTAAGCAGAAAAGCAATGCTTCTTCGAGAAAAAAAAAGAAAAACCATCTAAGCTGTTCATAATAATGTTTATACCAATCTTCATTCTCAATCCCAATGACAAAGATAAATTTCCACTAACGTTAAAAATTGAAAAATATTTCTTATTTAAAATCAGCTAAGATTTTTCAGGAGGTTATGGAATCAGTCGAGATGATAATTGTTGCATTAGAAGTCTTTTATAATATGAAGTCAAAAGAATTATCAGAAATCGAAGAAATCGTTAGGGAGAAAAAAGATGAGTTCATCAGTGAGTGGAAAAAATACTTTAATGTATGAGATTACTAACATAACTAATCAAGGATTTTGGTTATTAGTGAATGACAGTGAATATTTTGTTTCCTATTCTCATTACCCTGAATTTTTAGAAATGACTTTGAAGCAAATTTTTAATGTAAAGAGTTTAGATTTAAAAAAATTTCACTGGGAAGAGAAAGATATAGACATTGACATTGATTCTTTAAGCAAGCCAGAAGTATTTCCTTTGAGGTTCCAAAAATAGATAAGATGTTATTCCAAATGGACAAAGCAGTAAAAATCTATTTCTAAAAGTGTGCTGATTATCTTGAGTTTATTTGAAATTAAAGAAGGATATTTTCAAGAAACTGAAAATGAGTCAGTAATGAAAAAAATTGACTCTAATGGAAATCTTATTGGATTCTCGATTCAGAATATTAGCAAGTTAGATATGAATCCTTTGAGTCTATACTTGAAACCTGCTGCTTAAGTATATTTTTAATCTCAGGGAAAAAGTTGCAAAACCAATTTGGTAATGATTTTGGATTGATTGCTATTGGAATCTTAAAATCCTAGTCAAGTAATGTCTAGAGAAATCACGAATACAGATAACCCATACCTGAGAATCGTTAGAGAAATTCTCACTTCCCCAATCGATTGTTTTGACTATTATTTGAATGGCACGGGAATCACTCGGTTTCATCTTTTTTTCTTGCATATACTGTTATGGGTCTATGCATTCCTAATGAAATCCTCACAAAATCTAATTCTTCTCAAATCACAAGAAGGTTTTCTTGGACTGGATAAGCCCGAAAAATGGAATGAAGGTGTTCTAGCTTCTGTTTTGGTATATCCAGTTTTTTTGGTTTTAGTTTATCTACTTGATCTTGTTAGAAGATACTATCAAGAAACGATACTATCATCAGTGACTTATCGGTCTGATCTGCCGTATCTATCCTTTCTTCCCATGAGTGCAACCTCTATCTTTCAAATTTTTCCAAAACCAATCAATTATATTTTTTTAACTATTGGAATTTTGTATTCATTCAAAGTTTACTATCTATCACTTAGAAATCTTGCAAACTATGAAAAGAAAGATTTCTTGCAAATGCTTCTCTATTTTGGAATCCTAATCTTTTCTTTGAGCTTTATTGGTTTACTCGGACTAACAATATATCGGAGTTATCAATGAAAATTTTCCTAATTGGAATTGGTGGCATTGCTATGGGAAATTTAGCAAGAATGCTTCAGGTATCTGGTCATGAAATTTCTGGCTCAGATGAGAACCTATATCCACCAATGAGTGATGCTCTGAACGAATGGGGAATGAAAACCTACCAAGGTTTTAACAAAGAGAATCTGAAAGGCTCAGATCTTGTGATTGTTGGAAATGCTATCTCTAGAGGCAATCCTGAAGTAGAAGAAATGTTGAATTCAGGAATGGAATATATGAGTATGCCCCAAGCAATTTCTCATTTTTTCTTGAAAGGTAAAAAAGTAATCGTTGTTAGTGGAACACATGGAAAGACTACAACAACTTTTTTGATCCATCATATTCTCACTGAGATTGGTTTGAATCCTGGACTATTTGTAGGTGGAATTCGCAGAGATGGTCATCCCGGTTTTTTAGTAGGAACTGGTGAACACTTTGTAATTGAAGGCGATGAATATGATTCTGCTTTTTTTGATAAGAGTTCAAAATTCTTACACTATAGACCATACTATCTTGGCATGACATCATTAGACTTTGATCATGCTGATATATTTCCCAATCTAGAAGCGATTGAAATCATGTTCCATAGACTTACTAGACTTGTTCCATCTAACGGAAAGATTTTTTACTATAGCAAGTCTAAGTCTTTGCAAAAGATAACAAAAAAAATTCAGCATAGTCCAACTGAGTCTTATTCAGTGAATTCAAAGGATTCTGTTATGGAACTAGTGAAAGGAATTCCTCATTCTAAAAAGAATCATAAACGAATAGAAACATCTCTTATCGGTGAACATAATTTTCATAATCTGGAACTTGCACTTAGAATTGCACTTACGATTGCACCTGACAAGTCAGAAGAAATCTTTCAAGCAGTGAAAACTTTTTCAGGAGTGAAACGTCGTCAGGATATACTCTTTCAATCTGATCAATCTATTCTAATGGAAGATTTTGCTCATCATCCTGTTGCAATTTTAGAAACCATTAAAGCAGTGAAAACTGCTTATCCAAAACATTCTATCCTCTCCTTATTTGAACCAAGAAGTGCAACCTCTCACAGAAATATTTTTCAGCAAGAATTTGCATCCTCATTTACTAACTCTAAAGCATCCTTTGTCACTGAAGTATATAATCTAAAAAAAGTGAATAAAGAAGAAAGATTGGATGTAAAAAAATTAGTGAAAGATATTTCCAAAAAATCTAAAGTGAAAAATTCATTCTATGCAAAAGATAGTGATGGTCTATTAAAAAAATTAGATCAATATATCAAAACGATTCCTGATGAAAAGATACTCATTCTTGCAATGTCTAATGGTTCTTTTGGAGGAATCTATCCTAAACTAAAAAAAATTCTAGAAGAAAGAGAAACAATATGAGTGTTCTAAAAGAAATCGATTCCATTTTAATCCAAGCAAAAGAAAGACTGAGTGTTTGTAAAACTGAAGAAGAACTAGATAGTACAAAAAATGAATTCATTGGTAAGAAGGGTAGTCTTACGAGTGTGCTAAAGCAGATTGGAAATCTGAGTGTAGAAGAAAAAAAATCCATTGGTCAACGTGCCAATGAAGTCTCTAAAGAACTGGAAGAATTCATTCGTCTTGAAAAGATTCGGGTGAAAGAAGAAGAAGTGCAAAGAAAGATTGAAACAGAATTTTTTGATGTGCTTCGTCCTACTGAAAAAAAATCTTCTGGAACACTCCATCCCATTTCTAAGGTTCAAATGGAAGTGGAAGATATTTTTGTATCCATGGGCTTTGAAGTTTGGGATGGTCCAGAAGTGGAAACTGATTATAATAATTTTGAAGCACTAAATTTTACAGAAGATCATCCTGCAAGAGATATGCAAGATACATTTTATACTAATGATGGACTATTGCTAAGAACTCATACTTCTGCAATCCAAGTGAGAGCACTTCAGGTTTTAAAACCTCCTTTCAAGATCATCGCTCCCGGAAAAGTATATAGATATGAAGAAGTGGATGCTTCTCATGAAAATACATTTCATCAGGTAGAAGGAATGGTGGTTGGGAAAGATATTTCTATTGCAAATCTAGTCTATACTATGGACCAACTTCTCTCTCAAATTTTCAGAAAAAAAACTAACGTTAGGTTGAGACCGGGATATTTTCCATTTGTGGAACCAGGCTTTGAATTAGACTTTGAATGTATGGTCTGTGGTGGAAATGGTTGTTCTGTATGCAAACATTCTGGTTGGGTAGAACTTCTACCTTGTGGGCTCATCCATCCTAATGTTTTAAAATTTGCGGGTCATGATCCCAAAGAATGGACAGGGTTTGCTTTTGGCTTAGGATTAGATAGACTTGTCATGATGAGATATGGAATCACTGATATTCGTTATTTTAATTCTGGAAATCTCCGATTCTTAAAACAGTTCTCATGAAAGAGTCAGAGTTCCGTGCACTTGAAGATACAATTCGTAAACACCAGTATCTATATTATGTATTGAATAAACCAGAAATTTCAGACAAAGAATTTGATTCCCTTTTTCAAAAACTTATTGACTTAGAAAAAAAATTTCCTAACTTAGTTTCTCCCAATAGCCCAACAAAGATGGTTGGCTCGGATCTTTCTAATGAGTTTGAAAAATTCACTCATAAGATTCCTGTTCTTTCTTTAGAGAATACTTATAGCACGAATGAACTTTTGGAATGGGCAACAAAAACAGGTCTTGACGAAGAATACTCAGTTGAATGGAAGGTGGATGGAGCAAGTATCGTTCTATATTATGAGTCGGGTCAACTTGAAACCTGTGTATCTCGTGGAACAGGTGGAGTTGGAGACAATATAACAGAAAATATTCGAACAGTGAAAAATATTCCTCTCGTATTGCCAAAACCACTCACTCTCTATGTAAGAGGTGAGGTTTATATGAATTTTTCTGATTTTGAAGAATTCAATTCAACACAAGGTGGACGTTATGCGAATCCTAGAAATCTAACTTCGGGCACAATCAAACATAAAAACTCATCACAGGTTGCAAAACGTCCACTGAGAATCGTTACTTATGACGGATTTCTTGTGGATAAAAAGAAAATTAAAACTCATAAAGAGATGCTCTCACTATTAGAAGAGATGAGACTTCCCGTTTCAACTGATAATCAAATTGTGAAAGGTAAAAAACTTTCAGAAACAATAGAAAAATTTCATAAGAAGAAGGATTCTCTTGGTTATCCAACTGATGGACTTGTGGTCAAACTAAACGATCTTGGAAAAAGATTGGAGTTAGGCGAAACTACACATTCTCCACGTTGGGCAAGAGCTTTGAAGTTTGATGCACTCATGAAGGAATCTATAGTCAAAAGTATTGATTTTGCTGTTGGTAGGACGGGGAAGATCACCCCTAGAGCAGAGATTGAGCCGATTCAACTTGCTGGAACGACTGTGCGTTATGCGACATTGCATAATCAAGATTATATCAATGAATTAGGAGTTGGAATTGGAGCGACTGTGAAGGTTGCTAAACGTGGAGAAATCATTCCCGCAGTGGAAGAAGTTGTGATTCCTCCCAAAGAAGTTTTTCAAATCCCAGAAAAATGTCCATCTTGTGGAACAAAAACAATTTATATTGATGATTCAGTGGATAAGTTTTGTCCAAATAAAAAATGTCCCGCCCGTGAAATGAATGGTTTAATCTTTTTCTGTCAAAAAAAACAAATGGATATAGAAGGACTTGGTGATAAACAAATTGAAAATTTTTATAACGAAGGTATTATTAAGTCTATTCCCGATATATATGATCTACATAAGAAAAAATCTGAGTTAGAAGTAAGAGAAGGACTTGGTGAAAAAAGTGTAAAGATTATACTAGAAGGAATTGAAAAGTCCAAAGAGAAAGATCTATTGAGAATTCTTCCATCCTTAGGTTTGCATGAGGTTGGTCATAAGGTTACAGAACTTTTAATAGAGAATGATTTTGATTCAATTGATTCCATCATAAGTGAAGTAAAAAAGAAAGATGCTCGTGAGAAATTTCTTTCCATTCATGGTCTTGGCGATAGAACTGTAGATGCTATTATTCAACAATTCCAAGATAAAGAGCTGTTAAAATTAATTTCTGAATTGAAAAAAAGAGGATTAAACTTCAATGCAAAGAAAAAAGAAAAATCCTCAAATGAAATTTTCAAAGACCAAATCTGGTGCGTTACAGGTAGTTTTGAAAATTTTAATCCCAGAGAAAAAGCAATGACTCTTGTAGAGTTCTATGGTGGTAAAAAAACAGGTTCGATTTCAAATAAAACAACTCATTTACTAGCAGGTGATGGTGCTGGGAGTAAATTAGAAAAGGCAATTAGTCTTGGAATTAAGATAGTCACTGAAGAAGAGTTTCTTCAGCTTTTGAAACAAGCAGGGTATGATACTTAAGATTCTTACTTTGCTTAACAGTTTTCTTTTTATAACAGCCGTACTATTCATTCGTTGTTCCATGGAACGTTTGCCTAGACCTAGCGAAATTTTTCTGTCTAAAAAATCCAAAATTAGTATTTCGGCGATTGGAGACGTTATGCTCCATGCTCCTCAATTGACTTCTGCATACCAAAAAGATTGTAAGTGTTGGGACTTTAAACCAGTATTTGAAGAAGTGAAGCCTCATATTGAAAAAGATGATCTTTCTATAGGCAATCTTGAAACAACGTTACCGGGTGATCCAAAGTTGTTTTCTGCTTATCCAGAGTTTGGCTCTCCCGATGAAATCGTTTCTGCAATGAAGTATATTGGTATGGATGTGCTGACAACTTCTAATAATCATTCTATGGATAAGGGTAAAAAAGGACTTATAAGAACATTAGATGTGCTTGATAAGGAAGGTGTTCATCATACAGGAACCTTTAGATCGAATGATGAATATACTCAAAAACCTTTTTTAATCGTTAAAGCAAAAGACTGGAAGATAGCAATTCTTGCTTATACTTATGGTACAAATGGCATAGCTGTTCCTAAAGCTGTTAAGGTTAATTTAATTGATAAAAAGCAGATCGCAGATGATTTAGAAAAAGCGTTAGGCGAAAGACCTGACCTAGTGATAGTTAGTTATCATTTTGGTGATGAGTATCAAAGATTTCCAAATTCATTTCAAAAAGAAATCGTGCAATATAGCTTTGAAGAAGGTGCAGATGTAGTCCTTGGTTCTCACCCTCATGTACTACAACCATATGAATACCAAGAAGTGAAAGATAAGTATGGGCATACTAAGAAACGTTTAGCTATTTTTTCTCTTGGGAATTTTATTTCCAGCCAATACTGGCGATATTCTAACGGGGGGATCATCTTTAGATTTGAAGCCGAAAAAACAGGCAATGATTTGATGATTCAAAACGTTAGTTATGTCCCAGTTTTTGTCTATTCCAGCTACGAAAAAGGCAGAAAATATTATCTTTTGGATGCAAAAAATTATTTGCAAAATGATAGGAGTATGAGATTAACAAATATAGCTCACAGAAATCTAGTTGAGTTCTACGAAGATACTCTACGACACTTGGGGAATAGGCAATGAGTGGGATTAGCCCAGAACAGGAACAGGAAAGTTTTAAGAGGTTTTTCAGAAACCCGCTAGACTGCAAGGACGATCTAGTCGCAATAGGCGGCGATTTCAGTCCTGAACGACTTTTCTATGCCTATGCTAATGGAATCTTCCCCTGGACTGAGTCTCCAATCCGTTGGTATTCCCCCGATCCGAGAGCGATTTTTAATCTAGATGAGATTCATATATCCAGAACGATCAAACGTAAGATCAGGAAAAAAGTCTTTAGGATCACGACTAACGTTGCCTTTAGAGAAGTGATGATTGGATGTTCTCATAGAATCAATGAAACCAGTTGGATCACAGAAGGCTTTATCACTGGTTATACTGAGCTACATAAAAGAGGTTATGCTCATAGTTTTGAAGCTTGGGATGAAAAGGATAGGCTTGTAGGTGGTGTCTATGGGGTAGCGATTGGAAAGTTTTTTGCAGGTGAGAGTATGTTTGCAATTGCTTCCGATGCGGGCAAGATTGCTCTCATGTATTTATTTGCTGCTCTCGAAAGAGATGGGTTCACTCTATTTGATACTCAAGCTTTGAATGAAGTCACTTGGAACTTGGGTGCTTATGAAGTTCATAAATCAGAGTATCTTTTTAAATTGAAAGAAGCAGTAAAGATTCCGTATAAATGGACACCAAGTTCCATTTATGAGACTGAAAAATTTCTACTCTATAAAATGAATTCTAATATCGACAAGTGATAGTATTACTGGATTAGAACAAGATTATAAAACCTTACATTCCACTGGTAAATAGACTAGACCCTCAAATTTTTGTTTATCGCCAAGTTCAACTTGGAATTCAACCTCAGATTCATTCCAAAGAAAGCTAGTTCCAATATGGTTTTCGCCTTTATGAATGGAAATCCCTAGTGAATAATTTCCTGATCTAAAGTTAATAGGAAAACTGAATACAATCTTTTTCATTTGATTGGGCTTAGTATTAATTTTTTGGTTCAATAGATTTGAGTTTGTTCCAAAAACTTTAACTCCTCTTATATCATTGATTTGAAAACCAACTGTTAAATCATTTTCTCCATTATCAGTTTCAAAATTAATTTCTAGATTGATCACTTCTCCAATGAAAAACATTTTTCTTTCATCCAATTCATTTACAAAAAGTCTTACATTATATTTTGGAATTGAATTCTGTTCTGAGCCTTCACCTAAAACCTTCATATATTCTTCTATGACTTGTTTAGGCTTCCCAATTGATCTAAGCATTCCATTTTCGAGTAGGATGATTTTGTCAGCAACTACACTCAAAAGAGAAAGATCATGACTTACAACTAGTATTGAAGTTCCAGAGGATAAAAATTCTTTTAGCCTATTGATACATTTCTGTTGAAAGAAGGCATCACCAACGGATAATGCTTCATCTACAAGAAGAGTGTCAGGTCTTTTTGCAGTAGCTAAAGCAAATCCAAGTCTCATAACCATTCCCGTAGAAAAGTTTTTTAGGATTGAGTCTTTAAACTTGGTAAGTCCTGCAAATTCAAAAATGTTCTCTTCTAGTTCATTGATTTCTTTTTTCGTATATCCGATGATTAGACCATTGTATCTAACGTTTTCTTTTGCAGTAAGTTCGGGATTGAAACCAACACCTAGTTCTAAGATTGTTCTTGTGCTACCTTTTGTATAAATGCTACCTGAATCATATTTACTAACCTTAGATAGAATTTTGAGTAAAGTAGATTTGCCTGCACCGTTTCTTCCAATCACACCCACAAGCTCACCTGAGTTTACTTCAAAGTTGATGTTTTTTAAAGCGTTAGTTGAACTGCTTCCCCCATAATATCCAAAACTCAATGCAGAAATAAGTCTTTCCTTTCCTGAACGAAAACTCACATAGGTCTTATTTAGATTTTGAACTTTAATCATAGAATTAGAGATGATCTAAAACTCTTACTTTGAGTTTAGATTCCACAAGAAACCAGATAAGATAACTAACTGCGAACCAAAGAATTAGACTTGCACTTAGTATCGGGAAATGATAGTCTTTTAGAATGAGATACCTATACATTTCTAAAAAATAATAGATAGGATTGTATTCAATATAATTAAGAATTTTTATATTAGGAAGATATAATATTGGTAAACTCCAAAAACTAACCTGAAGAAAAAGTCTAATCACTTGTGAAATGTCTTTCAAAAAAAGATTAATCATTGCTAGATATCGCAATATTGGATAGATAAGAAGAACAGTTCCTAATTGAACTAAAATTCCTAGAATAAAAATCGCATTCAAATCAAACCAATTCATAGCATAGATAAAAATGGGAGCCAGAATCAATATTTGAATTAACATTTGAATGATTGGAACAAACATAAACATTTCCATTGAAATTCCGGAACGTTTAATGATATTTCTATTTTCAGAGAGAATTCCAACTGATCTTTGGATTAGGTCTTGGATGGGAATCCAAAAATATAGACCTGAGATTGTGTAAGAAAAGCTTGCTCCACTTTGTTCTAATTTAGTTTGTTTCCATACTGATAAAAAAATTATAAATGTGATTACGCTTTGAAAGAATGCCCAGAAGATTCCTATTCCCGCTCCAGCATACTGAACTGCATAGTCTCGTTTGACTAATTCAATGAGAAGACTTATTCTAGCTTTCATCAAAGTTTGAAAGAGCCAACAATCTGTGTTAGCCCGAGTGATTCCTCTTTCAATGAATTTGAAAGTTCAAATAGTTCTTTAGAACTTTCATTGTTTTGACTAGCAGCATCATTGATAAAATCCATATTTGATTCAATAGAATGGGTAACTTTCTCAAGTTCAACAATATTTTCTAGTACTGAGCTAGAAAACTTAGTTAGTAGCTTTGAGCTATCTAAGATTGAACTAGTATTAGTATCTTGTTCATGAATTTTATAAGCAACCTTATTCACTTTATTATCAATTTCTAAAACTACTTCAGAGATTTCATCTAATTTCTGAGAGGAACTTTCCACTTTTTCAACAGCTTGATTCACAGATTTTAAAACTTCAGAGATGATAAGTTTGACTTCTTTCACACTCTGAATTGTTTTGGAAGCTAGTTTTGTGATTTCAGTTGCAACCACAGCAAATCCTCTTCCAGACTCACCCGCTCTAGCAGCTTCAATACTAGCGTTTAACGATAGTAAATTAGTTAAATCAGAAATCTCAGTAATGATTGTAACAAATTCTGTAATTTGAGAAGTCTTATTTTTAACTATTTCAATAGAGCTAATTGCTTCTTGGATACTCTCGTTTCCCGATAATACTTTCTGGTTTGAATAATTTGCACTATTTGAAAGTTCTTTCATAATCATGCTAATTTCTTGACCTGATGTTTCGAGTTTATTCAGAGTATTAGTCATGTTTGAGATGGATTCATTATTTGTTTGAAGATTGGATATGATTTCCTTCATAGATGCAAACATTTCTGTAAGCGAGTTTGAGGTTTCCGTGACAATCTTAGACTCCACTGATGAATTTAGTTTCAAATTCTCTGAGTTCTCTTTTAATTTAATAGACTGTCCACCAATTTCTTCGCTATAATATTTAATGGAAGTTAATATCCCTGATAGATTTAAAGCTAGAAGGTTTAGTGAGTCAAAAATATTTCTGATTTCATCATTACTTTCTAGTTCCACAATGTCAATCTGTAGATCCCCTTCACTGACTTTTAAAATAACTTCTTTTATTTGCTCAACTGGTCTGAAGAGTCTTTGAAGAACTTTATATAACGTAAATCCTCCCAAAAAAAGCAATAAACCAAAAACTCCAAGATAAATGAGTATTATGCTAATTAGTTCTTTGTTTTCTATTTTAGATCTTAAGCCCGACTTAAGCATTCCAATCACTTTATTGTTTGCATCTAAGATTGGTTCAACATAAAGATAAAAATCTTCACCTTCATATAGGGTTTGAAAAAATAAAACCTCTGCTCTTTCTAAAACTTTTTCTTTTGCTATCTCGGAGCATTTTTTACCGACTAGAGATTCTCCATTGGAGTTTGTGAGAGTGGTTGCATATCTTATGTCTTCGATATATACACTAAATTCCATTCCTAGATTTTTTTTCATCTTGATAAGAGTTTTATCTAGTCCAAGAATTTCTTTTTCTCCTTTCCAGAGTTTTCCTTCTTTGATAAAAAAATTTCCTTCTTCAATTGAGATGAATAATCTTAGTGAAGAGACTCCTAGTTTTAGTTCTTTTTGGATTGATTCTTTTTGGTTTTGAATCTCAATTCGGATGCTTAACCCAACTAGAATTAAAAGTCCAAGAGTGAATGTAATAGCAAAACTAAGAAGAATCTTTTTTTTGATGCTTAACTTCACTAGATACTTCCTAGAATATTTCCAAACCTTTTTTCTACTCTATCGACAATTTCTGGGTTTGGTTTTAACACAGGTGGATACCATTCTTTTAATCTACAATCAAAGACGATGCTGCCATCAAAGGATATATGATTTCTGATTATGCTTTTATTTCCATAGAGATCGCCTGCTGGTTCAAATCGAGTGAAGATAGTCCAAAGAAAATCATGACTAGTCTTAGAAGCATCAGTTGAATCATCTACCAAAAAGACTAGAGGGAATTTATGAATTGCATCTTCTTTTACAAGTGCATCAGGTACTCCATCTCCTTTTCGATAAGCAGGTCCTTGAATCACAAGTGCACCAGGGACAAATACTTTTGGATTTTTGAAAATTGAATTTTTCAAATCACCATTGAAATCTTTTCTAAGTTCATTTCTTTTTTCACCAACACCAAGGATGATTAGTTTACTTCCTTTATTTACCTCAGGTCCAGTATAGTCTAGGGTATCTTGAGAAATATTGGCAATAATATGCACGTCAGTTCTTGTATCCATTCTTTCAAGAATTGTTGTGAAGGTTTTCTGAAAGTCTTTCAATTCAATTCTTTCATTAGTAACGAATAAACATTTAGAAAGAGACAAATGTCCTTCACCCAAAATTCTCATTGCAGCAGTAAATGCTTCTTTATGATATCTTTCTTTGACTACAGCGGCTGCTAAGGTATGAACACCTGATTCTTCATATGCCCAGACAGAAATGACTTTAGGCATTACAATAGGAAACATAGGAGATAGAAGGTCTTGTAAATACTCAGCAATAAAATGATCTTCTTGAGGTGGCCTTCCTACAACAGTTGCAGGCCAGATGGCGTTCTTTCTATGATGAATAGACTTAACATTTAGGACGGGATAGTCATGTTTTAAGGCATAGTATCCATAGTGGTCACCGAAGGGTCCTTCAGGCATTCTAAGCTTAGGAGCAATTTCTCCTACAATCATAAAATCTGAATCTGCAACAATTGGCAAAGGGGATATGGAGGGGTTTTTATGAATTCTAAGTTTTTCTCCAAGCAGAAGGGAGGCGACGATAAGTTCACTGATCTCCTCTGGCATAGGAGCAATAGCGGCTAACGTCATGGAAGGAGGACCACCCACATATATATGTGCCGGTAGGGGAAGGTTTCTTTCTTCAGCTTCAAAATGATGAAATCCACCACCTCTATGAATTTGGATATGCATTCCTGTTTGTGACTTGTTATGTAATTGAATGCGATACATGCCAAGATTTCCTTTTCCATTTACAATACTTTCAGTATATACTAAAGGAAGAGTTATGAATCTACCTGCGTCATTAGGCCAGGATTTGAGTGCTGGAAGTTCCATGAGATCATTTAAAGAACATTCTAGTATCGCGGGGCGACTTACTTTTTTCATGCCTACCCTGAAGGCTTCAAAAGCAAGACTTTTAGCTTCCCAAATTTTTTGAAAATTGGGGGGTAAAAGTTTTTGAATTGTTTCAGCAAGTTTTTCAATCAGCTCTTTAGGTCTTTTTCCAAATGCAAGATCAATTCTATCCTTAGAGCCAAATAGATTGGTTGCAACGGAAAACTTAGAACCCTTTACATTTGTGAAAAGAAGTGCAGGACCTTTTTTTGCTGAAACTCTTCGTTGGATTTCAGCTATCTCTTCGATTGGGTCAACTTCTTCGGTTATCTTTAAAAGATCTTTTCGTTCTTCAAGACAATCCACAAACTCTTTAGTTGATCTTAATACTTTCATAGAATCAGTTTTTTGAAAGGTTACTATATGTAAATTTTAATTCTATAATTTTCAACTGAAGTAACTCAACTGACGTTACGCACAATGAGACCAAATTCCATTTGGTAGAAGGTTTTTTTGCGGGCTGTGCATCACCTCTTTTTTATTCGTTATTTTAGAGGTTCCATTAGTACTTGAATATAATAAGAATTTGAGTTTGTTTCAATCAATTGTTTTGTAATAGGTTTAGTTAAGAGAGTTTTATTCTTGTCCAAAAAATTATAGGAAAGATTTTTATTTAAAAGAAATGTCCAGAGATAATCGAATGCAAGTTTGGAGTTTATACCAAAAGGTTCTTTTTCTAATCTAGAGATTAGTCTCGAAATTGGATATCGATTGGATTCTGTTTCGATAAAAAATAAGATAGCGGTTTGAATCTTTTGTTTGAAGGTTTTAGAGTTTAAAGAAAAAAACTGTGATTTTAAGATTTCTGAGGCAAGATTCGGAATATCTTTTGTGAAATGAATTTCACTGAAACAACTAGAGATAAGAATTTCAGATTCCGAAAGATGATCGTTAAGCGTGAAAGGATTCACTTCAAGCAAATTAAGTTTGGGATGAATTAGAACAATGAAATTTTTTAAAAACATACTTTTGGATTTTAGAAAAATAGAGTTTAAGATTTGAGATAATTTTTCGTTCGAGTTAGAAGGAACAAAGAGCAAAACACCTGCTGCTCCTAAGGTTTTTTCTCGTAGATAGATTTTTTTGAGAAGAAGAGAAAGTTTTTTCTCAATTAGATTGGAGTCAGAATTTGAGAAGTCAATAGGATCAGGGATTAGAATTTTTGATGAAAAGAATGGATTTGTGTAATGATGAATTTTCCCTTTTAATTTCAAGTTTGGAATTGAGAAATGATCATTCATTTCTTCGTAGCTTTGAAATAAGGAAGATTTTTGATTCACAACAATACCGCATAAAGATGGTTTAAATACCTTATATATACGGTGTAATAAATTATGCAACTGTGATAATTTTTATGGGTGAATGATGCAGTTTCGATTGGAAGGAAGATAGGTCAAAGAATCAAGGAGCTTAGAGCAAAGCGTGGACTTACTCAGGAAAAACTTGCTGAGATTTCAGGAATTGATAGTAAGCATATCCAACTTTTAGAAAGTGCAAAGCCGACTAACGCTAAGATTGGAACAATAAAGAATATTTCTGAGGCATTTGGATTGAGCTTGGAGGAATTTTTTCAATCTAGTATATTTCTTGAGAAAAAGATTTCAAATAAAAAATCGAATGTATTCACTGCTAAGAGTGGATTAGGAGTTTCTTGGCAAAATAGAGAAAGAATTTTTGAAGACAATTTAAGTTTTGCAATCTTTGAGCCTAGTCCAGTAAACCGAGGTCATATACTGATAATACCAAAAAGAAATTTTAAAAATTATTTTGAGTCTTATACAGAAGAGAAACATTCCTTTCTAGAGATGATAGAAAGGGCAAGAGATTATTTGATTAGAGAATATAAGCCGGATGGATTCAATATAGGTTTTGATTTGGAAGAAGTAGCGGGGCAAAACCATTCACAGTTTTGTATTCATGTGATTCCAAGATATAAGGGAGATACTACTCAACCAAGTTTATCGGGCATCAAGAATATAAAGAAATAGAAGAAACAAAAAAGAATTTCAACAAGAAAATTTAGAGCTAAGAAGAAATATTATTGTTCAGAAAATAATTAAGTGACTCATTAATCAATCGCTTTAGACTAGTAGTGGGGGATCTGGAATGGAAGTCATTTATAGAGCATGCAATTTATGTGAGGCAATCTGTGGACTCAGTTTTGAAATGAAAGAGGGAAAGATTGAAACGATAAGAGCTGATAAAGATGACCCACTCAGTGAAGGACATATTTGCCCAAAGGGTCCTGAGATGAAGACAATTTATGAGGATCCAGATAGGTTGAGAAAACCAATGAAAAGGTTTGGGACTGAATGGAAAGAAATTTCTTATGAGGAAGCATTTGAGGAAATCACAGCTAAGATTGTAGAGACACAAAAAAAATTTGGGAATGATTCTGTTGGAGCTTATTTAGGAAATCCTAATACACATAATTATGGGAATACGCTATTTGGTTATAGGTTTTTCAAGAAATTAAATTCAATCAATTTATTTTCTGCTACTTCAGTGGATCAGTTGCCACATCATTTTGCAGCACATTTTATGTTTGGACATCAGTTCTTATTACCAATACCGGATATAGATAGAACACAGTACTTTCTTGTGATGGGAGCAAATCCAATAGCTTCCAAGGGAAGTTTAATGACTGCACCGAATATAGATAAACGGTTGAAGGTGTTGAGGGCAAGAAAGGGAAAGTTAGTTGTATTGGATCCCAGAAGAACAGAGACAGCAGAGAAGGCTGATGAGCATCATTTTATTCGACCAGAGACAGATGTATTTTTTTTATTGGCATTTATACATGTAATGTTTCAAGAGAATAGACTCAAGCTAGAAAGACTAGGCGAGTTCACAGAGGGAATAGATGAATTAAAAACAATCACCGAAAAGTATAGCCCAGAAAGAGTAGAAAAGATAACAGGGATTTCGCATAACGTTATAAGAAAAATAGTGAAAGACTTTACTGAGTCAGAATCAGCAGTAATTTATGGAAGGGTAGGTCTTTCCATGCAGAGTTTTGGAGCAGTTTGCCAATGGTTGATCAATTGCATAAATATAATCACAGGAAATTTAGATAGAGTAGGTGGGGCAATGTTTCCATCCCCAGCGATAGACTTAGTTTCAGGAAGTCTGGAATCTGAAGACATAGGATTTGATAGATGGAGAAGTAATGCAAGAAACCTACCAGAGTTTTATGGAGAACTACCAGTATCAGCATTATCTGATGAGATACTATCGCAAAACGATAATAGAATTAAATTTTTATTTACTTGTGCAGGAAATCCTGTTTTATCAACTCCGAATGGAAATAAGATGGAGAGGGCGTTAGAAAGTTTAGATTATATGGTGAGCATAGATCTTTATATTAATGAGACTACAAGACATGCTAATATAATCCTTCCACCTTCTAGTCCACTTGAGCATGAACATTATGATATAGTATTTCATATGTTAGCGGTGAGAAATACTGCAAAGTTTTCAAGAGCAATATTTCCAAAAGCTGATACATTGAAGCATGACTGGGAGATTTTTGGAGAACTAATGAGAAGATTAGAGGGAAAAAGACAAGGCAAAGAACCAAAGCCTATGTCTAGCAGAATTACACCTGAAACAACATTAGATTTTTTGTTGAGAACAGGGACTTATGGTAAGTCGCATGGACTCAATTTAGCAAAACTAAAGGAAAATCCACATGGAATTGATTTTGGTTATCATAAGGAAGTGCTACCAGAAAAACTAAAATCAAAGGATAAAAAAATTAGGCTAGTTCCAGAGATATTTCAAAAGGATATACCAAGACTTGAAGAAAGGGAAAGGACTTTCAATGGAAATAAATTTTTATTGATTGGGCGAAGACATTTGAAGAGTAATAATTCATGGATGCATAATTCAAAAAAATTGATGAGTGGAAAAAACAGATGCACAATTTGGATTCACCCGATGGACGCAGAGAAATTAGGTGTTAAGGATTTGGATAATATTAGAGTTAGATCCAGCGTAAATCAAATTGTTGCACCAGTGGAAATTACAGAGGGAATTATGCAGGGAGTTTTGAGTCTTCCATATGGATTTGGACATCATCGTAAAGGAATAAAATTAAATGTAGCGAGTGAGTCGCCCGGCGTTAGTATTAATGATTTAACTGATGATACAAGAATTGATGAACTTTGTGGAAATGCTGCATTCAGTGGACTAGAGGTTGAAATAGAAAGAGAGTAGATGGCTAAGAATAAGAAAGAATTAGGCAGCATTTTTCAGGAAGGAGTAGAGCAGTGGATCGATAAAAGATTAGTCCGACCAAGTTCTATATTTCATGAAATGGAGATGCTTGCAGAAAAGGAGTTTATTCCAATACTTTCACCACAGGCGGGGGCAGTGTTAGCTTTTTTAGTAAAAACAGCAAAGCCGAACAACGTACTGGAATTAGGAACAGGCTTAGGTTATTCAATAGCTTGGATGGTATCCACAGGACTTGAGTTAAATATAACTACAGTTGATCGTAATGAAACATCAATTGAGAGAGCAAAGACTTACCTAACGAAAATTCAAAACCAAACTAAGATAGATTATATTAATGGAGACTGCTTGGAATTTGTTCAAGATAGCAATCGAAATTCAGAGTATGATTTTGTATTTGTTGACTGTGACAAGGTAACTTATCCCGAAATACTTATGAAATTGATTAGCTCGATGAAGAAAAATTCAATCTTAGTATTCGATAACGTACTTTGGCACGGAAGGTTAAACCCCGAGATACACACAAGACCTTCCGATAAAGCAATACACGAGTTTTGGAATTATATTGATTCATTAACTAATGAAAGAATTTTATTTCCCGCAGGTGACGGAATTTTACAGATAGTTTTATAGAATCTTTGTGCTAAAGAAAAAAATTCTTCGTTAATGCTAATGACCTTTTGCTATTCTATAAAACTGGATTGCATTGGGCTTCATAATCATTCCCGACCAACTCTCTTGTTTCGTATTTATCCAATTATTCTTCCAAAGCCTTAGCATGTGTCTTACATTTAACAAGCTTTCTTCGAAATAGTCTGCGTGCGTTAGTTCCCATGTTGAGTGTGAAGACTAGTGTCCTTTCTCCCTCTATTTTGTATGAATTGTCCTGTAATAGTTCAGCCTTCTTGCTTTAGTTTTGTCTTATCTGATAGTATTTGCTTCAACGTTTTCGCTCTGGTAGAGAAAACTGCCTTTAGACGTAAAGACTTTTTTGTTTGTTCGCTAAAAAAACAGTTATTACGAAATAAATTATTGAACGAGTAATAGTTATTACAAAGCACCAACCTCGGAAAAGTTCTTGCAAACAAGACATAGCTCCCCAATTAGAGCAACCAGAGTAGAGTTCGCAATATAAGAGAAAAATTATCCAAAAACAACAACTACATAAGAGCACTATTACTTAACAGCAAAACCCCTTTGCGTCCCGGATCGAAGCGAGAGCGGGAAAAGACGCCCAAGAAATTTATAATACTAGATTATTTCTGTGTAATCGAATTATAAATGTCAATAATTTTTTTCCTAACTCCTTTCATGAATGGAAGTTTGGAAATTCTTAGAAGTTGCATTAAAAGTTCTAAACTTGCATCAACTAATTTATAACTTTTTGACTTTTTTTCTGATCGATCCGTGAGCCAGTAGTAAATAATTCCCATCTGATAAAACCAAAGTATTTCGGGCAGTGAAGTTTTTAAGTCGTCGGGAATTTTTTCTCCAATATCTTCTATTGCTAGACTAAATATTTGAATTGCACTCTCTCTTATTTCTTTTGTTTCCTCGCTAAATGGAGAAAGTGGATTGCTTGGATCCCCTGCTGAACTTGCTAGTATATGTAAAAAATTTGCATAAGGTTCAAATTGATTTAATTTCTGTTCAAGTAAAAACTGCAATCTTGGTTTTAAACTTTTTTCTTTAGCAAAATATTCCTTACACTGCATTAATGATTCTGTTTGTGTATTTTTATAAAACTCTAATACAATTTCTTCTTTGGATTTAAAGTGGTAATAAGTGAGTCCAAGCGAGATCTTGGCTTCCTTTGCAATCTCTCGCATTGTTGATTCATTGAATCCTTTACTTTGAAATAAAGCAATTGCAGATTCATAAATTCGACTTCTTGTCTGGATTGATTTATTTGATCTTTGTTTCATGCTCCCTTCATTGCTGCTCTTTTTTCAGAAGTTTTTTTCTTCAGTCTTCCAAACATAAACAAATTGAAGAAATGCATTCCTCCTAAAACTAATAATACAAATCCTATCTTTGAACTTAATGTTTCAAAACTTTCCACTGGATTATTTGGTTTTATCTTCATCTTGAGTGCTAGTGTTATAAATCCTATATTGATTAAGTAAAACCCCACAACTAGTAAACGGTTTACTGAGTTTGCTAATTCCTCTACTACTAATGAATCTAGTAAAAAAACCTTTCCATTTATGAATAGTGTTCTTGCAACCCATATCGTCATGATGATACTTATCACTAAATACAATGTATATGTAATTAAAGTTAAGTTTCCTGAAAACAACTGGTTGCTCTTTGCATCATTTTTCTTTAATTCATTTGCAATTGTAGCGTATCCCATTGAATTAGCTAAGTCCAAAGCTGTCTCCCCATTCTTCCTTTCTAGATTTATATTACATTGATTAGCGATTAACCTAACCATCTCTTCATTTCTAGAAAGCACTGCATATATCAATTCAGAGTTTCCGTTCTGGTCAACTGAACAAGAACTCACTCCTTTCTCCAATATTCTTTTTACTATTCCAAAATGATTTCTTTCTAAAGCAAGCATTGTAATTGTTTTTCCTGTATCATCAGTTATGACTCTATCAGTTGCTTTGCTCCATAAATTCTCAAACTCTAGCTGGTTTCCCCTTTTTACTGCATCAACGATTTTCTCTGTTTCATTTGCTTTGAGTATCGTTCCTGTTGCTAATAAGCATCCTAATATGATTGATAGTAGTTTCATGTTTTTCTCCAAAATTGAATATGTTCAATTATTTTTTATCAATAAAATTCTGTAAAGAAAAAAAATTGAATATGTTCAAAATTTTTTAAATTAATTTTCAAGTTATCAAAAACTCTTTGAAGGTCTTTTATTCTACTGATTTTCTTTGAATGTTTGGTCTTCACTCAATTCATTCTTGTTTTCCCATGATAAAGCAATTTTTCTGTAATTTCAATGTAATATGACTATGGAATTATATTGAATATATCCTAGCGAATCAAAAGTAATTTTCATGAAAAAGAACACTACCAAAGAAAAACCTGCTAAACCAAAAATTCAAACTGAAACTATTTCTGAGAATAATGATTTAACCTCAAAACTATTTGCCTATCTGCAAGGTAAGTCTGAACTTAAAAAACCTAAAAAGAAGAAAGCCTATAAACATAAAGTAAAGCAGTCCCTTTTTTTTATGATAGTCTTGAATGGCTGCTATCTACTCACCCTTGTTTGTATGAGACTACAAGCCTCAGATATCATTACAACAGGTGTCTATGTAAAGCTTATGTTTCTCTATTCTGTATGTATGGGCTTTCTTGGGCTTTTCTATCTTCCTCATAGACCTTCACACTATGGAATGAACTTGAATGATCTTAGATTCAATTTGCTTTGGGGAACGTTACTCGGCATTCTTTTTGCTGGTTTTGCAGTTATTCTTCGATTTTACTTTGTAAGTAAAGGAAGAATGGAGTTTGCATTTAATCCAATTCCTGAATGGGAATTTTTCCTTTATCCCTTCAGTGTTCTTGCTCAAGAAATGATTATTCGAGGTTATCTTCAAACCTATTTTATTTCTCTTTTTGATTATACTATCGCTAACAAGTGGATTGCAATTCTATTTTCCTCAATCATTTTTGCTCTCCTGCATCTTATGTATGGATTTCAAGTAACAATATATTGCTTTTTATTTTCCTTTGTGCTGAGTATTTTCTTTGATAAAACTAGATCCTTAGTGGGAGTCACTATCATACACTTTCTAGTTGGTACTGCAATGTTCTATTTTAAGTATTGACGAAATTAACTTGTTCATAAATCTTTCTATCATTTGATTTTCACTATCCTGAGCATCATTTGTTTTCTTTTAGCAAATCTACTTCTTGTAAATATTGCTATAGAACATCATTTTATTAAACTTGCAAATAGTGATCTTTTATACGTCCCTGTTTTTGTAGAAGAACTCTTCCAAAATCCAAAAATACTTTCAACCTGGGTTCTTCCTCCAGCACCCAGTTTTTTTCCTGATATCATCTTATTTTCTTTTTCTAGGGTATTTACTAAACATCTAGGTATTAATTTATTTCTATATTCTTTAACCTTTAACTCTTTACTTCTATTCTCTCTTTTAAAGCTTAAAGAAATCTTTCAAAATCGAAAGAATCATCAATCTGATATCTCTTATTCTGCATTATTCTTTTCTTTTTGGATACTTCTCATCTCAACTCATCCCAATGAACTCTCTCTATTCTTTTTCCCTTCCTATCATGGTTCAGTCATCTTGCTCTTGATTTTTAGTATCTTCTCTATTTTTCATAAACAAAAATTTGCTCTTCTAGGAATCTTATTCTATTTATTCTATATTTCTGACAAACATTCATTGGTCATTTTTTTATTTCCAATTATACTGATTATATTCCTCGATAAAAAGAATTTTAATCTCAAATCAAAAATTTACTTATTATCGACTCTACTTCTTATTGTTATGCTTGGGAATCAAACCTTGAAATTTCTTAAAAACAATTCTATCTTCTATATACCTGAAATTTCTTTACAACAAGCCTTTAGAAATAACCTTTCTTTTGTACAACTTAAAAATAATATCTTCTTAACTTTTCCACTTGCCTTAGACTTTTTTCTTACTCTATTTCAAAGTTATTTATTCTTCTTTATATTCTTTTTCTCTGCTTTACTCTATTCTATAATTTTCTTTAAAAATTTTTCTGAAAAGCAAAGATTGATCTTACTTGTTTTGTTATTCTCTCTTTTTGCAAGTATTTCAAGTCAAATCGTTCTTGGGTTCTGGGTCGGATCTAGGTATCTTTGGGGCATCTATTTTTTTCCTCTAATAATTCTAGTTCTGAATTTTAATGCTTCCTCTTTAAAACTTCTCTTTTGCTTATTTCTAATCTTTTTATGCTATACCTTTTTTCATTTCGACTTAACCTTTCAACATATTCTATATAAAACCTATCCTAAAGAAATTTCTTGTCTAGATAGAATTGCTAAAGAAAAAAATCTTTTGAATGGAATCAGTGACTATTGGAACGCAAAGTATATTCGTTATTTTCAAAAAGAACGTTATGCGATAAATCAAGTGTTTTCTGACTCAAAAGATTATGATTGGGTGAGTAACAGAAATTGGAGAAACTCTCTTCGAATTGATTTTGTCCTAATTGAAGGTATTGATCCGAAGGCTATTGAAAATAAATTTGGTCAACCCTTTGAAAAACTTTTTTGTGAAAAAAAAGAAATTTGGATCTATCATAAACCAAATCCCTAAATCTCAAAACTATACTTTTTGTACTGCTCTGCAATAGTTTCTATTTCTTTGTAAATGGGTCTATCCTCATTCATTTTTTTTGATATCTTTCTAATTCTCCCTAAAAACTCCAAAGCTAATTTTGAATAACCTTTATTCATATTACTTAGTTCAATTCCTTGTGCTAAAACTATTGCCTCCATTCCTAGTAGTGAAAAAATTATTTCAGCTACATCTCTTGTTTTTCTTGCTGCGATAGTTCCCATTGGCACAATATCTTGGTTGTTAGCATTTGTTGGGATCGTTTGAATCGACATTGGAATTGCAAGTCCCCTAAGCTCTGCAAGGAGAGAACTAGCACTTACCTGAAGGCCCATAAATCCACTGTCTAGTCCAATTCTTCCTGAACTCAAAAAAGCAGGTAGTCCTCTATTCAAATCTTTATCAGTGAGTCTTGCAATCTTTCGTTCAATATGACTCGCAATTGAAATTAAACCGTTCTTCAAAGTATCTGAAACAAATGCTATTGGACTTCCGTAAAAATTTCCCCCATGAACTAAACTTTTCTTTTCGGGAAAAAAAATTGGATTATCTGTAACTGAATTGAGTTCTGTTTTAACAATAGTATCATGATACGATATTATATCATATATACTACCATAAATTTGTGGAATACATCTAATGGTATATGGATCTTGAATATTCTTTTGATCTAATACTTCATTTTCCCTTTGAAACCTATTAGAATCCTGTATCCAGTTTATGAATTTATTTATAACTTTTTCAAATCCGTTATGTTGCCTTACTTCAAAAAATTCCTTACTAAATGCTGAAGTTTTAGCCTCTAATATCTCTGAGTATAAAAAAGAGTGTAATAAACTTATCTCAAAAATTCTATTTGCATAAAATGAATTTAAACAAGCAATAGCTGTCATTGCTGACGTTCCATTCACAATGGCAAGTGCGTCTCTGCCCTTCCATTTGATTGGTTTATAGTTTTTTTGTTTCTGTATTTCTTCTGAATTTACTATTCTATCCTCAAAATAAAATTCCCCTTCGCCCATCATTGCTAGAGCAAGATGAGCAAGAGGAGTTAAATCTCCACTGGCACCTACAGTTCCTTGTTCAGGAATTACTGGAATCAAATCTATCTCTAGTAGTCTCATCATTTCGCCTAACGTTTCTGAGGAGACTGCTGAATGCCCTAGAGATAAACAATGTATTCTAGCTAGTAGAATTCCTCTAGATTCTATTTTAGAAAATTTATCTCCAACACCTGTTACTAAATGATAAATAAGATTTTTTTGTAATTCTTCTAAGTTTTCAATTGGAACTTTCTCACTTCCAAGAGCACCAAATCCAGTATTGATTCCGTAAATTGTTTTTTTTGATTGGATGAGTTCTTCTAAGTAATTATAGCAATCTTCTATTTTTTTCCAATTGTCTTTACTTAATTCTAGTTTCTTTTTTTGAAATACTATGTCTAAAAAATCTTTGATTTCCACTATTTTTTTAGATTGAGTTCATATACTTTTTCAATGATCTCAGGAAAACAAGATTTAGAAAGATGACTTGTATCAGTAAAATAATCACAACTAATCTCAGCTTCTTTATCTAAATCAATGAAAGGGATTTCTAAAGAAGATGTTAATTCCTTAACATCCTTCAACCATTGTGTTTCACCTTGAATATACTTTTCCCCACTTTGCCTAAGAATTCTATGTATCCTTGGTCTAAGAATGATAAGTCTTGTGCCTTCTTTTTTAGATTTTTTGAGTAAATACTGAAATAGATTCCAATCTGTTGTGCTTAGTTTAAAGTTCTTATAAAATGAGTCTATTACCCAATTGTTACTTTCTGTATAAGGTTGAATTAATGATTTATCTTCAAAACCTTCTTTAGATCCCTGAATCCAAAATCCATTCAAATTAAATTTTTGAATCTGTGCTTCATCATTGATCTTCTTCAAAACTAACATATCATTCATCATCTCAGAAAGATTTTGATCTTCCACTGGTTGAAAAAGTCTTTTAAACTCCACCTTATATCTATTGAATAAGAGTAGGTTTGATGAAAAGAATTCAACTCTATCTTTCATAGACAGGTACGGGAAAAATTCAAAGTAGTTACTCATCGTAAGCTCGTATATATCTCTCTTTTCTCTAAATAAGGAATTCTGATTGAAGGATGTATAGTTTATCTCAAGAATATAAGTTCCTTTTTTTTTAGGAAAATCATTATAGAGTTTGAGTATCTGAAAAAAACTTCCCGCACGAATATAATTTGCAGTAACTGGAATTTCAGCAACAGTAGTTTGATTTTTTAAATAAGGATTTCCTTTATAGTCGTTTGATGTTAGCTCGCTAAAGCCTGCACTTCTTGAAGAACCAAAAAAAACATAAGCGTTATTCTCAATTTCTTCGACAGATACTTTTTTCTTTTCAGCTTCTTGTTTCAAAAATTTTTTGTAGGAGTTTTCATTAATCTGTCTAAATACTTCAAAACCACTTATCTTGTTTTTAATTATTCTTTCAAAAATGAAAGGTACTAATAATATTTTATCAAATAGAAACAGTGATAAAAAAATCAAGATTGGAAATAGTAAAAAGTTTTTCAAAGAATACCTATTTGTTTTTAGTCATCCCAATCTTTCTATCTTGCAGTCAACTATTTAAATTGGTCATAAATTAATTTCACAAAATAACTTTTTCCTTTTTCATTATTAATATTGGAAATCCCTTCATAATTTGCTATTCTTCTAGTTTTTCTAGAATAAGTTAAATTGATTGAAGGTAAAAATACTCCAATGATCGAATCTAGTTCTAATTTTAAGTTTAGGTAGTCCTCATCATTAAATTCTTTCCTATTAATTTTCTTTACTAAAAACTTAAAGTTATCTTGTTGAGATGGTGCAAACATCTGAAAAGTTTTTTTATTTCCCTTGTCTAAATAATCCCAGTTGTTTCTAACAAAATAATCAAAACCACCATCAGCAACAGCATTCGTAGGAATTGGAAATGTTTTCTCTTGCAATTCTTCAGAAGAGTTTTTCTTAAAAAATAAGGTAACTTCCTTACCATTTATCTTTGCTCCCTCTATATAACCATCTCTAAAATCTTCTAACTTAAACTCTGCTAGTTCAGAATTCTTTGCAAAACTAATCGTTTTTTTGGCAAATGCCTTTCCGCTAGAATTCTTATATTCTATATCAGAAGAAACATGCTTTCCGTTTACCCAGTTTTCTTTATGGTTGTCTGTGTATAAAAATTTTCCCGTTTTTAGATCTGTTGCTGTTCCAAAAAATTGAACTGTTTCAGCATTTAGATTTATGGAAAATACACAAAAACATAGTGTTGAAATAAATAATTTGCTTGTAATCATAGGTTTATAACCATACCTTTTCTCTTAGGAAAGAATTTAATAATTAGACTTAGAGAATTAAGAGGATAATGAAATTGAAGAGTAATTACAATTTGTTTTTTGTGTTATCAGTAATTTTTATTTTTGCAAATTGCACTGTAAAATATGTAAAAAAAGCACCTAATTGGAAAGAGGAAATTCAGTCTTCAAAAAGAATTGTAATCAGTCCAAGCAAAGAAACTAAGCTTACTCAATTTGAAGAGTCTTTGCTTTTAGATCTTGCCCGTGAGAGAATTTCTCATCATACTGAATTTATTGTGTTTAAGGAGCCACCAAAATTTAAGCGTGTTTGTGCAAAAGAATTCTCTAAACAAGAAGCAATTCTTTTTTTAACCCTTAAACAAATTGAATCCAAAGATGATATTTCTTTGAGCCTTGAAGGAAAATTATTTTCTTGTAAATCGAATACTTATATCTGGGCATCACTTGTTGAAAAATCTTATTCACTTACTGATCTTTCCAATATGAGCTTAAGAAATACTTATAAACAAAAGTATGGTTTAGTGATTGAGAATAGAGTAAATCCATACTATTTAATTCTAAAAGAGTTAGCGGGAGAACTGATTAGTCCAACTCTTACTGAAGAAGAAAAAGACGAAAAAGTAGAGGTGGAATCCATATAGGATGAAAGTATTTTTTAAAAAAGTCTTTCAATCGAAAACATTTCGATTTTTATTTATACTTACCATTCTTTATAAATGTCTATTCAATTCATTTTCTGGTGAAATAATATTAAAAAAAATATTTCCAACAATTTCTACTGGAACCTTGGAAGTGAACGTGAAACGATTCTCACTTTTTTTTGGATTCATTTTAGAAGATGTTAAGATTCTATCTGGAGACGATTTTGAAAAAAAACCAATTCTTGAGTCCAAAAGAATTGCTGCTACCTATAATATCCCTCTATTATTTTTGGGTAGGTTAAAAATTTCTGAGGTTTCTCTCATTGAGCCTAAACTAACGTTAGCACAACGAAATGGAAAATGGAATTATGAAACCTTATTTCCACCTTCCAATGAAAAAAAAGTCGAAGAAGAAGAGACTAGCACTTCCAATGAATTAGATTTATATGTTCCTATTAGTGCTTTTGCTAATATATTTATCCGTGACCTACAATTGATGATGAAAGAAGAGAATGGTTTAGAGTTGGAAGTGAAAAATTTTTCTACTCAGGTTTTTCTAGATACTAAACGATTTAGTAAGATTCCATTTTCAATCTCTGTTCTCAATATAATTGATACTTTTAAATTCTATCTGAACCCAGAAAATAAACTCTATCTTCGTTATATTGATAAAAAAGTTTCCTTAGAGACTGAATTGAATTCAAGACTAATCTTGAGTAGAGATGCAAAACTCTCAAGCGAGTGGTTTCTATCAGAAATGAACTTTGGAAATGAAAAAATTGAATTTCAAAAACTTGGTAAAGAGAAAAAAGTTTTTGGGTTTACATTGGGATATGATTTAGGCTATAAGCCAGAAACAGATTCGCTTGAACTAAAAAATTTTGGAATAAACTTTAACAAAGACAAACTGATTGAAATGAAAGGTTCTGTTTCTAAGCTAACAACAAGTAACCCTAATGTGGATATTGTTCTAACTCCAAGCAATTTGAATCTAGTTGCAGTAGGAAATGTTATAAAAGATTTCACTAACGGTATTAAACTTTCTGGAACTCTCAGCATTAGAGAATTGAAAGCGATTGGTGATTTCAAAAAAATGGATGTAAGTGCTGATCTTTCGGGAAAGAACATTCTTGTTTCTGTATCAGGTGCAACTCATTCAATTCCTATACTAGAGTTATTTACTAACTCAGTTTTGAATCTAGAGGACAAAGCTGAATCATCAGAAAAAGATTTAATTCCTATATTAGATTCATCTACATTAGAAAAACTGCATATATCTTATAATGGAATTGAAGTAAAAGCAAAAGGAATTGTTATTCCTAAGTCAAAAGTTGACTTAGACCTATCCATCCAAAATATTCAAATTGAAAATTATACTAAAGAAGCTAGTGGAGTCTTAAAAGCTAAAGTTAAGGCTAGGGGAGAAAAACTTTCTTATTTGAATATTGATATGAATGCTAACTTGGATGATTTGAGATACAAACTTGGTAGGTCAATTTCTGGAAAAAATTTTATTGAACTTAATCTAAAAACAGTACTTGATTTTGGAAAGAATTTCAAACTAGAAGATTTACAGTTAGAACCATTTTTATTCAAACTAAAAAATGAAAGTAAATCAACGGGACTTGAGTTGAAATCATTTATAAATGTAGATTTAAAATCAGGAACACTAGTAGAGTTAAAAAAAATTACAACTGATATTAACATGAATCATTTGTTACCAACTGTTCCCATGTTTCTTCGAGGAACAATTTCAAGTCTTAGGTCTTCTCTTGGAGAAAAATTAGACCTAGATGGTGATATTCGTTTTAAAGATGATAATAAGAAGAAACGAATAGAAGCGAGTTTACATGGAAGTTTTCCAGGAATTGAGCTAACTGATTTGAGTTTGCAAGTTTTATTGAATTTATGGAATGATAAAGAAAGCAAAATTGAAATAGAAAAAATTTCACTTAGAGGATTTTCTAAAAAACTGATCGGAGATTTTTCAGGTAAGTTTTATAAACCTTCCAATTCCATTCCTTATTATGGTGACTATACTGGAGAATTCAAAGGTCATCTGAGTTTAGAGTCAGAAACTCCAAGACATGTCTTGAAAGGTATAATATTTCAAGGAGATATTGACTTTAATCTAAATCTAAAAGATTCAATCATCTCTGGTGAAATTAAATCTAAAGATTCTAACATTCAATATAAAGACCCTAATTGTAAAGAAGACTGTTCTTATTATGATGTTTCTCACCTTCAAATGGATATTCCTTATGTTCATGATGTTGCTGATAAAACAACAGAAAATTTACTTGATGGTAATAAACAAGGTTTTGTAAAAAATTATGCTAAAGAAAGTACTCCAAATTTTTCTATCCAATCAGTTAAAGGAAGGCATCCTGTTTCTAATTTTAAAGATGAAGCCTTTTATTTTATAATGCCCGAAAAAGATTCACCAGGTCTTGTATCTAGAATTGAGTATAAAGAAAATTTTCTTATACTAGATGGTTTAAAAATTCATTGTATGAATGGATTTGTTTATGGAAAAGATTTTCTTGTCAATGTAGGAAATGGAGATCCAGAAAAGATGCAATATGCAGGAGTATTACAAATCAGAGATATGGATCTAGAAGGTCTTATCCCAAAGTCTTCCCGAAAAAAAATTGATGATGGAAAGATCAAAGCTGACCTAAACATCAAAGGTCGAAACTTGAATGATCCTGTTGGAAATGTAGATTTGTTTTTTAATATTTTTCAAATAGGGAAAGATTTTGGAACTAGTGCTGTGAACATTGTAAAGCCAACTAATTTTCTTACTGATGCAATCATCGCAAGTTATAATGTAGAGACAATTGAGGTTGAGTTAACTAAAGGTTTGGTTTACACTAAGATTCAATTTATGCCTTCCATCCTTAGTTATGGCGTTGGACTCAATAATGATCGCATTGAACAAGAAAAAATTCCTATTGCAAGTTTTTTAAAAAGAGCTGAAAATGAAGCTCAGAAGTACAAATAACGTGAGTTCGATTTAAGACTAAAAAATCTTTTGGGCGGCAGACGGGCTTTCGGCTTCGGTCAACAAATTGTATTCACAATTTATTGACCCCGCCTCTATCCCTGCCGCATTTCTTAGCTTTAGCTACCATGTATAGTGTGAACACTAACGTTCCTTCTATCTTATATGAATTGCCCTGTAATAGTTCGGGCATCTTGTATTAGTAGGGTCTTATCTGATTGTTTTTGATTCAACGTTTTCGCTCTGGTAGAGAAAATG
>JANRLP010000096.1:0-10226 GCA_033762425.1 Leptospiraceae bacterium
TTATTCTTTGGCATTGGAATTGATAGACGCTGCACATGAGACAGTATTTAATTTCTTTGAATTTCGATTTGTTGAATTTGGCGAAGTTTATCTTCACAAAGAAGAAAATACAGAAGTTATCCTTAGAGAATTAAAATTAGAAATAGAAAGATTCTTTGTAGAAGAAACTTCTGATGTGTATAATGATAGTACCGAATGGTATCGTTTCTTTTGTTATTGTACTTATTACCTTTCTTTGTATTTATTATTCAAAGATAAGACAAGATTATCACCAGAACAAAGGATTCAGGTGTACAAATCTTTAGCAAAATCTCATCTGAATAATTATTATTTCCCTTCTCAATTTGTAAGGCTCGGAAGTAATTATCTTTATAATCTGATGATTAAAGAATCAGAAGTTTTTTCTTCCTTTTTGCCAGCATATAACAAAAATTTCGAAACCGATGGTTTACTTTAAGGATAGACTGTATTATCAAATAAATACAAGTCTCCATTCAAATTATCGGGGTCTAAAATATAATGCGCTCTTTGAGCAGTAGCTTTTATCGGCATATCCCCCAAATTTCTACCAGTTTCACCACAATTGTCCACGGGAGTTCGCATGAACTCCCTATTTAATTCTATAACATGGAAAACAGGATGATGTCTATAACCAATAGTCATTTGATATCTAAGTGAATTAATATCAAATTTTTCGGTATTAAATTCTATGTGATTAGAATTCTCTTTCCATTTATAATCCCAATTGATTGGATCATTTTTTTGATCTATCAAAACCTTTAATGGCTTATCAGGCGACACGAATTGATATAAAACCAACACATTTATAGTTGGATAAATAAGATATGCTATTAACTTATCTTTGTAACTTCTGGGATATATTAATTGACTAAAGTCAGATTCTAAATCTAATACAGTGAATCTATCCATGTAACTAATCCTATTTGTTGGATTCGTCACTATGGTTACCTTATCAATCTGAGTAGCCGACCAATCTTTATAAGGTACTTTAGTACCGAATCCTAAAACAAATGCTCTTGTTTTTGTTTTAGAAACAAAAATCCATCCCGTAGATCCACAATTCCTACAATTTATTAATCCTTGTTTAGCAGCTTTTTCTGCACATGGACAACGTAAAGCAGTTTCCTGTAATACATCATATCCTTTTTGCAGAATTAAATCTTCAAATTTGGATGGTATTAATTTCGGATCAGCTATTTCTTGTATGAAATCAGCATTAAAACCATCATTCAAATTATCGGTTTCTATTATTTTTTTGTGATGGTTCATATTTTATAGCACATTAAATGTAACACCCTTGTATTTATTTTTTAAAATCTCCATAGAGTCTTTTAATTCCTGTGTATATAGTTTTATTCTACCATCAAATAAACCACCGCTTGAACTTCTTGTTAAGCCTACGGACTGACTAACACCATCTAAACTGACCGAACTGTTAGTAGCTCCAGGTTGATAAATAATATCTCCTAAAATGGCTAATAATTCAATAGCTGCCATTTTTCCAATAACATCTATGATATCTTGCGGAACTACATAAAAACCTGTCAAATATGTAGTCATCCAATAATTTGGAATATAGGAATGTCCCAAAAATCCTGCATAAGGAGTAATGCCATTAAAAATGACACCTTGATCAGAAGGTCTGCCAGCTTGATTACCAGAAGGAACTAAATACACATGACGATGATAAATTTCATCATCTCCGTGCATGTGAGTAGTTGTGAATTCTTTTCTAACCGAAAGCCAATGTCTCGGATATGTAATCTGTTTAGTCAGATTTATATAGCCTTCTAATTTCAAAGGAGCCAATACAGGAAAACTCGTATTTACATATCCCCAACTATTATATTCAGTGCGAATAAAAGCAGTATTTTCTCTTCTGATTTGCAAAAATAATTTTATATTCAAGGAATTCTCTAATTGTCTTTGACTTGCGATAATTTTTTGTTTTATCAATTCATTTGACAATTCAACACCATTTGGTGAACATAATGGTAAACCATGTAAATATAGACGTATTAATTCCTGTGGATTAATAACGATATCTAAATTCGTATTATATCGTATAGGTCTTGTTAACGTATTAGGCATAAATAAAAAAGGATAGGTATTAACACACCTATCCTTTAACTCTTCTAAAATAATGAATTTTATATTTTCGAAATGAGATATTTACGCATCAGCTTCTCATTCTTCATCATCTTAGAATATTCTGACTCTGGGTATTGAGCTTTGACAGCCAAAGCTATCATTTCATCCAATGACATTTTTTCCAAAGCAGATTTGAGTTCATCAGTTTCATCAGATTCTGGTGTCTCCGTTACATCTTCAGTCTTAACTTCAGACATATAACCTGAATCCAAAAAGCTACGAATTTCGTCATCTTTTGCATCTAATTCTAATATACCATCGCCATCTACAGCGACAATTTTATTTAGAATTGAAATGCTGGTATTAATACACCCAACGACATTACAACGAAATCTACGCATATTAAGACAAGCCGATGTTAATGAATCTTACAATTTTCTTCGGAGCATAAACCATTGGAGTTCCGTAAAGGAGCACCATGAATCTATAAGCAGGAGAAATCATTGCAAGATCCATTTTCATCAGTGGAGCCAATTGTCTGAAAGTCAGAACTTCACTGTCAAATTGAGCCAAGAAAGCATTAGCACAATTAGTCATAAAGAAGTTACGATCTCTAACGAGACCAGTAGTTGCTCCGTTATAACCAGAAGTACGTTCTTGCAAAGAAATGTCAAAAATAGGATAGTAGGTAGCTGTCGCAGCAGTAGTCGCATTTTTCTGACTTCTGTAAATACGGAAACCAGTAGTTGAGTTAGGACCAGCAGTTTCAGTAAATGCCAAATCCACAGCATTTCCAGCAGCTATCGCAGTAGCTACAGCACTCAAAGAAGTCAAAGCAGATTCACCGAATCTATTGATAGCTGATACTGCATAGAAGTAATTACCTACATCAGTAGTGCCAAATTTAGAAAGAGCATCTACAGGTACTACAGCAGGAGCCACACCAGCAGTCGGAGCAGCAGGAGCATTGACAGAAGTTGCAGCAGCATTCAGAGCCTTAGCAGGAGCAGGATTCATAAAGATATCATGCTTTAACTGAATCTTACCGAACTGAGATGCAAATGCTGTTACGTTCTGACCCATTGTAACATTTCCGTCAATGGCATTCGGACCACCGACTGGAATGAATTTGTTTCCGTAGAAACCTTCTACAAAGTCGCTCAGAACTTTTGGAGGAGCAAACAAAGTACCAACATAGCCGAAATTGTTGATGATTGCATTGGCAGCTCGTTGAATATTTGGTTCTGAAAGTTTTGCTCCTCGCAAATCTATCACAACATCGCTATTTACATAGTCAGCCAAAGAAAGATATCCATCTCCGCGATAATGTTGTGTATAAAGACCGTTAAACTCCTGTGGAATGATATCAGCATCTCCAGTCGTTAATTTGGAATTCAAATTACGCAAGATATGAAGAGTACCGTTAATGGTTTCTCTTTCGATAGCTGATCCAATTCCAGCAGTGTCAACCAAAGTCATAGGATGAGTCACGGATTTGAGAACACCCATGAATTTCACCAATTGCGCTCTTCGGATGTAAGTAGAATCTTCTTCAATCGGAAGTTCACCTTCATTATAGAAACCTCCTCTTTGCTGACCATAACTCGCCAATTGATTGTATTCTTCAACTGTATTGCGAGCATCAGATTTAGGAAACTCTTTCCACAATACGATGTGTTCTTCTTTGTAGGTAATGACTTTTAAAGTCTTCTCTAAAGATTCAACTTTAAGAGGAGAACCACTCGCTGTCGTTAGATTCGTGGTTTCTCTACCAGTGATCTGTCCTGCTTCCAATGCTTTGTTAATCTGCATGAGATTTTGATAAGCATCGGCAGAAGAATCACCGAACATTGCTTGATTAGGGTTGAAAACTTGATTCTGAAGCATTGTTACAGGAATTAGTCAATGATTTGAATATTTTGAGTGTTTAGGAAATCAACTACAGATTTCTCCAGTTGATTTGTATTTTCGAACATTGTCATACTTTTTCCAATTTCTTCGTTATAACTTGAATTCTGAAAAGTAAAGACATCTAACAAATTGAGAATTTTTTTCTTGTCTTGTGATTTAGACAAAGTTATAACTTCTCCGACTCCTTTCGAAAATCTTTCAACTGCTTTAGCTTTAGTTACAGATTTTTGAGGATTTGGAGTAGAAAGAGCTTTTTCCATTTTTTCATCTGCTTGATCCAATCTTTCTTGCAAATCCATGAGCATTTCGAACATAGATTTCATAATACGACCAACTGCTTTATTCGTATCTTTTGCAAATTCCATAGAAGCATCAAAAGATTTTTCGATGTCTCTTAATCGAAGATTTGTATCAAAAATAGATGAAGCGACAACACTTTTAGTCATATCATCTGATTTTTTACCGCGAGATTTTTTAGATTTCATTGACTTACCATTATCGGTATCGTCATCATCATTGTCATCTCTTACGTCATCTCCGTCATCGTCATAATCTTCTTCCGTATCGGAATCATTGTCGGTATCAGCATTTTTACCCATACCTTTTGACAAGCGATTATTTTGAATTCTTTCCAATTCATTATCGGAAAGACCAACCGCATCAAGTGCCTTTTGGATTTCTTCTTCTGTAGGATTCATATTTACATTGGATGATTTGAACAAATTGGTACAAAAATTGACAAGTTTAATTGCATCTTCAGAAGAAATATTATTAAATTTCTTAAAGATGTAATTATAAACACCAGCTTTATTCAGCTCTTTGCGTTTTTTGTCAACTTCTTTTCTATGACCTATGGTATTTGGAATAACAGCTTCAGAATTTTCAGTATTCATTTCTTTTTTGATTTCTGAATACTTACAAATTTCTCCAGCTTTATGGAATCTTATAGATCCATCATTATCCAAATATTCTCCGTCTTCTGGGTAGACGTCTCCATCGGCAGGACATCTTTTTGCCTTAGTGATGTAAACTTCATCGCATTCATCACATTGTTCATCACTTTGCATACCCTTAAGAACATCTAAATAAGTTTTAGTATTCTTAGGTTGATGTGTAATCGCTAATCCTGTAATAACAGCCTTTTTAACTATTTTAGGATTTTTAGAGTCTCTCTCTAAGACCTGTCCTTCTACACTGTATCCCAATTTACGATTTGTAGAATCTACTTTTAAAGTGTTTGCCAAATCATAAATTTTTTGAGCCATTGGATTAGACTCATACAATTCACATTCGACATATAATCCCTCTTTTTTGGTTTCTACTTTTGTAGGTTCACCTACAATCATAGAAGGATCATTTCTGCCTTGATGATTCCAATTTATAAGACCGTATTTTTTGAAATAATTTGTGTCAAAACCAGATGGATCCAAATTTTCTCCATCCATATCTTTGTCAAACGTGGAAGCAATGCCTCCAAGAATCATTTTTTGTTTGCCTGTACTTTTATCAACTCCTTTATCAAAAGAAGAAATTGGCATCCAAAAACGAAAAGTATTTTGATCCATTATACTTTTTCTAATATTTTGACAAATTTGACATCAGTTCTTTTTTTTCTACCTTCTGAATCTATGTAATAAATTACATTTCCATCTCTTTTTAAGAAATAACCAGATTCAGTTCCTCCTAACATTTTTCTGACCATTATTAAATCTTGTTTCTTTAAGTCAGAAAGTTTATCATTAGGCTTTTCAGTAGCATTTAATAAATCTTTTAACTCTTTTTCCGCAGTTTGTATATATTTATTTTTCACTTCGTCTTTTACTCGAAGATTTTTAGCCCGTTCTAATTTTTCCTTAGCTTCTTTAATCTTTTGATTATCAGAAACTTTAGAACTTGTTTCTATAACAGTTTTTTTACCACCATTAGATTTATTTTTTTCCTGTTCTTTTTGTCTTTTAGCCTCTTCAGCTTCTTGTTTAAAATCTCTTTTTATATTCATCTTAAATAAATGTTCTGGGAATGGCTCACCTCTATTGAAGGCTTGTAATCCTTCATAATATTTATTCAGTTTAAATGTTGCCATTTCGATATCATGTAAAACTTCTCTCTTTTTTTCTTCATCTTTAATTGAATTCAATCTTTCTTTAAAAGATAAAATTGAAAAACTTGTCCGCTTAATAGCTCTTTCAATTTCAGAACGTTGGTTATTACGAAGAACTTCTTTTTCTTTTTGTTCTTTAAGCTGTTGTAATTTAGCTTTAGATTCCTTACGTTCTTCTCTTGTTATAAAATTCTCACCGAATTTATATCTTTTAAATAAGGCTTTCTTAGATTCATCTATGGCAAATACACCATTTTTATAACCTAATTCTTTTAAAGCTAATATTTTATTCATATCAAATTTATATCCATTATCTCTGATAAAATCAGCATCTATCAAATCTCCTTCACCTGCGATAGCATTATAAAAGAAATTTTGCTTGTAATTATCCACGAAATCTCTGTCTATTTGTTCTGGTGAGTGTTTATCCAAAATTTTATCTAAATCTAATATAATAGATCTTTTATCAACCGGAACTCTATATTGAAAATATGTTAAATCATTTAATTCTCTTGTAATACCGTCAGCACCTACATAAAACGGACTATCACTTGCCATTAATTTTATTTCTGACATACTTGATGAATTACCTAAACGAGCAATGTATTTGCTAATTAATTCATCATTCTGTCTTTTTTTATCATCGTTTTTGATGTAAGAATTTTCAGCCTTCAAACGTGAAATTTCATTCACAATGTATTTAACTTGCTCATAATTAAGTTCGGAATTTGTTTTATTGGAATAATCGTATTTTTTGACATTTCGTACAAAAACATTACTTTTTACTCCATCATCGAAAATAACATTTACCATCTGTCCTTTAGCAGACTCCCTACTGAGTTTTAATAGAGTAGCGGGAGTTTCGACATATATTTTACCGTTTTCGGTTTTTACTTCTCTTCTGACAAATACTCTATCGCCTAAAGCAAAATG
The DNA here is from genome assembly GCA_033762425.1 of Leptospiraceae bacterium. GTDB lineage: Bacteria > Spirochaetota > Leptospiria > Leptospirales > Leptospiraceae > JANRLP01. The sequence continues at coordinate 7,058 of JANRLP010000096.1, forward strand.
TTCGGTATTTTTGATATCAGTTTTTCTCGTTTTTTCTGATTTTAAATAATCTTCTAACACATGATTCCTGTCATCTTCTCTACTCTTTAAATCATTGTCAACATGTTCTAAATCTTTAGGACGTAGCCATTCCGTTTTCCGTTTACCAGTAGAAGGATCAAATACACGAATCACAGCCATCACATTACCTTTGAAATGTTTAGTTTGTTTTATATGTCGGAATTCGCCTATTAATTTTTCTCCATTTTTATTCAAAAACGTTACTATATCACCAGCCTTAAAGTAATTCGATTCGAGTTTGTCTACATTGTATTTCAATGAGTCTTCATTAGTTTTACGACCTCTTTTTTCTTCGAAATGTTGTACAGTACCTCCATTTCTTTTGACTATATTGGTATCTAAAACATGTAATTTATCTGTCTTTTTTTGTGAAATATCTGGCTTGACACACATTCTTACTGAATATATTTTTCCATTTTTCGATTTCCTTTGTATGACCTTACGTACTAATCCAGGAGGACAGGCTTTTATCGCTTTTTCTAATACATCAAAATTTTTATTTAAAGTATTTACTATCAAGTAAATAACCATTTCTTTTTGAGTTAGATCTCCCTTATGGAAATAAAGATCTAAATAATTATTCAATGCTCTATTTTTATACCACATAAAAAAGCCTGTAAGGGTTATCTCACAGGCTTTAACTCTTAAAAAGAGAATTTTATTTCAAAACAAATCGAGTTGTATCAATTTCAACTTCTGATTTGTTTTTTATCTTATTATGATAAATCCTATTAGGATAAAACACTTTATAAAAACCATCATATAAAATAGCATCATAAAGTCTTTGACACCTAACATCGAATTTATAATATGATTTTGTACCGCTTATAAGTTCTCCCCATGCTGTCCAATTTGGATTGCTGGTATTTATGGTAGCATACCTAAAATTATTAGCTCTGATATATGCTCGAGCAGTAGAAAGATATATTTGTGGTTTTGCAAAAGCTGAATCTAATTGATAGTTCGTCATTTTATCAAAATCAATTATCGGCTTCACACAACGAACAAAATTTATCCTACCTGTTAACTGAAAAATACCTCTTCCTCTCAATTTATAGAAATCAGCATTTCTTGCCAACATTTTAATATTTTGAGGTTCTTCGATTGGATATTCTTCTCCGTTCCATCTTGCTATCCTTTTATCATCAACTCCCCTTTTCAAAGCACCAACACTTACGAGATAATTGCCTGCTGGAATATTGCCAGATAAAGTGTTATAACTTCTTTTCCAAAGTCCTTTAAAAATGATATTACCATTTTTATCGAAAATTGGTTTTCTGAGTTGAACCCTTGAAAAGAAATACGCATCTGTTCCTATTTCAGATACTCCCTTCATAGTCCCTCCAGTTTCATTATAAATTGTAACAAAATTTACAATGAATTCAGGTAAAGTAAGTACACTATCATTTGCAAGATATTGGATATTTTTCATCAAAGTAAAATAACCAACACTATCTACATTACAAGGAAATGTATTTCTATCTTGTTTTATTCCTTCAGAAAACCATTTATAAAAATTAGCACTGATTGAATCAACAAAGTAGACAGCTACGTCCTTATGATGTTTAGCAGGAGTTTCACCGCTAAATATTTTAAGCGCACCTACGGAAATAACCGAACTTACGACAGCTACAGGTACGATTATTTTAGTGATTTTATCAAAAATGTTCATTTTGCACTGTTTTTTGAATTATTTTCAATATAAGAAACTCTCTGATCAGTTGCCATTTGATCTTCAGATATTTTAACAACCGAATGAGAAAGGCTTTGTACAGTCTCCATTATGATACGCATTTGCTCCATGTGATGTTGCCTATATTCTTGTGAATTAGAAACATGCAATTCAATACTCGTTTTAATCGAGGAAATTTCTTTAGATGTTTCTAAATTATTTTTGTTAACCGTTTCAAAAAGCGTATTCAATTTATCCGCCATAGGCTTGAAAATCCACTTCCATCCAGTCCCTAAAATAGACAAAACGACTGATATGCCTATCAAAATGGTTGTTATATCCATTTTTTCAAAAAAGGTTTTTTCTTCCATAACCTGAAAATAATTAATACAAAATAATGCGTTTTTCGAGTTTAGGATGATTTAAAACATCCTTCACACTCAATTTATCTTTATCGTAATGCGAAAACAATTTTGGAAAACAATTTGCCACAAATTCAGCACACGTCATTCTATCTTTTGTTTGTTTACCAATCCAAAATCCAAAAATTCGATATATTGGTTGATAAACAAACAAATTCCAAAAATCATATTTAACTTCTCCAAAATATGAATTAGCTAACTTAACAGCTAATTCAGGTGTATCGCAATCATCTCTATTTACCGTATAACAGGCTATGTTCTTATTATCAATAGAATACAAACTCATTTTAGTTTGTATTACGCCGTCATAACTACTTTCGAATATGATTACCTTATCGTCATAATGATCTATATGACTTACAATCGCAATATGATTATATTGAAATTTAGTAAACAAACGTACTAAAAATCCCAAAAGACTCTTATTACGAAAAACCAAAATAAATCCAGGTCTTAAATTAGTCATAAGTGAATTCGCTAATCAAAAATTGACGAACTAATATTGGATTCAAAGATCCTTCATTTCCTGGAATATACTTGTTTAAAACTGGTATGTCCAAAAATGTAAATCTGTTGGTATCAGATAAAGCTACTATAAGAGGTTGCTTGAGAGCATTTATATAGAATTCGATTTCATTTTTAAGTTCATATAAAAGGCTAAAAGCAATGTCAGGTGAATTCGAAAAAATATCGAATACTATGATCTTACACTTATTTATAAGAAATTTACGCCTATCTTCTCCTATAGAATATGCTTCACTGGGATTAAAGAACTTAGTAAAATTTTTTGTATATTCAGAAGCAATATCACCATTTAAATCATAATATCGAATTACTGTATGTCTACTAAAAAATATTTCATTGATAACTTCATACGTGTATTCTTCTTCCACAACCTTAATTGGTTCAAAACCATCTTCTAACCACGTAGTTCTGATCAACAAACCTTTGTCATATTCTTTTTGTTTTAAAAGACCTATGAAATCATAATTAATCTGAGAAACTGGTGTGTTAT
>JANRLP010000097.1:0-12373 GCA_033762425.1 Leptospiraceae bacterium
TTTCTTCTCAAACTTTATTTCAAAAAATCCTGAAGAATTAATCAATAGAATTACTCAAGCAATAACTTATTACTGCAATAACCCAGAAAAGATTATATCCCTATGTAGAATTGGGTAAATATTTTTGGCGTTCGGTATAAACATTCTCAATCATACGTATTACCATCCCGGTGTTCAGAATGCAAACTCAGGGGATAATTATTATTTGAGAAGTGCGGGTTACGATAGCTCTGTTCTTCCTCAACCTGGAAGATCCTATGTAATCAGTGTAACGTTTACATTTTGAATTCTTAGTAATAGTGAGTTTAAACTGAAACTTCTTTACGAATTAATTTGGTAGTTTAGTTATTGTAATGGAAATGCACAAAGAAGAGTTAATTCATTTTCCAAATTTATAAGTAGAAATCTCTTTTTCTAGTTCCGAAATTTTCTTTTCTAGTTTAGGAATTTCAGATTCATACTGAGAATGTTGTTGATTCAAATTCATTAGTTCTTGTACGAATTTTTGACGAAACTCTTTCTCCTCAGATGATTTTAGAGTTTCTATATTTTTCCGTACCTCAGCTTGTTTTTTTAGGATTTTGTCCATATTGGATTGGATTTTTTTTATTTCTTTGTTTAGAGAATCAATTTCTTCATATTTTTCTTGAATTGTTTGTAAAATTTTAGCGTCTTCCGATGAAATGATTTTATCATCAATGAATTTCTTTATTTGATTGTTTTTGAGATAAGATGAGTTGGATGAAGATACTAACTTTCTCTCTTTGATTGCACAAATAGTTTCGGTGCTAGGTTCTAGTTCAACTTCAAATCGATACAAATTGCCTAACGTTTCAAGTGGTGCAATTGTATGGATCAACTCATAGCCACTATTATACATTGGATGTTCAATGATTAGTTTTTTTGATTTCATATCTGAGTTTGCAATTTTATATTCAGTACTATGATACTCATATTTTTTCATTATCAAGAATGAATCTTTTAATGAAATGGAATTGATTTCTTGATGATTATTATAATCAATATATACTTTCACAGAAAGATCAATTGAATAAGCAACTAACGCTTCTCCTTCCTTAGTTGTATATTCCAAAATTCCCTCACCTAAATATCCTTCTTCATCCAAAATCATAATCGGACCCTTTTCCAAGATTAGCCCACTTGAATTTTTGAATTTAAGGATTGCGGAAGGATTTTTGGAAAACTTATCCTTATTGTACATATAAATTTTGGAGTATTCCATTTCACTCGATAGAATTGGAATCATTGCAGATTTTCCTCTTTCTACGGAAACAGGATTTTTTACCTTATATTGAAATGATTCTTCCCGATCACTTGTTTCCACTTCAGTATTCACTGATGATTGGTAAGCTGAAGTTGTATCATATTCATCTGAATCAGGAACGGAACCGAGTAATGCATCTACTTCTTCCATTTCAAATGATGCCCCAGCAGCAGCTCCTAATAATCGTTTAGAACTTTTCTTTTTGGGTGCTGAACTATATTCTATCGGTGCTTCCACTGTCCGAATATCTTCTTCCACCATTGGTCTTTCGGGTGTAAAAGAATTATAGAGTTTATAAATAAAACTAATTGGCATTCCTGTGATAAAAGAAAATTTTACATCTTTTAGATCCTCATCTAAGGAATTATGAAAAATTGCCCATCCCTGAACTAAGCCTTTTTCCTCTTTACCACAAATGAAACGATAGTTGACAGTCCAAATAGGTGCAGGAGCAATATAAGAAGCAACTAAGTCATGTGGACTATCATCAAGACGAATTGTCATTTCACTATACAGTTCATTTGCACTCACTGTATTCAGATAGTATTGCAGGTCGCCTAACGCATTGGAATCTAATATTTCAATTTGTTTAATATCTCCAATCATTACTATCGAGACCTGAGAAGTTTCTAAATCTAGGATAGAAATTCTTTTGGTTCCCCAGATTTCCGTTTGTTTAGATTCATCTATTCCAACCAATACTCCCTGAATAGATTTGTTTTCAAGGTGAAGGATTATTTTTTTTCCTTGAAGGTCGGAAATCAAATGAATCAAATTGTCTTCAATACCTAAATCGATTGTGGATCTGGATAGTTTTGATTCAGTATTTTGGGCGGTTTCAAAATCAATTCCCAAGATTTGTCCTTTACCGTAATCAATTGTAGTAATGCTTTTTAATATATCATCCATATGCTCTTTTGGAAATTTTAATTTCACTAAATTGGATTCAGTTTTTGATCTTCTAGTATAATATCCTACACCATGTTTATAGACAGCAATTGACTTGATAGGAAGCTCATTCATTATTATTAACCTTTATTGAAATATAGATTATTTGATCTATGAGTCAATAAAATTATTAATTCTTTATAACTCAATCTCTGTCTGTTTTGATTTGATAGAATTTCCAATTCTCACCAAACTGCAATATGGATTTTAAAAATTCATTTACGATGGAATTTGCTAGCCATTTTCTATAAAAGTTTGAATTTTCGACTAACGTTAGTTAACGCTGATTAGAAAGTGAAATGGAATAAAAAATTCTCCCCATTCAATACTTCATTCAGTTTGCTTAAAAATTCTTATGGATAATACATTGATCTCATTGAGTTCTGAAAAATAAAAAACAGATTCACAAAAACGATTCTATAAAATCATTAGTCTAAGTTGAGGTTAGAAAATGTGAAATCAAAACCTCTTGGATAAATCAATGGAACTTGTATTTAGAATTACTCTTTTCTTATCGGGAATCATCAATATTCTTCCTTCCTTGTTAGCCTTTTTGCCCGAAAGAATTTCAAAATCTTATGGAATTGAAATTCCAAACTCCAACTATGAATTGCTGCTTAGACATCGTGCAGTCCTTTTTGGAATTGTTGGTGGACTTATGATCTATTCATCTATCTTTAAAGAGTATTACGAAATATCTACAATTATTGGATTGATTAGCATGATCTCTTTTATCATCTTATACTTTTTGATTGGCAAAGGTATTAACTCAGAGCTAAAAAAAGTAATGGTAGCAGATGTAATAGCTACAGTAATCTTACTTTTGGGGATGATAGCATTTTGGCTCGTAGCACAAAGTCCAAAATCATAAACTTCAATCAATACCAATGTATTTTGGAATAAACAGAGACTAGTATCGTTCTATGATAGTGGTCTTTAGTTGAATTTAGCCTTTTCTTCAAAACTAGAGTTTCGGCTAAAGAATTCTCTCTTTTGGGTCTCAATTTGTTGGTCAAGTTTTGAATTCTAGAAGTTTTCATCCTGTTTTACAATCCATAGAGTGGATGCTTTATCAGTATTTTATTACAAAAACTCGTAAAACCAAAGTTTTATTTTTTTACTTGCAAAAAAGACTCTTATCTGAAAGATAAAGATTGCCATTTTTCTTGAAGCAGAACGGGAGTTGCCTTTGGAATCAAATAAACTCAAGATCATCACTCCTTCCCTTGCGGAAGAACTCAGTCGTTACATTCGTCTCCTTGCAATTGCAGGCAAAAGTTTATTCACTAAATACCTTCACACCCCTCTAGTCTATGCTGGTTGGGAAAGGCAAATGAAGTATAAGGATTCTAAATTTCTTATGGCGAGAATTGAGGAAGCCAAATCCCATATTTCTAAACTACACACACTTGGACCACTCACTAAACGACTTATTTCTCAATCCATGCACGAATCCTATTCGAATCTTGGGAACGCTTGTCTATTTGTTCTAGATAAGATTGGTTCTGTCCATGCACTAGCAAAAAGCGAAGAAGGAATTGAATTCATCGAGGTAATCAATGCACCTCTCAAAGACTTTAACAATCAGAATCAACAAAAAAGAGAAAAGGTCTTTGAATCCAGTCTAGAAAATCTATCTACCACTGAGCTTCAAAATGCGTTGGCTCCCATTGAACTGGAAAAACAAGAGATCAAAGTAAAGATTCAGAAAGAAGCCTTGAATCTTTTCAATCATATCACTATCTTCAGTAAAAAAGATGATATTCCTAGATGTAGAAAACTCATTGCGAACTATCTAATTCACTATGCTGAAGAGGAAAATAATAATAGAGACGAAATAGAAAAAATCATCGATGCTCTAGAAATTCGTTCTCCTAATTTCAGAAATGAACTCAATGAATTTATCGCAATCCAACTATATTACCTAATTTTTAAAGGCATATCGGAAGGCGACTTAGTCCAAGCAATCAAAGGAATCCGTAAATATGCATTCACTTTCCAGGGAAATCCAGATATCAAATACTTCATGGAAATAGACCATTTAGAAAGTAAAATGCAAAAGGTAATCACTGAGAAGAAACTATGGAAAGTTCTTAGAAAGGATACAATGAGTTAATCGAAAAAAGGTTGAAGGCTAATTCAATTATAACTATATGTGAATGGACTTGGGCTAAGTCCAAGCGGTGCACTGAGTAAAAAATTTTGGAGGATAAAATGGAAATAGAAGAATTTGATTCAAATGGTGTTTGGATTTTGAAACTAAAAGGTGTTATGGATGCTCATACATCTCCTGCAATTAAAACAAAACTAGAATCGGGAATTGCATCAGGAAAATCAAAGGTAGTTGTAAACATGCAAGGTGTTACCTACCTATCATCTGCGGGAGCAGGGGCATTGCTTGCAGGTCTCACTGCTGCTAGAAAGAAAAATGGTGAACTTAGAATCTGTTCGTTCCAAGCTGCTGTAAAGGATGCATTTGATGTTATGGGTTTTTCTAAAGCATTCAAAGTATTTCCTGATCTAGAAAGTTCACTTGCTGGTTTCTAAACTTCAAGTCTCTAGTTCATGAAAAAGGGACAAATCTCATTTCCCAATCGACTGGAAGAACTTAGCAATTTTAGGAATGCAATTGAAGAGTTCATTGGGGAAAGCATAGAGTTAAGAACTAAAAGTAGGATAATACTATCGTTAGACGAGATTGTTTCTAATATCATAGAACATGGATTTCCCAATGGTGGAGAAAGTCAGATTAAAATTCTATTAGAGCAATCAGAATCAGAAATCAAGTTTGTAGTGGAGGACGAAGGAGTAGAGTTCAATCCACTCCAAAAAAAACCAGTTGATGTAGATGAACACTTAGAACTTGGTGAAGATGGTGGCATGGGGATCTATATAGTTCAGAAGATAATGAAGATGGACTACGAAAGGTCGAGCAATAAAAACAGACTCTATCTAAGAAAGGCATTGAAGGAGAAAGAAGAATGAGTAATTTTAATTGGAGAATGATCCTTCCGGGAATAAGGACAAAACTTTCCATATTTACTATCTTATTTGCTGGTCTAATCATTTTTGTAATGTCACAGCTATTCATCCGCCAACAGAGGATGGCTCTTTTCGACAGCTTTGAAAAAGAACTAGCTCCCTCTAAAAATTATATTGGCTCTATTGTATATGATCTAGAAAGGATTTCTCAAAGTCTTGTTTTGATCGAAGATTTTAGAATTAGGGTCAAGGAAAGTAAAAAAGCGTTAGCTGCTAATCGAAATACTGGATCATATCAACAAGATAGAAAAGCTTTATTTGGTTTAGTCAATTTGAATAAGACTTTTGGATCTGTCGGAATTAAAATTTCAAAGAAACAAGTTAACTATGATTATGAAACTTTTTTTTCAAAATATCTTACTGAAAAAGAAATCAAAGAATTAGAAAGTAATATTAGAATCCACTTTAGAGATAATGAAGGAAAACCTATTTCAGATAAAATGTTTTTGGAATTGCAAACTTTAGCAAATAAGATTGTACTTGCGGAACGTTCTCTTGCTGACACAATTGAAAAAAAATTAAATCAATCATTTATTGATAATAATAAGAAAAATATTAATGTTGCTAGAAACAATCTTAGACAGAAAATATTAAGTTTTTTTGAAGAAGAACAAAAACAAAAGATTAGAGAACTCGAACTTGCTACTTCAAAATTTAGAATTCAATCCTTCTCTATTCTACCCATAGCTGACACCTATGTAGCATTTCCTGGGTTTGACACAAGTATCTTTGAACCGAAAGCAAATGTGAACTCCAAAGAGTTAGAAAAATTTTTGAATCCTGAATTGGATAAAATCGTTTCGATATTAAACTCTAAAGAAAATATTTCTCAGAATATTTCTTCAGGTGAAAAATTTTTGTTTGAGAATCGAAATTTTCAAACTCAGTATGATTTTTTTTATATGAACAATGATTCTGTAAATCGTGCTAATTATATTTCTAAATCAAATCTTAAAGAAAATTGGAAACAATTTATTGAAGAGGATAAAAAATTTCAGACTGAACTTACTAATATCATAGAAAAAATAAAAAATAGAATTGAGACTTTAAAAAAAGAAAAGCTTGGAACCAAAGCGACTCTTTCAAAGGATAAAGAATTTGCTTCTAGTTATAAAGAGTATAAATCGATTCTTGAAAAAAGAGAAAAGCTTATTCTAGAAGTTACCAAAAAGCAAGAAGGTTATGCTGAATTTTCTAAACTAAATAAAGATATTTCTGTATCGGAAGAATTAAAATTCAAAGATGCGTTAGCCACTATCAGAGAGATAGCACTCTATGATTTCGTGGTTCTAAAGTTTAGGGCAAATCCGAATCACTATTTTGACTATCTAGCAAGTGATAAACTGAGACAAAATGATTTATCTAAAATCAAAAAAATCCGCTCATGGATTATGGAAGGTGCAGAGGAGGGTGTTCCTCAAGACCTAAAAAAAATAATTGATACGGGAATGATTTCCCATAGTCGCTCTGAAGCAGAAGAGTATATGTGGAAGTTGGACACAACTCCAATTATTTCCGATGGAAATGATCTAGCTACAGAACTCATTCAGGTAAATAAGATCGGATTTACTAGAGTGTTAGTGGATATGCAAGAAGGTTTTGATCGAATTGAGAAGGAAAAGCAAACTATTGAGTTTGTAGCATACTCAATTGGATTTGTAGCTCTAATTTCTGCGTTTTTCTTTTCGGGTATTCTTGTTAAAAAAATCAAAAGAATCATTATTTCAGCTGATGAGCTTGGAAAGGGAAATCTGGAAACCAAGTTTCAACATGGTGGAAGTGACGAGTTTGGAATTCTTACTACTGCTTTGAATAAAATGACTTCCGATCTAAAGCAAAGACAAGAGATGCTTGTGGAATATGCTGCTGCTGAAGATATTCAAAAGGGGCTACTTCCCACTTCTGTTCCCTTTCAAGATAGTTTAGAATTTGGAAATTTTTATAAGTCAATGTCAGGTGTAGGTGGTGACTATTACGATTTCATAGAACTAGATTCTGATAGAATGGTATTTTGTATTGGAGATGTTTCTAATCATGGAATTGGTCCTGCCTTGGTCATGGTTGCACTAAGGTCTCAGTTGAGAGGATTGATTCGAGCCCAAGAAACCAACCTTAGAGAAATTCTACTTTCTTTGAATGATCAAGTATTTGGTGATACTCCATCCAATATATTTGTAACTTTTTTCATCGGATTGTTTCATAAAAAGACAGGTAGAATCGATTTTTTCAATTGTGGTCATTCCAAACCCATTGTATATAGAGCAAAGACAAATTCACTCGAGACCAAAGAAGCTGGCGGGATGCCCCTAGGTGCAATTGATAATTTTATCTTTGAGTCAACCATTGAAGAGTCTAGTTTAGTTTTAGAGTCGGGAGATTTATTTTTTCAATATACTGATGGACTCAATGAAGCAATGAATCATTCTTCTGAGCTATTTGGAAATGAAAGGTTAGAAAAGATTTTGCTAAGCTTAGGGAAAAGTTCACCCAACCAAATCACTGAGACAATCGCTAAAGAAGTTGAGAAATTCTCTCAGAAAAAAATATTCTGTGATGGTCCCTCTGAGCTGAATGATGATATTGCAATGATTGCTTTCAAAAGAATCTAACTATATTTGTAAAAAAAAATCTTAGACGAAAGATTTTGCTTGATTATTTCATTGCAACATGCATTTTGAATAGTTTTTACCTTAGATTTGCAATGGTGGTTTCTCTAAATGAAATGGATCGACGATTTTAACAAGAACACTAGAATTCGAACAAAAATGATTCTTCTCATTATTGGAGTCCTGCTGTTAAGCATCATTCCTCTCTCACTAGTTGTACTTACCCGAAGCCAACAAATTGTTTTGAAAATGACAAACGAGATTTGTACAAATCTTGCTCAAAATATTTCTAATCTTGCTACTGAAGAATTACTTGTTAGAGAAACTTATGATACAACAAAGACTTCAGTTTCTAGATTGAAGAACAGTAATATCACTGGTCTCAAGGAAACTTATGTTGTGAACATAGACGGTGTATATGTAGCTGATCTAAAAGAAACAATGATTGGTAAACAAGTTCCTGAAAATGATTTAAAGTATTTTCGAAATCTTAAAAAATTAGAGATGAAAGAAATTTCTAAATCGGGCAGAGTCATGCTCCAATATGCATATCCCATATCAATTGATTATAAAAAAGAAACCATGCCTGTTGGAACTGCAATCTTTGAATTTGATAAAATTGAAATTTATGAGTCAGTAAGAAAGATTAGAACAACCATTCTTGCTGTTGCAATCATCTTGATTGTAATTGGAGTAGGGATTGCATTCTATACTGCAACAATTTTCTCTAAACCAATTCTAAAACTTTCTGAAAGTGCAAGAAGAATTGGTGAAGGTGATTTGAATCATAGAATCAAACTTACTGGAAGGGATGAAATTGGACAGCTTGCTAATCAGTTCAATCAAATGACAATTCAAATTCAAGACTTCACTCAGAATTTGGAAAACAAAGTAGATGAAAGAACTAGAGAATTAAATAAAGCAATGAAGGAATTGAATGTAACTCTGCAAGAAGTTCAAGCATTGAAGATCGCTCAGGATGGTGACTACTATCTTACCTCGCTACTACTATCCCCTTTGCAACCAAATAATAATTATAGTAGATTGGTGAAGACTGAATTCATAATGGAACAAAAGAAGAAGTTTTCCTTTCGTAAATGGGAAGCAGAGATTGGTGGAGACATTTGTATCACTGATACAATTTTGCTGAATAAACGTGAATATACTGTTTTTGTGAATGGTGATGCTATGGGTAAATCCATCCAAGGTGCTGGTGGGGCTCTTGTGCTAGGGGTTGTTTTTAACGCGGGTCTTATGAGATCTAAAGTTGAGAAGTACCAAAACCTATACCCCGAAATCTGGCTCAAAGAGAGATTCTTAGACTTACACAATGTATTCATGTCCTTTGAAGGATCAATGTATATTTCTATTTGTATGGGACTTATCGATAATGAAACAGGTTTGTTATACTATATCAATGCTGAGCACCCTTGGACTGTTCTCTATAGAGATGGAAAAGCTTCCTTTTTAGAAGAAGAGCTTGCACTTAGAAAACTTGGAACACCTGAACAAGAAGATAAATTCTTTGTAAGAATTTTTCAGCTCATGAGTGGGGATGTTGTGATTACTGGTTCTGATGGTAGAGATGATCTTGTGATGTACAAAGAAAATGGTGAAGAGTATATCCAAGAAGATGAAACAGAATTTTTAAGAAGAGTGGAAGAGGGTAGAGGGGAACTTCATATCATTGCCAAAAGAATAAAGATGACGGGAAAGATTATGGATGATTTTTCCCTTCTCAAAATTTCCTATAATGACAAGTATGAACTGCTTCCAAATGAACAAGTTCCTCCTGAAGTTGTTTATACTGTTAAAGAAAGTTTAACGTTAGCCGAAAGGGGAAAAATGGAAGAAGCATACCAAAATGTTGAGTCCATTTTGAAAGAATATAAAAATTTTCCTGAGCTTTTAAAACTTTTAGGAAAGATATATTACAATAAACTAGACTACGCAAGAGCTATTGAATGTTTTGACCAGTATATAAACCTAAATCCTGGGGATAATGAATACTTATATGCTCTCTCAAACACGTATAGAGTTTATGGTAAATGGAGCACTGCTGCGGATATTGGAGAAAGGTTATTTCTTAGAGACCAAAAACATGTTCTAAATCTAATCAATCTAGCGAACACTTACTTACATCTAAAAGTATTTGCAAGAGCTACTATGATGATTGATAAGGCTCTGTTCCTTGATAAAGAGAATCCAGTTGCTATAGCATTGAAGAGTGAGATAGACAAAGCAAAAGAAATCAAACACGAAGCTATCCCAGAAAGACTTACACTTGCAGATGCAGAAAAGCTTTATATGCAAGCCGAACAAGAGTATAAACTTGAAAACTACGATAAATCCTTAGAACTATTTGAAGAAGTTTTGAATTGTGGACTTTATTTTAATCCACCTAAACTACTTCTTAAAATAGCGAATTGTTATACTCATAAAGGAGATTATGATCAAGCTATACTTTATTATAATAGAACCTTAAGTGAGGATAAGGATAATTTCCATGCAAGAAATAATTTAGGCGGAATCTATTTTAAACAAGGGGACTATGAAAAGGCAAAGATAGAATGGCAAAAGTCTTTAGAGATAAAGACAGATTTTGCACCTGCTGTCTCTAACCTAAGCAGATTAGAAAGATTATTAGAAAGCACAAGGAGCTAACTCATGAAACGAATCATTTTGATGATAGTTGTTTTACTATCTTTTGTCGAGAGTATTTGGGCAGAGTCTGCAAAAAAAATCATTGATGTACTGATTTCCTCGGATAATAGAATCTATGAACAAGGATTGTATGGAATTCAATCAGTGGTTGATAGTGAACTTAGGGTTTCTTATCTTGATATTGTGAATGCAGAAAATCCGGGTGTTGGGGCTTACTTCAAACAAATTGAAGATTCAAATGCTCCCTATCTAATAACAATCGGTCCTTCAGCAACAAAGGTTGCCAAAGAGAATCTCCGCAAAACTCCCATTCTATTTACAATGGTCAGCTCACCTAAGTCGTTGGGATTGGAGTCGGGAAATATCTGCGGAGTGAGCATGGATATTTCAGTAAGTGAATTTTTCCAAGCATTAAAGGATATTAAACCTGATGCTAAGAATGTTATTTCATTTTATACAACAAATGATGGTGAATTTTCTTCTGGGGAAGGGGAATATTCTGATCTAAAGTATAAACTATTTTACCAAAAAAGAAAACTTGCTGATAAGAAAGATTTTTCTAAAGAACTATCCACACTTGAGGGAAAAGTGGATGCTTTCCTTATGGTGAATGATCCTCTTTATGGAAAACAAGAATTTGAAGAACTTTCTAAATTCAGTAAGAAAAACAAAATCATTCTAATGACTGGTTTCCCTGCACTCGTGAAAGTAGGTGCAACTTTTGGAATTGCTCCTGACTATAGTAAGATTGGGGTATTGACGGGAATGATGGCGAATAGAATTTCTTCCAAAGAGTCCACCTGTGAGTCGGAAAGAGTTTTACTTCCTGATCAATCGTCGTTCTTTTTGAATGAGACCTATGCTAAAGAATCTGGATTAAATATTCCTGAATCGATTGTAGAAAGAGCAAAGCTGACTAAACTTTTTGATGTAGGGATTACTCTAATCAATGAAGGAAAATTGAACTCTGCTAAAAGTGTCTTTGATGCTATCTTAAAAAAAGATCCAGGAAATAAATCTGCTTTTGCTTTTCAACAGTTGATAATCGAAAAACAAACAGGGAATAAAACCAAAGATTTATTAGCTAGTGCTGATGCTCATATGAAAAATAAACGTTATGCGCAAGCAAGAGCGGACTATCAAAAAGTATTGAGTATCAATCCAAGTATCGCTGTTGCTAAGGATGGAATTCAGGCAAGTCTTCATGAACAAAGTGAACAAGAAAGAGCACAAGGAAATGCTCACAGAAATTCTGGAAATCCTTTCGATGCAATCCGTTCTTATATGGCAGCACTTAGAACATTACCAACAAACTCACAAGCAAATGCAGATATGAGTTCTTTGAGAGCTAGTGAATCCTCTAAGATGAAAGAATACATTCAAAAAGGGATTCAACTCTATGAAGAAAGAGAGTATGACTATGCGATCACAATTTTTGAAAATTCTCTATTAGTTGTTCCAGGTAGCAAAGAAGCAACGGAATATTTAAGGCTTTCCAAGAAAAAGAAAGAAGCAATTGTTAGTCTTAAGAATAAATTGAATAATGGTGGGTAAGTGTTGTGGAATCCTTAGTCCCAGTTAAGAGTGTTAGCTCCCACATCCGAGTGGGGTTTTCACAAAAAACTCTACCAAGTCAAGACCATTAAAAAATCGAATCTTTGTACTAAAGGAATAGTTTTTGGCTAATGCTAAGGATCTTTTAACCATTCGATAAAAATACATTGCATTGCTTTCATCAAACGATAGCATGAAAGCAAATAACAAGGACATGGATATCCTTAAAAAATTTGCCAAAGTCTTTAACCTCAAATAGTCTCGTGAAAAGACT
>JANRLP010000098.1:0-10502 GCA_033762425.1 Leptospiraceae bacterium
TTTCTTCTCAAACTTTATTTCAAAAAATCCTGAAGAATTAATCAATAGAATTACTCAAGCAATAACTTATTACTGCAATAACCCAGAAAAGATTATATCCCTATGTAGAATTGGGTAAATATTTTTGGCGTTCGGTATAAAATGAATTATAATTATAGTATCATAACAAGATTGGAGTAAAATTAAAATTAATTTTATGAATGCAAAACCATTTCTTAAATGGGCTGGTGGCAAAACACAGCTTATTCAGAAAATAGAAGAACGACTCCCAGATAAGTTAAGAAATTCCAAGAAAATAAAAAACTATATTGAGCCTTTTATTGGTGGAGGGGCATTCTTCTTTTACCTCAAAAGTCAATATGAAATTGAAAAGGCAGTTATTGCAGATATTAATCCTGAAATTATTCTTTGCTATAAAACAATTCAAAAAAATTCTCTGGATCTTCTTGAAAGTCTTAAAGAAATACAAGATAAATATATTTCCATTGCAGAAGAAAAACGCAAAGTATTTTTTTATGATATAAGAGAATCATTTAATAAAAAAATTCCTTCTATGGATTATACAAATTTTAATTCAACATGGATAGAGCGAACGACTCAATTAATTTTTCTAAACAAAACTTGTTTCAATGGATTGTTTAGGCAAAATAGTAAAGGGGAATTTAATGTTCCTTATTCTATAATTTTGTTTCAAAAAACTGTTCCTGCAAAGTAAATTCATACATTTTATTTAGGGCTGTATATTCAAGAAATTCTACTTTACTTCTAATATTCTCGAACGATGCAGATTTTATTTTACTATTGAATTCTTTTCTTCTAGTTTCATCGGCTACTATTATCATGCGAGCAGCAAAGTCTTGTAAGTCATTATATTTTAGAAGAGAATTTTGAATATCTGTAGAATGCTCTACTTCAAAGAACCGTGCAGGCATTAAAAGGCTATCATCCATTAGCCTAGAATTGAACCAAATTACATCAATGTGTTTGCTTCTTTCAACTAATTTATTGTAAGTAAAATTTGGAATCACTTTTACACTTCGTAAGTCATCTAAACTCTTTTCTATAAATTTTTTATTCTTATCTTGATTAGGTAAATAAGTTTTAAATTTCTTCAAGTTTCCGATAATCGTTAACATTCCTTGGTAGTAAGAATGATTAAAACTTTTTACTTCCTCTGAATTTTTATTTTTCTCATTTTCAATAACTAATCCATTAGCTTCATTTTTCTTTTGATATTTTTTTAAAGCATATAGTCCAGGTCTAATTTTGTATATATCTTCGTTCGTCTGAACAATTCTGCGAATACTGGCAAACGGGGTTTTAGTTTTCCATTCACAGTCTTTAATTTTCATAGTTTCCATATTCAAATCACCCAAGGTAGCAGTTCCACCAAGTTTCTCTAAGGCAATAATGACTGCTTCGTGCTGTTTCATAATTCTCCAGTAATCCAATCTTTTTACTAAATGATATTAGAAATAAAGGTTTACAAGTAATAAAAATTAGCTACCAAACAAATCATTGATTCCAGTTTCATCTTTGATTCGTTTTATTGCCTTTTTAAAATTAGACTCACTCTTTTCACTCCCAATCCAATTTCGATTATTTTTTATAGAAGCAATTGCGGTTGTTCCAGAGCCTATGAAAGAGTCTAAAACCAATTCTTTTTCCTTGGTAGATTGTTTAACTAATACTTCAAATAATTCAACCGGTTTTTGCGTCGGAACAATTGCTTTGGTGGGTGGAATTCTTTTAAAGCGAAGAATATCTTGAATGCTATAATCATTCAATTGCCTCTTTTTTCCTTTCCAAAGCATTAGTATCATTTCATAGGTTGCGCGATAAGTATATCCCATTCCAGGTCTTATCTTATCCCAAACTAGCGGCTTACAAGCTAACATTTTTCCTCCATATCCTACAGGCGGAAAAATTTTCTCATCTACAATAGTGCGATGCAATAAAAATAAAGTTTCAAAGTCACACATAATATAAGCATGCCGCTCCGGCTTCAATACTCGATAAATTTGTCTTAGAAGATTTGGTAACTCTGAATTATAAATGGTTTCAAAGAATTTATCGGGATTATATGTTCTTGTTCCTTTTTGACCTAGCCCCATTCTGTTATTCATCTTTAATTCTTCCCATTTTCTGAGACTTTGATATGGAGGGTCTGTTAATACTAAATCAATTGAATTGTCAGGAATGCTTAAAATTAAGTCCTGCCATTCACAGTTATAAATTTTATTTACTTCTATCATTTTATACCACTTGGATCAATCAGATCAAAAGATCATGCTAGAAAAGTAAACTACTATTTATAATTTTACTAAAAAAAAATTAACTTATTAAAATTAATAAACATCGAATTTCATAACATATTTCAATATAGCATTAAATGATTGTAAATAAATAGCTTGCATTTTATTGAGTTTATATATGTTACCCATCCTAAGAGGTCAGAACATGACAAATAATCTTTTCTCAAATAAATTGTATTCCGATTTCATTGAAGACTATGAAAGCAATTGGCTTCAATATGCAACGTCTAATGAAAAAATGAAAGCCTATTTTGGAAATGAAGAAAATGCAGCATCGCTTTTTACAAAATGGAAAAATGGTGAAGACATTTGGGCTTTAAGAAAAGAGATATTATGGACTTGGGATAAAAAATCACAACTAAACTAAAATAAATTATAAACAAATACAAAAACTGGATTAGTATTTGAGGGTAAGACTGATTTGACGACATTCCTTAATTCTCAAAAAGGATACAAAGTTACGAATGGAACAGTGTATTATAATAATGAAGAAGTCGGTAGAATTTTTAAAAAATATGAATTCTATAAATTTTTGGAAGAAATAAATATTGTTTGGCAAGATATTATTTCAAAACGTTTACTACCCGACGATTCTATTTTTGTTATTATTAAAAATACAGTATATATAATTGAATGTAAATTTCAAAAAGTTGCTGGGTCTGTGGACGAAAAATTGCAGACTTGCGATTTTAAAAAGAAACAATATAAAAAACTTCTATCAAGGGCAAATATAGATGTTGAGTATATTTATTTACTAAGTGATTGGTTTGCAAAACCGGAATATAAAGATGTTTTGGATTATATAATTAGTGTTCATTGCTCCTATTACTTTGAATACATTCCTTTAGATAAGTTAGGGTTACCTGTTCCTTATATAGAATAAGTTATCAATATTTTCTTTTTTATTGCTATCATGATCATTTTTGTATTTCAAGAATAAAGAAATAAAACTATTCTCTAGGAGGAATATAAAATAAACTTAATTTTCCTTTTTGGAATGGAATTTCTTTCCAACTGGAAACATCGAATTTTAGAGCTACTAAACTGGATGTAGCAAACTTGGCAAAAATACTTTTATCATTCTGACCTAATAAAAAATTCACTACCATTTCCATTTCGGGGTTATGACCAACAAAACCAATTTTATGAATCTTATCATCTGTATTATGTATGAATTCAATATAATCATCTATAGAAGACTCGTATAGTTTTTCAGTGTTGATAAATTTTTTTGTAAATCTGGAATCTTTATTGAGGATTGAAAAAGTTAAATCTGTTCTCTTTGCATCAGAGACATATACAAATTCAGCGTTAATTTTGTTCAACTTAATAAACTTAGAAAGTGATTTTGCAGCTTCTAAACCTCTTTCACTCAATGCTCTTTCTTTATCATGGGAAAATGGAGTGTCCCAATCTGATTTGGAATGACGAATGAAGTAAATAATTTTACTTTCCATAACTTAGAACATATAGATTTAAACTAAAACTAATACAATCACAAAAAAATTCAAAGAGACTTTGATTCAACTTTTGCATTGGGTTATGATGCTTTCTTTTTAGAGGTTATAGAGCTATAAACTCTAATGATATCAGAGATTCTAATATAACCTAAAAACTTTTCATCTTCCACAACAGCAATTTTATCTATATCATATTGAAGCATAATCTTATGTGCTTCTGAAACTGTATCCGTTAACTGAACGTATGGTATTTGAGTATTTGTTGCATCCTCAACAGTAACTAACGTTGGTGCAATTGTTCTAAGAGTTTCATCAAGGCGATTTTTACGAAGAGAAAAGATTCCATAATAAAATCCTTTTTCATCTGTAACAATAAAATCACTTGCCTTAATCTCTGGTGCAAATTCTTCTAATTCAGTAACTAACATTTTCTTGGGCACAGCTGCAATTTTTCGAAATTCTGAAAACACATCTTTAATCTTTGTTCTTTCCAAAATATCTAAATTCATATCCCAATAATGTGCAGGAGACACAAACCTATTTTCCAATTGATTTTTAAAAATGGAAATTTTGTTTCCACTCAGTAAGAATGTTATGATTGTTACTATCATTAATGGTGGAAGAAGTTTATAACTTCCAATCATCTCACAAATCATTACCATTCCCGCTATTGGAGCACTTGATACTCCTGAATAGAAAGCTGACATTCCTACAAGCATAAATGAAGGAATTGAGATATCGTTTCCCGATACTATTTGAGCTATCGTTCCAATCGCTCCTCCAAGCATTCCCCCTATAAATAGGGACGGAGCAAAGATTCCCGCAGAGCCACCTGAAGCAACAGTAAATGATGTTGTTAAAATTTTCAAAAATGCAAAGAATAAAAATAATAAAAAAACTAAATATGGATTTGAAGAAATTTGTTCTGCACTTCCTTTATCAATAATTTCTTGCAAAAGACCTGCTCCAGAACCCAAAACTTGAGGAAAAAAAATCCCTATACAAGCAACAGGTATTGCACCTAACGCTGGTTTTAAATAAGAAGGTAAGGACATCTTTGAAAATTTGGATTGTATTTTATGAAAAATATTAATAAAAATCACTCCAGTATAATATGCACTTAATCCAAGCAATATGTAGAAAAAAATTTCCCACATGTTGGTAAATGATACTTCTCTAACTTTATATATGGAATGAAATCCTGTAACTGATGAATAGATTAAATAAGCAGTTACTGATGAAATAATACATGAGATAAGTGAATCACTTTCTATGTCTTCTTTGTAGAGTGATTCAACAGCAGTTAACGCTCCACCTAAGGGAGAATGAAATATAGCACCAATTCCACCCGCCATGCCCGCTAAAAGCAAGGTGCGTCTAGCTCTTGCACCCGCACCCATCCAACTAGCTATTGTTGAGCCAAATCCTGCCCCAATTTGAGCTATTGGTCCTTCCTTACCACCACTGCCACCACTGGATAGAGTAATGATGGTAGAAATAAATTTATAGAAAGGAAGTTTAGGATTCATTTTTCCTTCTTTCTGATGGAACGCATGAATTGTGCTATCCATTCCCGCTCCAGCTGCCTCATTGCAAAAAAAATGAGTTAGAATACCACAGAGAAGTCCACCAAGAATTGGTAAGAAAAAAAATATATATGGGTTGAAGACCAAACTTTCATTGGAAGTAATAAAAAATTCGCCCGCAGGATGTGATTGTTTTAAGCCCGCTAATTTGAATTGAATGATAAATTCAGCACAAGCCAATAACCAAGAAAAGAAAAGAGCTGTTAACCCAGAAACAATTCCTACTATCATTGAGTAAAAGTATAGACTTTTATGTCCAGTTATCTTAAACAAATTTTTTAAGTAGGAATATCCTAACATAACTCCTTTCTAGAATGGTACTAGAAAAGTGTAAAGTCAATGAATTAATAAATATTTTATACAAGTCTTCTAATGATGTTAAAATCCATTGGATTAAATTCATTGACTGATTTAAACGATTCTTAGAAATCTTAAAAGTATCAGATTATGGAGTTTCTAATTTATGAAAAAATCTTTATTTTCAGTGCTATTGCTATTATACAGTTTTTGTTCAACAATTGATGTTACTGTTACCAAGAATAAAGCTGAAGTGCAAAAGACTAAAGCAGTTGCTGTGATTCCTTTTGATTTCAAAGGAAAACCTTCTCTTGGAGAAGAATTTGCGACATCTTTATCCATTTACTTAATCAAAAATGGAAGAGTAGATGTGATTGAAAGAAATAAGGCTGAAATTGAAAGGATCATGCAAGAACATAAGTTTTCTAGAAGTGGACTTGTGGACGATAAAACTGCTGCAGAGCTAGGAAAGATGATTGGTGTTCAATGTATTTTAATTGGATATGGCGACTCGAAGGAAGTTGATGGAAAAACATTAATCAATAACTTTAGAATGAAGCTTGTAAATGTAGAAACAGGAAACCTAGTTCTAGGGGTCATTAAGGATCCAGGAATCGAATGGACTCCTTATTTGATTGCAAAATATACACTAGGTCTATTCTTAATTTGGGATAGAAACGATATGCTCATTGAAAGTTCGAGTGTAAAACATCTTGCTGATGAAACTGCAAAATCTATCTCCAAAGGTTTATTGTTAGAAAATGAAACTCTAACTAAATAGTTTCCCTGGATTCATTATGTTCTTAGGATCAAGGCCTGATTTGAAACCCTTCAATGCTTTTTCTGAAGTAGCTTCTAAGGTCTTAATATACCATTTTTTATGATCCAGACCTATTCCATGATGGTGACTAACGCTTCCGCCTAACGAAAAGATTGCATCAGTTGCAGTGGATTTCATTTTTGTCCATTGAGCAATTGGGTTTTTTATATCTAAGGGAAATGTTATAGTAAAGTATAAGCTAGCTCCATCAATATAACTATGACTTACATGACACATACTAGATAGAATAGGCATGGAACTTCTGATTGCCTTTGTGACTCCTTCATAAAGATAAAAAATCTTATCATAGGTTATGGAGGTTTCTAGTGTATCCACACCAATTCCGTTTTCTAATAAATGATTTCTGAGAAATGGCATATTGTATCTTGTCTTGAGCCAGCTGAGTCCTGGTTTTTCTCCTGCATAAAAACCTTGAAACGACTTAGCAATTTTTTGAATTCGATTTAGACTTGAATTTACTTCCTCCTCACTTCCATCTAATCCACAAAGTAAAACAGATTTATTTCCACCAACTCCATTTACATCTAAGATTTTTTGAATGAACTTTTGTTTGATAGTTCTATAGAGAGATGACGTTTTTCCTAGATTTGCAAGGTTACCAAAAAGTCTAGACTCGTCTTCATCTGAGAGTCTTAGCATTGATACTTTTATACCATTATGATTTACTTCTCGAATAAAGTTAACCCCTTGGGTAAAACTAGGAAATAGAAATCCAACGTATTTTCTTGTTTCTGGTAACTTATGAATTTTAACTGTCACTTCTGTAATTACGCCTAACGTTCCTTCACTTCCAACAATGATCTGGTTTAGGTCAGGACCTGTGGAATATGCGGGTAACTTCCAGGTTTTAATCTCACCTTCAGGAGTTACTAATTCCAAAGAATTCACCATTTTTTCGATTCTTCCATATCTACTAGACTGTTGACCCGAACCTCTAGCTGCAACCCAACCGCCTAACGTTGAATATTCAAAAGATTGAGGGAAATGTCCAAGAGTAAAGCCTCTTTCGCCTAATAATTTTTCTAGTTTTGGACCATAGATACCTGATTGAAAGGTAGCAGTTTGACTAGTCTCATCTAACGATAGTAATGAATCCATTTTCGTTAGATCGATGCAAAGGATTGCCTTTTGATTTCTAGATTTGGTAGCTTCCACCCCACCCACAACTGAGGAACCACCTCCAAAAGGAATCACAGCAAAATTTTTAGAACTTGCATACTTTAAAAGTTTAGCAATTTCTTCTTTGCTTTTAGGATAGATTACAATGTCGGGAAATTCTTTTATTAAATTGAATCTAAGCCTAAGAACATCATAATAACTTTTTCCAACAGAATGAAAAGTGCGTTCATAATCATCCGTATAAGCGTTAGGCGAAATTTTCTGAATTGCAGAAATTTCTAATTTAGTTAATCTAAGTTTTGGTAATACTCTAGTTTCATAAGGAATCGCAGGAGACTTTTGTAGTTCCCCAAGCTTCCATTCAGATTCAAGTAAATTTTTTATTTCTAAAAAATGATCTTTCAAAAAAAAATCATGACCATTCGATCCCCATCCATCCAGACGAAGGTTCTTTCTAGAATAATCTATATTTGGGTTTAACTCAGAATAAAAATTAGAATTCATTTGAATTCAATTCAATCAACAAGTTCTAGCACTGCAAGTAATAAAATTCAAGATTCTAACATACTACTCTTACCCAAAAAATTTTTCCTTTTAACAAAAAAAGTGATTAGACAAAATTATGCCACAAATAGAATATTTTCAAGTCTGCCTGCTCAGGATTTAATTTAGCTGGTAGAACATGGAGACTACCCCTCGTAGTGAGTTAAACTCTCTAGCAAACAACTCATTAGCAAGTTCCCAAAGTATTGACTCTGTTTTTTTCCAGAAACTGTTGCAAGCACCTATTGGAGTGCAATACCCGAATTGCGCCATTTACTTACTTAGATTGTAGAGTTCGATGTTAAATCCCCTTGCTAATAGCCTTGGGAATGGGATTTTTTGCGAGATTGCTCAATAGGTGGAGTTTGGGTTAGGTGAGTTCGGGCAAAATTTTAAGCTTTTAATAATCATGATTTAAACGAATACATCTCTAGAACTAGCTCCCCGTTTTCGCATATCGTTGCTATGGTTTCAATGGTTTTCATAAATTACTCTCCCCCAACCCCCCACATGGGGAGCTAACTCATCAATGCTATCATGTGGTGAAAGTATTTCATCCCTTTTCTACCTTTGGGTGAGTTTCACGTTTTTTGTGCCAAACAGAAAGTATGAATACGATCGCATCACGAAAAGCATAGTAAATGAAAAACGGAAACCGAGATAGACTCGCTCTGCGAACATCATCAAACACAATGGAATAGGATTCAGGTCGGTTTGAGATTTGTTCAATTTTAGAAAAGATTTCTTCCGAAAATTCTCTTCCAAGATCAGCTTTTTGCTCTTCATACCACTCCATTGAATCTTTCAATTGTTGAATCGCTTGAGGATTGAATTTAAACTTTGCTTGCAAATCGACCTCTAATTTCTTCCATAACTTGAGTGCCATCAACCCAAATTTCTGGCTTTTCCTCTATCTCTTTCAATGCCTGCTTGAGATATTCTTTATCCTCTTCACTGAGCGGAACTTCTTCTTCATAAAGCTCTTCTTCAATCACAAGAACTACTTTGTGTTTTCCAGGTTGTAGGGAGAAGTCACGACTGCTCCCTACAATCGCATCTAATGGAATTGTGACTTCCCCGTTTTCGCCTATCGTTGCTATGGTTTCAATGGTTTTCATAAATTACTCTCCCCCCAACCCCCCACATGGGGGGCTAACTATTTCTCCAGTTCATAAGGTCCGCTGATAAAGCTTCCACTGCCATAGATATAGCCTGTTTTTTTGCTGCCATACCAAGTTCCACCGAATTCGATCTTTCCGAATGGGGCGATATTTTCCCCGATCCATTCTAGTTTTTTAGTATCTTCAAGAACTATAAAGAATTCACCTTTTTTGAGATAGCCAATGACTTCGCTGTCTTTGTTGGGTTCTTTGAAAATTTTGATTGCAGGATGTTCCACCTTATATCTACCAATTTTTTCCACAAGATAGGGAGTGAATTCTCCACAACCATAAGAGCATTTTCGTTTGTGGTCGATCACTTCTTTTACTGAGCCATCCGGATTGTATCGTGTCTCGATACCACAATCATATTCTTCATCAATTTTGGGATTTACATCTGGAGTTGTACAAACTGCCTTCTTTATTTCACCATTTGAATGATAAAAAAAGTATTTACCCCAATGCGTTCGATCTAAACTCAAAGTTCCTTGGTTGCATTCCCTGCTTTCCTCAGGACATCTTCTCATTTTATTATAGATTTGATTCATTTTAGTATATTTGAGATTAGTTTTTATATCATAATTCATTTTACTACAAATTCTTCCAAATCCTTCCCCCAAACAGTAAGTTTCACTAGAAATATAGAAATTCTTACTAACATATTCTTGGCTATAAACTTGCATAACTTCGAGTTCACCGTACTTAGATGAAATTTCTTGAATTGGATCTTTCGATTTAAAATCCCCTACTTGTTTGACCCGACGATCCTTTAGTAAAATCTCAGAACCATACAAACTACTCAAAGAAACTAACGTTAGAACGAGTAATTTCATTTCCATTCCCTATAATCAGAATAGTGAGTGTTCACATCATAGTGATTATGGTCTATATGACCAAATTCGGATACCATAAGGTCATTTATTGGTTTACCTTCTTTAATTCCTTTTACTTCTGCCAAATACTTCATAAACGATTCACTTTTTTGTTTATCAGTCATTGTTGACCAGCCTGATTCATTCATCGCTGTTTTTAACCATTCCTTAGTCATGTTCTCTCTAGGAGTGTTTCCTGGTCCGCTATAGACTGTGTGTGGTGTCCAACATTTTTGAACACCAATCTGGTTCATAAATGCAGTGTCAAAGTTACGCAATATTTTTGGATACTCCATGCTCTTACCATTC
>JANRLP010000099.1:0-4396 GCA_033762425.1 Leptospiraceae bacterium
TTGACAATCATAGAATTATTGTCACTAATATACTTTATAAATGGATAAAATTATTTCTGAAAAAATTTCTACCTTAAAAACCAAGTATGAATCCAAAGGTTTAATTATTCTTGGTGTTTTTGGATCATTTGCAAGAGGAGAAGAAACTCCTAATAGTGATATTGACATTCTATATACTTGTACAGAAAAAACTTATCAAGAATATCCAGGATGGGATTTCTATGTTTTCCTAGAAGATGTAAAAAAAGATTTTGAGTCAGAATTGGGAAGAAAGGTTGACTTTGCAGAACGAGAAGCACTAAGCAATATTGGAAAAAAATTCATCTTGCCTGAGGTTTTTTATGTCTAGCAAAGCTGATTTAGCTCGCCTTGAATTTATTTTAAGTTTAATTGAAGATATAGAACTTACTTCCCGTTTATATGGCTTATGCTCTTAGAAATGTAATTGCACACAATTATACTGGTATTTCCATAAAAAGAATGAATATTACAATTACTGAAAAAATTCCTGAACTAAAGATTATAATCAATAATATTCTAAGCGAACTACAGTAACGTTAAATTAATATTTTTTCTATTTTTCCATCAACCAAGTCTAATATTCAAATGACTTCCATCATCCGATTACTAACGTTTTTGCACTTAATACTTATCTTTTCGAATTGTGCTAGTGTGCGGATCGTTATTTTCATAATAGAGGAAATGATTTGAAGGATACAGTGAATGTAGGCTTTGAAAAAAATACTTATGGATTTTTGATAACAGCATTCTTCACATTTGGGATATTGTATGTAGAAAATGGAAAAGGATTTGGACTGAGGCATGGTCACTTTGGGAAATATTTGTCTGGGGGAGAAATTTGGTTTGCTGATCATAGACTTGGCACAAACTATCTTTACTTTCATTCCTCTTTTCAACATATTGCTATCTCCCCCACTAAAAGAAATAAAAATCGAGTAATTAAGTATTATATGAGTGGTATTAGTAAAGGAACAAAAACCATTCTTTTGAAAAAGGGAAGAGAATTTTTGCCTACTTTTGGAGTTGTATTAGGTTCACATTATGCTTTTCGTTTTGAAATTAATATGACTGAAGTATTTGATTTATGTTCAGGCTTTTTCGGTTATGATCTAGTGAATGATGACCTAAAAAAAAATGGAAACTTTGGCTGGGAAGATATTGAGAGAGAAAAATTGGTTCACTATTTACAAGTTTATGCAGAGGTTATAAAAAAATTTAATTCAAATCAAGAACTTAACGAAGTAGAAAACGATATTTTTGAATCTTATTCCCAAAAATATGGAATTGAATATTGGAAGATAAAAAAATGAATAATCCCACCCCTCGATACTATCTTATCATAATATTATCGTACTCCAGATGAGAAGTTTTACAATTTAAAACCTGACAACTTATTTTAGGAATTGACACTATTCCCTATTCCCTATTCCATCTTCCCTATCCTTCTCATCCCACGATACTATCGCAAAACGATAATTCCTTAATATAGAATTTGTGAGCGAAAAGGAAATGCACCTAAGAGTAAACATTCCCAAAGTATAGGACGAAATTTGGGATATTCAAACCTCACTCTTGAAGGCTTCCTGCTTTCGATTCTTTCCCGAAAGAAAAAAACTGATTTTTTTTTTCATGAAAGTAATTTTTTTTCTTGACTGAACGTTGTTAGTTTTGTAGCTTACTTTTTACGTTTTAAGTGAAAAAGACAGTGAATCTCGTTCACTTTGAACCAAAAATTTGAAAAATGGAGATTTCCTATGAAAACTAAATTCTTTTCCCTTCTTTTGGCAGTAATGCTTCTTCCCGCTGGGCTATTTGCTCAAACTAAACCACTTTCTGGAATGTGTATCGTTCTAGTTCATGGTATTTTAGGATTTGATGATACCCAAGGATTAGCTGGTGGACTTGTGAAGTATTGGGGTGGTCTTGACACTTATCTTCGCAACCAAGGTGCAAAGGTAGCTACACCAGGTAGTTCAGCTGCCAATAGCCTGACTGTGAGAGCAAGTCAAACAAAAACCTTCCTTGATTCCTGGATGCCTGCAAATGGTTGTTCTAAAATCCATTTGATTGGTCACTCTCAAGGTGGTCTTGTGATTCGTTATCTCACAACAAACCTAGGTTACGCAAGCAAAGTATCAACTGTAACTTCCGTAAATTCACTTCATAATGGTGCACCTATGGCTGATATCGTTCTAAGTGTAATTCCTTCATGGCTTCAACCATTTGCAAATGTAACTCTTGGACTACTAGCACAACTAGTCTATCGTGATGGACGTCCACAAGATGTAATTGCAATGGGTAAATCTTTGACTGTGAGCTATTCTAGATCATTAAGCAATAGTACGCCAAATGTTGCTGGTATTAAATACTATTCCTATGGTTCACAAATGGCATGGGCGGATCCAATCCAACATCCACTTATGGCACTAACCTATCCAATCACTTGGGCGGGTGGTCTTTTCTATGGAATGGGTACTGGTAACGATGGTGTGGTTCCTTTTTCTTCTCAAAGATGGGGTACATGGAAAGGAAGTCCTTCAGCATATTGGTATGCAACTGGTATAGATCATTTGCAAGCTACTAACTTTAGCTGGACAGGACAAAACTTTTTTGATGTAAATGGCTGGTACCTAAGCATTGCACAAAATGCAAAAGCTGGTCTCTAGTCTCACCTAACGATATTATAACCTTCCTATCCCTAGGAAGGTTTTTTTCTTTACAAAATCTATTTCTTCTAAACATTATTTACTACTATGAATAAAAATATACTCTTTGGAATTGTTGGGGTCTTAGTTCTTGCATTGGTTGCATTCTTTCTATTTGGCAAAAATGGCAAAAAGAAAAAAAGTAACACTAAATCAGATTCATTTGCGCTTGAGGAATCGGGAGAAAAAAATCTTTATCCACTTGGAAATCCTTCGGGAATGTATGATGATGCACTGGTTGCATTCTCAAGTGAGAATAAAATTTCCTATTCTGAACTAATCTCAGGTCTAGAATCGGGAAAGATCAATTTCGTTTGGGAAGTCTGGGCAATGAGAAAGAATTGTCCTGGAAATTATACACTTGATCAGTGTAATGAATTGGTTTTAGCTTCCATTGATAAAAACTATGTTCTACCTGATAGCGAAAATATCAAAAAATTATTTTCCTCCTATTTCAAATATGAAAAATTCATTGGATATGAGTTTAAAAGCTCGGATTCACAAGGTTTTAATGAAAGATATGAGGATATCAGAAAAGAAAGAAAACGTGTTTTAGGAGAAGAAAACGCAAAACTATTCTTTGGAATGGAAGAAGCTCAGGTTGATTTCATAGCAGCATCCAAAAATTTCGTCGATTCAACCAAAAATTTAGGTGGAGACGATCGTGTAAAAAAATTCGATGAGCTCAGAAAAAAAACTTATGGAAAATATCATGATGCGATAGTATCGAGAGAAGATAAATTTCAGAACTATCAACTAGAACTTGAACTTAGAGAAAAAGATCTCTCCTCTTTAAGCAAAGAAGAAAGGGAAAAGAAAATACGTTCCACTCAAGAAAGATATTTCGGAAAAGAAGTAGCTGAAAAGATGGCGAAGGCTGAAAAAGAAAGTGCCGAGGAAATTGCAAAGCTTGAGGAATATAAAAAACAAGAAAAAGATTTTCTTTCTGCAAATCCATCTATGAATGAAAAAGAAAAATCTAAAAAACTAGAAGAACTACGAATCAAACTTTTAGGAAAAGAAGAAGCAGAAGCTTATCTTAGAAGACTAGAAGTTGAAAAACTAGAAAAAAATTTGTAGAGTTGTTGAAAATTTAGAGTACAAAGGAACTTCACCCGCACTCGGTGCGGGTGAATCCACTTTCTCTAATTTACGTGAGTTCGATGTAAGAAGAAAAGATAATTGGATTATACATTTTGGCGGCAGCCGGGCTTTCCTGAGCGTTAGCTACCACGTTCAGCGTGAATACTAACACTCCTTATTTGTATGAGTTTTCCTGTAATAGTTCTGGCATCTTGTATTAGTAGTGTATTATCTGATCGTGTTTGATTCAACGTTTTCGCTCTGATAGAGAAAATTGCCTTTAGGCGTAAAGACTTTTTGTGTGTTTGCGAAACAAACAATTATTACAAAATAAATTATTGAATGAGTAATAGTTATTACATAGTCAAGAAATTTCATAAAAACAGTTATTACAAAATAATTTATTGAAAGGTTAATAGTTATTACAAAACACAAACCACGGAAAAGCTTCTACAACTAGGACAAAGCTCCCCAACTAGAGCAACTAGAGAAGAGTTAGCAATACAAGGAACAATTCACACAACAACATTCAACCACACCGAAACTCTAATATGTAAACAACAAAACCTGCGTCCCAGATCGAAGCG
>JANRLP010000100.1:0-10627 GCA_033762425.1 Leptospiraceae bacterium
TAATTCGTGATCCTTGCTTACTATTTCATTCAAGTCATATTGTATAAATGTCATCTGTAGTCTCTTTTGTGGTTTCATTCTATACCACAAAATTAATAATCAATAATTTGTGTACAAATTTTTAATTTCGCAACAGACTCATTAGTAGTGTATTATCTGATCGTGTTTTATTCACCGTTTTCGCTTTGCTAGAAAAAATGCTCTTTAGGCGTAAAGACATTTTTGTGTGTTCGCCAAACAAACAGTTATTACAAAATAAATTATTGAATGAGTAATAGTTATTACATAGTCAAGAAATTTCAAAAAAACAGTTATTACGAAATAAATTATTGATGAGCTAATAGTTATTACAAAGCACCAACCACGGAAAAGTCCTAGCAAGTAGGGTAAAGCTCCTCAACTAGAGAAGAGTTAGTGATACAAAAGAAAAATTCACACGAACAGAGCAACTACACCAGAACTCTACTATCTAAACAACAAAACTCCTTGCGTCCCAGACCGAAGCGAGAGCTGGAAAAGACGCCCAAAGAAATTATTAATGTGAGTTCGATCTAAGAAAAGAAATTACTAATGTGCACAAGTAGTCCTCCAAAGATAAAATCCTTATCTCTCTTTAACCTAGAAACTTAATTCCATTCCCATAGAAGTTGCATATTCAAAATTTACTAGTGAATAAACTGGAACTCTAATCATACCTAAATTGGAAAAGAATTGATCTCTACTTGCTTGGTTCCTAAAGTTCAAGAAAAAGGTTGCGTTAGTGGATGTTGACTGTCCTCTTAAGGAAGCAGAGAACGAGCTTACAGGTGGGGCACCTAAGGCTTCAGAATATCTACCTTGTGTAACTAAGTTATGATAGTTATTTCCAAGATATACTGAGTATAAATTATACTTATCCAAAAATAAGGTTATACCAAATCCAGCAAAGTCTCTGGAACTTTGGCCTGAGTCTAATCTAAACCCTGTTCTCATAAAATTATCAGAGCTATAATTATACTTTATATTTAACATCACAAAACGATAGCCGACATTCATCGATACTCTTGCTCCCTCGTTTCCGCCTAATTCATTCAAAGTATTTCCATTTAAGTTATAAACTGAAGTTTGGAATTGCAGATATTTACTAGGAACAACACTCGTTGTTACTTCGAATATATTCTTACGACCAAGTTCACGATTTAAAATTTCATTTTCTTTATTAACATACGATAGTGGATTTGTTGCACTTGGAGATGAATATTTATAAACCTGACTATTAGAATTTCTTAACTCACCTGTCATAAACCCCGCTTGTAAGAATGGAATTCCAGTAAAGCTTAAACCTGCAAGTGTGGAAGGAACTACTTTAATTCTTTCATCCCCAAAACTTTCTGTACCATTTGCTCTAAGATTCGCTTGAATTGAAGAAGTTACTTGATAGTTCAAGTCTATATTTCTATAGCTCATATTCCTTGGTTGAAGTTGAAATTGATTCCAATCTGTTCCCTGATAGTTATTTACTGTTATGGAACGATAGTAGTTTTGTGCTATTGGGTCTATAATTCCTGAAATTTTTAAATTTCCATCAGAATAGTTGATATAATTTTCATTCGTAAAAGAGAGGTTATTTTCAGTAGAATAGTTTAAGTTTCTTGAATCATTTTGAAAAAACTCAAACGGAGCTTTGGTAATTTGAAGATGAGAATAGTAATTAGCTTTTTCATTTCTAGGTAATAGATTTAGATCTAAAGCATTTGCCTCAGTATTAGATTCCTTTTTGAAATTAGAATTGTCTTTTGGATCCTCAAATTGGATGGGCACACTTGGACTGGGGAAAAATTGTTTCTTTTTTAGAAGATTTCCATTTTTCTCAGGGGCAAAAAAAAGAACACAAGCAAACCCTATACCTGCAAAAAAGGAAGTGATCAAAGAATAATTCAGATTAATAACTGTTGGATGCATTTCTAGCCTGAACTAACTTTCTCCCTTTTCTCTAGTTTATCTTCGATGTTCCTTAGGACACTATTGAGGGAATATTTTCCATCCTTTTCTATCTTCCCAAAAGGTACACCCATTATATCTGATACAACCTCACTTACGTGTGAATAAGCTAATATCTCCATCCTTGAACTTTGGACAAGTTTCCTAGCATCTCTAGGTAGAATTATATCTTTTCGATTGGAATCAGGTATATAGACTTTGTAAATATCTTTTTTATTACCTAAGATTTCGATTATTTCAGACCAAGCCCCAATTTTTTGATTGATTGCCCCCACAGGCATTACTTCCCCATATTGAGACATAGAACCAGTGATTGCAATGTTACATGGAATCAAGATTTCGGAAAGTGCTGAAAGTGTTGCAAGAAGTTCTGCAACAGTTGCCGAGTCCCCATCAACTAAAGAATGGCTTTGTTCAAAAAGAATAGAAATATCAACTCCTAGAGTAGGGAAGTTTGCAAAGAGACCTTTCAAAAATGACTGAAGTATAAAAACTCCTTTGTCGTGTACGTCACCCGAAAGATTTACTTCTCTTTCGATATTGATAAAATTCCCACTGCCCATAAGAGCTCTGGAAGAGATTACATTCACTTGGCCAAATTCTTGGTAAGTTGAAAAAGGAGTAAGAATGGAAAGTGCATTGATTCTGCCAAGTCTATGTCCTGAAAGACTAAGATTATATATTCCATTCTTTAGGTCTTCATGGTATTTTCTTTTTGGCATAGAAAATCTGTGGTTGATGATCTCAATAGCTTTATCAATTTCATCATATCCAAGAGATTTCTTATTTTTAAACTTAACCATTGCTTCTTCATATATGCTTTTAAGATCAGAAATGTTTAAGGTGAATTTTGACTTACTATCGTTTAACAATAGTGCCTCTTCCATCATCCTTTTTTTTCCACTAGAATTAATCGAAGGATATTCAGAAACTGTTAGGCTATCAAGAAGAATAGAAAATTTATGTAAGTTAGTTTTATTTAGCTCAGCTTCAAACTCTAAATCAATCTTTAGTTTGAAAATATCACCAATTCCAGGGTCTTTTTTGATTAGCTGTTCAAAATAGTATTCTTCGCCAATCAAAATGACTCTAGTATCAAGAGGGAACTTAGGAAGAGTTCTATCTAAGTCTTGAAAAAAGCTAAGCTCAGGTAAATTGATAAAATCAATAGAATGATTTAGAAGACATGATTTCAGTACATCATAAGCATTTGAATCTGTAACTAGCCTAAAAATTGGTAGTATTAAAAAACCACCACAAGATTTCACTAGATTTCCTGGATGATATTTTTTCTCAGTAGGAATCCCTACTAGACTCATTGTGCTAGGAGTAGGATCATAAATGATTGGTGCTTCTTTGATTTCTGGATCGAAAAGAGGGGAGAGTCCTTCTAAGTTTTTTGGATTAGAGAGCACTGTTCCATTTCTTCTAGAATAGTAAAATTGTTTATGAGGTCTTTTCTGGGAATATTCCTTATTGAGAAGAGAGAGTATTCCACTTCTTTTTCCTGTTCCTTCAGTCCCTGTTAAAATGAAATTTGGATAGAAGAGTGGGTTATCAAGTGCAGTTCTTAATTGATTGATTGCATTAGATTGAAAAAGAAAATATTCACTAGCGGAAGACTTCTTTTTAGAAGTGATTCTGAAGTCCTGCTCTTTCAATAGAACCTCAGTATCTTTATTTACAAGTTTTTTAAGCATCCTAGTTCCATTTTTTTGGAAGAAACTAGGGTTTCAACTCATATATGAATCCTTTTATCTTTGGATTTTTCGCTAAAACATCCTCAGGAGTAATATCACAACCAAGTTTACAAATATGATTCTTATCCAAATAGTCTTTTAACCAACTGATCATAAGTCCAAATTCACGATAGGGAACAATGAAATACTTTGCCCCTTTCTTTTGGTATTCTAGGATTTCAGTAATAACAGCTTGTCTATTTTCCTCTGGAGTTTGGTTTAAGGAGATAACAAAAACTCCAAGTACAATGAGTTGGTATCCTTTTCTGTCAGAAAAATAAAATACTTCAGTTCTTGGAGTGTTATCAATAGCGATTACCTTTTCCTCTTTTGGAACAATTTTTTTTACTTCAATAGCAAAGTCAGTATAGAAAGTGTCCGGCTTTAATCTGCTTTGAAGTTTATTGTATGAGAACGGAAGAATTGCTACTAAGAGTAGAATATGCATGAAAAAACTTAGATTATTGAGTAAACTTATTCTTGGAGTAGAGAATATTGTTTTCAGATAATATCCACTGATTGCAACACAAGGAATTACTATCGGTAGTTGATAGTATTCATGTGCAAGATTTGGTGCTATAAACCCTAGAATAAAACAAATAAAACCAAGGATCCAAAAAAGAAATAAATACGCTTGTTTTGAAGCATTTTCAGTAGCACTCATGAACATTTGTTTTACAAGTAAATATGCTCCACCAAGAGTAAAATAAAAACCTGCTATCGCCAGATGATATTCTGCTATGCTTTGTAAAAAAATGGATGTCCAAGTGTTAGAATTTTTCATTAGTGCAATGTAATATTCCCAAGCTGCTGAACTATAATATGCTCCAGCTACTCTCTTATCCACAAATTCGTTTAACTCTGGAAAAAATCTAGCATGTAGAAAATACCAATAGAAAGCAGGGAGAAGAATGCAAAATCCATAGACATAACTCGAGACTCTTCTAAAAGTTTGCAAACCATGTTTTTGAAAAATTAAGAATATGATTGGAAATAGAATATAAACTGTTGGAATTTTAATGAGTAGGGTTAAAGCACAAGCTAGGATTGCCCAGAAAAGATCTAAGTTTTTTTCCGAATCTAACCAATTCAAAAAAGAATATATAGATGCAATGGAAAGAAAAATCATCATGGACTCTAACATGAAAACTCTTGAATAATAGATAGAAAGTGGAAGAACAGTGTATAAGAAAATTCCAAAAACCGCAGAGGGAACATCAAAAATTCTTTTTATGAGTTTATATAAAAATACAAAACTTAGTGCTGAGAAAAAAATTGAGACTAGCCTACCAATAATATCATGATAACCAAAAATTTTATAAAGGATTGCAACTAAATATGAATAGAGTTGAAACTCTGAAATATTTTTATAATTCAAAATATCAAGTCTTGGATCGAAAAGATTCATTGAGTTTTCAAAAAAATATTTTGAAAAAGCTGCAGTATAGGTTTGTCGAAAATGATGATAGTCATTCAATTCATTAGTTATACCAATAAGTCTTAGTCCAACGCAGAGTATCAGTAGAGAATAGAATATTATCTTTTCTTTTTTTTGAATTAGTTCCAAAGTTTCCCTCTCAATTTATTCTACAAACTCATCCCAGAGTCTAGTTAGTTCTTTTTTCATTTCATATGGGTCATAGATTACAATTCTAGTATTTGCAAATACATCTAAAAATCCAACTTCATTTGGAAAACGAGGAACGATATGCTCATGTATATGTGGAATTGATCCACCACTATTTTTGCCAATATTATAACCTATATTAAATCCTTGAACTCTCCAAGTATTAGTCAAGATTTTTATTGCCTTTATTGTGAGTTTGTGAATGTCTAGGATTTCTTCACCAGTTATTTCAGAAAAATCTAATATATGTCTTTTGGGAAAAATGATTAGATGACCTGGGTTATAAGGATATAGATTCACTGATACTAGAGATAGTTCAGTTTCAGAAATGACTAGATTTTCTACAATAGGATTCTTTTTATGAACACCACAAAGTATGCATTCAACATTCGGTCTATCACCTTTGGCATACTTAATCTTGTTAATTGAAAACAAATTTTTTCTTGGCGAACTTAATTCATCACTTTGTGACTCTGATTCTTCCATAGAAACAGTTTGGAATCAATTCTAAATCTTGCAATCGTTTTCTATTTTCAATTACATAATTCAGATGTCCCAAGGCTAAAAATTTAGCCTTGGGATAAATAGTTTATTTAGAAACCCAAGTGTTACCATCAGTTGAGGTGAATATTGTTCCATTTCTACCAACAGCAACATACTTATCTAATCCATAAGTCACTGAAGCTAAATTGGATAGCGATTGGGCTTTAGTCCAAGTAATTCCATCATTACTGGTAATCACACTGGAACCACTAACTGCAACAAATTTTCCAGCGTTAGTCGCTATTCCAGATAGAGTTTCCGAAACAGGGCTTGTAGTCTTTACCCATGTTAGTCCATCATTTGAATACAGAATTGTTCCTGATTCACCAACAGCTACAAATCGTAAATTATTATAAGCTACATCATAAAGTGATAGACTGGAACTAACCCCCGTAACTCCTCCAGAGCTAAAAGAAAGTAAACTGCCAAAAAATCCAGAAGTTAATATCGTAGCTTTAAAGTCCTCGTCAGCACCAACTAGAACCAGTCTAGTGGAACTGGAAGCATGACCATACATTCCTCTGATTGAAGAAGGAAAATTAGACTCATTATTAAAGTTAGTTCCATCAGTAGAATAGTTGTAATTGTTAGTGCCATAAACAATTTGATAGACAAAATTTGTGACCCCAGTGTACGATTTCTGAAAGCTCGAGCTTCTGTCAGTCCAATTGTTTCCATCGGTAGAGGTATATCCTATAAAATTACCAACAGCCAAAAATCGATTATCTTTAAAGCCTATATCTGAAAAAGATCGAAGATTCCCAACTGGTGCTTTAGTCCAACTTTCACCATCAGTTGAAGAGTAGATCTGACCACTAGTTCCGACTGCATAGAATCTACCGTTCAAATATCTAACTCTATTGAAGTTAACATCTCTTCTATTTTGTAGATACAAGAATGTAAGAATACTTCTGTTTCTTTTTTCGGAATCACTAATCCCAGTTTTGGTGCATGCAATTAAATTTGTTATAAGAATAGCAGTTAATATAAACTTCATCTTAATTCCCCTTTTTCTAACTTTTGATTTTTTTGATAATTAATTTCAACAATGATTCAATAAGTAAATTTAAGAAAGTAAATATTTTATTTCCATGCAAAGAATGAACGTTGTTATACAGGAATAAAGAGTATCATTTTAGTGATGAAAACTCATGTCAAAAAGTATGTGCAAAAAAACATAAGTGAATCATTCTATAAAACTTCAAAAAATAAAAAATTATAAAACAATTTATATGAGCATTCGTTTTGAATCATGATTTCAAACGAAAAAAAGATTGAACTTCTAATCATTAAATAAAGCCTTAGTTCAAATGAAATTTATTATTTCCTTTCTATTTCTTTGTTCATTAATCTTTGCTAATGAAATTCAACTCAAAGAAGATTTTCGATATATACCTGTTTTAGAGAGGTCGAAATATTTTATAGATAAAACTAATAAATTACAAATTGTAGATATTCTAAAAATTGATAAATCAAACTGGATTTCATTTAATAAAAATTTAGAAAGTTTTGGTTTTGAATCGGAAGCTATTTGGATTAAAATCGAATTAGAAAACTTATCTAAGAAAAAAGAACTTTTTTTGACTTCTGAATATGCTTGGATTGATTATGTGGATTTTTATGAAACTGAAAATGGAATGATAATCAATGAAAATATGGACGGTGATAGTGTTCCTTTTGCATTAAAGAAAAATAAATTCAAATTACCAACTCATTATTTTACAATAGAAGAGGGGCAAAAAAAAGTTTTCTATGTTTCCTTTTCTTCTTTATCTGAAAAGTTAGTCGCAATCAGTTTAGAAACAAAAGAAGAATTTTTTACAAGAAACTATTTCTACAGAGACTTTTTTTTTCCTTATGCTTTAGTTACGTTAATTGTTGTTTTTATCAATGTAATAATATACTTAAGAACTAAATCAAATTTAGTAGTTCTTTATACTTTCATGATTTTAGGTCTTCTATCTTACACTTCCGTTTTAACAGGTTTTGCATATGAGTTTTTATTTCCTAACTCAACTTTTATAGGTGATACAGCACTTTATTCTTTAGGATATGCTTTTATGTTTTTCTTTTTGCAATTCTGGAGAAAGTTTTTATTCTTGGATCTTTACTTACCAAAGACTGATAAACTTTTTTCGATTGTTTGTTATGTAGGCTTATTGATTGTTTTATCTTTTTTGGTAGGATTTCTCAATCATTTTTTCTTGGAACTTGCAGTAAGAATCTATTTATTATTTATGACTATAGCTAGTATTTCTACTTCAATTTATGTTTATAGACAAAATTTTCAACCAGCTTTGTATTCAATAATTGGTCTTCCTATTGCTTTTATTTTTTCTTTGATTTTTTATCTTTCAGGTATTGGTGATTTTTCTGGAAATGAGTTTACAAAGAATTGTATATTGTATGGTTTTATGATTGAGTTTTTAGTTTTCTTTTATTCGATTTCAGCTAGAACTAAATTTCTTACTCTAGAAGTTCAAAGTTTTGAAGCAGTAAATACAAATCAATTAGAGTTTGAATACTTTCAAAAAGTAAAGAAGTCCAGAAACCAATCTATAGAAACTAATCTTATAATTAATAAAATTTATTTACTAATGAATGAAGAAAAATTGTTTTGTGACGAAGACTTGAAATTAACAAGACTAGCTGAGCTTGTAAATATTCGCGCTGACCAACTATCTGAATTGATTAATACAGAGTTTAATAAAAGTTATTCAAGATTTATTAATGAATTTAGAGTGGAAGAAGCAAAGAAAATTTTATTAACAGAAAAAGATAGAAATATACTATCGATTGCACTTGCTGTTGGTTTTAATTCTAAGTCTTCGTTCAATACTGAATTTAAAAGAATTACAGGAATTACTCCGACTGAATTTAGAAATAATATCTCTAACCAAGCCAAAGCTTGATTAGAGATATAAGAATTATTCTGATTTAACAGTAACTTTGATTGAGGTTGGTTCAGAGTTAACTAGAGTTAAGATTAGTCTTCCATTTTTGAAGACTGCTTTAGTTTTCTCTTGATCAAACTTATTTCCCACAATGAACTTTCTGTAATAAGGTCCTAATGAAAATTCTTTCAAAGACGTTAGTTCCTCTTGTTGGATAAGTTCTTCACTTTCTCCTCTGATCACTAAAGAGTCTTTCTCAAAAGAAATTTCTAGATTCTTTTCATTTACACCAGGTAAGTCCATTACTAGAACTATACCCTCTTTTGTTTTATATTGATTTACAAACGGAGTGATTGTTCTAGTTTGTTTCTTGTTTTCTTTAGTTACTGTTTCTTTTGTTTCAAGTGTTGTGTTGTAATTCATTGGTTACTCCTTTCTTAGTTTACTGCAATTTGTATTTTTTTTGGTTTCTCAGACTCTTGTTTAGGAAGAACAATTGTTAGGATTCCGTTTTTGAAATTTGCTTGAACCTTCTCTAAATCAATTTTGAAGGAAAGTTCAAATTCTCTTTCAAAACTTCTATCAATAAATTCTTTCTTAACTACTTCCCATTCATTTCCAGAATCTTCTTTTTTTGTACTTTTAAGTTTTAGTACGCTACCTTCGATTGTGATTTCCAAATCTTCAGGTGAATAGCCCGGAACAAGTGCATGAACTATCGCTTCATTTTCTCCTGAATAAACATTCACGGAAGGATAGCTATAGAACTTTGAACTTCCTACTTGCCAGAAGCTGTTTTCCAATTCCTCTTGGAGTCGATTCACTTCATTCCAAAATGGGTTTCTTGTTAGATTGAGTATCATAAACTTCTCCTTGTATTAGCACTCATTTGATCTGAGTGATATTTTTTTTATCACTCAATATATTAGAGTGCTAAAGTTGATTTTTGACAACAAAAAAAAATAAAAAGGAGAAAAAAAATAACATTTTTTGAAAATTAAGGGATAACACTGATTTTTGTGAAGGGTATAAAAGGGGGATTAATAAAATATTGCTAATAAACGTGAGTTTGGTATAAGGATTTTATCTCAGAGGACTCCTTGAGCACATTCGTAATTATTTCCACGTTTTCTTATATTGAACTCACTTAATAACTTTTGGACATCTTTTCCCGCTCTCGCTTTGGTCAATAAATTTCGGTCACTGAGTGATTGCGAAGCAATTTTATCGAAGTGCGAAATTTATTGACTACGCTTCGATCGGGGACGCGGGTTTTGTTGTTTACATATTAGAGTTTCGGTGTGGTTGAATGTTGTTGTGTGAATTGTTCCTTGTATTGCTAACTCTTCTCTAGTTGCTCTAGTTGGGGAGAGTTGTCCTAGTTGTAGGAGCATTTCCGTGGTTGGTGCTTTGTAATAACTATTAACCTTTCAATAAATTATTTTGTAATAACTATTTTTATGAAATTTATTGACAATGTAATAACTATTAATCATTCAATAATTTATTTTGTAATAATTGTTTGTTTCGCGAACACACAAAAAGTCTTTACGCCTAAAGGCAATTTTCTCTACCAGAGCGAAAACGTTGAATCAAACACGATCAGATAATGCACTACTAATACAAGATTCCAGAACTATTACAGGACAACTCATACAAATAAGGAGTGTTAGTATTCACGCTGAACGTAGTAGTTAACGCTCAGGAATGCGGCAGGGATTGACTCGGCGTTAATTTTTTGTGAACGCAAAAAATTAACGAGAGGTGTGCCGTGCATGGTAAATGACTATGGGTGAAAGTCCCATTTGGATTAGAGCAGTAGTCCAATAGCTGATAACAAGGGT
>JANRLP010000101.1:0-63250 GCA_033762425.1 Leptospiraceae bacterium
TGTGGGGTTACCACCCCACGCCCCGTTTCTTTAAATTCAAATGAGCTATATTTTTATTGGTTATTTTAAATTTACAGTAAATAAAATATTTCATAATTTAATACCTAATTTCATTTTTTTATATTTTTGCAGGATCGTCATTTATACTCATAGTTTATTTTCCCTATTTCATTTTCTTTGTCAAATCAAATCATAAAACTAACGTTTGTCAGTATCCGTAATCTTATTAAAAAATAATGAATCATCTACAAAAGATAGCATTCATTTTTAGTTGGTAAATTAAATTCTATCTAGACCAAAATCTTTAGGAATCAAAATTATTTTACAGAATTCCATTCTATTTAGGAGGAACTTAAAAAGAAAACATTCCTTCTATCAACGCTAGAATTAAAAGGATTAAATCTTATTAGTCAAAATTTGTGATCCAAGAGTTATGTTTAAAATAGTTATACTCTACTTTTGTTAGATCAACTTCTGGGTCTATCATTCTTCTTGCTTCTTTTCCATTCAAAGAAACAAAACTATTTGCATATACACCAAAATTTTTTCTTCCCTTCTTTTTTTCTCTAGTTTCAATCTCTTTTGCGAATTGCCAAATCATTCCCGGCTCTGTTCTCATCTGCCCTAACTGTCTTTCTGTTAGCAAATGATTGTAGTCCACTAAAAATTTATTTCCATTTTCCTCTTGTAAATAAAATTCTATATAACCTGTTTTATGTGCAGCCATAATATGCCACGAAAACCGAAAGCCTTGCTCTGTCCAAAGCATATTCCCTGGAAAGAAAAAATGTCTGAATGGAAGTACTACTTGCAAAATCACGAATATATAAACTATCTTTGGGATAGAACTTCTTATATTAACAATACTTTGTTTTGACTTTTTTGAAGTATCTAACTTAAATCGTTGTGCGAACACTTGAATTTTTTTCAATACTTCAAAATGAAATCGATTAGAAAAGCATAATGGAGTTAAAAAAATCATAATCCAAGGAAACATACCAATGGGAAATAACGCTGAGGTTAATAAATGAAATAGCAAAACAAAAAAGTATGCAACCTTTCTAGTTCTTTTGTACAATAATGCGGGAAAGATCATCGCATCAAATGCTAATCCCGCCCAACTAAAAAAGTATGCAGTGAATTTCCAAGTTAAAACACTTCCAATCAATGGAAAATCACTGTTCATGAGTAACCAAATTTTTAATGGCTGGGCATCCAAAATCCAATCGGGTCTAATCTTTGCTATTGCTCCAAAAAAATATACTACTGCTAACTGAAATCGAATAAGATATAGTTTCCAAACCCCTACTCTATTACTACTCTCATCATCCGATACTATTGTTAAAATAATGCATAATAAAAAAACTAAGTAGTAATGATTTAGAAAATTGGATTTATCAATAAGATGTTGATAAGCAAAAATGATTGCGAATGATAAGGAACTCAGCCTTGTTTTCCAACCAATTGTGATGCAAATTGCTAAGACTAATAAGACCCCAAAAACAAGATACATATATAGCTCAGGCAGTGGTTTTAAAAAATTCCAGTGAAAATGCGGAAAATATACAATTGTGTTAATAAAATATTTCCCTATCCAATTATAGTAAAAATACCTTCCAATTAGGAAAAGGAGCAAAATCCCAAGAGTAACCCTAAAATAACTCAAAAAGAAAGCGGGCACCTTTTTTTTAAATATACTGTTTGACAATTTAGCTACCTTAAAATTTATTGAAATTGAGACTTATTCTCAATTAATTTTTCTAATATCTAAGGGGAGAAAAATGAATCAACTAAAATATATGATTCTGGCACTATTATCCATCCAGTTACTGAGCAATTGTCAAGCTAAGACTGAAGATAATTCCGCAAGAAACATCGTAATTCTTGGACTTGTATCTGCACAACAAACTGCTCCAATCGCTGTCACTACTCTAGCTTTGACTGAATCTGGTAAATCAGATTCAAAATTAATCCTAAATCTTCCAGAAGACCTAGCAGTCACTGATTCTGGAATCTATGTTGCTGATAGCAAATACAATAGAATTGTAAAGGTCACTAATGAAACTACAGTTAGTACTATAATTCCAAGCACAGGAAATGGTTCTACTGTAACTGTTGTGAACAATCCTGAAGGAATTACTGATGGTGGAAATGGGATTTTGTATATTGCTAACACAGGTGCAAGTTCTGCAACTACTGGAGCATTTGACGGTCATAACATTTTAAAATTGGATACTAAAAATGGAAATGCAATAACTTTGTTTGCAGGTGTAAATAGACCAACGTTACGCGAAACAATAGATGGAGCTACTGGCACCAATCGTTTCTTCAAACCAGAAGGAATTAGATTTGTGAATAATAAATTAGTAGTTGGTGAAAACGGTGGTTATAATGTAAGAGAAATCAATACAAGCACAGGTAACGTTACAACTCTTGCAGGTGAAAAAGCTACTGGTGGTTCTTCTCCAAGTGGTGGAACTCCAATTGCAACTGATGGACCTGCACTCTCAGCTAGATTCAATAGCCCTAAAGGTGTTGTTGCAGACTCTAAAGGTAATGTTTATATTGCTGATAACAAAAATCATTGTATCCGTAAATATGATCCAATTACTGGTCAAGTTTCCACATTTGCTGGTTCTCGTGCTGGTGGAACAGATTCTTCAGCAGCAGGATTTGTAAATGGAACAGGAACTAACGCCAAATTCAATGAACCATATATGATTACTATTGATGAAAAAGATAATCTTTATGTAGCAGATAGACTTAACACTGCAATTAGAAAAATCACTTCTGCTGGTGTTGTCACAACTATCGCTGGTGGAACAAGTCTTGCGGGAAGAACAGATGGTTCCAGTACAACAGCAAGATTCTAC
The DNA here is from genome assembly GCA_033762425.1 of Leptospiraceae bacterium. Classification (GTDB taxonomy): domain Bacteria; phylum Spirochaetota; class Leptospiria; order Leptospirales; family Leptospiraceae; genus JANRLP01. The sequence goes on from JANRLP010000101.1 coordinate 2,874, forward strand.
AATCCAATTGGAATCTATTATTACAAAAATACTCTATACGTAACTGATAGAGGAAAGATTAGTCTAACAGCAAGTACTGGAGCTGATCCAGTAAATGACTTTAGCACAATTAGAAAAATCACAAACATATTCTAAATAAAGTTTCCCTCTCTTTACTGAGAGGGAAAGGTAACTTCTTAATGAAAAAAATTTATCTATATACAATTATACTATTATCTATGTTTCTCTGTAAAAGTGAAAATGATAGTTCTTCAAAACGTTCCTTCTTAGATGGGATTTTAGCAAACCTACTAAGCAGTTTTCAAGCAAAACCTGTTCTAAAAAATATTTCAGAAAATGTTATTCTTAAAAGTTATACTGAACTTGAAAGCAAAACTAAATCATTGAAAGATACACTTTCTAATTTTCCTGATTCATGTGGTGGGGATACTTCAAGACTAGTATCGCTTCGTGAGAGTTGGAAATCAGCAAATTTAGTCCTAAAAAAAATTGAACTAGTGCAACTCGGTCCTTCAGGTAGTTACTCTAATTTAGATCCTTGGCCTTCCAATTATCTTAACAATCCTCCAAATGCTGCAACAATCAATTCGATTATTTCTGGAACTGATACAATCAACGAAAGTTTTCTCTCTTCAAAAACCGATTCTGAAAATGGATTTCCTGTGATTGAGTATCTGCTCTTTGATAATGGTTTAGGAATATCAGATGTTAATTCTGTATGTGCTGCTCTTTTAGGAAGAAGAAAGACTTATTTGCTAGAAGCAGTCAATCTTTTCAATCTTAGAATTGCTAGACTTTCCTTTAACTGGAATCCAAATAATAATGGAAATTTTTCTACAATTCTTCAGAATCCTAACTCTAATAATGAATTCTATAAAACAGATAAAGATGCATTAGATGCTTTGATTAAACAAATAGTGACTATGATAGATAAAGTAAAAGAAGATAAACTGGGTTATCCCTCTGGTCTTTCTGCTGAGTCAGGTGGAAGTATCCGTACGACTAACGTTGAAAATAGATTTTCCAACACTAGCATTGAATCCATTAGAGCAAACCTAGAAGGATTGGAAACTTTTTATTTAGGTGGAATCAATTCCTATGTAGCTTATTTTAATATTAGTTTGGATAAAAGAACTCAATTAAAAATCAAAGAAACAATAGCTAAAACTAAAGAAATTTCGAATTTAAGAACAACATTGGAGTCAGGTAATCTTACTAAAGTCAGAGAATTAAATTCACTATTAAATGAACTTAAAATTATATTTACTGTAGAGATTGCTGGAAACTTAGGTTCAACTTTTAGACCGGGACTTGGAGATGGGGATGGAGATTAATATCATTAAACGACTTACAGTAATTATTTTTTGCTTAGCTTTAACAGAAAATCTAATTGCCCAGAAAACTAAAGAAGAAGAAATAAAAGAAAAAATCGAAAGAGTCAGTGAAAAGGCTAAGATTGATGTAATCGGTGAAAACAAGAATAGTCTAAAAAAAATTCCCGGCTCTGCTACAGTAATCAATAAAAAAATCTTAGATGAGGTTCAACCTGTTGATGCAATGGAAATTCTACGCAGAGTTCCCGGAGTATCTCTACGTTATATGGATTCTGCGGGTCTAACGCCTAACGTTTCTTTTAGAGGTGTGAGTAATGAAGAAGCAAGAAAAACTTTATTTCTGGAAGATGGAGTTTTGACTTCCTTAAGTCCTTATGGACAACCTGAAAGTTATTATTTCCCTAACATAGATAGAATGGCTAGGGTAGAAATTGTAAAAGGCTCTGGTTCGATTTTATTCGGTCCATCAACGATAGGCGGAATCATAAACTTTGTAACAAGAAAACCTCCCAAGACTCCAACATTTTCAAACAAATCCATTGGAGGTGAAAACGGATTTTTTTCTAACATGATTCAATATGGTGGAACCTGGGGAAAAACTTCAATTGATGCATCCTACTTACACAAAAGAGGTGATGGGTATAGAGATTATAACTACTTCAATGTAAATGATTTCTATTTTAAAATTTCTCATGAAATAAATGAAAAGCATACCGTAAGTTTAAAACTAGGTCATAATGACCAAAAAGCACAAGCAACGTATCATGGAGTAACTCAAGGATTATTTTGGCGAGATAGAAGAATCAATCCTGCAAGATTTGATCTAAAAGAAGTAGAGAGAAGCTCTGCTGTTCTAAGTCATGAATATACAATCAACTCTACTAGCAGAGTTGTAACCAAGTTATATATAACTAACTCTAGAAGAGATTGGCAAAGACAAGACTTTGGGTATAATAATTTAACTGAACAAGGAACCCCTGCCCTTCCTCCCTCTGATCTTTTTGCAACCTATGCTCCCGCCCCAATTGGCAATAGAGCGGGTGATATCATGTATATGAGAGGTACGGCTCCTATGAGAAACCAAGGGTTTAATACTCTTGGAATAGAATCAAAATTAGAAACAAGTTTTACTCTTCTAAACCTAAAGCATGAATTAGACTTCGGAGTAAGAGCTCATGGTGAAATGAATAAAATCAATTTCAAACAAAGTTATCCACCACTCAACTATCCTTTTATTAGAGAAGGAATTCCGTTCAGCCAACAAGACAGAACAATTAGAGCATATGCAATTTATTTACAAAATAGAATATCCATAACTGATAAGTTTAAAATTATTCCTGGTCTTAGGTATGAGTATGTAAGCCAAGGAGTTTATACAAAGAGAAGAAAGGCAACTGCAAGAGATGTAAGAGATAGAATAGCAACTAACGTTGGAGATATACTACTCGTAGATAGAGGAACAGAAAGTTTTACAAAAATTTTACTTCCAGGACTTGGGATTACTTATGACTTTACCAATGATTTAAGTCTATTTGCAGGAGTACATAAAAGTTTTTCTCCACCAACTTTTGGAACTGCAATTAGTCCATTTGGTGAGGACTATAGACTAGGTGCTGAAACTGCAACTAATTATGAAACAGGAATTAGAGGTGATATCAAACAATATCTAAACTTTGAAGCAGCAGTATTTTTTATGAACTTTAGAGATCAGGTCATTGATACAGCCGAAGTTTCCAATGAAGTTGGAACAAGACCGATCAATACTGGGAAAAGCAGTCATAAAGGTTTTGAACTTTCGAGTACCTTTGATTTTGGAAAATTCTTCAACTCTAAATTAGAAATTCCATTAGATATAATCTATTCTCATATCAATGCAAAGAATGAAACTTATGAAAAGTATCCTCACGTAATTGATATTGAAAATAGAATCCAATTCATAAGTCGCCCTGCGATACTAATTGATCAAAATGGAAGACTCATTAACCCCGATACAAATGGAAGATACCTACCCTATGTCCCAGAAGATACTTATACAATTGGTCAAGGAATACGATTCAAAAATGGATTCTATGCTAGAGCTGAGTACCAATATATTTCTAAACAATACTCTAGTCTTTCTGCTTATAGAAATCTAAAACCAGGTCCAGTAGAAATCAGACAAGTGCAAGGAATTTCTTATGCTTATGCATGGAATACAAATGATGAAACCCCTGATGGAAACACAGGGATCATACCCGCATATGGTTTAGTGAATGCATCACTAGGATTCAAACATCCTGATAAAAAATGGTCTATATTCATTGTTGGAAAGAATTTGCAAGATAGGTCTTATGTATCAGGAAGATTACCCATTGGAATTCATCCAGGTCCTACAAGACAAATCAATATAGGTTTTTCAATTGAATTTTAATGAATTCTTTCAATCAATCAAAATGATTTATTAGACTCCTATGCTTAATCCTGATATTCAAAACTATAACGACTCACAAACTGAAATTGATCGAGATATATGTAACTTGCTAGCTAAAGAAATTCTTGCGAATCTCCCTAAGGCTGAAAACAAGTTATGGCATGGCCATCCTGTATGGTTCTTGGATGGAAATCCTATTGTAGGGTATAGTAAATTAAAATCTTGCGTCCGTTTGCTTTTTTGGAGTGGTCAGTCTTTCGATGAAGAAGAATTGCAAGTTGAAGGAAGTTTTAAGGCAGCTGAAAAACGTTATACTGAAGTAAAACAAATCAATAAGAAAAGTTTAAAACGTTGGCTTAATAAATCAAAACGAATTCAATGGGACTATAAAAATATAGTTAAAAGAAAAGGAAAACTAATTCGATTATTGTAAATCTTTTTTAGTATAATTTTCTGGAATGGAAATTAAAGGATCTTCCAGAGATAGATTTTCCTTTTTCACCCCAACAGTTCGAACATAACCGAGATATTCACCAGAGTCTTTTGTTAGTGTATCAATTTCTAGTTGATTGTTAGGAGAAGCAAATTTTTGCCAATCTACCCAAAACTTCCAACCATCATTTATTGAATCTGATTCTTGAACCTGAATGATTCCTGTTTTTTCCCAATGATTTTTCCACCAATTCGCTGAATGAAGACAAGTCATTTCATGAGTCCACCAAGGAAGAAGATGTTCTGGAATTTTAGAAGAAATTTCTTGACTTAAACCTGCTCCTGCAATTCCTAGAGTTCCATTTGTTTTCAAAAACCTAGCAATATTACTTAGATATAGATCGTCAGTTCAATAATAAACAAAGGAATCAATGTTTAAGACCTTTCATGAAAGATATCCATGAAAGCATTTTCAATTTTTTCAAAATTAAATTGGAAACCAGAATCTTTCAGTTTTTTAGGATGTATATAATAACTTCCTAAGGGAAGAGCAGATGCCTCACCTAGAGCTAGTTTTAGAAACCAACCGGGTATGTTCAGAAAAACTGGTCTATTCAAACTTTTTCCAAAACTATTCGCTAGTTCTGAAAAAGAAATTGGATTCGGTCCCACTAGGTTTACAGGACCTTCTAAGTTTTTATTTTGTAAAGTAAATAGAATTGCTCTAGCTAAATCATGAATATGAATCCAAGGACAACCTTGGTTACCATCTGCGATACTTGCTCCAAGTCCAAATAGGAAAACAGGTTTTAATTTAGCAATCAAACCTTTCTCTCCTAGAACTAAACCAATTCTAAGTCTAACTTCTCTTTCTACCTTTTGCTTTGATAGTTTTGCTTCTTCTTCCCATTGTAAACAAACTGATTCTAAAAAACCATCTGTTGGCGTTGATGTTTTAGAATATTCGTCAAAATGTTCAGTTCTACTTGATGGATATACTGAAATTGCACTAGCACTAATAAAAGTATGAACTGATTTAGGAAATTTATTTATTAAATTTTTTGTTGATAAAATTCTAGAATCATGAATCTCTTTTTTTCTTAAATCAGTCCAACGTCCTTCTCCAACGTTTTCCCCTTGAAGATGTATAACAATGGAAACGTTTTCTAAAATCCTTTCTGTTTGAGTTTCATCTCTATAATCCCAAACTCTTTCTTCGATTTTTCCTTTCCAAAAATTGTTTATAGAATCTTTTCTTCTTGTTGTGCCAATAATTTTATAATTTTCTTTTAATAATAATGGAATAAGCTCACTTGCAACAAATCCCATCGCTCCAGTTACTAGCACAGTCTCTTGAATTGAATTTCCTTTTTTATCCAAAATAATTTCCTTTTTTTCGTTATCTAAATACTAATTAAAGTTAATCACTCAAACATTCTATTCAAAAATAAGATTTTAGTACCTAGATTTCTAATCTAATTTGAATGAAGTAATGAAATAATGGTTGAAAGTTGAATACAATTCTAACTAAAAGTGAAAGGGTTTAGGCGTTTGCAGAAGTGTTGCTGATTGCATCCCTGTCTATTTGATTGCTAATCTAGCATAAGCGACGTTGTGCAGAAATCTGAGTAGTACAAAGTTTTTTCCATAATACAAAATCTTAAGAGTCTAAAATAGGAGTTGACAATATCAAGATATCTTGATATATGGTTATTTAACTATGGTGAACTTACTAGAAAAAAAATCTAGTTCTAAAGAAATTCTGAACTCGCTAAAAGCAGTTTCTGATGAAACTAGGATAAGAATTTTAAACATTCTTTCCTTTGGAGCCTTCCATGTGAATGAAATTGTTCGCGTTTTAGGAATGGGTCAGTCCAGAATTTCTAGACATCTAAAGATACTATCTGATGCAGGTCTGCTTCAATCTCAAAGAGAAGGAAGTTGGGTTTACTATAAACTTGCTGAAAACACTCATTCCATTTCGTTTCCCAAAGAACTTACAGAGCTTTTGATTTCTTATAAAGAAGAATTAGCAAGCAGAGAAATTGATCAAAAGAAAGTTGCAGAAATCTTGGATGAAAGAGAAAAAAGAAGTTCAAGCTATTTTAACCAAATTGGAAAAAATCTAGACCTAATTCAATCAGAGGTTATGAACCCTGAAGTCTATCGCAAATGGGTCACAAAAACAATTCCTTCTAATTCTAATTTAGTTCTAGACCTTGGATGTGGGGCGGGAGAACTATTATCTCATCTACTCCCCAAAGCAACCAAACTGATTGGTATCGATTCTTCGATCAAGATGATAGAAGAAGCGAGTCTTCTACACAAAAAAAATAAAAAAGTAAATTTTATTCACACTAATCTAGAAAACCTACCCTTAAAAGATAAAACTGCTGATGCAATTGTTGCATCCATGGTTCTTCATCATATTTCTAATCCTCCACTTGTTATTGGTGAGGCACATAGGATTCTAAAACCTGAGGGAAATCTAACGTTAGTCGATATCAAGAAACATGATAAAGAGTTCATGAGAGATAAGTTCGCAGACCTATGGCTTGGGTTTGAACCTGAGCTACTAAGAAAATGGCTTGAAGAACAAGGTTTTCAAATTGCTGAGCTTGGAGAAATTCAAACAAGTTCAGGTTTCGTTTTATTAACTATAAAAGCTAATAAGAAAAGGAGGACATGAATGTCCACAGCTACACAAACTAAAACAAACGATTATAAAGTTAAAGATATCTCTCTCGCACAATGGGGAAGAGAAGAGATCATCCTTGCTGAAAAAGAGATGCCTGGACTAATGGCGATTCGCAAAGAATATGCTGCGAAAAGACCTTTAGCGGGTGCTAGAATTGCTGGTTCACTCCATATGACCATCCAAACAGCAGTGCTAATTGAAACGTTAGTTGCTCTTGGGGCAGAGGTTCGTTGGGCTTCATGCAATATTTTCTCAACACAAGATCATGCTGCAGCAGCTATTGCTGAGGCAGGAATTCCTGTTTTTGCTTGGAAAGGTGAAACTGAAGAAGAATATTGGTGGTGTACTGAACAAACAATCAAATTCCCAGAGGGTCCAAACATGATCCTAGATGATGGAGGAGATTTAACTTACCATATCCACACTAAATATCCCGAACTATTGAAAAACATCAAAGGTGTTTCTGAAGAAACAACTACAGGTGTTGTTCAATTGATGAAGATGTTAGGTAAAGGTGAATTAAAAATCCCTGCAATCAATGTGAATGATTCCGTTACTAAATCAAAATTTGATAATCTATATGGTTGTCGTGAGTCGCTTGCCGATGGTATCAAACGTGCAACTGATGTAATGCTTGCAGGTAAACTTGCTATCGTTGCAGGATATGGTGATGTTGGAAAAGGATCAGCTGCTTCATTACGTAATTTTGGATGTAGAGTTATTATAACCGAAATTGATCCTATTTGTGCTCTTCAAGCTGCAATGGAAGGTTACCAAGTCTTACGTATGGAAGATATTGTGGACAAGGCTGATATAGTTGTTACTGCAACTGGAAACAACGATATCGTAACACTTGAACACATGAAGTCCATGAAAGATGGAGCGATCCTATGCAATATTGGTCACTTTGATACAGAGATCCAAATGGCACAATTGAATGCAATGGCAGGAATTAGTAAGGTTACTATCAAACCTCAAGTTGATAAATATATATTCCCCGATGGAAAATGTATTATTATTCTAGCTGAGGGTCGTTTGGTGAACTTAGGTTGTGCAACTGGTCACCCTTCTTTTGTTATGTCGAATTCATTCTCTAATCAAGTATTAGCTCAGATCGAACTTTACACTAACACACAAAAGTATCCAGTTGGAGTTTATCGTTTACCAAAAGAATTAGATGAAAAAGTAGCAGCTTTCCATCTTGAACAAATTGGTGTACGTTTGACTAAACTTACTAAAGACCAAGCTGATTATCTTGGAGTATCTGTGGAAGGTCCTTACAAACCTGACCATTATAGATACTAGAAACTAATATTTAGAGGATAGAGGTTATACCTTTATCCTCTACTTAATTGGTTAATTCCTCTTTTTTATAGTTTAGTGCATATAATTTCTTGAAACTATATGGAACAAGTATATGGTTGTATATGGAGAGAGTATGAGAACTACTATTATTATATCTGATGATCTGATAAAAGAAGCTATGCAAATTACTGGAATTGCTGAAAAAACAAAACTCATTAAGTATAGCTTAGAAGAAATTATTAAAAGGAAAGCTAAAGAAGATTTACTCAAGTTTGCTGGCACACAAAAACAACTTAAACCAGTAAAAAGAACTAGAGGCTAAGATTTAACTTTGAAGAAAGTAATTGTGGATACTAGCATTTGGATAAGCTTTTTAAATTCTGCAGAGTTTACAGATCATTTCCAGCAATTAATTGATCAAGATAGAATGCTCAGACATAAACTTGTAGAACTTGAACTTAGAGTAGGACAAATTAAACCAAGAGAAAAATTTTTTAATGATTACTCTACTCTTCCTGAAGCGAAACTTCCAAATTTTGATATTATAACAAGCTTTATTGAAAAAGAAAAACTATATGGTAAAGGTCTTTCCGTAATTGATATTTCCATCTATGCATCTGCCCGAATGAATGATTCTTTAGTTTGGACTAGTGATAAAAATTTACGAAAACTTTGTGAGGAAAAAAAAATTCATTATCAATTAAGGAAAGAAACTTTATGAAAACAACAGTAGTTATACCCGAAAATCTCATCAAAGAAGCAATGGAAATCACAGGAATTAAGGAAAAAACCAAATTGATAAAATTTGGTTTAGAAGAAATCATCAGAAGAAAAAGATTAGAAGAGTTAGCAAACATGTTTGGTTCTGCTAAAGGAAAAGCTAAATATATCAAAAGATCAAGAGGAACATAGTAAGTGCTCAGAGTGTTGATTGATACAAACATTTGGATTGATTACATTAAAGGTAAAGAATCTAGTTTAGTAGTTCAAGAAATCGTTTCTAAAAATTTTGCTTTTAGATATTCATTAATTGAAGGTGAGTTAAGATTAGGCTTTATTCCAAATAGAAATCAATTTTTAGAAAGATATAGAAATCTTCCAAGCATTCAGGTAATTAGTCATGAGATCGTATTTCAATTTATTGAAAAAGAAAAACTATTTGGAATAAGTTTAAACTTCGTGGACATTTCAATTTACGCATTAGCTCGCATGAATGATTGCTTAATTTGGACTAGTGATAAAAATTTACGAAAACTTTGTGAATCAAAAAAAATCCTTTTTGATTGGAATAAACATGTCTAAAGAAAAGAGGAAAATATGAAACACTTAACTAAACTCTTAATTTTAACATTGATATTACTTAGCATTCAAGTAAATGCATTTGATAGAAGAACTCTTCGAAAAGTTTTGGATGGCATCGATAGAAATCCATCAATGACTTTAACCCTACACTTTCAAGGTCATGGACATTTTGCACCTTCGATTTTGATTCTTCACAGCAAGTCAGGACCAGCTAACTCTGAAGATGTATTGGAAGACTTGGTCATAAATGATTCTGATATTCAAATCAGCTTTACCAATCGAGGAAGTGGTTCTTATTTCAATGATATATATATAAATCTAAATTCAATATCTATTATCCATGTCACCAAATACAATGTCGATATCTATGTTGGGAGTATGCAACCAAGCAAATAGCATAAAAGGAAAATAATGGCATATATCGTTACGGAAAATTGTGTAGATTGTAAATATACTTCATGTGCAGCAGTATGTCCTGCTGATGCTTTTCATGAAGCAGAAAATATGCTCCTCATCAATCCTGATTCTTGTATTGACTGTGGAGCCTGTGTGAAAGAATGTCCAGTAGAAGCAATCTTTCCTGACTTTGATTTATTAAAAGAACAGAAGCATTGGATTGAATACAATAAAGTAAATGCAAGTAACTACCCTATCATTACATCCACTAAAAGACCTTTGAAAAAAGAAGGATGTAAAGAAATAAAATGATTGCGTTTAGTATATTTATAACTTTTGTTGAATTAGGAAATCATAATGGCTAATAGGGCTCAGAAGGAGATATTTGAATTCGAAAATATTGGACCTATTAAAAAAGCAAAAATTGAACTTGGTGATCTGACGATTTTTGTAGGTCCACAATCAAGTGGTAAAACAATTGCATTAGAACTGATTCATCTATTGTTCGAAGAAAACTATAAGTATATTAGTAACAGTATCAAAAAATCATCCATGTTTTATGATAAGGATGTTTTTTCTTTTCTAGATAAGTATCTTGGAGAAAACATGTCCTCTATCTATAATAAAGAAAATAGTTCAATAAAGAAGAATGGAAAACTAGTAACTTTAGAAAATTTAGTAATTAATAAAAGTTATAAAACTGGTTCTGAGAAAACATCAAATTTTATTCCCGCACAAAGAGTCTTGATGTTCAATCGTGCTGGTGGTCTAAAAGTACCAGATGATTTTAATAACCAAGATCCATTTGTGCTCACAGACTTCACACAAGAAATCCGAGAATATCTTTCAGAAAAAAATCCCAATGTTAAAAAATTATTAAATGAAGATAGAATTAAATTATTTCCAAATAAAGGTTCCCGTATTTTTATTTCTGAAATTGAAGATAAAATTGCAAATAGTCTTTTTAAAGAATATTCAATTTACCTTGAGAAAACTGATAAACTTTCAACAAGACTTGTTCTAAATTCTGAAAACAAAAAATCAATTCCTTTTCTTTCATGGTCAGCAGGTCAAAGAGAATTTGCTCCACTACTTCTTGCATTAATAAAACTTCATAGTGCAAGAAAAGCTAAAGATTATAATTTATTAATTGTTGAAGAATTAGAAATGGGACTTCACCCCGATGGAGTAATGAATGCCCTACTCCTAATTCTATATACTATACATCGTGGTTATAAAGTAATTCTTTCAAGCCATTCATATCATTTGCTTGAATTTATTTGGTATCTTAACCAACTAAAGGATTCAAAGTTAAAATCAAAAAAATTGGAACTTGCAAATATATTTCTCGGTGAAAATGATCATTCACAGATTGTACTAAATGCTTTTGAAAAAATTCTTAAAATGGATTATAAAGTATATTTTTTTGATAAAGAAGATAATGAAGTAAAGGATATAACTACTTTAGATTCATTACATAGTAATCCTGCTATTGCTGAATGGGGTGGCTTTAATCAATATTCCAAAAGAATGAATAATAGTTATGAGAAATTATATGAATCATAAAAAGAATTGGAAACTAGAATCAATGCCTACTACCTGTTTTAAAGAAAGTCTCTTAGCACTTACCAAAGAACATGGGGACAAAAATTCTACCAACTATACTTATAAGATTAAAATGAATAGAAGAATCCTTTGTAGTGCTTACCTTGAAGGAAGTGAGTGCATTGGCAAAGGTAACTCGGGAAAAGAATCTAAAAGCTGGGACTATTTATTAGCTTTAGTAAAAGATTCAAATCGAACTAAACAAGATTATGAACAAAAATTTTATGAAGATGGTTATGTAATAATCTTTCCTCAAGAAACTCTAATTGCTTTAGTGGAGATTCACGGGGCAAATAAAGGAAGTGAAGTAGCAAAAAAAGCATTATGGTTAAAAGATGAAGTCATTGATCCATATTTAAAAAAATTTAGATATGAAATCTTTTGGATTCAAACCGGCAATGGCTACCCTTCCCGATCAGCTGAATTTGAACTTAAACAAATTGAAATAAGGTTAGGAAGAAAAAAGATAAATCGATGTAAAGAACTCGATTTAGATAAATTTTTTAAAGAGAAACAATGAACTACACAAAAAGCTCACAAAAACTAATCGATCTCTTGGATAAGCAGATCCTTGTTCTAGATGGTGCCATGGGCACAATGATTCAAGGTTATAATCTAACTGAAGAAGACTTTCGTATGGAAGAATTCAAAAATCATACTCATCTATTGAAAGGTAACAATGAATTATTGAGCATCACTCAACCTGAGATCATTGAAAAAATCCATTATGAGTTTCTAGAAGCGGGAGCCAATATCCTTGAAACGAATTCGTTCAGTGCAAATGCAATTTCCCAAGAAGACTATAAACTTGAACATATTGTTCGAGAGTTGAATTTTGCTGCAGTTCGTTGTGCAAGAAACGCAGTCGAGAAGTTCCAAAAAATTCATCCCGAGCAGCCTTGTTTTGTTGCTGGAGCAATTGGTCCTACAACGAAGCTAACGTCCATGTCACCCGATGTCAATAACCCCGCTTATCGTGCAGTGAGCTTTGATGCAATGATGAATGCTTATTATGAACAAGCTGAAGCACTTTTTGAAGCGGGGGTAGATCTATTCTTACCCGAAACTACAACAGATACTTTGAACCTAAAAGCATGTATTTTTGCTTTGGAAAAATTATTCATAAACAAAGGTAAAAAAATTCCAATTTCACTTTCAGTAACTATTACTGACGCATCAGGAAGGGTTCTTTCAGGACAAACAATTGAGGCGTTTTATAATTCTATTCGTCATGCAAAACCACTCAGCATTGGAATCAATTGTGCGTTAGGCGCTAAGGACATGAAACCATATATAGAAGAACTATCTAAGATAAGTTCAACTTACGTTAGTTGCTATCCAAATGCAGGACTTCCCAATGCATTCGGTGGATATGATGAAACACCCGAAGACTTAGCTCACGATCTAGATCATTTTCTGCAAAATGGTTGGTTGAATATAGTTGGGGGATGTTGCGGTACAACTCCTAAACATATTCATGCAATTGCTGAAAAAGCAAAAAACCATAAACCAAGAGTCAAGTCACATCCCGATAGTATCATGAGACTTTCAGGTCTTGAGTCACTAAACGTAACTAGTGATAAAGGTTTTTTATTAGTTGGAGAAAGAACTAACGTTACAGGATCTCCTAAGTTTAAAAAGTTAATTCTAGAAGGAAACTATGAAGAAGCAGTTCAGGTTGCTCTTCAACAAGTTGAGGCGGGTGCCAATATTCTAGACATCAATTTTGATGAGGCTTTATTAGATGGAGAAGAAGCAATGACTAAGTTTCTAAATCTAATTGCTGCAGAACCCGATATCTCTAAGGTTCCTTTCATGATTGATAGTTCAAAATGGACTGTGATTGAAGCGGGATTAAAATGTGTTCAAGGCAAAGCAATTGTAAACTCAATTTCGCTTAAAGAAGGTGAAGAGAAGTTCTTAGAACAAGCCAAAACAATTATGAGTTATGGTGCTAGTGTAATTGTTATGGCTTTTGATGAAAAAGGACAGGCTGCAACCAAAGATGATAAGGTAAGAATTTGTAAACGTGCCTATGATCTACTTGTAGAAAAAATTAATTTCCCAAAAGAAGATATCATCTTTGATCCGAATATCCTAACTGTTGCAACTGGAATTGAAGAGCATAATAACTATGCAGTCGATTTTATTGAAGCTACTACTGAAATCAAAAAAATCTGTCCAGGGGCAAAGATCAGTGGTGGTGTAAGTAATATTTCATTTTCCTTTAGAGGCAATAATCCTGTTCGCGAAGCTATGCACTCAGCATTTCTATACCATGCCATTAAAGCGGGAATGGATATGGGAATTGTGAATGCGGGGATGCTGGAAGTATATGAAGAAATCCCGAAGGATCTTTTGGAAAGAGTAGAAGATGTTCTACTCAATAGAAGAGAGGATGCAACAGAAAGACTCATTGAGTTTGCTGAAAGTTATAAAAAAACTGAAACCACTGATAAAACTAAAGAGTTAGAATGGAGAAACAATACTCCTGAAGAAAGACTCAAGTATGCTCTAGTAAAAGGCATAGTAGAGTTTATTGATGATGATACGGAAGAAGCTAGACAAAAATTCAATAGACCATTAGAACTCATTGAAGGTCCATTAATGGATGGAATGAAAATTGTTGGGGAGCTTTTTGGTGCGGGAAAAATGTTTCTGCCTCAAGTAGTGAAAAGTGCAAGAGTTATGAAAAAAGCTGTAGCATACTTACTGCCCTTTATGGAAGAAGAAAAGGCAAGAAACTCAGACACTAGTTCCCGAGAAAAATTTTTAATCGCAACAGTAAAAGGCGATGTACATGATATTGGTAAGAACATAGTCGGTGTTGTGCTAGCTTGTAATAATTATGAAGTGATAGACTTAGGTGTGATGGTGCAAGCAGATATCATTTTAGCGGAAGCAAAAAAACATAACGTTAGTGCAATTGGACTTTCGGGGCTAATCACTCCTTCTTTAGATGAAATGGTGCATGTTGCAAAAGAAATGGAAAGACAAAATTTTAAGGTTCCACTACTCATTGGTGGTGCTACCACTAGTCCCGCTCACACAGCAGTAAAGATTGCTCCCTCCTATTCAGAACCTGTAGTGCATGTTCTAGATGCTTCCAGAGTAGTAAATGTTGTGAGTAGTTTACTTTCCAAAGAAGAAAAACCAAAGTATGTTGAATCTATTAGAAAAGACCAAGAACGTTTAAAGAATCAATATCTAAACAAACAGTCTGATAGAAATTTATTGAGTATTTCCGATGCTAGAAAGAATCCTGAAAAGATTGATTGGGTGAATACTAATTTCCCTAAGCCATCTTTTACAGGGGTGAAACTGTATGATTCCTTCAATTTAGAAACATTAGTGGAATATTTTGATTGGTCTCCGTTCTTTAATGCATGGGAACTGAAAGGAAGATATCCTCAAATCTTTGAAGATGAGATCATTGGAGAAGAAGCAAAAAAACTATATCATGATGCGAGAGTATTGTTAGACGATATTATCAAAAACAAAAGATTTAAACCTAAAGCATTGATCGGATTCTTTCCCGCTAATTCGAATGGTGATAGCATTGAGCTTTATGCTGATGACTCAAGAACAAAAGTTCATACAGTTTTTCATATGCTCAGACAACAAATGCCTAAAAATGAGGGACAATTCAATACAAGTCTTGCAGATTATATTGCACCGAAGGACTTAGGAAAAGATTATCTAGGTGCATTTGTTGTAACTGCTGGAAATGAGGTTGAAGAGTTTGCAAAGAGTTTTGAAAAAACTCAGGATGATTATTCTAGCATCATGGTTAAAGCATTAGGGGATCGTTTTGCTGAAGCCTTAGCGGAATATATGCATAAAACAGCTCGTGAGGAAATTGGAATTATAGAAAATCTATCCAATGAAGATTTGATTCGAGAAAAGTATCGTGGAATTCGTCCCGCTCCTGGTTATCCTGCTTGTCCTGAGCATACTGAAAAAAGAACGTTATTCGCTCTTCTGAATGCTGAAAATTCCATTGGAGTAAAGCTCACTGAAAACTGTGCAATGTATCCCGCAAGTTCTGTCAGTGGTCTATACTTCTTTAATGAAAAAGCAAAGTACTTCGCAGTGGGTAAACTGGGTAAAGATCAGGTAACTGACTATGCGAACAGAAAGGGCATGACTTTGGAAGAAGCTGAAAGATGGCTATCACCCTACTTAGACTATTGAGTTTATTCATACCCAGATTTCTAATGAGATTGAAAATGAAGTAATTATTCATTGGTTTATATCATTTTTGATAATAACTGTCTGTGAATTTTTTGCGAAAGCAAAAAAGCCGCCGGCAGGCTCATCTTTATTGATTAGATTTGGTATCTAGCTTTAGCTAGATTAGAAATCAGAGTAATAACAGCTTTATGACTGATTTAATGTCTTTCTCTGAAAAAGGTTTTTCTTTAAGTTCCTTTACAAGTTAAGGTTCATATAAGAACTATCTTGACTTGTGGATGAATTTTTAGAACTTAGTTTTTGAGAACTTAAAAGTTCAATTTGAATCAAACTAACTCTTGAAGGAGTGAAAAAATGGGAAAAATAGCTTACGTAAACAAAGATGATTGCACATCTTGTAATCAATGTGCAGACAATCTGCCGAAATACTTTCGTATGGATGAGAATGATACTTCCGAAACTCACATCAACGGTGAGAACGTGAATAATGCAGAAATTCCAGAAGAAGATGTAGCAAGAGTTCAAAAAGAAATGGATGAATGCCCAGGTGAATGTATTCTCTGGAAGAAGTAAACAATTTTAATAAAATTCGTTATGCGAAATACTATCGATTTCGCATAACGCTTATCATTCCTTCATAATTCTTAAAATTTTCTCTGGCATACAATCCCGCATGAATTGATTCATTTCTTTTTCATCACCCGACTCATAAAACCGAAGCATTTTAGAATTAAATTCAAGCTGGTATTTTGAAAGCAAATTGATAGCAGGAAATCCAGCGTTGAGTAGAATGCCATTCATCATAAACCTACCCATTCTTTTATTTACATCAAAAAAGAACTGATGTCGGGACATTTGTAAAAAAACATGAATCGCAAGATCGTATATATCTTCAAATTGATCAAAGCCTTGTAGCATAGATTCAAAATGAGTTACGAGTTCTAAATGACTTGGAGGTTCATAATCTGTTCCAGATATATAAACACTTCCATCTCTAAATACTCCCCACTTCAATGCTTCTTCTTTAGCTGCAATTTTATGCAAACCACAAACAAAATCAATACTTACTTCAAATTCATTTTTCTCGATTGCATAGAATAATTCTTTCCAAGCATCTCTCTGATTTATAGCGATCTGTTGGTCTGAAAGTTTATGACCTCCCACACTAATCCCATCGAGTAGAGTTTGAATCTCTGGTAAAGTGAAAGGGATACCTTCGAGGTTTACCGCATCATAGACAAACTCAGGCAATTGCTTTTTGGCAATCATTAGAGCTTTATCTCTATTGGGTAAGATATTCCAGTAATGATCTTTCCAATTTAGCATAACAAATTATTCTAAAGCTATACTCAATTCATTCTGCCAAATCTGAGAGAGTTCTTGTTTTTTACGAATTAGAATTGGTTTATTAGATTTATCTAATAGAACCTCTGGGACTTCGGGAAATGAATTATAGTTCTTAGTTGACATTCCCGCACAATAAGCACCTACTCCTTCCATCACAACATAGTCACCAATCTTTGCTTCTAACATATTTCTTTTTTCGAGACCTCCCCCAAACTCTTGGGTGAATAGATCTCCACTTTCACAACAATGACCAACAACTACATATTCTTTTTCAGAACGTGTTTTATCTTTGGAATCAGGAACAACAATGAGAGGATGTCTGGAACCATAAAGAGAAGGTCTAGTATTTACATCCATACCTGAGTTTAGTTTTATAAATTCAAAACCATTCTTACCTGTGTTTACAATATCTATGATATTAGAAATGAGTGAACCACAAAGTGCAATTAGATGAGTTCCCGGTTCAATCTCTAGATGAAGCTTTCTATTATGTTTAGTTGCAAATTGAATGAATTCTTCTTTAACAGGCTCACCAATTTTTTGAAAATCAGTAGTCTTTTCATCCTGCATTCTACCTACCTTATAACCTCCACCTAAATTCACAATTGTTGAATCAGTAAAAATTTCTGCATATTCAAGTGTATAATGAGATACTGCTTTCCAAACTTCAGGATCACTTCCCGAACCAATATGTGTATGAACTCGTTTCACTTTTAAGTTGTACTTTTTTACTAAATTCACAACCTCATTCATGGATTCATGCCAAATTCCAAAAGAGGAACCAGTTCCACCCACATCTGTTTTTTTCGTATGACCTGAGCCAAGTCCTGGATTGATTCTTAGGGAAATTTCTTTACCGGGAAATAAGGAACCAAATAGATGAAGCTGAAATAAGGAACATGCATTGAATTCTGTTCCTCTTTCTACAATTTGTTTCAGTCTTTCTTGGCTTGGAGGTTCTTGAGAAGTGAGAAGAATTTCATTGGGTGAAAATCCCGCCTGAATTGCTCTATCCACTTCATGCTCAGAACTTGCATCAATTTTGATTCCTTTCTTCTTCATGATCTTTAAAATAGTAGAATTAGGATTTGCTTTCATTGCATATCGAACGGTGAGACCAAATTCATTTGGAAAATTCAAAGCAATATCACATTTTTCTTCAATCATTTTTTGGGAATAAACAAAAACGGGAGTCCCAAACTCTTTCGCTATTTCTCTAGCATTTTCTTCTGTTAAAAAGTTTAATTTTTCTATCGACATAGGAACGAGAATTTAGTTTACCAAAAAATTGGAAAGGCAAAATTGGACATACTATGGCAGGCAAGATTACTCATCTAGAAGTTCTGGCTCAAGTTGCAAAACACCTTGGACATGGAAACCCCGAGCAGAGAAAGATAGCTTCCTTACTCACGTCTAAAGAAACTAAGAACTATGCCAATGTAGGAGCCATTGCCCCAGATATTTTTTATTTCTATCATATCCTTTCACCGATTCGCTCATCTAGGGCACAAGTCTGGGGAGATTTACATCATCATAAAAGAGTAGCAGAGCTTATTCTAAATTTTTTAGATAATATCAATGAAGAGGAAGAAGAGCTTTTCAAAGAAAGGGCTAGAGCCTTCACCTTTGGCTATATCTGTCATTGTGTTGTAGATATTGTTACCCATCCCTATATCTTCTACATTTCTGGAGACTATTACAATAAAGATCCTAAGGTTGCATCTACTGCACAGTATCATCATCTGAGAGTAGAGTTTGCGTTGGACTCTTTTTTACTCAATCATCGCTGGGGAATGAGCCCCGAGGCATATGATTTCAACCAATATGTAAATATCACTAGATCAAACGGAGTTGCTGGTTCCAAACTAGACCCTGTGATCTGGGCATTTTGGCAAAAAGCTTTAAAAGAAACATTTCCCGATGAGTTTCAAAAGTATTATACGGGCTCAGAGAAAAAAATCATCCCAGGCGATGTAATCAATGATTCCTATATTGGATTTGTAGAATTCAATCAATTTTTAGATTCAAGAAATCCAATCGTTAGAGGAGTTCTTAAATTTATTGATATTGTAACTTTTAATAAAATAAAATCTTCTGTGCTAATGTTACCCACATTGGAAACTGTTGATAGAAGAATCATGAACGAAGAAAAAAGGCCTTGGTACTACCCCGCTGAACCTACCACAGTGAAGAATGATTCTTTCATTGAACTAGTGAATAGAGCTGCAAATGCTTCTATTACTGCAATCACCACTGCCAATGAGTATCTTAACCAAGGAGTAAAACGAGATACAATTTTGAAAGAATATAAAGGATATAATCTGGACACTGGAATTAGAAATGAAGATATATCTTCAATGAAGGAATTTGCACCTCTAATATGATTATTATTAAAATATTTTTCTTTTTCATAGAAAAAATTTTAAGAAAGATGAATTCTGTAAGATTAAAATTTGCTCTAGCAATATTAGTTTTATTGAATATACTTGTTTTGACAGTTCACCCTAAAGACTTTGAACTTATCAAAGAAGCAAGCAACTATCAAATACCATCAATTCTTTATGGAATGAACGAAAAAGGAGAATTTGAACCAATTGCAGAATTCTATCAATTCTCTAAACTAGTACTAAATATCAAAGATTTAAAAAAATCTGATAATGAAATTGATGATAACAACAAACTCATCCAAGCATTTCTTGCTTCAGAAGATAATGATTTCTATTCCCATTTTGGATTGGATATTCGAGGAATCGCTAGAGCCTTTGTTGTAAACCTAATTGCAGGTAGAATCAAAGAAGGTGCATCCACAATTTCACAACAAACCGCAAGACTTAAATTTTTGACTAACGATAGATCTTTTGTGAGAAAAGCAAGAGAGGCATGGCTTGCAATTCTACTAGAGTCTAAATTTTCCAAAGACCAAATCTTAGAAATGTATTTGAACGAAATTCCCCTTGGTCATGGAACGTTAGGCGTTGGTGCTGCAGCAAGATTTTATTTTAGAAAAGAAGTAAATTCGCTCAATTGGGGAGAAGCCTGTCTTCTAGCAAGTCTTACAACTAGACCCAGAGAGTTTAGTCCATTAGTAAATCCTAATATTTCAAATAATAAGGTTAGAGTAAATTTTAGAAAACTAGTTGAAAATGGAAAGATGGACATTGCAACTGCTGAAAAAGAGTATGCTAAATTTTCGGACTACTATCTAAACTTAAATCGTTCTCCAAATGACTCTGCATATTCCGATAGGCTGAATCGATTCCCGTACTTTACTGAACATGTAAGAAGAACTCTTATCAAAAAAATTTCACCTGAGAAATTGTATAATGGTGGACTAAAGGTTTATTCAACGTTAGTTATACCTCACCAAATTGCTGCTGAAAAAGTTTTAGAAAAAGGCCTAGAGAACCAAACCAAAATTTCTAACCAAAGATCGTTTAAAAATATTGATATATTTGATGATAGTTATGGTGCAAGTTATGAAATCATTAACGATCTATTTTCATTGAATGAATTCAAACATAAAATTTCTAGAGAAGAAAGAACATTCAGAACACTATACCAAGAAGAAATTAGAGATGAACTAAGCGTACTCAACTTTCTTTCTGGAACTGACGAAGTCGGTCAGGTTCTGGATGAAAACTATACTAAACAGATAACACAAGATCATTTGCTTCCTGTAGAAGGAAGTATTATTAGTATGAGACCCGAGACGGGATACATAACAGCTATCGTTGGTGGCTCTGAGTTTAAAAGTGATAACCAACAGATAAGAACATTCCAAGCATATAGACAACCCGGTTCCTCTTTCAAACCACTAGTATATGCAGTAACCTTAGATCATTATGGTAAAAATCCTAAGGAGAATCAAAACATAACAGCATCCACACAATTTCTAGATTCTCCCTTAAATTTTATTCTAGAGGATGGGGATGAATGGACTCCAGAAAACTATAGCGAGGAGTATGCGGGGTTTGTAAGACTTAGGGCAGCACTGGAAAGTTCTAAAAACTCTGTAGCTGTAAGAGTTGTAGAAGAGATTGGTTTGGCAAATTTATTACCTCCACTTACGGAACTACTTCACCCAACAGGAAGGGAGATTCCAAAGAACTTTTCAGTAGCGTTAGGCACCTTTGAGGTAACACCTTATGAAATTACAAGAGCATATGCAGGCATTGCTTCTAAAGGAAAAGAGGTTCATCCAATTTCGATTCTTCAAGTGAAAGACAAAAATGATCAAATCGTTTTAGACTATGCTAAGGAGAATCTTTCCAAAGACAGAAAACAAGTTCTAACACCTGAAGCAAGTTTTATCATTACATCTATGATGCAAGATGTGATAAAACATGGAACAGGTAAGGCAGTAATTGCTGAAGGACTCACAAGACCTTCTGCAGGTAAAACAGGTACTACGAATAATTTTAGAGATGCATGGTTTGTGGGTTTTACTCCTGAACTAGTTTCTTCTGTTTGGCTTGGATATGATGTAGGCACATTGACCTTAGGTAAAGGTATGGCGGGGGGAGTTGTGGCTTCTCCCCTTTGGGGAAGATTTATGAGCCAAGCATTAAAGCATGAAAAGTCCAAGAACTTTGATTTTGGTGAGATCAATATTCAAAAAGCAAGAGTATGTAAAATTTCCGGAAAGCTCCCAGGTTCTAAATGTAGAGATACTTATGAAGAATATTTTATCCCCGGTACATTAGATAAAACCCAATGTAATGAACATGGTGGCGGTTTTTCCCCATTCAGTATTGAACCCGATCCAGATTCAGATTTTTCTGAGAAAAAAAGCAAAAAGAAAAAGTCTAAGAAGAAGCAGAAGAATATCTTTAAAGATGATGAAAAAGTAGATTAGGAACATCGATGAAATTTAAAAAGCCTAGAAAGCTAAATCATGGGAAAGAAATTTTAAGAACAGAAAATTTCACTATGATTCATCTTGGCAAAGGCAACCTTCACTATTCCTATATCTCAGGAAAAAAATTGATCTATGGAGACATTGATCTAAAACGAATTCATTATAAATTAATTCCACTTGGTGCAATCTTTGCGTTTTTTTGGATCTACTTTTCCTCTTCTAGTTCTACAGAAGCTAGAAAGATGATTGATCCTAATTTACAGCGAGTCTCGATCAGCGAAGAAGAAAGACTAGATGCAATTGCTAAACATGCTGATGAAAAATACCTAAAAGAAACTGAAGAACAAAAAAAACAAATTCTTCAATCCAATCATACTAAGATCACTTTCAAAACCTATCTTGCTGAAGATGGAGAAACCTTAAAAGAAATTGCTGAACGATATAAGATCTCTGCAAGCATTCTTGCTACACATTCTAAACTTAAAGAAGATGTAGAGTTAAAAAAAGGAACCAAGATACTTATTCCCGAAAAACCAGGAATTGTATATAGACTGAAATCTGGGGATACACTTGCAAGTGTTGCTTCCACTTATAAGATTCTTGTGGAAGACATACTCAGAGAGAATAATCTTTCCGATGAAGATATTTTTCCCGTTGGAAAAAAATTATTTCTACCTGGGGCTCTGATTCCTGATCCTCCACCAATCTGGCATAAACCAGTTTCATCAGGAGTGATTACTTCAGGTTTCGGTTGGAGAACTTATCCCCGCTACCAATTTCATGAGGCTTGGGACTTAAAGGCAAATTATGAACCAGTACTTGCAGCAAGAAGTGGAAGAGTCGCTTATAGTGGTTGGATGGGTGGATATGGAAATGTAGTTATCATTGAACATACTAACGATTTAAAAACTCTTTATGCTCATAACTCTAAAGTATTTGTTAGAGAAGGCGATTATGTGAATGGTGGAAAGATAATTTCCCGATCAGGATGTACCGGTTATTGTTTTGGTGCACATCTACATTTTGAAATAATTAAAAACGGAAATTCAGTGAACCCAAAAACTTTTATTAAAGGATTTTACCCAAAATGATTCAATTAATTTTCTCACTACTCATTCTTTTCCTTGTGCAATGTTCATTTTTTCCAGGAGAAACTACAAATGTGAAAGTAAACCTAGGTGATGAACTCAACACTAGGATCAAAGAAAGCTATGATGTACCAAAGGATGTTAAAGTATATTTTGCAACCAATAGACTTACTACTTCCAATACTCCAGGTTGTTCTAATAATTATTATACTACCAAACTAGACTCTGAAACAAGATTTGGAAATTGTACAATCAATGTTCCTCCGATTCGAGAAATTGGAGATATTGAAGTAATTGGAACTGATATTGAAAAACAATTTGTATTTAGAGATCATAAAAATCTTCCCAAAGAAACTCTGCTTTCACAAATAAAAGACAATTCATTTCCAGAAGTAATTTTATTTGTGCATGGATTCAATGTAAAGTTTGAAGAAGCAGTGCTACGTGCTTCACAAATTAAGTATGACTTAAAATTTCCTGGAGAAGTACTTCTATTTACTTGGCCCTCTGGTGCTGAAGAAGGAATATTGAGTAATGTATTGATGAATCAAACATATAAGAATAATTTTACAAGTGCAAAAGGTAGTGTAGGAGCATTTAAGCAAATCCTTTCTGGTTTAAAAAGCACTGGTAAGAAGATTCATTTGATTGTTCATTCGATGGGACATCAGGTTGCTTTGAATGCTGTGGGTGAGTTCCAAGTTGAAACTAAGGAAAAAAAATTCATCCAAGAGATGATACTCAATGCTCCTGATTTTGAGTCTCTTGAATTTGCACTTCTAATTCCTAAACTGAGAGATGCAAGTGAAAGAATCACAGTATATTGTTCTCCAGGGGATACTGCACTTATTGTTTCAGCAAAAGTGAATAGCAATAAGAGAGTTGGTTCTTGTGAAAATTTAAGAGACGCAGATGTAGATGTTATCAATGTAAATGAAATTGACACTTCTATTTTAGGACATGGTTATTATGCTTCACGTCCAATTATCACAGATTTATACCAACTGATTTTAGGAGTAAAAGTTGAGAGAAGACTTTTTATTCGTAAAGCTTCCAATAATAACAGTGAAAAATATGTTCTTAGGAAATAAATTAATTCATTAAAAATTCAATAATCACTTTTGCGGTCTCTGGTGCTCTTTCAATCTGAGGCATATGACCGCAATTGGGGATAAAATGAAATTTAGCATCCACATCCTTCAAGAATAGTTTATGGTTTTCATAAGGAATGACTTGATCTTCTTTTCCCCAAATTAAAAGTGAGGGAATCTTCCTGTCTCCAAGTTTTTTAAATTCTTCTGAGTTCGTTTGTAGTGGCATAAAATTCATTGCTGATAGAAAGGAATCAAAAAACTCAGGCTCATTCATTTGCTCTAGATTTTTTTCTCTAAGATCATTTACAAATTCTAGATTATGAAAATTATACTCAACACCATCAGTTAAAACTTTTTTTCCAAATAGATGAATTAAAAAATTTCCAATGAATTGTATTTTTAAAACTTCAGCTAAGAATGGAAGTTTTTGTGGATAGCCCGCAGGGGCTATGAAAACTAATTTATTTGTGAATAGATTAGATCTATTGATTAGATAGGAAGTTACTATAGAACCAAGTGAAGTAGAAACAATTGCATGAATTGATTTTAAATTCAATGAATCTAAAAGCTCTCTTGCTTGGTTCAAAAAAAATTCTGGGTTATTTTCCACTAGAGGTTTTGCAGAACGACCTCTTCCATAAAGATCATATCTCAAGACTGAAAACCCTTTACCAACTAGTTCTTTAGTTAAAAAATCATAGCTATGACTTGGGCTTCCAATTCCATGTATCAAAACAACGGTTGGACCTTCACCTTCTAAACTGTAATAAGTTTTACCATTTGATAGTTCTTTAAATCCTGATTCCATAACTTCATTCCCTAATAGTTTGGATTAAACAAATTTATTGTCAAATTTATTTTTCATAGAAAGTAAATATACAATTGTTTTATAGCTAAATTTGGCTTTCAGAAATTAATGTCTAGTTAGATATAGTAAATGAGGTTTGCATTTTGATTAAATCTAAATTCATTTTTGTAACAGGAGGCGTTTGTTCCTCTTTAGGTAAAGGAGTGACTGTAGCAGCTCTTGGTTGTTTACTGGAAGCTAGAGGCTATTCTGTAAGCCTTCAAAAAATGGATCCGTATATTAATATTGACCCGGGTACAATGAGTCCTTACCAACATGGTGAAGTTTATGTTACAAATGATGGTGCTGAAACAGATTTAGATTTAGGGTACTATGAAAGATTCACTAGTCAAGAATTTTCAAGAAAGAACTCTGTTACTACAGGACAAATTTATCATTCTGTGATTGAAAGAGAAAGAAAAGGTGACTATCTGGGAAGAACAGTACAAGTTGTCCCACATATTACTAATGAAATTAGAAGTAGAATTTATCTACTAGGAAAAGATAAAGAACCAGATTTTATCATAGTTGAGATTGGTGGAACAGTAGGCGACATTGAGTCGATTCCTTTCCTTGAAGCAATTCGTCAAATGAGATATGAACATGGATCTAGTCAAGTGATCTTCGTTCATCTAACGTTAGTTCCCACGATCAGTGCAGCTGGGGAAGCAAAAACTAAACCAACTCAACATTCAGTCAAAGAACTTTTACAACTAGGAATTCAACCTGATGTGCTAGTATGTAGAGTAAAAGATTCATTAACCAAAGAAATGAAATCTAAACTATCTCTTTTTTGTAATGTTAAGGATGATTGTGTAATCTCAGCTGTGGACATTCAAGACTCCATCTATGAAATTCCCAAAATGTATAAAGAAGAAAAACTAGATGAAGTAGTTCTTAGAGCATTTGGACTAGAACTTGGTAAATCAGATTTTTCTGAATGGGAAAAAATCATCAGAAAGATTAAGACTGCAACCAAAAAAGTAAATATTGCTGTAGTTGGAAAGTATATCAGTTTACAAGACGCCTATCGTTCCATTTATGAATCTCTTTCTCATGGTGGAATCGCTAGTGATGTTCATATAGAATTTATAAAGATTAATCCTGAAGAACTTGAAAAGAATCCACCCAAAGAGCTTTTAAAGAATGTACAAGGAATTTTAGTACCGGGTGGATTTGGGGAAAGAGGAATTCAAGGTAAGATCAATGCTATACAATATGCTAGAACCAAAGGAATTCCATTTTTTGGAATTTGTCTTGGTATGCAATGTGCTGTAATTGAATTTGCTAGAAATGTTCTAGGACTAAAGGACGCTCATTCCACAGAATTCAATCCGAATAGCAAAAACCCTGTGATTTCCCTTTTGGAAGAACAAGCAGATATAGATCGCATGGGTGGAACCATGAGACTCGGTTCTTATCCATGTGTGATTAAAAAAGATACAATAGCATTTAAAGAGTATAAACAAGAAAGAATCCAAGAAAGACATAGACATAGATTTGAATTCACTCTAAGATATAAATCTGAATTTGAAAAAGCGGGGCTAGTGATTTCAGGAACTTCCCCTGATGAGAAGTTAGTCGAAATCATTGAGATACCGGATCATCCTTGGTTTATTGGAGTACAGTATCACCCTGAATTTAATTCTAAACCAATCTCCCCACATCCACTCTTTGCGGGTTTTATTCGGAGTGCTGCTAAACTAATTTCCAAGGAAGAGAAACTGAAATGAATACATTAATTTCTAAAAGAAATTTTCTATCAAAACATTCCATAGGTGGAACAGAGCCATTTTTTTTAATCGCTGGTCCATGTGTAATGGAATCTAAAGATTTATTGGACAGAGTTTGTGGAGAGATGAAAGAAATCACATCTGAACTTGGAATTCCTTTTATTTTTAAAAGCAGTTTCGATAAAGCAAATCGTTCATCGATTAACTCATATCGTGGGCCGGGACTATTTGAGGGAATCAAACTTTTAGAGTTCATCAAAACTAAGTACGATGTGCCCGTGCTTACTGATGTGCATGAAACAGTGCAAGTGGATCCACTCAAAGATGTAATTGATATATACCAAATCCCCGCTTTCTTATGCAGACAAACCGATCTGATTGAGGCTTGTGCTAGAACTGGGAAATGGGTGAACGTGAAAAAAGGTCAATTTCTTGCTCCAAATGATTGTAAACATATTGTTGGAAAGATCAAAGAAGCGGGATCGGAAAAATATCTGATCACAGAACGTGGAGCAAGTTTTGGTTATGGAAATTTAGTTTTTGATTTAAGAGTGATTCCCATCTTACACAGCATGGACATTCCCGTGATTTTTGATGGAACTCATTCAGCACAACTTCCAGGAGCTGCGGGCAATATCACTGGGGGACAGAGAGAATTTATTCCTGATTTGATGAGAGGAGCAGTTAGTATTGGACTGGAGGGACTTTTTATGGAAGTACATCCCGACCCACCTTCTGCAAAATCTGATTCCACAACTCAGTACTTCTTAGCTGAGGCTAAAGAACTACTTACTAAGCTTTACAAACTAGATAGAGTTGTGAAAACAGAAATTTTGAAATAGACTAGTCTTTTTTCTTCGTGGGAAGATCCAATTTTTTCATAGCTCGAACAAAGATATTATTAGTTTTGATTCCACCTTCTGGTTGAGACAAACTTGCATTTGCATCATTTGTTTCAGTCTTGGAATTTAAAACCTTTACTTCTAGGTCAAACGTATCGGGTAGAGTTGAGAGTTTCCCTGCAACCTTTTCAAAGTTTTTTTTAGGAAATCGATAGACGTTGTAACTAGCTCTCTTCACACCACTATCTTCTTCAAACAAAATGAATTTACCATCTACTCTAAGTTCATTTTTATGAATTGTTAAAGTAATGTTTTCAGCAAAAACTCCATAACTTAGGAGAATAAAGAATAACAAAAATTTTTTCATATTGCACCTCACAATGTTAGACTAAATCTGTATATAAAATTTATTACAACATTAATTCTAATTTTTTGGATCGGTATGATGAAAAAAATCTTTGTATTCTTAATGATAGTCTTTAGTCTAACATTAGTAAATTGTAAAAAAGAAGAAAACTCTATAGATGAATTGAATAGACTTCTAAAAGAAGAAAAATTAGAAGCGGCAAAGAATAAACTAAAAACTAAACTCGCAAAAAAACATGAAACAGATGAAATCCTTTCGAATGCAACCCCTAAACTTAAAAGAGAGTTATCCATGTCTAATGATAGGAATAGAATCGTTTGGACTGAGGATAATAATGTTTATTTTAGAGACCTTGCAAATCCACTCACAAAAAAATTAGTGTTCCCAAGTCCACCAGTGAACATAAGTGTTTCTTATGATGCTGAATATGCAATTATTTATTTCCCACTTCCCAATGGTGCAGGTTGTAAGATGCTTTCGGTTCCTTTGATTGAAAATAAACAATCATTTGTTTCTAATTCATTTGTATCCTGTGATACTGATGGTGGGATTTCCCATGATGGAACTTATATATACTATTTCCTAGGAGATGATTTGTACCAAGAAATTACTTCTGAAAATGGAAACTTAAAAGTATTGATCGATAAGAAATTTTTTGATAAACAATTTTCCAATATTAGAAATAGGTATCATTTTTATCCAATCGGAAAAACTTTTTTAATATTCTCGGGTGCAGGTGGTGCCTATACACTTTATTGGTTCAACCCTAAACAGAATGTTGTAGAGAAACTTGCTACTGATGTTGCAAGTTCAAAGCTTCATTATGGGAACTATAAGGATGCCTATTTTATTTCGGGAACGATTGGGAATTTGTATTTGAATGAAGTAAAATTCTCAACAGTTGGTAAACCAACAATTCATCAATTGGTGAGCATCACACATAAGGAAGCAAAATCATTTCCTACTTCTACAAAGGGAGAGTTTATTGCAAATGACTCAGGCAATATCTTTGTTTGGGGAAATGGAAAACCAAAAAAAAATTTACCAATTCTCACGGAATCCTTTTGGGTGGTTGCAAGAAACGGAATCATTTTTGAAGACGATAAAAAAGAACTCATACTCTCCAGCATGAGTTTTACGGAAGAAGACTGGGAATATCTCAACCTATACAAAAAAGTTGATGAAGAGTCCAAGAAAAATGATGAATAGATTTTTCAAAACCTCAGCTTTTTTGGGAAATCTGAGGATTTGAGTTTAGAATCTCTAGGATCAATTCATTCACATTTTTATCTTCTTTTTGAGAAATGGATTCTAGTTTTTTGTGCATCGTGAAGGGAAGTTTGATTCTTAGAGAAACAATCGCATTCTCTAGATCCAGAAATTCCACAATGTCTTCATTCGATTCAAATTTCTGATCAAATTCAAGTGCACTTAATGACTTATTCATCTTTTCTGTAGTATTCTTCATAAATTATCTCTTCCTTTTCTCTAGACCGTCGCACAGAAATCAAACGAATTGCCTTCTTACGATATGTTATGATTGCAGTCCAAAAAATTTCAACAATTTTTCCAATGACTGCAAATCGATTTTCAGTGTTACTCCTGACAGGAATTTCTACATAATTCCCATCCCAAATTTTCTTGGCATCTTCAAAGTCGATTCCATGCTTTTCTTTATTCACCCTACTCTTTTCTGGATCATATTCAAATTGCATTTGACCAAAATAAATAAATACTATATTTTTGTATAGTATTTATTAAATATTATATATTCTGAAATTGAAAAAATAATTAGGGTTGAGAATAGCGAGTAGTTTAGACTACTACTGCTTCCGATTATTCATGGAAAAATAAAAAATCTTTCTGATTCTAGTTTACTCTTTTTTAAATGAATTTTATTATGATTATCCAAAGAGTGAAATGAACGCAGAAGAGATCGTAGTCCATATGAGTGGTAATTCTTTGTTATCACGATTGTGATACAGCATACATTGGTGAATGAAATGAAAATTGAATATTATGCTTACCAAATTAGATACAAAGATACTAGATTTCCAATGTATGTAATTGCGAGCCTTGATCCGAGAACAGAAAAAGAATGGGAGGAGAACTCTTCTTCTGAACACGTATTCTTCGGACTTTTTGAAACATATCAGCAAGCACTTCTTAGCATCCAAAATTTTGAGCCAAATTTTTCCGAATGGGAAGAGTTAGATGATAGCTATTTGCAAGGAGAAATCGTTTTTATTCGGAAAGAAAACTAAGATGAAAGCTCATTTGGTTATCTTAAAAATTTTACCTAGTTTAGTTTAAAACAACTCTTTGTGAAAGAGAGATAATCTGATTTTGCTTTAAGCATTTAATTTGTGGGATAGAAAGGAATAAAATAATGGGAGAAGATAGATTCAAATTAGCCACTGTGCGAGAAAGAAACTATATAGTGAAAGAATTACGAGATCGCAGTATTGTCGAGTATGATGGGTTATTGAAAAACTTGCACCCTACATTGACTTTTTTTGTGGAATGTAAAATTGAAACCAATTCTACATCATATAAATACCTTCTTGTAGAAATTCCACCATTATCAGAAAAAATGGTGATGAGCCATAATTCTGGACCGGTTTTGGAAAATGAAATTGATTTTGAAATCCTAAAAGTTTACATTCACAAATCAAACGATTAAGGTTAATCGTGATGGATAAAGCCTCAGGTACTTGAAAAAGAAAATGCAAAATTGAAAAGACGATTAAAAATAAAGCAGTCAACCCCCTTCAAAAGATAAATTTAGACCGAAGATAAATTTGAGACAAAATTCAAAAAATGTTTTATACTCTACTAAAATCGGTTTGACTATGGTAAAATTTTTAAGATAAGATACAATAGTTGTAAATTTCATTATGAGAACCTTTCTAATAAAAATTTTCCTGTTTGCAATTAGCATTTCTTTTCACTTTTCGAGTTGCAAAATCATGGACACTAGTTGTGCTGACTAAGTTGTATTTTAACTCAAATCTCTAACGCAAAAACTTCAGTTGGTTTTTCTTTACCTTTTACCTTAACCTGACCTAAATTCTTCCAAGTAAATTTACTTAGATTCAAGATATTATTCTTTGTAAATTCGGTGAATATAATTTTTTCACTATACTCTTTGGTTAAAGATTCCATACGAGACGCTAGGTTTACAGTATCTCCAATCACTGTTGTATTGATTCTCTCACTAGTTCCTACAGTTCCTAAAATTAGCTTTCCTGTGTTGATCCCAATTCCAATTTGAATTTCATCAAGTCCTTGTTTTTTTCGTTCATTATTATAGCTGTCTAAATTTACTATCATCAAGCGACTTGCTTCTATCGCACTATCCGCAGAAATCGGAAAGAGTGCCATGATGGAATCACCAATAAATTTATCTACAAACCCGCCATTTTCAGTGATAGGCACAACCATGATCTTAAAAATTTGATTTAAGAATTTAAAATTTTCTTCTGGAGTCATCTTTTCTGAAATAGAAGTGAAGTTTCTAATGTCCATAAACAAAACTGTCATCACCTTACTTACTGCATCCCCATGCTTAACATCGATTAGACTTTTCTTATTTAGAAAATTAATGAATTGTGTGGGAACAAACCTAGCCATGGAAGTAGATAATTGTTCGGATTCTCTAAATGCCAGAGAAAATCTTGAAGATAGAATCAAAGACTGAGTGAATATAAAAACCATAAATCCATACTGTATATAATAACCAGTGCTGATAATGTTTACTGAATAGAGTTGGTCTTGAACAAAGATTAGTACGAGTGCAATTGTGCCAAGCAAGGACTGAATGCTTCCTGTTAATTTTCTTTTTACTGCAACAACCATATTAAATAAAATTAATATAGCAACCACATACATGATTATATAAAAGTATTTGATATAATAAGAAAAAACTCTAGTTTCAAAAAATACAACACTGAATACAAATGGAACTGCAAGTGTTGAATTAGCAATATTCAACCATTTACTAAAAGGCATATTAAATTTAATTGAAAACACATGAGTGATAAAAAGCGTAAACATTGGAACCCCAATATATACACTCAAATATTCAATTTTATATAGAATCTCAAACTGTTCCACTGAGGCTTCAGAAAAAATATCATGTAAGATTCTACTTGTAGCAAGTGCTCTAAAACAAATTGTAAAACAGAAAATACCAAAAATTAAACTAGCAAAATCTTCCCTTCTCTCCAAAAAAAGCACAAAATGATAAAGAGCCATGATCAGGATGACACCTAACGTTACTAAAGCTAACGCTCTTTCATAATCTTTAAGTGCTATAATTCTCTTGGTAGAATCTAACTCTACAACACTCCAAAAACCACCTTGTCTATGATGAAAATTGGAAACTTGCATTACCAGAAGTTCTGAATTGGTCTTAAAATTAATCTTTTCTAGAACGGGTAAAATCTGAGGAATTGATTTATCTCGTGTTTCTCCTACAGTTCCATTTCTGAAAATAAAATCTTTATCTTCTTTTTCTTGAAGTGGAAGACTTACAGTATAAAATAAAAAAGCCGTACCTTGCTCTAATGATTTAATATATACATCTCTTTCTTTATACTCATGTTCAAGGATTGCAATAAAAGTTCCATAGTCTTCATTAGTAAAGTTTGAGTCTTGTTTAGAATTTAGGTCGGGCCATTCACTGGGAACGTTAGCTGAAATCGAGGTTCCTAACTCTTTTCTTAAAAATTCAAAATCTTCCTTTGTTCTGGTTTCATCTTTAAAAAGAGTTGGGTGATTTGCTAAAAATTTTAAAACTTCTTCTTTTGAGACAATTTTCTTATGGTATAAAAACCAATTGCCTTTCAAACTAAGATTTGAATTTTTCAACTTCCAAAAAAATATTCCATCTCCTTCTTCAGAAAAAATTGAATTTACAAAAAAAAGTAGAATTAGGATAAATTTCATGCTTAAAGGAAATTCTTAAGGGAAGATTTTGTCACTAATAATTTATTTGATATTCAAATTTTCTAGCTTAAAAAATTCTTCGGAAACTTTTGGCTCTTCAATCACTCTATGAAAGACTAATTTAGTTCTAGAACCTGAATCGGGGTCAATTGCCTCTAGTTCAAAAATAAATTTTTTACCATGTTGAGAAAGATCATTTTCTGAATATTTTACAATTCTAGTTAAAATTCCATTCTTATCAAAATAATCTATTCTATATAGTTTATTTGAAGATTTGAAAAATAAAAACTCTACTCGGGAATAATTATAATCCAGAACTGGTTTTGTGACAAGTTTCCAATATTCAATCTTTCCTGGTTGATAGGTTTGCATTTTTTCTATAAGAAAATTTTTCTCAAATGAAAAATGACTTAAATCTAAAATACTAATGTTTGACGAAAGTATCGTTTCGTGATACTCCTCAATTGAAGGGCTTGAGGTGAGCCCTGGTGGAGAAAGGGAATAATAAATTTTTTCTTGTTTCGAATAGGATAAGAACTTAAAATGTTTTTCACCCTTTTTAGTAAAGTTAAATCTATAGTTTTCACCATCAGTAAATAGTTTAAACTTTCTTGTGATTATATCAAAATTTTTGTCTTTATAGATTATACTTCCTTCATAAAGTCCAGGATTCAAAGTATTTTCTCTATCCAGCTTCTCGAGTAAAAACTGTCCATTCGGATTTTTTTCTGCTAGTAAAGCAAAATTAATCACAAAAAAAATGATGTATCTAAATCCTAAACTCATTCTTCTATAATCATTCTTCAAGCAGTATTCCTTCAACACTTTTTTAATTAAGGTCAATTTCATCTATTATAAATTCTCTCAAGTAGTTGTATTGCTGTTTGAACACTCTTGGGACTAGCTAAATTTTTCCCCGCAATCGAATAAGCAGTTCCATGATCGGGAGAAATTCTAACAAAATCCAAACCTAAGGTAATATTTACTCCTTCCATTCCAACTAACGCTTTAAATGGAATCAATCCTTGGTCATGGTAACAGGCAAGGATGATATCGAACTTAGATCTATTTTCTTTTTGAAAGATAGAATCAGCAGAAATGGGAAAGGAGATGTTGAATCCATTTTTAGTAAATTTTTCTACGACTGGGTTTAGGATATTGATTTCTTCGGTTCCCATCTTTCCCCCTTCTCCTGCATGAGGATTTAGTCCACAAAGTCCAATCCTAGGGTTTTGAAATAGAATCGAATTTTGGATAGATGCAAAGAGTCCATCCCAATCAATTCTACTAAGTGCTTCTGAAACCTTTGTGATGGGAATATGTGTGGTCAGAGGCAGAACGGAAAATTCTTGGGAATACATCAACATAAATGTATTTCTAGAATACTCTTTAGCTAAGGTTTCAGTGTGACCAATAAAATCCGAAACTCCCGATCGAATCACCCATTCTTTGGAAAGTGGGAGGGTAAGAATATTGCCTCCAAATTTTTTTTGAAGTTCAATTGCTTTCAATAAAGAATTGTAACTTATCTTTCCCGAAAGGTTTGAGGGAACACCTAACTCTAGTCTTTGCATTTTATCTAGTATCGTGCTATGAGAGTAGAATCCATTCTTTCTTGTTGGAATCTTATCCAAAGAAATTTCCTCTAGATCCACTCCAACCTGATCCTGAGACCGAACAAGAACTACTAGATGCTTTTTAGCGAATTCATGGATTGTGTCCAATGACTTCTGTAAAATTTCATAAGAAATGCCACAAGGATCACCTTCTGTAATAAATAGGATTGATTTCACATACACAAGTTTTTTAGTTTGGTAGGAAAATACCTATCAAAAAAAATAGTAATTCCGATAATAAGTCTAGGCAAACTTTATGAGCTCAATTGAGATTTTAAATTCTGTTGAAAAAGAGGCGTGGGAGTCATTTGAAGTAGGTTCTTTTTCAGATGTTAAAGACTTTCTAAAACATTCTGATTCTAGCTTTTTAAAAAACCTAATTATAATTTCTGAATGGGAAGATAGAAAAAGAATCAATCCAAATGCGAAACCATTCCCTGAGCCAGTTCTTCAGGATATGACTAGAGCATATCTAGAATTCATTTGGGGCAAAAAACAAAATGCTCTCAATTCTCTAAAACAGTATTCTCAAAAAAAATCTCCTCTATTCTCACTCACATTCCTTTCCTTTGGGCTGAGAGTTGGACTAGAACAAGAAGACTATGAATTCACACTTTTTTGGATGTCTCTTGCAAACAAGGAATATGAATCATATTTTTGTAAAGAAAAGATTCATTGTCTTTATGGACTAAAACGTTATTCAGAGCTTCTAACTTATTTTAAAACTGTATTTAAATTTGTAGATAAAGATCCTGATATTATGCTCAAAGTTGGATTAACTCTACAAGCATTAGGTAAGTATAAGGAATCTGAATTTCTTTTAGAAAAGATTGAAGATAAACCCCAACTTCCTAGTTTTGAAAACCGCAAAGAAGATTTTAAAGAATTAATTTCTAAGATTCCTTTGCTAGAAAAGAAAAAAGATTCTCTAAGCTTTGAAGAGTTAAAGAATCTTGGTTTTGCTTATCTATTCAACTCTCAATATGACGAGGCTGAAAAAATTTTCAAACAAGCTACTTTGACAACAGTATAACAACAGAACATTTTCTCAAACTGTTCTTAGTATCGTCAGATGAGAGTAGCTTCATTCCTTCAATTGTTGGAATAGAAAAATCTGTTTTACTTTTTCCAAGTGTTGTGAGTGCAACTACCAATAGCGGATTAGACCCAACTCTTGGATTATTTTTTGCTAATGTTGGATCTGTTTCATAACTAACGATCCCTCTATCAATTGCAAATTTTTTGGAAACAAGTTTAGCTGAATAAATTTCTACACCTTTGTCTGTTAGAATTTTCGGAAAAAGTGCAGTTTCAGCATCTAAGTGCCTAGCATCTAAGATCAGTCCCGTATAGTCAAATTTTTCTGATGCTTTTTCAAAGATTGGAAATTTTTCTGTATCATACTCAATGTTTAAAAAATTCAATAAACCAGATTGTCCCTTAAATCGAATTAGGGACTCTACATAAATTTTATCTTTCAAATATTTGATTTTCATTTCTGACTTATCTTCAAGAAAAAATTTATTGAATTTAATTCTAAATGCTTCATCGCTCGCAACTTTTTCTGAAATTTGAAATTCATTATTCAAACGAATATATTCCAATGTTCTAGCTGATTGAAGTGAAATTTTTTCTTTAGCAACACCTAGAGCTTTGTTTCTAGCCTCAGATACATTGTATGCTGTATTTTGAGTTCCATACTCTGGATCACTGGAATCTGTAATCACCCTTGGTATAGTTTCTTTAACAGGTAGAAGAATTGTTAATTGATTCCAGTTTAATTTGGACTGAAAAAAGTCTGTACGAATAAGATCTTTACTATGTAGAATCTTTTGGGTTAGAAAAATTAAAATAATAATCGAAAGCCATCTCATATATCATTCATCGACAGAGAAAACCAATCTCAAACCCTTAAAACACCCTTAAAAGAATTATTTTCAGGAATCATATTCCTAAATATTTTATTGAATTTCATCATCCGACATAATAAAAACATCTTAAAGTCAATAAATAATTATCAAAAATTACATATGGATTACATTTGTCAATAAAGGGTGCTAAAATGTTTTTTGGAAAAAGAAGAAATAGTTTTGACCGTGATTCTTTGAAAGAAAGAATGCGATACTTAGAAAATTTTTTAGAAACTCAGTTAGATATTGAAAAAACTGATAACGAGCTAAGTCGCTCGCTTAAAGATGAAATCAAAAGAATTAGAAAAAGTTTAACTGAAGATTGAGGCGATTTCACTTGACAAGGAAGAACTTAAACTGTAACATAAAATATAATGGATACTGTTCCACTAAACTTTTATGAAAAGTTTATTCTGAAAAGAAGAGAATTAGAGAAGAAACTTTTACAATTTCATAACATAGGAAAGACTAGGTTATCGTTTCTCCTCATTCCTCATAATAACGAAAAAATTTTCAAGATTGAAACTTCTATCTATCTAATTGGGTTAGTTGGACTCATGTCTGTGTTTATTTTCTTGCTTACAGTGCAGTTTTTCTTTGGCTTGATCTTTCTCAGCAAAACTAAACAAGAGTTGATCAGTCGTGGAAATTATCAAAAGAATTCTTTTCTTTATCATGAGGCTCTAGCAAATCAATTGCTAAAAGAAGGAAATGAACTTGAGGAAAATTTAGTTGAGCTGAATAGAACTACTCTTGGAAAATTTTCCAAGAACCTACTAATACCAGAAATTAAATTCTTCAATTTAAGTCTATCTGCACTGCTTTTTGAAGAAGAGCTAAACTCAAACCTAAAATTGTACAAAGAAGTGGTAGAAAAATTTTCAGAAGTAGATACTAACCTAGAAAATCAAAAAACAACATTCTACAAGTCAATTGATTACCTAGAAACAAGAGAAAGTATTGTTCAATCTATGCCTAGGGGAAGACCACTTGGTCCTGGGGTTGGATTTATTAGTTCTACATATGGTAAACGGGAAGATCCAGTTCTTGGTGGAGGAGAAATGCACAATGGAGTTGATTTTGCTTCTTCCAACGGAACTCCAATCTATGCAACTGCTCCTGGAATTATAGGAGAATCAGCATTTTCAGAAAATAGTCTTGGGAATTATGTTAAGATAAATCATGAGAACGGGTTTTATACAATCTATGCCCATTGCTCCGAAACACTTGTATCCAAAGGTGATAAAATCAAAAGAGGTCAATTGATTGCTAAGGTTGGTTCAACGGGAAAATCCACTGGTACTCATGTGCATTATGAAGTGCATATTGGAATGGATCCTCCGTACAATCCCCAAGAATTTATTAACTTAGATTGATGAAATGTTGGTAAATTTGATTATCAATATTTTTAACACGAATTACTAATGTAACTTAAAAAGAACTAATAAAATATTGATTATAATTCATTTTTGATAGTAACTGCCTATGACTTTTGCATAAGCAAAAAGACAGCGGCAGACATATCTTTATTGATTAGATTTGGTATGTAGCTTTAGCTACCCTCGTCATAGAAATCTGAGTATTAAACATAAATTTTAGCAGATGAAATTTTTAGATTGTGAAACTGAATAGTTTTTTATTTAGTTAATATTAGACTATGTGTATTTTAAAGAGGTATTTATGAAATGGGAAGAAGATGTTAAGCTAAAGATTTCTGATCAGACTGCTCAATTAGTTGGATGCACTAAGCTTCCTTTCTCAATATTTGGATTTTCGATTATGATTGGTTCAGGAATTTATTTATTGAGTAAACTCATTTCAGGTAATTTTTCTTCAACAGATTTTATTGGACTAATTGCTTTTTCATTTGGCTATGTTTTGACTACTGTTGGATCGAAATCAAATCCATATAGTTCAATCGTAAATGAAATCGTAGTGGATAAATCAAATGAGAGTATTGAATTTATTTCAGGATTTAAAGAAAAAAATAATTCTATTTCCTTTCCATTTTCAGAATTCAAAAATATTTATTTAGATAAGCAAATTAGATCAAATACTTCATCTAGTTCATCTAGCAATGTATATTATGAGTATAATATTTATTTAACTAAAAAAGATGGTTCATTATATTTCATCGATCAAACCTATGACGAAACTAATTTCAAACAAAATGTACAAACTTTGATTAAGCATATCGATCTTGTAGTTGTTGATAAATCTGGTGTTGCACAAAATAAACTTTCTGGAACTAATTATACTAAAACCTTTGAAACTAAGATTAAAACCGAATCTAAATTTATTGAAGAAAAAAAAACTGGTTCTGGAATAGTTTTGAGTATAACTAAACCAGATGAGCCTAGAATGCTGAAGATGTTTATTCCAATTTCTTTAATATTTCTAGGAACTCCAATTTGGTTTATCATAACAATTATTCAATTTGGTGAATATTTTTTTACTTTATACTTTGTTGTTCCATTTTGTGTAATCTTTGTTTCAATGTTTTTATTATTTATCATTAAACAATTTGAGAAATATACTTTAACAATTAATTCATTTAACATAGTAGTTGAATATAGCTATCCAAGTTTTCTCAATATTTTTTTTAATAGAAAAATTGAAGCTCCTTCTGATTCAATAATTTATGTACAAGTCAATAGACTGCTTACAGGAACATACCAATTATCATTAGAATTAAATTCAGATAAATATATTAAAGATTTAGGAGTTCTATTTTATTTCTATAATTTTGGAAATGAAAATTTAAGTGGAACATATAATATTGAAAAGAAGAATAAGATACTTTGGCTTTGGCAAACTGTTGTTTCCGATGGAATAGATAAACCAAATTTTGAAGACTTGTTTTTTCTTGAAAAAATTATCCAAGATAATCTTGAACTAAAAGAAAAAATTCTTTCTTGATACTAACTTTTTGAATGGAAAAGAGTTAGTAGTTCAATAAATGTATTTTTTTTGTAATTCTTTGTGCGATAATACCAAATTTATTTTTTATCTTAATCTACTATTTCGGTTTGCTTGTAGATACTAGAATTTTTAAGCTGTTCTTATGTTAGATAGTATCCCTTTACCATTTACCATTCCTATTTTAGGAAAAGATTCCATTTCTACTTTTGCCATTTTGATGCTCATAGCTTTCTACATTGGTTCTAAACTTCTTCCCAAAGAATATGAACGAAGAGGATTGATTCCTGAAGTTGCAGAGAATGTAGTATTCCTGGGAGTGCTTGGTACCTTAGTTGGAGCAAAGTTATTTTATATTTTTGAAATCTGGGATCAAATCTTTGTTCTTCCTGGAAACTACTTATTCCCACTTACCCATTGGAATGGTTTTAGAGATTATAATGATCCAAGCTGTAGAGTATGTCAGGAAAGTTATGGTCTTTGGAGTTCCCTATTCTCCGGTGGTGGCTTAGTTTTTTACGGTGGGTTTCTAGTTGGAGCTCTTTTCATTTACATCTATATGAGAAGAAATAAATTAGATTATGGACATTATTATGATGGAATGGCTCCCACAATGGCAATTGGTTATGCAATTGGAAGATTAGGCTGTTTTGTATCAGGAGATGGTTGTTATGGTTATCATACTGATGTTGAAATTCCCATTCTTGTATTTACATTCAAAGGAGCAATGCCTTCAGGAGTTCCCGTATGGAATACACCCGTAATTGAAGCAATTGTTTCTTTTGTGTTTTTTATATACTTTCAGTACCACGCAAGGTTTCAAAATTATAAAAAATGGAGTTTATTTTTTCAATACTTAATTCTGCATGGAACCGCAAGGCTTTGCATTGAATTTTTAAGAGTGAATAAAGCAGTGATTCCATTTAGGGATGTGCCCGAACAAGTGAATATTCCCGATCCAAGTGGAAACCCAACTTTTTTAAAAAATTATTATTGGCATGGTTTCTCCCAATCCCAATATATCTCTTTAATACTGATTTTTGCTGGAGTTTTCTTTATTATGAAAGGAAGACTTTGGGAAAAAGAGTCAAAAGCCTAAAGTAAAGGAATACTAATGAAAAAACTTTTATTGTCTTTTTTCTTAACAACTTCTATTTCTATTTTTGCAGATGCATTTCATAACATAAATGGATTTTTTGGGGAAAGAGCCTCAGGTATGGGTGGAGCGTTCACAGCAGTTTCTGATGACCCTTCTGGAGCATTCTATAATCCTGCTGGACTAAGCTATGCATATGATAATGCAATTTCATTATCTGCAAGCAACTATACTACAATTAAAAAGACCTATAAAAATGTGATTGGTCCTGGTCAAAACTATTCTAGAAATTCTCAAAACTATATTCCTAATTTTTTTGGAATTGTTAGAGAAATGGGAAAAGGAAAGATTGCATTTTCAATAGTAAGCCCTGTTCAAGACAGCTTTCAACGAAATGATACAATCAATAATCCAATTTTTTATAATGATGTAAGAAGTCTTAGATTTTACAACAGAGAGAACTATAATCAGATTATGACAGGGTTTAGTTATTCTAGACCAATCACAAAGAAAATTTCTTTAGGTGCAACACTTTATTATTTTAATGATCAAGCAAGCATTAGCAACACTTCCTTAGTCCTGAATCGTGATAAAAGTTATTCTACTCAAACGTTAAGCGATAACAGAGTAACAGTTGGGTTTATGCCAATCATTGGCTTAATGTTCACTCCAACTGAAAAACTTTCCTTTGGGCTTTCTTTAAGAAGAACTATGGTCACAGGAGAAAATAGACTTGTGAACACTTTTGCTCTAAACTCTTCTGCTGCTGATTCAGATCAGATTGTATTTGTGGAAGGAACTCATAGAGCATTGAGTGGAAATATTGGTAACACACTCTATAAAGGGGCTGCTCCAACAGGAAGGATTCCTGAAGTAAATGAGGTAAGAGCGGGGGTTGCTTTTTTTCCAAACAAAAAACTCATGACTTCTTTTGATATTATCAATACTAGTGGATATTCAAGAAAACAAGACAACACTGAAATTCTTTTTGGAGGTGGAGTAAATCCAACAATCACTCTAACTGATAAAGAAAATCTTGAATTAAAAAGATATGAAACTACTAATTTTGCTGCAGGTTTAGAATACTTTCTTACAGAATATATTGCTATTCGTGTTGGTGGATTTACAAACTATGCTAACTCAAAAAAAATTGATTGGCTAACTTCTGCGCTGCAAGCAAGGAATAGATCCATCAGTGATACAGAGGTTATTTCTACCCAAGGCAACACTACCATTCAGTATAGAATTCCTGCACTTAGAGATAATCCTAGAAACGAGTACGTAAATAATTTTGGTTTTTCTTTGGGTCTTTCCTTTTCAACTTCAAAGGCTTCGATTGCAATTAATTATATTCGTGAGACAGGACTTGGTGCATCTCAAGTAGATAACACTAGACCTTCTCAACAACTTCAATATAATTCTGAGTCATTCTACGTTGTAGTGAGTTCAAGGAATAACTAATGAAGAATAAAAGTAAGCTAATATGGTTTGCAGCCATCTGTTTAGTTCCCATTTTATTGACTGTTATTGTTGATATAGGTGGAGGTTTAAATAGAATTGAAGGATTTTTTATCGATACTAGATTTAAAATTGCAAACCCTAACAATAAGTTTACTGATAAACTCATAATCGTAGATGTGGATGAACATTCACTAGACACTTATGCCAACGAAGAAGCATTTGGTCGTTGGCCTTGGAGTAGAAAGGCTTATAAACCAATCTTAGAGTATATATTGCAAGGAGCACCTAGGATGCTTCTTTTCGATATAATGTTTTTTGAAGAAACTAAGACTGATGAACCTTTGCTCTCAGTGACCGAGGCATTTAACCCATATATTTCCCATGCTGTGAAGATGAATAACGACGAACTTACACAAATTGAGTTAGACGATTATGATAAACGAATTCCAACTAACGTTAAGTATAGAGCACTCTGTACTTTAAACTCAACTTGTTCGAGTGAGAAGGCTAAACAAGGGATCGAATTCAAACCTAGCAAAGGAATTGAAACTCTAGGACTAAAACAAAATAATATTATGCGATTCCCAGCAGCAGCAATTGTTCTTCCTGAAAAAAATGAAAGAGGAATGAATAAAAGAAAACTACTTGGAGAAATTGCAGAAAATTTACACTCAGTTGACTATGTAGCTGAATCAGATGGCGTTGCTAGAAAGGTTTCGCCTATCGTTCGTTATAGAGAAAATACGTACTTTCCTATTCTTGGTCTCAAAGGTTATATGGGATATCATAATAACACTGAGCTAGAAGCAGGTAGCGACTATTTGAAGTTAATTTCTCCAACTGAAACAAAACAATTACAAATCAAGGATGGATCCTATCTTTTAAACTATTACAGTAGTAAAGAATTAGATGGAGTACAAAGGGTACCAGTATCATGGATCATTGATTCTATCTTGAATCCAGAAAAAGAACCAGCAATCAAATTAGAAGCATTCACTGATAAAGTGATACTAATTGGGGTTTCAGCAGCATCAGCTTATGATACGAGGCTTACTCCCTATGGAGACAGACCAGGATTTTTATACCATGCTACCATGTTTTCGAACTTAATTGAAGGGCATTTTCTGAAAGTAATTCCTGATTGGGTTGGATACATTCTTATTCTAATTACAGTGCCAGGTTGTGCAGCACTGATTCTATTTTCTCAAAGAATTGCACTTAGAATTGTAATTCCTTCATTAATTTTTGTTGCTTTCCCAATACTCGCCTTCTTGCTATTTAAGATGGAAATTCTTTTTCCAATGGCTGAGTTTATGAATTCCTATCCACTAGCTTTCTTTGGATCTCTAGCCTATTTAAGTTTAACTGAGGGAGCTGAAAGAAGAAAGTATAATAAAGTACTTTCCAACATGGTGGATCCAACAATTGTAAGTGAAGCACTCAATGACCTTGAAGCATTAAAGAAAGGTGGAGAAAAAGAAATTACTGCTTTCTTCTCCGATGTTGCGGGATTTTCTACAATCAGCGAGCAATTGAATTCTACTGATCTTGCAGCTCTACTTAATGAATACCTTTCTGCAATGACAATCATCTTGAAAGCAAACAAAGGCACTTTGGATAAATATATCGGAGATGCAATTGTTGGAATTTTTGGTGCACCAATTGATCGTCCAGTTCATTTCCTTGAGGCCGCCCGTGCTTCTTTACTCATGATTGAAAAACTTGCAGATCTAAAGGTATATTGGAAAACGAATAATCTTTATAGTGCTGATGCTCAAGAGATGAATGTTAGGATTGGATTAAACACTGGAAAGGCTAAGGTTGGATTCATGGGAACAGACAATTTAGCATCCTATACCATGATGGGGGACACTGTAAACCTTGCTGCGAGACTAGAAGCTGCGGGCAAAGATTATGGTGTAAACATACTTATCTCAGAGACTACGAACAAATCCATTCAAGAAGAAATGTTCACCCGTGAGCTTGATTTAGTGCGAGTGAAGGGAAAAAATGAACCTGTAAAACTATACGAGCTAATATCAATCAAGGGTCAAACACCTCCAAATCTTTTAGAAGCAGCGGGGATTTATGAAGAAGGCTTTAAACTCTATATGGCTAGAGAATTTGAAAAGTCTATTCAAAAATTTAAAGAAGTCAAAAAGGCTAGAGGCTCTAAGGATAAAGCAGCAGAGCAGTTGATTGAACGCTGCGAATTTTACCTTTCCAATCCACCTGAACAAAACTGGGATGGGGTGTTCACTAGAACTCATAAGTAA
This sequence comes from Leptospiraceae bacterium, assembly GCA_033762425.1. Taxonomy (GTDB): domain Bacteria; phylum Spirochaetota; class Leptospiria; order Leptospirales; family Leptospiraceae; genus JANRLP01. Next base: position 46,954 of record JANRLP010000101.1, read on the forward strand.
CGTCTAATATAGAGGAGAATAACCATGAAAACGATTTTAACAATTCTATTCACAACAAGCATCGCACTTAGTGCTAATACTTTTTACGTACAAAGCCCAATTGCACAACTACTTCCAAACCCCGTAGCAGGTGGAAAAGGAACACCAATGGAAAAAGGTGCATCTGTTAAGAAAGAAGGAGAACAAGACATGTTCTACAAAGTTTCTTATAATGGAGCAACAGGTTGGGTGAATAAAATTTTCTTATCCACAAACCCTCCTACACAAAAAGCTAGCTTTGGAGCAGAAGTTGACAAATCCACTTCAGTAAAAGCAAGAGCAAGAGCATCCTCTTTTACACAAACTGCGGCTGCTCGTGGGTACAGCGAGTCTCAAACATTAAGAACAAGAGGTGCAGCTGAGGATTATGATCTTGAAGCAATTGGATGGCTAGAAAAGCTACCAATTTCCGATAAAGAAATTTCTGATTTTGAATCATCTAAGAAGGTAGATTAATTTGAATTTAAGGGTTGTATCTTTTTTATTTTTAGTTTATTCCATATTCTTCAACAGTTGTAAATCAACTGCTTCCAAAGAACTTGGTGCCCCTCCTCCTTCTTCTATCAAAGAAGTTCAAACAGGAAAAGCACTTGCAGCTAAGCTTGCAAAAAAGTATGGGCTAATCCAAGATAAAGATTTTACAACCTACCTAACGTTAGTCGGTAGATCGATCAGTCAAAACTCATCTAGATCAGAGTTGAATTTTCATTTTGGAATTTTAAACACTGATGAAGTCAATGCTTTTGCTTGCCCAGGAGGATACATTCTTGTTACTAAAGGTGCATTAAAGCTTGCAGACTCAGAGGCTGAACTTGCAGCTCTTCTTTCTCATGAAGTTACACATGTATCTTTAAAGCATTATGGAAAATTCGAAGAACAACAAGGAGCATCGATTCTAGATATTATAGCATCGATCATGGCACCAGGTGGTAATGTTGTAACCTCTCTTACTAATGCTGCTGTAGATGGTGCTATGGCACTACTATTTGAAAAAGGTCTTCCAAAAGAACAAGAATATGAGGCAGATAAGGGTGGAGTAACTTATATGTCACTTGCAGGATATGATGCTAACTCAGCAGTTACTTATCTAGAAAAAATGAACTCATCCCAAAATAAAAGTACGCTTAATAAAACCCATCCACCAACCAGTGAACGAGTTACACTCATAAAAAACTATATCCGTTCCCAAGGATTTGATCCAAAGGGTGCAAAAGGGAAAACTAGATTTCAAGCCAAACTGAAAGAGTTCTTAGCTAAAAATGATAAGAAGGTTAGTTATAACTTCTAACTCAATAGTATATTCTCTAATTGTCTTAGGAAATGAGTTTAGAAGATGCTTACTTACTTAAAGTTTATTTCTAAATCTTTCCAAAGATCAATTGCCTATAAGCTAGAATACTATGTTGGACTCGCAAATGCATTTCTATATATCTTCATATTTACTTCAGTCTGGAAAACAGTAGCCAGAGAAAATCCAAGTGCATTAGGAAACTGGTCTGAGGAAACTCTAATTCAGTACGCAATTCTTTCCACATTGATTAAAGTTTCACAGGGAAGAAATGAGTCTCTTCTTACGACCAAAATTAAATCTGGGGATATTGCATATGATCTGTTAAAACCATATCGCCTAACGCTTATGTATTTGGCAGATAGCATAGGTGTAAGTATGTTTCAACTTTTTGGTAGAGCAATTCCCCTACTCATCTTTTCGATTGTTTTCTTTGGTATTACACCTAACGTTAGTTTAGAGACATTTCTGAAATTTATACCAGTATATATTTTCTCATTTGGAATCTTTACAGCATTTGGATTTTTACTCTCCTCACTAGCTTTTTTCTTTACTGAAGTTTTTAGCTTCATGATACTGTTTAGTGCTCTTCTGACTCTACTTTCTGGTTCAGTGATTCCATTAAGCCTTTTCCCTGAAGGTTTGCAAGCAATGATTGCTTGGACTCCGTTCCCATATCTATATTATTTTCCGACTGCTGTTTTAATTGGAGCACCAATTCCTTTTAGCTATGAAGAATTGATTTTTCGCTATTTGATTGAATTGATTTCTATTAGTATCTTTTCAATTCTCATTTATAGAACCGGTGTTAGAAAACTAGAGATTGCTGGAGGATAGATGAAAGAACTTGGAATTTACTTAAAACTAGTAACTGCTTCAATTAAATCTAGAATGGAATATAGAGCGAGTTTTTTTGTGTTCATTTTTACTTTGGTAGCATACTATACTGCTCAACTTCTAGCTATTGGTGTCATTATTTATAGATTCAAAAAAATAGGTGGCTGGGGCACGGGCGAGATGGCTTTTTTATATAGCCTTCTAATTCTATCGAATGGAATAGTAAGTTGTTTTTTTTCGGGTCTATTAGATATGGCAAATTTTGTGAGAGAGGGAGGATATGATAGATTCTTGATAAGACCACTTTCTCCTTTAGCACAAGTAATTACTTATGGTTTTGAACTTACAGGACTAGCTCATTTGGTTCTTGGGATTCTAACCTTTGTTGCTGCAAATAGTCTCATCAATATTCAATGGAATTTAGTGACTAGTATTCAATTCGTATTAGTGATTCTAGGTGGTAGTATGATTTTAGCAAGCATAAGAATCATTATTGGTGCTGTTGCTTTTTTTGCTGTTAACAATCAATCTTTGATTCATCTTTTCGTTTTTTCTTCTAGAGAATTTTTACTATATCCTTTGAACATTTATAGTAACGGTGTGAAATTTCTACTAACGTTCATAGTGCCCATTGCATTTATCAATTATTATCCCGCACATTTATTCTTAAAAAAAGATACTTCAAACCTATTTCATGAAAGTTTTCTATATGCCACTTTTCCAGTAGGGTTATTCTTACTACTAGTTAGTTTATATGTTTGGAAAAAAGGACAGGATGCCTACGAATCCGCAGGCGGATAGTAACTTAATACTGAGAGAGTAATCCTTCTTTTCTAGCCTTTTTTTCCATTAGATAAAATGCAATAAAACCAAGCACACAAAATACTAAACAATGGATTGTAAACTCTAAGAATAAACTTATATTCATCATCCCTTTGTTAGTAAGAATATCCTGCATTCCAAACATTCCCATTGATAGAGGAAAATGATCATAAAGAAATGCTAATATACCACCATCAGGAAGAGAAGATCTATCTTGCCAAAAAAGTCCAAGAAAAGCAAAGTTGATAATTTGAAAAAAGAATCCTACTCTTTTGAAAAGTAACGTTAGTCCCGCAAAAATAAATGAAAGCCCAAAAATTCCAATTGCAAAAACAAAAAGATATAGAAGAGTCAGTGGAATTGTATTCAATAATTGAAATTTTAAATTAGGAACACTCATTACGTATAGCGATAGTAATGCATAAAAACTTATTGTTTGTCTTGGTAATTGTGAAAATCCTCTTGCCATAAGCACTTCACCCAATGAGTGACCAGAAATCGAAAGTTGCTCTAGTGTTCCAGTTTGACTCTCATTTTGAATTTGACCCGACCAACCCATTTGAGTTGCCATCACGAATTGCATCAGTGAATAACCTAGAATCATTTTTTCTTTATTTAAGCTAGCGACTCCACCTGCAAGTTGATTGAATCCAAATAGAATTGCTAATAAAATCAAATACATAAAAAACAAAAATGAGATTGGCTCAAGTGGATAACGTTTCATAAAGATGAAATCGCGAATTATCTCAGCCTTCAATATTAGTAAAAAATCATATACTTTTCTCATTTAGTTTCCAATACCCTTAAAAATATTTCTTCTAGGTCTTCTTCAAGTTTTGAAAAGCTTACAAGTTCCAAAGAAGACTTATTTATATAATCCAAAAACTCAAAACTACCTTTTTTTGATTTAGCATCTAAATCAATTTCAGTTAGTCCTTGTTGCTCGTTTCGAATTTTAATAGAAAACTTAGAAATAATTTTTTTATCAGGTTTCCATACTCCTCTAAGCTTTGCTCTATAGATGGAAGTTTTAAAAACGGATTTCAACTCTGTGAGTGTTCCTTCTACAACAAGTTTGCCTGCTCTGATAATTCCAACTCTATCAGCAATCTCCTCAACTAAATCAAGCTGATGTGTAGTAAGTAAAATAGACCTACCCTCTTCTTTAGTTAAGTATTTGATCTTTTCTTTAATCTTTCTAGAACTAGAAACATCTAAACCAAGTGTTGGTTCATCAAGTAGAATGATCTTTGGATCTGTAATTAAGGCTACGCCTAACGCTAGTTTCTGAAGCATGCCCCTAGATAAATGTTGGCTCTGATTTTTTTTCTTTGCATCAATCTCAAGCTCAGTTAATAGTTTATCTGCTTTTTCTGAAACTATTTTAGAAGATACACCTCTTAAGTTTGCGAAGTAGTGTAAGTTTTCTAGTGGATTCATTCTCCAATAAACATTTCTAGTTCCTTCTAGAACTGCGCTCAAAGATTTATAAACACTAACGTCTTTACCTAATTCTTTTCCACCTAGAAGTATTTTTCCTGAGGTTGGGTGAATTAAACCTGCAATCATTTTAATCGTAGTAGATTTTCCCGCCCCATTCGGACCAAGCAGTGCATAAACCTCACCGGGTTTAATTTGAAAGCTAATATCTTTGACTGCTTCCATAGGTGGCTTCTTAGAAAACGGTGTTGTGTATATCTTTTGTAAATTTTTTACTTCTAAAATCATTATCCCTTCAAGTGAATAGTATAGTCTGCTAGTATAAATATATTTACAAGGAATAAATGGAATATGCTAAAAAAGAAAAACTTTCTCGCTTCAATCTCTGAGTTCGTTTTAACTAATTGAATAGAATAGTATAACATTAATAAACAAAGTAAAGAAGTAGGAATTAAATAGAAATAGCCTATCTTATCTGTAGTGAAATAGAAAAAAACACAGGATGCACTATATAAAATTGAATAGAGTAAGATTGCTTTAGTAGTCTTGGGAATTCCTTTTTGCACAGGCATCATTGGGAAATTCGCAGTTCCATAATCCTTGTTTAAGAAAATCGCAAGCGACCAAAAATGTGCTGGTGTCCAGAGAAAAATCATTGTAAAAAGTGTCCAAGCAGCAATTGGAATAGAATTCGTAGTTGCTGCAAAACCTATCAATGGTCCTACACAACCAGCAACCCCACCAATCACTATGTTTTGATCAGTCCTTGGTTTTAATAAAATAGTGTATAAGAAAACATAAGTCAGAAATCCAAATAATGCACAATAAAAAGCAAGTAGGTTTACATAGAAATAAAAAACTATAAAAGAAAGAATTATGAGTAGGATTCCACCTAACGCAGCTGAGAAAACAGAAATTTCTTTCTTAGGAAGTGGTCTATTCTTGGTGCGTTCCATCTCTGCATCCTTATCTCGTTCAATGATTTGATTGAAAACAAAAGATGCAGAGGACATAAAAAAAGTTCCAAGCAATACATAAAACAGAAAGCTAAAACTGGGAACTTCTTCTGAACCTAAATAGATACCAGGCAAAGCAGTTACAAGTACTAGGGAAGTAACTCTTGGCTTGGTTAATGCTAACCAGATCCTAATATACTTTAGTATCAAGTTGCTGTTACCTGATTTGTTTCTAACTCGAGTGTTGGAATTAGTATTGCCATTCTAAGATATAGACTGATATAAACACTCACAAGTAATAATGCAGCAGTCCCAGTATGAAATCCTGTAACAATTACTGGTAGTCCATAAAGTACATTAACGATACCTAATATGATTTGCACAACGCAAACAAGCAAACTGATTCCAGCAAATTTTTTTAGTATTGGAACTGTCTCTACTTTTAAACTTTTTATATAGTACCAAAGTAATAAGAAAAAAATTAAATATGCAGTGATTCTATGTTCCATATGATAACGAACAAGTCCAGTCATCTTTGGAAACCATTCTCCATTACAGAGAGGAAATCCTCCACAGATTAGCCCTGCGTAATGAGAACTCACTCTTCCACCCAAAAACATTTGATAGTAAATTAGTAAAAACAAAATTACAAGTAGTCCATTTCCATTTTGAAAAATTATTGTGAACCTAAATTTTGAGTTCGGATATTTCTCTTCCTCTAACTGAATTTTGCATACTATAGCAATTGTAATGATTGTTAATAAAAACAAAACTGCATTTAGAAGATGTAAATTCACAGTGGTTGGGTCTAGAAGTTTAGTAACAGTCAACATACCTAAGATAATCTGCATGGCTATAACACCGATTGCGACTATCGTTAAAGTTCCTATTTTTTCTGTTAAAACTTTTGTCCTAAATACCTTTATCACTAGTAAAAGTAGTATAATACTAATGATTCCTGAGTAGAATCTATGTCCTACTTCCATCCATATTCTAAATTCAGGTGGTGGTATAAATTTTCCATAACACAGTGGCCAATCGGGACAAGCAAGTCCTGAATCGGTTGCTCTTACCATTGGCCCGAATAAAATATTCAAAAAAGTTAAGATTGCTAAGATGAGTGCTGCCTTATATGCAATCTGAAAATTTTCTCTATCTTGATTCATTCTCTAGCTCCAGCTTGTTTCAGTAAGGCTGAGATCTCTGCTCTACCTAATTTTTGTGAAAATAGTAGTGCACTATCATCAGTATTGGTTCTAGCATTCACATTAGCTTTATACTCAATGAGTAGTGCAACAGAATCTTTTTTGCCATGAATCACTGAGTGAATGAGTGCTGTTTTACCTTCTTTATCTTTTGCATTGATTAGAATTCTCTTTTGAGAAGCTAAGTATTTAATGATTTCTGTGTGACCGTGAGATGCGGCAAGCATCAGTGGGGTTCTTCCATTTTCTTTATTCTTAGCATTCAAATTTGCTCCCGCTTCCGAAAGTAATTGAACTAATTCAAGATTATTATCCCTAGAAGCTAGCATAAGAGCAGTGAGTTCATTGGAGTCTGTAATTTCTAAATTAATCTTTTCCTTTAAAAGTTCCTTAAGTCGCATAACGTTACTATCTCTTACTGCTTCCAGTAGTTCCCCTTTAGAAGACTGGGGAACCAAACAAACAATGAATAGAAAATAGAAAATAATGTATCTCATTACTTGCACACTATGATTAAATCACCTGAAGCCTTTACTTCCCCAGCTTCATCAACAGCTTCCACTGTTAGGGTTACTAGCTTTTCCCCGTTATCTTCTTTCTTCTTTTTTACAACACCTCTACAACTTAGGGTTGTACCAAGCTTAGTCATAGCTTTGAATTTCACTCCAAAGTACTTGATTTGTTTTTGGTCTATCCAATTTGTACTCACTCTTCCGATTTGAGCCATAACATACATTCCATGTGCGATAGTCCCATCTAGACCGTTAGCAATTGCAAACTCTTTATCATTGTGAATTGGATTAAAGTCTCCACTTGCCCCTGCATAACGGACTAGATTCGCATGAGTGATTGGACCAACCTTTAGTTCTGGAATTTGCATTCCTTCATTGATTTCATTAAATTGAATTTCTTTCATAGTAACTCCTTATTCGGGGCGAATGACAATCGCCATTTCTGCTTGGATACAAGGTTCATCTTTTGAATTATGATATGTAGTTCTAAAAGTGACCATATCCATCTTACCAGTCTTTACATCCACGATCTCTGACTGTGCCCAATAGTTGTCGGGATAGATTGGTTTTAAGTAAGTATATTCCTCTTTTAGATGTAATAGTCTCTTTATATCAATTCCAAATGAAGTCATATCTTCCCAAATTTTGGGATAGCCCCAAAATTGAATTGTAGTTTGGAATGTAGGTGGAGCAGGAGTATCAGTATAACCTGCTTTTTTTGCAGCCTCAATATCCCAATAGATTGGGTTGGTTTCTCCGATTGCGATGCAAAACTCTTTTATCTTGCCTCTTTCTACAACAAAGTCGAAACGATCCATCTTTTTTCCGACAATGTCTTTTGATAATGCTGCCAAAGCCATAAGCCCCTCTTTGTCTAGTAATCTTTATTCCAATTTCGTATCTTTGGGAAATTCGTCTAGTGTAAAAACTCAGATGAAAATTGATTGCTAAGAGAAAATACATTAGTAGTCTGTCTCTTTATGGCTTATTCTACCTCTCGTTCTTCTAAAGTTTTTCTTAATAAAATTCTAAATTCTGGAAAAGAAAGTTCACTCATTCCACCCCACTATAAGCCTCCACTGCAAAGAATTTTTGAACCAATAAGTTTTCTTGCCTTAATTCTAACTATCCCCGCCTATTATTATTTAGGTATTTACCATGCGATAGTGAGCTTATCAATTTTTTTAATCTTGTTTGGAATTATAGATTTATTTATCCAAGATGACCATGCACTGATTAGAATCTATGGACCTTTGGGAAGACTAAGATATATTTTTGAAGATGTAATTCGAGATAAGTATCTACAATACTTTAATGAAACTAACACTGATGGAAGACCAATTCCAAGAATTGTTAGAGATTATATCTATCAGAAAGCACATAACGTTAAATCTATTAGCAGTTTTGGGACAGAACTAGATATTTATGATCCAGAAATCACAACCCAGAGTAGATTATTGCATAGAAATTTTCCTGGAATTGCAGAACAAAAAACTTACGGAGTTTTAGTTGGTGAAAAACGTAAAAATGTAAAACCTTTTCTCATCAAAAGCACAATCAATATTTCTGCTATGAGTTATGGATCTTTGAACTATAAAGCAGCTGAGGCATTGAGCATTGGTGCTAAGGACATTGCTTATGTTAATACTGGGGAAGGAGGATTTGGTCCTCATGGTGTAGCGGGAAATGATACTGTTTTTCAAATTGGAACAGGTAAATTTGGAGTCGGTAAAGATGCAGTGATGCATAACGGTAAAGAAACAAGAGCTTTAGACGAAGCATTATTGATTGAACTTGTTCGTTCGAATCCAAATATCAAAATGATCCAAATCAAAATCTCACAAGGTGCAAAACCAGGACTAGGTGGGGTTTTACCTGCTGATAAAGTTACCCCTGAGATTGCTGCTGTTAGAAAAGTAAAACCTTACAAAACAATTCATAGTCCACCTCAACATGTGGAACTCATGGGAGCGACTCCCAAAGAATCTGTTAATCTTCTAATGGAGTTTATTGATAAGATTAGAAATATCACTGAGCTTCCAGTTGGTATAAAACTTTGTGTCGGAAGAATGGATGAATTAGATTTATTAGTTGCCGCAATGAAATCCACAGGCAAAGGACCAGATGCTATTCAAATTGATGGTGCAGATGGTGGAACTGGTGCTGGTCCAAATTTATTTCTAAACTATGTTGGATATGGCAGTGCAATTGAAACACTTCATTATCTTGATTCCCTTTTAAAGAAAGAAAAAATTAGAGACTCTGTAGTACTTTCCCCTTCTGGTAGAATCTTCACACCTGCACATGCTGCTTTAGCCTTTGCCTATGGTGCTGATACAATTGATACTGCTAGAGCTGCAATGTTAGCACTAGGTTGCATTCAAGCAATCAAATGCCATACAAATCATTGTCCTACTGGCATCACCACGAATAGTCCTTGGAGAATGCATGGATTGAATGTTCCTGAAAAAGCAACTAGGGTACATCATTTTATCCAAGGCTTTAATGAAGATATGATGTTACTTACAAAAGTACTTGGTCACTCAGATCCAAGAGATATTCAAAAAGATGATCTAAGACTAATAACTCATAAAGATAATTTCGCTGCACATTTTGAAGAGGATCCATTTGGACTCAAAGTATCTAAACATTACTAAGAATAAATGGAAACAAGAATTTATTTCTTAAATACTATTTCTGAAATCTTGACTAAGAGATTAGGAATAGTTATATCTAAAGATAAAAGAGATATTTTTTTGCAAACCCTTCTTTCTAAGTCCAAACAACTAAATAACAAACCTGATTATAATTATCTTACTAAACTAGAAAATTCTCAGGTGTATAAATCTAAAGAATGGTTTGAGGTAATTGAAGCACTCAATATTGCTGAAACTTTTTTCTTTAGAGACTCAAGTCAAATGCAACTATTGGTAAAAGAAGTACTTCCTGAAATTATTAAGAAAAATAGTTTTACAAAAACAATCTCAATTTTCAGTGCAGGATGCTCTACTGGTGAAGAGCCTTATTCCATAGCAATGCTTATCAAAAATTTATTTCATGAGCTAGATGATTGGAATATAAAAATAATTGGCTCAGATATAAATGAAGAATCAATTGAAAAAGCTAGAAAGGGAATCTATAGTGAATGGTCAATGCGAAATATTGAAAATAGTTATTTAGAAAAATTCTTCAAAAAGAACGTTAGTTCCTTTGAGCTTACTTCAGATATTAGATCAAAAGTAAGTTTTAGAATCGAAAATTTATTATCAATTAGTTATCAAAATGAATTTGATTTAATTGTATGTAGAAATGTATTTATATATTTATCAGAAGAATCAAAAAAGATAATCCTTGACAATTTTTCAAACTCACTTAAAGAGAATTCTTATCTAATGCTTGGACATTCAGAAGTTGGAAACTATATTCCTTCTACCCTAGATCCAATTGTATTTAATAATCTATTAGTATATAAAAAAATCAAAAATAAAGCAATCCTAGCCTCTGAAAAAAAAGCTGAGAAGATAAGCTTAAATAACTTACACTTTCCAAAAGATGATTTCGAAGAAAAACTCAATAAAGCGAGATTCCTTGCTAATGCAGGAAAATTTTTTGAAGCAAAAGAAGTTTGTGAATCTATTCTTAAAGTAAATCAATCAAATCATGAACTTTTTTTTCTAGTGGGACAAATTTTAGAAGCAGAGAATCGTTATGAAGAATCAATCCAAAGTTATCAAAAATCGATTCAGCTAGAGCCAAAATTTCTAGAAGCTTACTTAAGCCTTGCTAGTCTATATAATGTTTTAGGAAAAGAGTCCGAATCTAAATCTATAAGACTAAAAGGAACTAGTATCCTAAAAGAAAATTCAAATTTGAGAAATGAATATGAAAAAAAAGGATTTGAAATAAAAAGTTTAGAGTCATTTCTCAAGGATGAATCAGGTATATGGATTTAAAACAAACTGAACTAATAGAGAATTTTTTAGTCTTTGAAGTTAATAATTCCATTTATGCGATTCCCTCTGCTTCAGTTATAGAACTTATTTGGCTTCCTGAGTTGAAACCTGTAGAGTCTAGTCCATTCTACATTGTTGGGTATTTTAACTTTAGGGGAATTTTTCTTTCAGTCATTGATCTCTCCCTGAGACAGGGAATGAAAACAAAACGTTATTCAATTCAAGATAGAATTTTAGTAATAGAATTTAATGGTAATAAGTTTGGAATTCATATTAATGAAGTATTCAATGTTGTAGATATAAAAATTTCTAATTCCATCAGAAATGATAATAGAGGAAATGATTCTTCGATCACAAGCTTCATTTTGCAAACAGAATTTGGTATGACTGAGGTTCTTAACTTAGAGAAACTCTTGGAAAGTCCTACAAATCAAATTCAAAAGAATGAGAATTTTAATCAAAGTTATATTAACAAACTATTTAGTGGGATCAGTGAGAAAGACAAGGATACACTTGTAAAAAGAAGAATCAGTTATGCTAAACAAACTGCAATTGAAGAATACTCTAGCCTACTCTCTGTAGTTATTTTTAAACTTGGGGAAGAGTATTTCTCAATTGAGTTAAAATATATATTAGAATTTTCTAATGGAGAGGGAATTGCAAAGATTCCATGTGTCCCCAAACATATCATTGGTTGTTTGAATCTTCGAGGGGATATTTTAATTCTTTTGGATTTATTGTATATGATTCAATCAGAGTCAATTGACCTGAGTGAACACAAAAAGATTATCGTAATCAAACATGGAGAAATGGTTGCAGGGTTTGCTGTTGATAAACTAATAGATGTAGTCTATCTTTCTAAAGATCAGATACTTGGAACTCCAATTGATCGAAAAAATAATACTAAGGAATTTTTAAAAGGAAGCTGTATGCACGATAGTAATATGGTTGGAATGCTTGATATTGAAAAGATTTTCAATTATGAAAATTTATTTGTAGAAGAATTTGTCACAGTACAAAGGAAAAACTAATGTTCACAATCTTTAATAGAATAGACTTTTCTTGGAAACTAATCCTATTTACAATTATATCCACAGTTGTAGTTGCAGTCTCAATTGCAATTCCTGCTCATACTGTTGGAAAAAATTTGATCTATGGAGCAACAGAAAGGCAGGTTGCAATCATTCGGGATGCAAAAAAAATAGAGATCCAAGATTATTTTGAAAATAAAATCAGAGATATTAAAACTTTTCGTAAAAGTATAACTGCTGTTGAAGGATTTAAAGACATTAAAAAAGGATTTGAAAAACAAATCCAAATCTTAGGAAGTGTAGAAAAGACTAAAGACAATTACAGAAAAGTATATATATTCAATAACCCTTACTCCAAAAGTGCTAAACAAAATTTCCTTGAGGGAGATAATACTGAATATAGCAAAGCACATGCAATTTATGCTCCCTATATAAGTAATATCATTAAAGAAAGAGGATACTATGATGCATTCCTAGTTGATGCAAAGACTGGAAATATAATCTATACAGTTGCGAAAGAAGATGATTATATGACTAGTCTAATGGATGGATCTTATAAAGATTCAAATCTAGGAAAACTGTTTAGAGCAATCATTAACTCTCCCGATGGTGGTCAAGAACCACTTCTATCAGACTATGAACCCTATTCGCCTTCCAATAATGAAGTAAATTGTTTTATTGGAGCGGGAATTTTCATTGAAGGAAAACTAGAAGGAGTACTAATCTTCCAGTTAAAGCTAGAAGAAATCAGTGCAAAAATTCAGAGAAATTTATTAGAAAGTAAAAAAGAAGTTCCTTATCTTGTAGGAACTGACTTTCTATTGAGAACTGACTATGAAGAAAAACCGAAAGAGTCCCTAATACTAAAGCGTAAGGTTGATTCTGAAAGTGTAAAGAAAGCACTTGCAGGCGAGACAGGAGTTGTAGTTGTTGAATCAGGAATTCATGGAAAAAAAGCGTTTAGTGGATACTCTCAAATAAGTTTCCTTGGAACAAAATATGCCTTGATTATAGATATGGATTATGCAGAAGCAGTTGATGATCTAAATCAATTCCAAGCAAAGATTCTAATAGTCACAATTATTGTTCTTATTATTATGATCCTACTTAGCTATTTACTCACAAGAAGTTTATCTGTTCCCATTAAGGAATCAGTAAATGTAATCTCAACTTCAATTAACCAAATCAGCTCTGTTGTAGATAATCACGAAAGAACAACTAGTATGCAATCTGCTTCCGTGAATGAAACTACAACTACACTTAGCAATATTTCTAGCTCGACTAAAATTTCTGCTGATGAATCACAAATTGCAACTGAGAAAGCTAAGAATGCTGAGGAACTTTCCTCTAAAGGACATGAATCAGTTGTTGAAATGATGAATTCAATACAAGAGTTGAAGAAAAAAGTTTCTGATATTGCAGAGCAAATTTTAAGGCTATCAGAAAAAAATAGTCAGATCAGTAGCATCATATCCTTAGTGAGTGAACTAGCTAATGAAACCAATATGCTTGCATTGAACGCAGCAGTGGAAGCAGCCAGAGCGGGAGAAAATGGAAAAGGCTTTGAAGTAGTTGCTGTAGAGATTAGAAAGCTTGCTGATGAAAGTAAGAAGTCTGCACTCAAAATTCAAGAAATTGTTTCAGAAATAAAAAATGCAACTGATACAACAGTAATTGTAACTGAAGAAGGTGTGAAACAAGCTGATGCAAGTGCAAGACTTGGAAATAAAGTTTTAGATTCACTTTCAGGAATTACAAACTCAGTTGGGGTTGTTTTTGATAGCATTGAAAAAATTTCTGTGAATATTAGACAACAATCCATTTCCATTAGTGAAATCGTTTCTGCAATGAATTCAATCAATCGTGGATCCCAAGAAACTGCTACTGGTACAACTCAAACTAAGTCGGGAATAGATCAGATAGTAGTTGCAACTAAAAAGCTCAAAAAACTAGTCGAAGGCATGAAGGAATAATTCTTTTTCATGGTTGAAATGATTGAAGACCAAGAGCTCAGAGAGCTTTTTCAAATTGAAAGTGATGAACATTTACAAATCATTGAAAAAGGATTATTAGAGCTAGAAAAAAATCCCAAAGATTATGATACTATTCATCTAATCTTTAGAGAAGCTCATAGTATGAAAGGTGCAAGCAGAATGCTTGGCATTTCTGATATTGAATCAATTGCACATATCTTTGAAGAAGTTTTAGGAAAAGCTAGTAGAGGAGAATTTGAAATCACTCCTAATCTCATTGATGTTTATTATGAAGGACTAGATGCAATTAAAAAGCTTGTGCATGAGGCGGTAACTGGTGAGAGAACTCAGGTTGATGTTATTGCAGTACTTGATAGACTTATATCCAACAAGGTTGAAGATACTAAGCCAACATTAAAGTCTTCGGTAATCACTGCTGTACATGAAAAGAAAGACGAAGCAAATGAAATAATTAAAGAAGATGTAAAAGAAGTAATCAAGAAAGAAGTAATCAAGAAAGAAGTAAAAGAAGTAATCAAAGAAGATTCATTAGAACTTCAAGATAAAGAAATCCAAGTTACTGAAACACAGAAAGCAGCTCCTCAAACAATTGTTGAAGATACTCAAACAGAAGCTGAGAAAGATGAGATTGATAAAATTATAGAAAGCAAACGTCAATCAATTGTAAATACTCCTGTTCATAATACAACTAAAGAAGTGGATGCTGAGAAAAAACCAATAGCAGGTGACTCCAAAAAAATAGATACTATGAGAGTGGAACCAGCTAAACTTGATATGCTTATGGTTCAGACGGGTGAACTTATTGTAACTAAAAATAGGATATCCAGTAGAGTAAAAGAAATTAGTGAGATACAATATCTTCAACAGGAACTTCTTAGAACAGTAAATGAAACTAAAAAGTTAATCAATCAATTCAATAAAGAAGAACATATAAATCCTAAAACTAGGTTTTTGACTTCACAACTAACTGAATTAGTGAACAAACAATCTGATAAATATGAACAGATTGAAAATAATTTAAGTGATCTAAAAAAAACATTATCTCATGATGTAGCAAGACTAAACCATACTTCCTTAAAAATAGAAAGAAGCATCTACAATATTCGAATGTTATCTCTATCAACAGTATTCAATTTGTTTCATAGAACAGTTAGAGATTTAAGCAGAGAAACTGGTAAGAATGTACAACTTATAATTGAAGGTGGAGATACAACAATTGATAAACAAATTCTGGAAGAGTTGAAAGACCCACTGATGCACTTGATTCGAAATGCAATTGATCATGGTATTGAGACTAATGAAGAAAGGATTGAATTGAAAAAACCAGATTCAGCAACTGTTCAACTAGTTGGTAAGTCGTATAGCGATAGTGTCGTCATCGAAATTAAAGATGATGGTAAGGGTATAGATATCGAGCGAGTTAAATCGAAGGCTTTAGAAAAAGGTTTATATACGAAAGAAGAACTTAGCCTTATGGACTCAAAAAGAATCTATTCAATTCTATTTCATCATGGATTTTCAACAAGATCAGAAGTTTCTAGCCTCTCTGGTCGTGGTGTTGGGATGGATGTAGTCAAAAGCTTTGTAGAAAAATTTAAAGGTGATATTGAAACTGATTCTAAATTAGGAGAAGGAACAACTTTTAGACTTAGACTACCTACAAAATTTTCCACTACTCATATACTTATTGTTTCAGTTGAAGGACAAAAATTTGGGATTCCTACTGATTATGTAATTCTAAGCAGAACAATTCATGAGAAAGATATATTCTTACTTGAGTCTAGAAATACGGTACTCATTGAAAACGAACCAGTTTATATTGTTCCATTGAGTTCTTATCTTGAAATTAATAAACCTCAAATTGATAAGAATACGAAGTCCTATCCAAGTATAGTAATTAGTTCTAATGGACTCAAAATTGCAGTCACTGTAGATCTAGTAATTGAAAAGAATGAAGTTATTGTGAAGGCATTTGATGGAATTCTCAAGAGAGTGAGAAATGTTACAGGAGTTACCATTCTAGATTCAGGGGAAATTTGTGTTGTCCTGAATCCAAAAGATCTAGTAGAAACAATTCTTAGTAAAAATCTTTCTTTAGTACAAATCAAAAAAGAAGAAGATAAAGTCAGAGGTAAGATTTTAATAGCAGATGATTCACTTACAACTAGAGTTCAAATCAAAAGAATTCTGGAACTAGAAGGTTTTGAGGTTGAGCTTGCT
>JANRLP010000102.1:0-6072 GCA_033762425.1 Leptospiraceae bacterium
TATCAATTCCTTTAGTAGATTTATTTCAAAATCCTTTTAAGCCAGTGGCATTATTAGACCCTGAAACAGGAAAAATATTACCTAGTCAAATGCCGTCTATCGTACTTGGACAAACTTTTATTGTTGATACTAAACAGCAAATGCTTGAGCTATCTACTGCAGTAAAAGGAGCTGTCGCAATCATTCGAGGGATTCCTGGAGGAGCGTCTTACAGACTGCTAGGTGATAATTATTATAACATAGACCATTGGCAACAATTACTTTCAAGATTTCAAAACTGGTCAGAAGTATTGAATAAGCCAGAAACATTTCCACCTTCAGAACATGACCATGATGAAAAGTATCCTAGATTAATTGAAGGAAAAATTCAAGCTTCAGTAATTCCTTCTTTTGCAACTGGTCAAAGATTTGCTGTTAGTAATTTTGATGAGATGTTGAACCTTCCTGCCAATGGAGGTGATATCTGTAGAGTTAAGTCTTTTAATGAACAAACTGGTGAAAGAAAATTTTTAACGTATATTCTTTATGGAAGACCTTACAATTTAGATGACTGGGTTTTATTAGAGCCTCCTGAAGGAAGTGTTAGTTCCGTAAATGGAAAAACAGGTGATGTATATTTAACTGCTTCAGATGTGGAAGCTGCTGCAGAAGATCATGTTCATGAACCTTCATTATTTATCAAAACACTTCAAGGAAATAATATATCAATATTACAAGGAGATGATGGTCATGGTAATCCCATTTTGTATTGGGTTGATTCAGGAGGTAACTACCACCCTTTCGCATAACGCCCGCAGAGAAACCTGGTGCGGGCGAGAAAGATCATTGGGAAGGACAACAAAGTGTAGGAAATCAATGGGGAGAGTTTTGGTATGAGTTGGAGAATGAAAACAGAGTAGATAAAAGAAGATATCCAAATGGTTCAATTATTGAAGAAGAATTTGGTTATGAAACGGATTATTTAGGAAATAGAGTAAGATACTATAGAATCAGTCTTGATCAATGGCTTGAGGGTAAACCTGATGAGGATGGTAATTTTGAACCTAAATATAGGGAAGGGGAAAAATTTTTTACTGAAGGAAAAAACTGGGAAATTGATGGAAGAAGATTATTTGAGTCATCATCAGGTTCTACAGTTCGTCACTATTTGCGACTGATTGAGGATTATACTGAGGTAGTGCAAACTTGGAATGTGTATAAGTATGAATTTCTAGAGTGGAAATTAGTAAGAACAGAAATTAAAAAAGAAGAGGAATAATGGAATTTTTAATTGAGTTATTTGGAGCTGTGTTGCAGTTAGATGAAGAGACGTTAGACGGTTTTGGTAAGTATTTAGGGACTGGTTTTATTGGTTTTATATTGATATATAAGAAACTAGATGCAATCAAGTCTTTGCTAAAAAGTTTCGTGAACAATTCACAGTTTAATAAATTTAACTCAAGTATAGAAAATATCAATTTAAAACAAACAAGCTATGTGTTTAGAAATTTCATTACAAAAGAAAACAGTCAGGAACTTTTTGAAGTTCTTAAAGTTATATATGATAAAGAAACTACAGTAAATGTTCCATCTAAAAAAATAACATTCAATTTGCATGAGATACACAATGAGGATTTTATTCTTAGAAATGTGAATAGATTTTTAGATTACTTTAAGGAAAAGAATGGAATGCTAATTAACTTCAAAATTCAAGAGGTTGAAGTTAAGCAAGAACTTATTAAAAATATAGGTAATTTAAAACTTACTGGAAAGGTGAAAATACTATAAGTGCGACGTCGCACTTTTAAAGGAAAAGAAGATGGGATGGACTAAGCAAGATAACAAAACATACAATAACGGAAAAACTAATGTTATTCAATTGAGAGCATTTAGAGTTGGTGATGTTGAAAGATGGTTTTTCTATGATTCAGATAACTCTGATGTAAAAATAGACATACTTGATTTTTTTAACAACCCTGTTTTTAATCCTAATCCAAATGCAAGTTTTATTACAATCACTGAAAGCATTCCAGAGTTTTCACCAGTGGGAATTGATGGAAAAATTCCTGATTCAAATAAGATTGAAGATAGGTTTAAACTTATTGGTTTAGTTACATCAGCAGCTGCAATTAATGATACGGTGCAATATAGGTACAATGGTGAAGCATCTAATCAGAATTGGAACTGGACTCCAGGACTTCCAGTTTTTTTGAATGGAAAAACGTTATCGCATAACGCACCCAAAAACGGATTCATAATCGAGATCGGAGTTTCTAAAGATGCAAAAACTCTGATTCTTAATATAAAAGAATCAATAAAACTTTTCAGTTAAGGAGAAAATAAGATGAGAAAGAAACCATTAGTTTTAACAAATGGAAGACCAGAGGAGCTACAGGCAGGTGACCAACTAGACTTAGCTACAGAAATGGATATCACAGACAAGGTGAATGGAGAAAGTGTTCCTTTGGTCAAAGGACAAGCTGTAACTATCAATGGTTCTGGACAAGTTATTCTTGCCAAAGCTGATGCTGCAGGAACTGCAAATGTTTTAGGATTCGTTAGAGAAAACACTATCGATCCTAACGTTTCTGGTAGTATTCAAATTGAAGGGCAGTTAGAGCTTATTGATTGGACTGACTTAACTGGTGGAGCTGATCTTTCAGCAGGTTCTGACTATTACTTATCTGCATCTGATGCTGGTAAGTTGACTACAGTAGCACCAACTACACCTGGTCAGTATGTTTGTTTTGTAGGATTTGCAGTTTCTGCAAAAACTCTTTTCGTTAAATGGGATAGAGTCATTAGACTTTAAAATTTAAAATTTAGCCCGAAGAAATTCGGGTTAGATTCAAGTGCGACGTGGCACTTTTAAGAGGTGAAAAATGTTTGATACTAAATATAACGGCAATGTAAGACATGCCATTGATTTTTTTGGACAAAGAGCAAATGTTCCTAAAGCTTTACAGTCTTATCCTGGTTTTTTTTATTCTGCTAGTAAAGGTAGAATTTCTTTCACGGTTGCTCCTGGAACTTCGTTTAAAAAATTAACTGGAGCAATATATTCAACTGACCCTGCAATTCAAAATTTCAACAGAATATTTTCTGAAGCAAATAAGCAATTGAATTGGAGTAAAGTTAAAACTTATGATTTTGCTTCAACCGAAACTTCAGAAGTTCAAAATACTGCACCTGTAAACAACACTGTTCCTGGTTCTACTGTTCCTACAAAACCAAATTCTAATCCTGGAGGAAGTTCAAGTGGTGGTGGAAGTGGGGGATCCGGTGGAAGTGGTTCCAACAATGATACAGTCTTTATTGTAGGGACTGCAGCAATAGTTGGATTTCTTTTATACAAAATGGGTTCAAAACCTAAACGAAAAAGAAGGTAAATATGATTCTCCATCAAATTAAATATAACACACAAAGAGACAATCCAAACTTTAGTGGAAGGCTTCCAGGAAGCTGGCAATGCTTTCCCACAAGTGCAGTTATGTTTCTTTCTCACTTTGATAAAAGTTATGAGACCAAAGAAAAGGAGCTAGAATTCATTGATGATGTTCAGGCTGGTTTTGGTAATCCTGGAATAGCTGAACAAGTTAAAGGTTGGTTTGGAATTTCTGGTGAATGGTGGTTGGTCGAACTAGCTGCAATTCAAAAAAGAATTCCAACTCTAAATGTGATTTTTGATACAGCACTTTCAATTGATTTGCTTAAAACTGCAATTCAAACTAGTCCAGTTATTATTGGAACACGAAAGATTGGAGGCTTGAAGGGTGGTCACATTATTTTAGTTGTTGGCTATGATGTGAATAAAGATGAGTTTATAGTTCATGACCCTTACGGAAATGCAAATAAGTTGTATAGAGATACTAATGGAGCTTTTGTTAGGCTCAAATCTGAGTATTTAAAAAATCACTACAATGAACTTGCGATCTATGTTGGAACTAGAGCATTAGGAAAAGATGGTGGTAAGCCTATCTTAAAAAAAAAATAATTATAGCAGGGCTTGCAATCATATTTGTAAGCCTGTTTGTATATAAGAAATACAAAGTATTTCAAAGGAGAGCTAGAATCAATGCCAGAACTAGGGATAGTGAAAGTTAGTGGTTATGTAAGACATGTTGTCGATTTTTCACGCATTCCGAATATTCAAAATATTGGATACAATGTAAGCCCTAAGCTTGAAAAGTTTTTTGGTTTTATTCATAATTCAGAAAAAAAAAGAGTTAGCTTTATTGTAGCTAACAACACTTCTTTTTATAAGAATCATAATGCAACAGAGATATATTCTACTGACCCTAATATCCAAATATTTAATAAAATAGTTCAACAATCTAATCCTCATTTAAACTTATCAAATGCTACTTATGATATGAAAGATAAGGATATGAATGAATCTTTGTTGAATTGGTTTTCTGACCCAATTGGTAATATCTCTAAAGACTTTGGTATAGATAAAAAAGTTGTAAAATACATTTTGATAGGTGGGATTCTTTTTACGTTTGTTTATTTTGTAAGGAAAAAAAATGAAAAGCAAAATAGAAAAGCATAAGGCTACTAAAAAACTTTTCAGAAGTCCTAGTGAAAAGATTACTTCTTTAAATGAATTCATAGAGAAATCAGATTATGATGTTATAACAAAACGAGTAATAAATAAAAAAGGAAGAAAAAGAGGAAAGGTTATTTTATTTAGAGATACTGCAGAAGAGTTTGTTGAAAACCTTCATGATGATTGCAAGAATCATCCAGAAAATAATCATACTAGTCCAAATGAATGTGAGTTAGTAACAATGCGTGAGAATGTTCCTGACTTTTGTTTGTTTGGTAAAACTTGCATTTCAGATTCAGTAAATAAAATATTATTAGCAGAAGTAGATGAATCAAAAATAGAAAAGAATGTTGAAGATTACAAGTCTGGAGCCTTTCAAGCAATCACTGATGAAGAGCTAAGTATGATTTTGAATGATGAAGATGTATTTTAAAAAAAATTATGAGTGTAAAAAATGCAAAAAATATAGTTTCAAAAATTTCTAAAAATAGTAATATTAAATTAATTAAAGGAAGGAATAGAACATTGAAACTTTATGATATAACTGAAAGTGAATTAGAAGAACTTTACAATGGTTCTAGTAAAAGCACTTACTTGAATTTTGCTATTGCATTCTTTTCAATTGGTTGCTCTCTGCTTATTGCATTATTTACAACTCAAATAGATTCTGATAGAAAATGGATGCTGTTTGTTCTGGTTACAGGCTTGTCTTTTTTCGGAACAATTGTGTTCTCTTTACTATGGATTAAATCTTACAATAGTTCAAAAGTATTATACGAAAAAATAAAAAATGGAGAATAGATATCATGTCTTGGATTGTGCCAGAGAAAATTGAACTAGATCATAAAGTTGAAATGCAAACTTTTGAAGAGATTAAAAATATTATCTATGTAACAGGCGGAGTAGTTGCTGCTGTAGTTTTATTAAAGTATCTTCTCAATAAAACTCAAAGTAAAAAAGGAAAAAGAAGAAAATGACCTTAAATGACCAAAGAGAAATTTTGAAAAACTATTCGGAACATGAACTAATGAAGCATACATCAGCCATTGTAAAAGATGGAAAGCAAGTTATCTTTGCAGTCAAATATGATGGTGTAATATTTACTTACTCAACTAAATCTAGTTTTATTAAATTCATAAAAGACTATGATAAGAAAAAAGGAAAACAAAAATGAGTCTTCACGGTAAAAAAATATATTCGAATTTAATTTTCTTGTGAACAATGAGAAACGAAAAAAACCTCTAAAACTTAAACAAGATTCAATTGAATCTAATTTGTTTGACAAGAATTTAAAGAGCCTGTCTAATGGAGAAGAGGCTTTAGAAATGAGTGAATCAAAACAAAATGATGAAAATGATAGACTCTTAGTAGATGGTGTAAAATATAGATTCATAGGTCTTGCAATTGGTGATTCACCTGAAGATATTGAATTGACAAATATAATTAACTCAATTGAAGAAGAGGAAAGAGAAAAATTCAAAAATTCTAAAATCTA
Source organism: Leptospiraceae bacterium (assembly GCA_033762425.1). Classification (GTDB taxonomy): domain Bacteria; phylum Spirochaetota; class Leptospiria; order Leptospirales; family Leptospiraceae; genus JANRLP01. The sequence continues at coordinate 6,024 of JANRLP010000102.1, forward strand.
TCATTTTGATTTATGAAAGTTTTACAAGCCCCTGATGCTTATGAAGAAT
>JANRLP010000103.1:0-33643 GCA_033762425.1 Leptospiraceae bacterium
GGTCAATAAATTGCTTACTTCGACAACCTCAATTACCGAAATTTTTTGACCATCGAAAGCCGATAGCTATCAAGCGGGAGGCTTGCAGATACAAAATTTCTTACAGAAATTTTGTGCATATTGCTTCGATCGGGGACGCAGAGGGCTTTGTTGTTAATATAGGATTGGTTTTTGTATGGTTGCTCTGTTTGTTTGATTTTTCTCTTGTTTTTGTGACTCTTCTCTAGTTGCACTACTTGAGGGGCTTTGTTCTTGTTGCAAGGGCTATTTCGTGGTTGTAGCTTTGTAATAACTATTATCCATTCAATAATTTATTTCGTAATAACTGTTTGTTTGGCGAACTCACAAAAAAGTCTTTACGTCTTAAGACAATTTTCTCTACCAGAGCGAAAACGGTGAAGCAAAAGCTATAACGAAATACACTACTAATTTAAGATACCTGAACTATTTCAGGACAATTCGTATAAAATAGAGAGAGAAGGTACACTTGTATTCTCCCTAGACATGCGAACTAACGCTCTTGACAGGGATAGTGGTTTCGACCCCGCTCACCAACCAACTCGACGTTAATTTTTTATTAACTTAAAAAATTAACGAGAGGTGAAAGCCCGGCTTTCACCCTGAAAATTTTATTTTCCCATTTTTAGTTTTATTAAGTGCACTAGTAATCATTTATAAGTTTTATTCTTAAATAGAACTCAAGTTATTTTAGCAATTTCTAATATAATAGACTACAAATAGTTAGATGAAATTATTCTAAAACCAAGTATTAATAACTTACCTAGCCAACTTAGTAAAAATATATCTTGACAAAAGTTTAAAGATTAATTATCATCAGTAAATCATTAAACAAAGAGGTCAATAATGAAACAATTTATTCTACTTTTTACTCTCGCATTACTAATGGGAGCACAATCTCTTTTCGCAAAATGCCAGTCTGATTCTGATTGGAAAAAACCCGACGGAAAAAAAATCATCGTTTGTGTTAAAGGAGATAGTTTTAGCGACAGGGACAAAGCAAAAGCAACTTGTGCAAAAATAAAGGGCTCAGCATGCAGCACTGCATCTTCTTTTTCAAGTTCTTGCAGCAACAACGAATGTTATGACGAATCAGGTAAACAACACAACTCCTTAAGTGGATTCTAATACAATTTAGAAATCAATAACTCTATAAGCGAAACGTTAGTTGTCATTCAGCTAACGTTCTTGCGGAAGCTTTTTTAATTCAATTTCTTTGTAAGAATAATTGAAATAGTTATAATTTGATTGTGTGATTGCTCTACAAGACAAAATTTGGGGTTAGGGTATAGGAGTAATAAGTTCACCTAAAAAAATTTCCATTTTTTCATCCGTATCCATCTTCTTGTTTGTCAGAAACCTAAACAAGGAGAGAATTATGAAACAAAATGTTCTAGAGGCTGATAAAATCATAGACACGAATGATAAACTTTGGTATGAAAAACTAGTCCAAGAAAATGGTGGAACCATTTTAGTCTATGGTGCAAGCAAATGATTGATTCAAATGAAGACTATTTAAAAAAAGCTGTGAATGGAGACATTCACGCTTTCCATGAACTTTTTTCTGAGTTTCAAAACCAGTTGAAATCCTATCTATATAGAATATTAGCAAATCGTAATGATGCAGAAGATATCTTACATGATACTTTCATCAGAGGTTTTGATAAACTAAAAACATTTAGAATGGAATCCTCGCTCAAAACTTGGATATTTCAAATTGCTACAAACCTAGCCTATAATAAACTTTCCAAACAAAAAAGATGGACTAGTGATGTTTCTGAAAAAGCAAAGAATATTGTGCTCTCTAATAAGTCGGTTTATGATAGTATCATGAATGTTAGAGAAAATTCAGAATATGCTGAATATGAAATCAAAGAACATATTGATACTTGTTTTACATGCATTTCTAAAAATCTGCCAATAGAAAATCAGATTGCACTCATGCTCAAAGATGTATATGGATTTTCTATTGAAGATGTTTGTTCGATTTTAGAAAAATCGGAAGGTGTTGTAAAATATTTACTTGTGGTAGCAAGAAAAACAATGATCCAAATTTTTGATGATAGATGTGTGCTAGTAAATAAAAAAGGGATTTGCAACCAATGCTCTGAATTGAATGGATGGTTTAATCCTAAACAAAACCAACAAGAAGAATTGATGAAATTAGACCTAGTAAAAGAGTCCACTAAATATGACAAAGAAAAATTGTTAGAACTTAGAACAAAACTTGTGAAAGAAATCGATCCACTGAAGACAAGTGGTCACGAACTTCAAGAGATACTTCTTAAGTGTAATCGAATGGCAATGGGTGAAGTGAGTATAACTTAAAAAGTGGAAGATCAAATTTTTAGAAAACACTATAAGTTTAGACTTGGAGAAATCATCCTAGGCTCTTATCAGGATAGTCTGGTTTTATTGGACTGGAAGTATCGCAAGGCGAGAGTATCTATCGACTCTAGAATTCAAAACTATTTAAACTCAGTTTGGGTAGAAGGGGAGTCTGCTGTAATTAATTTAGCCATTCAGCAAATGGAAGAATATCTATCTAAACAAAGAACAGAATTTTCAATTCCCTTAAAATTTACAGGCACTGAGTTTCAAAATACTGTTTGGAAGGAATTGCAAAAGCTGGAGTTTGGCAAAACAATTTCCTACAACCAACTTGCTAAAAATCTAGGAAGCGAAAAACTCATCAGAGCAGCGGCTAATGCAAACGGGGCAAACCCAATTTCCATCATTGTTCCATGTCATAGAGTGATTGGATCGGATGGAAGTTTAGTGGGATATGCGGGCGGAATCTCGGCAAAGAAAAAACTCTTGGAACTTGAGTCTAGCCCCGATCTCTTTTCAGTCTAATGTCAAAAAAGAGGAGTTTTTTTGGCTTGTAATAAAGAGTGAATCTGTCTAATAGTTAAGTATGATTACAAATTCTATTGAGACCATGCCTGTAGAAAACCGTCACTCAAAACTTGTGACGAGTGCCTTAGGATTTTTGTGTTGGTCTAGTCCCTTTTTTGGGCTCTCTATTTTTCTTCCGATCGGAATTCTATTTCTCTACAGAACAAATCATAAACTCAGGAGCATTGCCTTCCATTCTCTAATTTTCCAATTGGGGATATATGCAATCTGTTATCCGGCTGACCTAATATGTATGTATAATGAAAGTTCTATGTTCTGTACAACCAAAATGAACACTACTGGTTTTCAGAATGAAGGAAGTTCTTTGTTTAGCTTTTTACTTCCTTTCTTTTGGGCGTTTGTTGGGTTTATTGTACTCATCATAGAAGCTGCAAGCAATTATAGACGCTTTGGATTCTTGGGTAGCCCTAAAAATAATTATTCGGGAAGAGAAGATAGCTTTCTTGTAATCATCTTTAAAATAGTAATTTCTTTGTTATGGGCGATACTTTCCTATTCCATATTTGCAGTTCTATACTTGCCGATATTTTTTAAAGATATTGGTTTCAATGAAGCTTCGATACAAATCTTCTTCAATTCCTATTTTAAAGGGGAAACACCTTTATATCTTTGGTTTTTAGTAATTCACTCTTCAGCAAGGATTGTTGGGAGACGAAATTCACTTGCTGTGTTTAGGAGACTTTATCTCAGTCTCAATATACACCATCGACTAACGTTACCTTCTAAAGATTTAGAAAGTAAATACTTTCAGCAAAAGTCTAAATTTGCAAAATTTAGAGAAGCAATCCTTCCAGGGTGGGGAGTAGTGTATCTTCAGAGATACTGGCAGGGTTTTTCCCTCATGTTCATTTATCTTTTGCTATTGCTATTTGCTACCACTGCAATCTTTTTTAATATAGACTATGTATTTGGAATTAAATTTCTACAATCCATTGGACTAAAACCGGGAATCCCCGACAAAGAATTCATCAAGTATTCTGATATTCTATTCATTCCTATCTTTTTATCAAGTATGTTGGTTTTGGTTTATCTATTCTCTAATATCGTTCTACGATCCTATTTGAAAAAAGATACTGAAAAGATGGAAGAAAGAGGCTTAAGTGCTGGATTTAGGTTTAATCTAGCATTTAGTGTTTTGCTCCACTTAATTCTACTTTCTATAGTTATGATTGTTCCTGTGAGTTTGCAAAGACAGTCAGGTGCAAAAAAGAACGATATGTCTAAATCCCATTTTCAACCCGAAAAAATGGAGTTTTATTTCATCGATCCTGAAATTCCTGATGAAGTAAAAGACTTAAATGGTGGTGTAGTATCGGGAACTGAGACCCCAACTGAAAATGATGGAATGAAGATTCCTGATGAAGAGCCTAAAGATGAAGGTAAAGTTAAGGGTTACGTAAAAAAAATCAAGGGTAAGAAATTACCTAAGACCTATTCAAATTATATCTCAGCAAGGATGAGAGGACCTGAACTATTTATGGATTATTGGAGAAGAGCTCCACATCCATATTCTTGTGTTGTTGCATACACAATCACTCAAGATGGAGAAATCATAGATGTATATCTAGTGGAAGCCTCTAACTATCCCGACCAAGATCAGTTGACCTTAGAGCTAGTGCAGAGCATGAGCCCTGTCATGCCACCTCCTGGAGTAAAAGGAGATGTGAGAGTGACTGAACTTTTTTGGAATGGTCCGATAGACCCTGATGCGATGCCAACCCAACTTCAAAAAGAAATGGTTATGATGTTTGACGGTAGGTATATGGAGGAAGAATTTTAATGGAAAAAATCATTGCAGATTTTCTGAAGTCTATTTTTGAGTTGGATCCATTTCATCTTTCTTTATCATTTTTATCTATCTTGCCTTGGGGATTTTTTTTATACAAACTTCATCCCGATAGGTCGAATAAAAAATTTCTAGTTGTATTTCTTGCACTCATTGCTGGATTCATTTCTACTAGAATTATTCTTTCCTTACACCCAATCATTTGGCCTGAAATAGATTTTAGACCTAGAAAAGTAAGTATGCTTACCCAAACTGTTCATATTGCTTTTTTGCAAGCGGGAATGATGGAAGAGACTTTCAAGACCCTGCTTATATTCATCTTAGGCTTTTGGTTTTGTTATTCTAGTAAAGAAAAAATTTTTGACAAGAAGATTGTTTTAGTAGGTGGGTTTGTAGCCCTAGGTTTTTCTTTCGTCGAAAATTATGTATATATTCATAAGGAAACTAGATCGGTTTTTGAAATGTTTATAGGTAGAGCTATAGTTTCTTCTAATATTCATCTACTCATCAATCTATGCTTCTCTCTTTTTTTACTCAAATCAAATCGATATGAATCTGTTGTTGATAAGATAAAGTTAGTGGCTTATGCATTTATGCTTGCTGTATTCCAACATGGTGTAGTAGATTTCTTTTTGCTTCCCGGTTCTAAATTTGGCTCATGGCTTGCGATTTCATTATTCGTTGGAATCTGGGTCTGGGTGGTTAAAGATATGAGAGAATATGTTTTTCAAAAAGAAGAAGTTAAAATCAGAAAAGGAGAAGCCGTTGACACAATGTTACTCTACAGAGACGGTGAGGTCCTGAGCTGACATTCTTTCGCTCACTGTTTCACAAACCTCTAAGCTTCCATCATAACAGATTGATCTGCCTTTGGTATGAGCTTCCATAGCAATTTTTTTTGCTTCTTTTTCTGACTTATAACAAATCTCTATTAAACATCTTTCTACGTGATCAAAATTATTATGATTGTCATTAAATAAAATCACCTTATGAGAGTAGATAGTGTCATCTCTTAGTTCGGCTTTTTTTTCCTCTTCAACAAAAGTGGACATGACTCAAAACTCAGATGAGTAAGATTTTTGTAAACAGTTTTTTAATACAATAGTGTATGATGAGAATTAAAATCAATTGATTTAGTTTGTATCTTACAAAAGATTGAAGTTAGTGATGAAATATTATGGAAGAGAGAAGCTAATCAAGCTTGCATTCATTCTTGGAATCATCATTCTGATTTGTACTAGAATTTTCAACTATTTTCAATCAGAAAAACTAATGAAAGCAACTAAATGGGTATTTCATACTCATGAGGTAATTGAAAAGGTAGAAGAAATTTATGATGAGGTCAATGATTCCGAAAACGGAATGAGAAGTTATTTGCTTACCACTGATCTAAAATCACTAGAGAGTTTCATGAATAGTGAAAAACTTCTCAAAACAAAATTTAACGAATTAGAATCTTTAGTTTCAGACAATGAAATTCAAATAAACAGAGTTAAGGATTTGAAAGAGCAAGTAAATCGAAAACTGGATTGGATTAAAAATATTATAAATGATAAAAAGAAGAGAGAATTAATTTCTAGCACTGAGAAGCAAATCAGTTTAGAAGGAATTGAAAGTATTGCTAAGATTAGAGCAATCGTAAACGATTTAATAAAAGAAGAAAGTAAACTCTTAGAAATTCGTCATGAAAAGATGATTCATCAGAATCGATTCAATCAAATATTGATTACAACGATTATCTTCTTTGTAGCTTTCTTCCTTGGTTATGTGTTTTGGGTAATCAACAAAGAAATGGTTAAGAGAAAAATGACTGAACTAGAGATTCAAAAATTAAACGAAGAACTACTTACAGAAATTGATTATCAAAACCATCTTTTAAGCACTGACTATCTAACTGGGGCTAAGAATAGAATGTACTTTACTAATCGACTCCTAGAACAGTTGAGTCTTCAAAAACATGATAAAGGTTATTGTTTTACAGTTGCATACATAGATTGTGATAACTTTAAAAACATAAATGATACACTTGGACATAAGGCAGGAGATGATCTATTAATTACACTTACAAAAACTGCTAAAGAGTTTTTAAGTGAAGATAGTATCTTTGCACGACTTGGTGGGGATGAATTTTCAGTCATTCTTCAGAAAGCTAATGGAGAAGAAGGAAGAGAAATACTTTTAGAGTTGAACAATAGACTTCTACAAGCAATGATAAAGAATCATTGGCAAGTTACTTTTAGTATTGGTGCAATTAGTTTTATTTCCTATGCTGAAAGTATTGATTCCATCATCAAGTCAGTAGATGATCTAATGTATGAAGTAAAGAAAAAAACAAAGAATAATTTAGTTCATAAAGTTCTATAAATCATATAAAATATCAGAATACTCAATAAAACAGTTTCATAAAATAACTAAATTTCAAATATTGAGTTTATGAAATTTACTCATTTATTGTTCCTAATTATGATTCATTGTTCAACTCTACAAGAAAAAATTGTTGAGTATGCTGACGAAGGTAGGTTTGCAGATTTACAAGAGGACTTGCAAAGAGTAAAAACTGTGGATGTGAGAGGAAAAGATAATTGGACTCCACTCATGACTGCCTCAGCTTCAGGACATAAAGCAATCGTTGAGTTTTTACTTTCAAAAGGTGCAAATCCTAATCTTAGAAATTCTAAAGGAGAGACCTCAGTATTTTGTGCAAGTGCATCAGGTCATCTGGATATTTTACAGTTGCTTTTAGAGAATGGGGGAGAGTTAGGCATCAAAAGTAAAATAGGAAGCTCGCCCCTATATATTGCAAGTAATAGGGGAAGACTGAATATTGTAGAATTTATCCTTACACAAAAAGTCAATGTCAATGAAGTCAGAGTTCCTAAACGAGATGAATCCACTGCACTCATGACTGCCTCAGAAAAAGGCAGATTAAATGTTGTTCAGGCACTGCTTAAAAATAAAGCAAATCCTAACTTACAAGATGAAAATGGGGAAACAGCGCTTTATAAAGCTGTGAGAGAAGGTTTTCCCGAGATCGTTCTAGCACTTCTAGAGTCCAAAGCTGACCCAAAGATTGCAACAGTCTATGGAGATAACTCAATTCACTTAGCAATCGATATTGGTAATGAAAAAGTAGTTCAAATATTTAAGAATAAAGGTTTTGTGAAATAATAATGTGGAAGAAGAATTTTGAATTATTCCTTGACTAACGATTGGTTCCTTAAATCCTATGCACATGGTCGAAGAGTTTAAGATTCATGTAGATTATGCTAGAGGGGGACAATTCCCAGTTATCTACATTTCGGGAGAAATTACCTCAGAAGCAGATGAAGAGATTGTTAATTCATACAACTCAATTCCCGCTGAGAAAAAAGCAAGGGTTTTGATTGATTTCTCAAAAACAGCCTATATTAATTCAGCTGGAATTGCTACTCTGATCAGCCTAATCACAAAAGCCTCAGAAAGTCACGGGAAAATCGAATTTTCGGGACTCAATTCTCATTTCCGAAAGGTAATGGATATTGTGGGTCTGACTGATTTTGTAGTCATCTATGACTCAGTTGATTCAGCTTTAAAATAGTCTATATAGATACCATTTCCCATCAATCTTAATGAAATAGGGATTGTTCAAATCAAATTCCCTGTTCTTGTTTTCGTTAAATTTTAATTTCACTTCACAGCTAGAATCTTTTTCAAAAAATAGATCTGCTGTGATTCCCTTGGTTTTTAAAAGCAATTCTCTCACTGTTTCTACTTCCAAGGACTCTTTTTGCTTTTGAAGCTTTTCTTTATTGAAGAAATAGATTTCAAAGTACGAATCTTCTTTGGAAAGTTCTTGTAAAAGATTTTTATAACTCCATTCTCCTTTTAAATCAAGATAGATTCCTTTTTGAGGATGAACAATATATTTCAATCTGTTCAAATTTTTTTGAATTGTTCCATCTACTAAGACTTGCAGTAAGGAAATAATTTCTTTTTCAGAGTTTTTTGAATCAAATGAATCGGTTTTAAACACCTTTCCTAGTTTGACTGTTACTACTTCTGGAGAGTTTTTTTTTAGAATATCATTTGAAAAAATAGAAAAGCAAAAAAATAGTAAAATAGGAAAAAGTTTCATTTGAATACTTTTTCGAGTAAACTTTCTAGTTCTTTGTGCCTAATGATGACAAGTTTACTTTCATAAAGCTTTAACATCTTTTGAGCACCAGTTGTGAGTTCACAGTCTCCAATTAAAAAACCTTTGTGAGCATTGTTTTCAGAGACTGAATTTAAGAAATCATTTAGGAATACATCAGAAACCATGCTATTTCTCCATCTCCTAAATCGAAAGACTGCACTTGAGGTTTCATCTTGTTTACTTGTGCCAACATAATTAACACCCTCTGATTCAATTCCTGCAATCTCTCTCTTCGCCTTATAATTCATTTCTAACATGATTCTTTGACAAGTATTCTTGAAAGTACTTCCTTTCTGAGAAATAAACTTAGCTAGTCTATCAGGTTGGAGCATACTTAATTTTTGTATGGTTTTAATTCCCTCTGGATTTACGATTCCTCTTACATTGATATGTTGACTCATCTTAAGCCCTGATAGATCATAGACTCTTTCACTAGGGAATAGTCTTTCTGGAATATCACTAAGAAAAGACTTAAAGCTGAAACCTCTAGAAGAAACGTTACCCGGAGTTGCTGTGCCTTCTTCTAGATCAAACTTGTAATTAGCTAGATTAATAATTTCTGGATCGTGAGGTTTTTCATACTCGGCCTCAATTAAGGATTCACTTGCTTCCTCAATGCTTCCACGTGCAATACAACAGGTTGCATAATAAAGATTCGATTCTGAGTTTTCATTTTTCCATTCATTTCTTCTAGCTATTTCAACGCAGAGTCTAGCATTCATCATTGCAGAAGAATAATCACTTAAAGATAGATATTGAACCATGATAAACTGGAATAGTGTATATTTTAATAGATCGTCATGCATTAAGTCCACAAGATCATTTGCATTGTCTAATGCTTCTTTATACTTCCTGCTTCTAAATAGACAAAGAGCATATAGGAATTTTGCAACCACTGATCTTGGGTCTAGGTTAATAGCTTTTTGAAAAAATTCTAACTCTGTTCCTCTTTCTAAAATAGAGGCAACCACACCTCTACCAACAAAATAAGCACCAAACTTGACTTGGTCTTCATTGACTTGTTTGAAGAATTTTTCTGCAAGATCAAACTCTCGTTGACCAATACACATAAACCCAAGTCTTATTAATGCTTCATTATTTTTGGGATCAATATCTAGTAGGTCTAGGTAATAAAAGAAAGACTCTTCGAATTGATCTTTTTGATAGTAAAGATTTGCAAGTCTGTTTACGATTTGAATTTGAGTAATTTCTTTTGAATATTTATCATTCGAAATGATTTTTTCTAAAAATATTGCCTCGTTGGTAAAATCCCCTTCCATTCCATAAATTCTAGACATGGTAAAGAGTAGGGCTGTATCATCAGGGGAGAGGTCTAGCTGGTCTCTAACAACAGCTTTTGCATCTAAATATTTTCCCATGGAGGCAAGTGCAAGAGCTTTTTGAGTGACAAGGCTTTTGGATTCATAAAAAAACATCCACCAACCTGAAATTGCAATCGCTGCAACAATAAGCCCAACAACAATAAAGGAAAACATATTCTATACTCCATTTTATCGGCTATTTAAGACCTCAAACAAAGGGCTTAGATGCATTTCTGAATTTTTTAAGAGTAATTACCATAGTTTGTCGATACTAATATTAGTCTTATAAAAAATTTATATCAGTGGTCAGAGAATGCAAAACATAGATTACGCAAAGAAGATAAAACATAAGCAAAGATTGGAAAGACAAGAGCCAATTCCCTACTCAAGACCAAGACCAGAGAAAAGCTCTGCAATCAAAGAATTCCTTTCCACTCAAAATCGAGAGATTCCACTTTTTCATTTATTCTTAGGTGGGGTTTTATTCTTCACTTCTGGACTTTTTGTAGGACAGAAATTGGAAAGAAAAGAAGCAAGCTTTGAGATGAATGAGGTAAAGTCTTTTTCCAACGCAGCACCTACAGAGGCAAAAGAAAAACAGGTTTCTGAAACTGAAAACAAAGAAGGGGATTTTGAAGAGTCTAGTGCTAATTCAAAAGAGAAGCCTATCAAACCTTCTCATGCTAGCCTTCCCAAAGAGTTTCAGTATCCACCAAAATCTAACCAAATTAACTATATTATCCAATTAGGGAACTTTTCTAAAGAAGATGCAATGAAACTAGCTGCTTCACTCTTGAAAGAAAAACAAGAATTCCAAGGTAGGATTTTTAGAACCTCAACTGGAAAACTTTATCTAGGTTATTATTACGATGAAAAAGAAGCTAGGCTTGTTTTGAAAAAGGTTCGTAAGTTTCAGAATGGAGTTTTTGCTGAAGCGGGACTAAAAAACATTCAGTTTTAATTTCCAACCATTTACAGAGTTGATTTAGGATAGTCCCAAATTATCTTTGAAAAGAAGAGGGGATAAATGGGTTCTATCATTGAGTTAATTGGAAACACACCTATCGTTAAGTTGAGTAAAATTGATACGGGTATTTCAGAACTATATCTAAAACTAGAAAATCAAAATCCTGGTGGTTCTATCAAAGATAGAATTGGGCTTTCTATGATTACTGATGCTGAAAAAAAAGGCTACATCAATAAAGATTCAACCCTAATTGAAGCAACAGCGGGAAACACTGGTCTTGGAATTGCACTTGTAGCAAGTCTCAAAGGTTATAAATTAATCTTGGTGATTCCCGATAAGATGAGTCAAGAGAAGGTCATCCATCTTAGAGCAATGGGAGCTAAGATTATTATGACTAGATCTGATGTTGGAAAAGGGCACCCAGAATACTATCAAGACTTAGCAGAGAAAATTCATAAAGAAACTCCAAACTCATTTTATATCAATCAATTCAATAACCCCGCAAATCCACTGGCTCACGAAACCACCACAGGACCAGAAATTTTCCAACAGATGAATGGCGACATTGATGCATTGGTTTGTGGAGTAGGTTCTTCAGGAACCATTACTGGACTTAGTAGATATTTTTCAAAAATGAAACCTGATATGGAAATGATTCTTGCTGATCCCAAAGGTTCTATACTTGCAGACTATATTAATCATAAAACAATAGGTGAGGCTGGTTCATGGGTCGTAGAAGGTATTGGAGAAGACTTCATTCCTCCTATTGCTGATTTTTCTTTCACAAAAAAGGCATATACAATCACAGATGAAGAAAGTCTTTCCACTGCAAGAGAACTTTTGAGTAAGGAAGGAATCCTAGGTGGTTCTTCTTCAGGAACGTTAGTCGCTGCTGCATTGAAGTATTGTAGAGAATCAAAGACAAAAAAAAGAGTAGTAACTTTTATTTGTGATAGTGGCAATAAATATCTATCTAAGGTCTATAATGATTATTGGATGATTGACCAAGGCTTTTTGAAACGAGACAGCTTCGGAGATTTGAGAGATTTGATTAGCAGAAGACATATAAAAGGAGAAACAGTTTTTTTAAAACCAGACGATACACTTTTAACTGCGTTTTCCAGAATGAAATTATATGATATTTCACAACTTCCCGTTTTAGAAGACGGAGAAAATATTGTTGGTATATTAGATGAATATGATATACTTTTACATACTTCCAAGGATAAATTGAATTTTCAAAAACAAGTAAAAGAATTTATGACTTATTCCTTAACCATGCTTAGTCCAGCAACTCCTGAAAGAGAGCTATTGCAAGTATTTGATTCGGGAAAGGTTGCAATCGTTGTAGATAAGGGAAGATTTCTTGGACTCATCACAAAGATTGATTATATAAACTTTTTACGAAGAAAGAACGCTTAAGATATAATTATTCTTTAGAAATTTTTACGAAAGAAAGTTAATAGGTTTTATTGCTTTTAAAAAAAAGATAAAAATTTTTTTATGCATTTAGTTTCACCAAATATAGGTAGGATTTAGTTATGTCGGGTCATTCGAAGTGGGCAACAATTCGTAGAAAGAAAGGTGCTATTGACGCTAAGAGAGGGGCAATTTTCACCAGAGTTGGTAAAGAAATCATGGTAGCAGCAAGGATGGGTGGTTCAGACATCAATGCTAATCCAAGGCTTAGGCTTGCTGTTCTTAAAGCAAAATCTGTGAATATGCCTAAGGATAATATTGATAGGGCAATCAAGAAAGGTGCGGGGGAATTGGAAGGAGTCATTTATGAAGAATGTCTCTTTGAATGTTATGCTCCTGGTGGAGTTGCTGTGATGATAGAAGTTCTAACAGATAAAAAATCTAGAACAACTCCTGAAATAAAAAGCATTCTTGCAAAAGCAGGTGGATCACTCGGAAACCCAAATAGTGTGAGTAGGCTTTTTGAAAAGAAAGGAATCTTACTTTTGAAATCAGATCTAATCAAAGAGGATGATCTAATCGAATTAGCTGCAGGTGCTGGAGCTGAGGATGTGAGCCAAGAAGATGATATCTATACTGTGACCACTGCACCTGAGGACTATGAACCAGTTTTAAATGCACTCACAGGAAAAGGACTACAACTCATTGAGTCTGAAATAAAATATATACCTCTTGTGAAGGCTGAAGTCAAAGACCAAGAAATTGCTGATACTGTGATGAAACTTTTGGATATACTCGAAGCACATGATGATGTGCAAAGTGTTAACTCCAACTTTGAACCATCAGCAGAATTAAACCTAGGATAAGTATGAAAAAATTTTCTGTTGGAATCGTTGGTGCAGGAACAGTGGGAAGAGGTGTAGTGGAAATTCTAACTACTAAATTCTCTCAAATAGAAACAAGATCAGGAATTACACTTCATTTGAAAATGATCTGTGATAAAGATGAGTCTTTAAAGTCTAAGTATCCTGAAGTTCAATTTACTCAGGACTATAAACAAGTAACAGAGAATCCAGAAATCGATCTAGTAGTTGAATTAGTGGGTGGGACAAAGATTGCTTATGAGATTGTAAAGTCTGCAATAGAAAATCATAAAACTGTAGTCACAGCTAACAAGGCACTTCTTGCTGAAAAGGGCGATGAGCTTTTTTCCTTAGCAAAAAAAAATCAAGTTGAAATTGGATATGAAGCCTCAGTAGCGGGAACAATTCCAATCATTCGATCTATCAAGACTGGTCTTATCTCCAATGATTTTTTAGGTGTTTATGGTATATTAAATGGAACTACTAATTTCATTTTGACCAAAATGGAAGAAGAAAATATGGAGTATGAACAAGCATTAGAAACTGCTCAGAAATTAGGTTTTGCTGAAAAAGATCCAACTTTTGATGTGGAAGGAATTGATGCTGCACATAAGTTAACGTTACTCGCAAGCCTAGCATTTGATTCCAAAATAGAAACTGTGGATGTTTCCGTAGAAGGAATTACTAAAATTACAAAGTCAGAGATTCAAACTGCAAAGCAACTAGGCTATAGAATTAAACTCTTAGGAGTTTGTAAAAATGATAATAATCAAATTACTGCAAGAGTTGCACCTACTATGATTCCACTTTCTCATCCAATTGCTAATATTAAAAATGAGATGAATGCAATCTATGTTGAAACAAATTTTTCGGGTTCCTTAATGTTTTCTGGAAGAGGTGCGGGAAGTTTACCAACTGCTAGTGCAGTCGTCTCTGATATAGTATATTACGCTTCTAGAATATTCGATAAACCTAATGAAAAGAATTTTTTTGAGAATAATTTATTTCCAAAAAGAAAAGTTTTAAAAGAGACGAATAGAGATGAAAAATTCTATCTTAGATTTAATACTAAGGATGAACCGGGAGTTCTAGCTGAGATTTCTAGAATTCTAGGTAATAATAAAATTTCTATTTCAACAATGCACCAAAATGAGTCTGACTCAGATCAGGTTGAGGTTATTATTCTAACCCATCCATGTAATGAGTCTAAGCTTAGAGATGCAATCAAATCTATTGATGAACTAAAACATATTATCATTAGTCCAACAGTTGCACTAAGGGTAGAAAATCTTATTTGAAAGTAACCCTTTCGTTGCATTGCATAAATCGTAACGAAGACCATATAGACATTTTTTTTGAAACTGAATCAGATCGTTTAACTACTTATGAATTGAATCTAGTAGATAGGGATAAATTCTTGAGTGGTGAGATCGTTCAGATAAAAGAAAAAGAGTCCCATAGAAAAATATACTTAGACTATTCAGGTGAAATTTCACAAGGCAGAGGCGAGATTTTACCTATATGGAAAGGGGAACATAAAATAAGTTTTCCTTTGACTGAGATCATTTCTATTCAAAAAAAGGATTCCGAAATAATACTAGTCCAATAAGGTTGCTTATTGAGGAAGTTATGCAGGTCTTTACTTATGATTCATTGGAACTGGAATACTCAGTTGAAAATATCAATGGGGAAAGAGTTGCAATTATTTCGCTGAAAGGAAAAATTTCTCATGAGAATGTGAATCAAATTTTGGAAGATATGGAAGATTTGGTTTCAGAAGACGAAAAGAATTTTTTACTCAACCTAAAACAACTAAACTTTATGAATAGTCTTGGACTAGCACTGATTCTAAGTTGGGTAAGAAAGTCCGAAGAAAATAAAGGTAAGTTTGTGATTGGTGGATACAATCCTGTTTTGGATTTAATCATTCAGCTGGTGGAAGTATCTGATAAGATTAAAGTATTTCATTCCTTTGAAGAAGCTAAACTAAGTTGGTAACATGATAAAAAAAATTGGTCAAGTATTCATATATATATTTGTAAACTTAATCCTCTTTGAATTCGTTCTTTCATTCTTTGATCCAGAATCAGTTATCGTGAAAGGATTCGATAAAAAATTACTTTTCTCAATGTACCCTAATAAAAAAGGCAGAGTTGTTTCCAATGAGTATAACGTTCTTGTGGAAACAAATGAGTTTGGATTCAGACAAAAGCTAAATCAAACTTATGATGTTTTAGTTGTAGGAGATTCTTTCACTGAAGGTTGGGGCGTGGAAGAAGATGAGATTTTTACTACAGTCCTAAACAAAGAATCGAAACAAAAGTATCGCAATCTTGGTTTACATGGTTCTTCACCAGTTCTATATGCATTACAGATTCCATTTTATTTAGATCAATTCAAGCCCAAAAAATTGATCGTTCAACTTTTTGATAATGATTTAGATGACAATGAAAAAATTTCTAATTTTTTAGAGTTCAAACAAAACGGGGAAGTTGAAAAACCAAAGCAAAGATTATTTGCTAATCTTGTAGGTGAGAGTGTTTATAATTTTCTAAAAGAAAGTACTTTGTATAGACTTTTTGCGAAGATTGCTAAAAAAATTCTATCTATAGAATCTCCAATACTTTACTATAAAGATGGTAAAGAACCAAAGTCAAAGATATTCACTCATGATGAATCAATAAAACAATATGGACCTTTGCAACCTCTTGGCGAGATGATAGATAAAAAGTATAATGGTCAATTTAAATTTTATAGTGAGCTTAGTTCTAGACTTTGGAATGAAAGATTTTTTAATAATGAAATTTATCTAAAACAAATTGTTCAGGAAGCAAAAAAAAGAAATGTGGAAATATCATTCTTATACATTCCTGCGAAAGAATACTTTGCAAAAGGTGGGATTCTAGGGGATTGCAAAGATTGTACTGAGGATGATTTGGCAAAAAAAAATCCACATCTAGAACTGATAGAATTGATTTGCAAGAAAGAAGGATTAAATTGTTTTTTTGGAAATAAAATATTCTTTAATAAAGATCCCGAGTCTCTTTATTTCCCTTATGATGCTCATTTAAACAGAAAGGGTCATAAGGTTTTAGCTGAATTTTTACTAAATCAATAGTTAATAATTTTTTAATTTATTCTTTAATTGTTCTTTGATTTCATTTGGCAGTTCTAGATGGGAGATGCCAAGTAGTTTCGCTTGCATACCCCAAAGCATGTTCAATGTAACCTTAGGATTGGTTTTTTTCAACTTC
This sequence comes from Leptospiraceae bacterium, assembly GCA_033762425.1. Classification (GTDB taxonomy): domain Bacteria; phylum Spirochaetota; class Leptospiria; order Leptospirales; family Leptospiraceae; genus JANRLP01. The sequence goes on from JANRLP010000103.1 coordinate 16,723, forward strand.
AAATAAACTTCAATTACTCCAATCTTCTGGATTTCTTCTAGGCTATAGATTCCAATTTCATTCAACCATTGTTCTGAAACTCCACCGCAGAATATTCCTTTTTGTAATTTGGGTTTATCTTTTTTTCTCATAGAACAAGTGTTCTTTCCTTTTCAAGAATAGATGCTAAAATAAAACCAAGGCTAACCATATACCCCGCTTGGATAAAAAATACTGGAAAGAATGCAGTGTCCAAGAGTCCTAAAAATTTAAGTATAATTAGAAATATCAGTGTAGTAAAAATCGCACTTCCTATCACAAAAAATCTAAGATATTTTTTTCCCTTTGACCAAAGATAAGAACTTGTTAAAAAATGGATAATTGTATTTAGCATACCAATGATGTTTAGAATTCTAACTGTATAAAATGATTCAAATAAAACTCCAATTATATTTAGCATAACTATAATTTGTAAAAATTTTATCAATGTATAAGAGAAAAAATTTTCTTTTTTTAGATTTAGAAATCGAATTACTAACTCTCCACTTGAAATGGCAAATAAACAGATAAAAAAAGGAATTGCAATTGATTGTATATAGGGACTATTTTTCCATATATACATATAACCATATCCATTGAAAGAAATTAGATACATCAAAAAATTAAAAGTACTTAACCCTATTAATATAAATTCTGCATTTAAAGTTCTAAAAGATTTATATATAGCAATAAAGATGATTAAGCTTGAATAAACTAACAAAAATATATTCCATAGATCACTTCTATTTTCTTGAATCTTAGATTCTTCTAATGTATAAATCTTGAGCGGAACAATGATTGATGTAGTTGTGCTCACTTTTATATAGAAGGAATGTTCTTTGCCTTTATTCAATTTAAGTGGGAGTAAAAAAAATCTATGGCGAAAATTTCTATTGCTAAAAGGGAACTTATCACCAGTTACTATTTTTTTCCATTCATTATCATAATAATAGAACACAATTTCATCGAGTTGAGAATATCCAATCTCTAAGATCCAATCATCTTGATAGTTACTTAGGTCTTTGACTTTAAAATGAATCCAAACTGGATTTTTTGAATAACCAGCTTCTAGAGTTTTTGAAAAATTTTTCTTAAATTGTTTATTTCTTTTTTCCTCACTTATATCTTCAATTGAACTAGGTCTATCCCCTTCAAATTGATAATAGAGATTGTTTCCAATATCAAAATTAGTCTTTTTATCTTCCAAAAGGATAGACTCTGCGTTAATTGAGAAACTCAGCATGAGAAAAAGAATTATTTTCATCGATTGATTATATATCTTCCTGCAACACCATCTATATCAGTTGATTTACCATCTAGTGAGCCATTGTCTTGCAAAAAATTATTTCCAGTATTTGAGTTTATTCTAGCAGTCGCAGAGGTGATTCTTAAATAGATAAACCCATTATTTTGAATGGAGTTTTTCAGAGCATTTGTACAACCAATATTAAAACTATTATCATTTGAAAGTAGGGAAAGATCAAATCCATCTCCGCCTGATTTGCTTAGATTAAACAAATCATTTTCTTTAAGAGGATTTGTATCTATGTTATACTTAACAGGATTAATGCCTGCAAATCTAGTCCAATGAATCGGATTTTTAGAATAAGTGTTTTGGTCAGAGTTTTCATATTTTGGATCAAACCCACAATAATTCGTTCCATCAATGCTAACTTCTACAATGGAGGGTTCCATAAAGATGGAATTGACGTTAGTTCCATTCTGAAAAGGATTTTCAAAAACTATAAAATCAATTCCTTCGCCGTTAATAATTTTTTTTCCCTCCCATTCAAGTACGATAGTCGCTTTTGTACCTGTTGTTGCTAGACTAAACACATCAAGGGATCCAGCACAACAGCCTTGACCTCTTACACCATTGACAGCTTTGGATTTATCTTGGTATTCAACATTCGGATCATGCCCAGGTGCAAGAGTAACTGTATCCGCAAATTCTTTCCCTATTTGTGATTGACTTGAATTATTTGTAGAATTAGTTCTAGATGCTAGAAACAATGCAAGCCCTAGTTCTTTGTTAATATTTTTCTTATCTGAAAAGTTTTGACAATTATAAATCGTTAAAAAAATAAATAAACTAATTATCTTTCGTCTCATGATACTAATAAGTTTTATCTAAGTTCAATTGTCAATGATTAACATAAACGTTTTGAACTTCTTCTTTATAGTTTAATGCTTCGTGAATTAATTTAGAACCTGAAATTGCCTTGGGCATTTCTGTAGAAAGAAATTGCTTAAATTTTTTATTTCCTTCTACTCCATGAAAAATTCCTAGCATATGATTTACAATTCTTCTTGCAGGAACTGACATTGCTTCATTTTCCTCGATATAGGGAATCATAGAGAGAAGGATTTCTTCTCTACTAGGATATTCTTCTATTTTTTCATTTGATAAAAAACTATCTGCATGAATAAACAAGTAAGGATTATCATATGCAGCTCTTCCAATCATAACACTATCCACTTTCGTAAGATGCTCTTCAGCTTCCTCAAGGCTTTTGATTCCACCATTGATTTCAATTCTAGTATTATAAAAATCTTTCTTTAAACGATATACATCTTCATATCTTAGAGGGGGAATGGTTCTGTTTTCTTTTGGACTTAGTCCTTTTAGAATAGCAATTCTAGCATGCACAATAAATCCGTCACAACTAGCTTGCTTTACGATATGAACAAATTTGTATAAGTCCTCATAAGTTTCTTTACCATCAATTCCAATTCGATGTTTCACAGTTACGGGAATTTTAACACTTGCTTTCATTGCTGAAACTATATCGCTTACTAGCTCTGGTGTAGCCATCAAGCAGGCACCAAAGTTTCCCGTTTGAACGCGTTCACTTGGACAACCTACATTCAAATTGATTTCATCATAACCAAAATCTTCCCCTATTTTTGCACATTCTGCTAGGTCATAAGGTGAATCCCCACCGAGTTGTAAAGAAATTGGATGTTCACATTCTGAGTAGGAAAGAAATTTATTTCTATCTCCCTTTAAAATTGTGTTCATGGGAATCATTTCAGTATAGAGCAAAGTTTTTTTAGTAATCTTTCTCATGAAGAAACGAAAATGCCTATCAGTATAGTTCATCATCGGAGCAATACTTAAACGATGGATCATTTCAGTTCTAGTTCAATTTCCTTTGCGATAGATTCAATTCTAACGAGTAGCTTGTCCACTCCGAGTAACGGAAATAGAATTGGTAGCTCCAGACCATGCAATTTTCCTGTAGTTGCAACTCTAATTGGCATGAATAAATTTTTTCCTTTCTCGTTAGTAACTGTTCCCGTTTTCTCCATAACTAGTTTAAATTCTTCACCAGTTTTTGGCTCGCTTAGTTTTAATTGTTTATAAAATTCGACTATGACTAGTTTGGAATTTTCTATAGTAGCAACAGTTTTAGCTTCCTCATCTTCCAAAGAAATTTTATCCAAAAAGAATTCTGCTATATAAGGTGGTGCATCCGAAATTTTATCTAAATATACTCTAATAGAAGATAATATGGATTGTAAAGTTTCGTTACTCTTAACCTTGATCGAGTCAGGAATTGACTTAAAGCTCTCCAAAAACGGTATCGTTGCCTGAGCTAGTTCCTCTAAGTCCATATCACGGATATAACGATTGGATAGCCAATTAAGCTTAGACTTAGGATTCATGTAGGTTGAAAGTTCTTGTGTGGATAAAGAAGTTAGTACAACAGACTCTTTTTCTTCTTCCTTCATTTTTTTGAATACATCGAACATTGAAGGGGATTTCGAACAACGTTCCACATCAAAAATTTTCTCTGCTTTTTTGTTAGGTAAATATTCTTCTCCATCTTCACTAGTCCAACCGAGAAGCGCCATATAGTTTGTAAAACATTCGCTAGTATAACCTAAGTCGCGAAACGCTAGTATGGAAGTTGCACCCGCTCTTTTGGAAAGTTTTTTCCCATCACTACCAACAATCTCAGAAACATGGGCAAACTCAGGAATGGGAAATTCGAATGCTTCTCCAATCAATACTTGTCTTGGAGTGTTAGATAAATGTCCTACTCCACGAATAACATGAGTGATCTTCATTAAGAAATCATCAATTACAACTGCATAGTTGTAAGATGGAAACCCATCACTCTTCACAATAATAAAATCACCTATGAGTTTAGTATCAAACTTTACCTTGCCTTGGATCAGATCATTCACAATTAATGTCTTTGCTTTAGTCCTAAAACGAATTGCATAGGGAAGACCAGACTTTAACTTTTCTTTAATCTCTTCTTTTGTTAGATTCGCATACATTCCATCATAGATGTACGGAATTCCCATTTTCTGAGCCTGTTCTTTTTTGACTTCCAGTTCTTCTGGTGTGCAAAAGCAACGATAGGCGAGATCCTTTTCAAGAAGCAAGTCAGTAAATTTTTTATATATATCAAGACGTTCAGATTGTTTATAGGGACCAAATTCTCCACCTACTTCTGGACCCTCGTCCCAAAAAGTTCCCATCCATTTGAGTGATTCAAGGATAGTATTGAATGAGGCTTCAGTGGATCTATCTTGATCAGTGTCTTCGATTCTAAGGATGAATTTTCCACCTTTAGACTTAGCATAAAGATAATTGAAAAGGGCTGTTCTTGCTCCGCCTACATGTAAAAATCCTGAAGGGGAGGGTGCAAATCTAGTTCTAACTTCCATTAGTATTCAGAATTTTTTTTCATGATAATAATGGGAAGTTTATTTTTATTTTCTTGAGAATTGTTTTTCTCAAGTTCTGACTTAATTAAGAAAGAATAGTATGCAGTTAAAGTTGGATCATCAAAAATTAGTTTTGCTGATTTACTTTTATGAGGAAGAAATAGGATCTCATGCCAAGGAATCTGGGAAGAAGTATAACTCAAACCTTCAGTAATAAATTCTTGGTCTGTGATTTGTAGTAGATCATTCTTTTTCAATTTCCAGAAATAATTTTTTTCATCAACTCGCAAACTTTGACTAATCTGAATAAAAAATTCTTCATCTCCAATCAATTGAATTGTTTCACTGATTGGAAACTGAATTCTATTCTCTTGTAAGTTTTTAATACAGAAATCAAAATCATCATCGCTAAAATTTCTTCTATCAAGACTTGTAAAATTGATCTTTGCTGAATTTTTAGAAAAAGTGAACGTACCAGTTTTTTGTTCCATTTGGATTGCATATTTTTTAAAATTTGATTTAGAAAAAATCCGTTTGATCTTATCAATAAACTCAGATTCATAATTTAGAATCACAAAATCTACACTAGTTGCTTTTTTTTGATTAGGGTCATTTTCTAAAATTAAAAAATGAGAACGAAAAGTTTTGTAGTCATCCGAATCTAATTTATCACCAAATTCTCTTCTCACTAGGATGAGTCGATTTGTTTCATTTTCAAATTGAAATTCCCTAGTAGATTTAAAAAAACTAGAACAATTTAGAATAAAAAAAATGGTTAGTAAACTTAAGTTTTGCATAGTAATATTGCACCTAAAACCACTTTCTTTGACTCACTTCAAAAAATCCAGAAACTAAATTGAATTGACAAGGCAACCAGTATTTAAAAAAACGGCAAAAAGATGAAATCAAATCCTATAGACTCCAACCAAAGCATTCCAGTAGTTCCTTTTGAAGATCAGGTGAATGAGGATCAAAAAAAATACTCTCGTTATGTATGTGATTCGAGAGCAATTCCTCATGAAATCGATGGATTGAAACCTGTTCAAAGAAGAATTCTTTGGGCAATGTGGAATTCTGATTCCAGAAATCGTTATACTAAGACAGTTAAGGTTGCAGGGCTTGCAATGGGGTTTCATCCACACGGGGACAAATCGATCCAAGATGCCCTTTCTGCAATGGCACAGGATTTTACTTTTGCTAACAATATTCCCCTAGTGAGTGGAGAAGGAACATTCGGAGACGTACTTGCACCTGATGCAATTGCATCCCCAAGATATACTGAAGTAAAACTTTCGGATTTTGTGAAGGACTTAGGTTTTTTTGAAAGTCTTCCTGATATTGACTATGTAAAGAATTACGATGAAACAGAGGATGAACCAATTTTTTATGTTGGAAAAGTCCCAGTAGTTTTATTAAATCATATCCAAGGAATCGCTACAGGATTTCGTTCTTTCATTCCCGCACATAAACTTTCAGACATCATTGAATCACAGATTGCCTATTTAAAGAATGGTAAACCCAAAAAGATAAAACCTTGGTATAAGGAATATGGTGGGGAAATAAAATTATCTAAAAATGATAATGGAACAGAAGTATTAAGCACAACCTTTGGATTTAGATGGGAAGGCGAAACTTTGTATCTAACAGATGCACCTATGTCTTGGAATAGAGATAAGGTTGTTAATTATCTGGATGATATTTTAGAAAAAAAAGATAATTGGTTAAGAGAGTATGTAGATCATTCCAGCCAGAAGTTTAGGATAGAACTTATTTATAAAAAAGGTGAGAAGCCAAGTGAAGCTGATATATGGGAGCTTTTCAATAAGGAGCATACTGAGGCTCTTAGCTATAATATCATAACGTATGAGGGCAGACTCAAGAACATGCAGCCCGATGAAGTCATTCGTCGTTTCTGTGATTTTAGAAAGACACATCTAATTCGAAGATTCAAAAGACTAGCGGGATTAGAGAATGAAAAGGTAGAAAGAAATTCTGAGTTAATTAGATTTATAAAAGAAAAATGGAACCAAAGAGTTACAACCATAAAGTCTAAACAAGAGTTTGAGAATGAATTAAAGAAAAACAAGTTTGTTTATTTTGAATGGTTGAGTGGGATTCCAGTTTATAGAATGACTTTAGATGAAGTTAGAAAATGTGAAGAAGCAATTGTAGAAGCAAGAAAAAAATTCGAAGAGTTCACAGCACTTTATAAGAAAGATGATAAACTCACGGGATATATGATCGAAGAATTGAATGAGTTAAAGAATAAATGGGATAAAACATGAGTAGCAAAAACTCCAAAGAAACAGAACAAAAGAGAAATTTTAAAAAATTATCCAACGTAGAACATGTTAGGATGAGAACGGGAATGTGGCTTGGGCAAAATTCCCTTTCCACATTTGAACAACATTTTTTCAAACCAACTAAAGAAGGTTATGAGATAACTCATGAAGAATTAAGCGATATACCCGCTAAACTAAAATGTTTAGATGAGGCTTGCATGAATGCAGTAGATGAGTATCGTAAGAATCTTTATGATAAAACAATCGATGCAAAGAATAAGATGAGTAAACTCATAGTAAGTCTTTCAGCAGATATGGGAAGAGTCTCTGTAGAAGATAATGGAAGAGGAATTCCTGCTGAAAATGCTGAAGGAGTTTTTTTACATTTGATGTATGGAGAAAACTTTGATGATAAGGTCAAAGAGGATCATGTTGCAGGACAGAATGGAGTTGGGATTTCTTTAGTGAGAATGGTCTCTTCTTTTTTTAGAGTAGAGACAATTAATAATGGAAAGTTGTATAAGAAAACATTTACTGTTACTGATGATGTTAGAAAACTAATTAAATCATTTAAGCTTCCAGGTGATGGTTTAGAAAAAACATTATTATACTTTGATGAGCATGGAAGCTTTAAGGATTGTCCACAATTAACAAATGATCATCATAAACAGTTAGCTCCGCTCATGGAAAAAAATTTCATGAAGGAAATAATCAAACCTTTACCAGATAAACATGGAACTAAAGTAGAGTTTGAATTAGATCCTGCTTATTTTAATAAATTGGATATTAGATTTAATGTAGATTTGTTGAAGCAATATCTTCAAGACATAGCGATGACAAATCCAGGACTAGAGGTTCAATTCTATCATAAGAATAAAACTGAGAAGTATAAGTTTAAAAAAGGAATGGATGAAATTTTTGCTAACTCAGGTTTGAGTTATTATAAGATGGATTACCAAGACAAAGAATCAAGTTCACAGATTCATTTAGAAACTTATATAGTTCTTGGACAAAATAAAACTCTTACTTGGGTGAATTCGAATTTTGCGGTTCAAGGTGGTTCTGCCATTGAATACTTGGAGAATCGACTTTGTGATGAGGTAAGAAAAAAATCTCAGATTGTTTCTTTAGAAAAAAAACTAAATACTCAATGTACTAGAAACGATGTGCGAAATTGTTTTCATATGTATGTAAACTTGAGAATCTTAAATCCAAGGTTTAAGTCTCAGGATAAATCCTACTTGATCAATGACCTAAACGAGGATATGAGAAAGGCTGTAGATAAACATCTAGACAAAATGCTCAGAAAAACTGAGCTTTTGGAAGAAGTTAAGATGCAGATGGAAAAACGTACCCAACTTAAAGAACTTGAGGATGCACAGAAAGGACTTCGTAGAGCCTCCCGAAACAGCATTCCTAAGCTGATGCCCCCAACAGGCAAACCAAATGACTCTGGAAGGGTTCTATTCGTTGCAGAAGGGGATTCTGCGATCGCTGGTCTTCGTCCTGCGAGAAACCCTAAGCTACATGGGTTATTTCCTTTGAGAGGAAAACCAATGAATTGTAAGGGAATGAGTCTTGCAAAGGCAATGGCAAATGAAGAGATGAAAAATGTAGTTGCCATTCTTGGACTCCCTCTTGATGGAAAAGTCAAATCAATAGAACAGTTGCACTATGATAAGGTGAGTATCATTACAGATGCGGATTTTGATGGATATGCAATTAGAAGTTTGATGCTTTCGTTTTTTTATGAGTATTGGCCCGAACTATTTGAATTAGGATTCATTCATATTTCTTCAGCACCACTCTATGAGGTGGATGTGAAAGGAAAAGATGGAAAAAAAGAGACAGTGTTTTGTATCGATGACCGTGAGTATGAAAAGCTCATGGATAGAGTTAGAAAAACTGGTGCCGAGGTTACTCGTAAAAAAAGAAACAAGGGACTTGGTGAGACTTCTAAAGAAGCGATGAAGTTCGCAGTGGATGAATGTATGACTAAGATTACTCTCAAGAACAAAAAGTCTGCCGACAACACTCAACTACTTTGGTTTCATAAGGATTATGCAGAACAAAGAAGGAATGCTATTTCTGAATATGCAATGGCAGCGTTAGTCGATTAGTAAAATAGTATCGTCAAAGAATACTATTCTAAAATTTTACTATTGTATTAGTCATTTAACTCGCCAATTTAAAGATGAGGTTGAATTCATTGTTCTTTAAAAAGAAAAAGCTAGTGATTATCTTTGATATGGATAATACTTTATCAGATGAATTTGGCTCTAGCTTAAGACCTGGAATTCTAGAGTTATTAACTGAACTTGAATCCAAAAATCATGTTCTAAAAATTTGGACATCTAGTACAAAAATTCGAGCGTTAGATATATTGAAATCCAATAAAATCTATGACTTTTTTGAAGAGTTTAGGTTTAGAGAAGATTACGATCCTAAAAATTTAGGACTTAGAAAAGATATTCGAAAAATTAGTGGTGATGCATTAATTGATGATGATCCTGAGGAAATTAAATTTACGAATTCAATTGGTTTGAAGGGAATATTAGTAAGTCCATATAGAAAAAATATTCCTTCTAAAGAATCTGATTTAATTAAGATCAGAAATGAAATTAATAAATTAGAATAAATTATTCATTTATTGTAGTGTAATCAAATCTGAATTTGATAAGTTCATAAACCAGACAAGACAAAATTAATTACAATTAGATATCCTATACTAACGCGAAACGATAGTATAGCTTAGTTCTTCTAGCTGATTATTTTCCTATCTCAATCACTATAGAACCAATTCCAGAAGAACTCTTCCATGCTTCATGAGCCGCACGAATTTCTGTTAATGGAAAAACAGCTTTGATGGAGGGAATAATTTTTTTCTCAGCAAGTAGAGAAAAAAGTTGTGCTTGGTCTTTTTCAAAGTCAGAGCTAGATTTATCGATCCCATAAAATTCTGCTCTTTTTCCATTGGGAATTAACTTACGCAATTGAAATTTTAGAAAGGCAAAAATTATATTTGCCTTTTGAGAATGAAAAACTGCATTATTTAAACCATAGCCAACAAGCACTCCTCCTTTTCTGAGCATTGAATTTGAACGATCAAAACTTTCAAACCCAAGTGGATCAAAGACTGCATCCACTCCACCCATTTCTATGATTTTATTTACAAAATCATAATTATTATAATCAAATGCAGTTACACCAAGATTTAGAACTTCATTGTGTTTGGAAGGAGAGGCAGTTCCGAACATTTCAAGTCCATGCATTTTTCCTAGTTTAGCAATTATGGATCCAACTGCACCACTTACACCATGAATAAAAATTCTTTTACCATTTTTGGGAATCACATAACGATAGAGCATTTGGTAAGCAGTCATACCATCTAAGATAAGACATACTGCTTCTTTCGGATCTAGATTTACTGGCATTGACTGCACAAATTTTTCAGGAAGGTTTATAAATTCTGCTTGTCCATCATACATTGTTAAAGAAGAAACTCTATCATTAAGTTTGAATTTATTAGAACCTTCTCCTAATTTTATAACTTCACCTATTATGCTATAGCCCGGAGTGAACGGTGGAGTTTTTTGCATGGGATAACTTCCAAGACGCATATTGATATCGGCTCCCGATACTGCTGAAGTTAGAATTCTGATTTGGATTTCCCCTTTTTTAGGTTCTGAAATATTTTCATCTTCAATGATTAAATTTTCAATACCACCCAATGATTTTATTACTACTTTTTTCATAATTCACTCCTAGTTTTAATAGATTTCTCAATCAGATTTCATTTGAAAAGAATTTTATTTCACATCCTGTTTTCTTTATGTTGGTAACTCTCTAAAAAAGTGCAAGTAACTAGCTTTGAGAACTAATGAAAAAATAGAAAGGGCAAGTATTTTAAAAGATGATTTCCCATTGACAAATGAGAATTACCATTTTAAATTGTCAATATGGAAGCGGTGTTAGATAGAACAGGTAGAATAGTTATTCCCCACCAAGTAAGAGAAAACCTAAATCTTTTACCCGGTGACGAACTAGAAGTTTTAGTGCATGGATTGGATATTGTACTTCGTGTAAAAAGAAAAGAACAAATTAAAGAAGAGAATGGAATGTACCTTGTAAAATCAGAATGGGAAGGGGAGACAGACATCCATAAAATTTTGCAGAAAACTTATTCTGATAGAGCTAAGGAATTGTTGTAAATCTAAAATATGAAAGGTGTTTTTTTTGATACAACAGTTCTTGTTTCAGCAATGGTAACTTCACATCCCGCTCATCATAGAACCTTCCCGTATTTCGAGAAAGTATTTCAAGAAAAAGAAATGGGTTTTATCTCTACTCACTGCATTGCAGAACTTTATGCAGTTTTAACTGTTCTTCCAATTAAGCCAAAGTTATTTCCTTTAGAAGTTGAGAAAATTCTACAAAAAAATATCTATTCCAAATTTGAAATTATTTCCCTAAGTCCCAAAGATTATAAAAATGCAGTGAGTCGTGTTTCAGAGCTTCATCTATCTGGTGGGATATTCTATGATTCGTTGCACATTGAAGCAGCGATTAAATCAAATGCAGAAAAGTTAATTACTATTAACCACAAACATTTTGAAAAAATTTCTGATAAAAAGATTAAGATACTAGGAATATAAGTTTTATTATTTTACATAAATTTGGAAGAGTATTTGCTTCTTAAATTTATCCTCTACTTATTTTTTTAGAATTTTTTTTAGAGGTGAATGAGAACTTTTTTAAATTGTTTCCTAAAATTATTCTTGAATACAATTAGATTATAATATATTCTCTCTAATAGCAATTATATAGACCCTTTATTTGTATTGTTTAGCTTTCGATTTAGTTATGAATTATAAAAAGGAATCCAAATGTCTAACCCAGAGAATGAGAAAAAAGAAACTTTAGAATCTTATTTTCAAAAGAAATATGAAGATACAGTGAGAAAGCAAAAAATGATTGACCCTTCTCTGGAAAGAAGGAAAGCCTATCGCGTTAATTGGAGTCTCCAGCTTAAACTTATGGGGATCAACTCTTTGATTGTTATCATTACCTCAGCAATCATAATTGTTCTGGCAACTCACTTTTTTATAGCTGATAGTGAAGTCTACATAAGAGAAGAAAACTTTAAGCTAGTAGATTTGGTTGGAATAACAGTAAAAAATTTTATGTCTTCTACAATCCTCAAATCAAAACAAATGGCACATGTTTTAGATGGAAGACCTAGTGTTAGTAAGAAAAAATTTACTAACCTATTCTTCCAACATGATTCTGATATTCTATTTATAGGCCTCTATAAACTCAAAAACGGTACTTTGAATCTTTCTAATTCAATCGCTAAAGAAGAATACTTGTCACAAAATAAGATAAATGATTCTTTTTTTAAAGACATTGTTTCTAAAAGTAAATTGGTTAAGGATAAAGCTTTGACTGGTTCCGTTGCAATCATCAATATTAACCAGAAAGCACAAGATATCCCCTATTTAGGAATTGTAATTCCTTATTCAAAAACAAAATATGAAACCAAAGTAATTGTTACAATTATTGGGATAGAAAATCTAATCACTTCTTTTTCCCAAAGAGGATTATCCCAAACTTTTATGATAGACCTAAATGGAAATGTACTTGTGCATCCTGAAAAAGAAAAAGTGTTATTTGTTTCTAATATGATTTCTTTACCTATTGTCCAAGAAATGTTGAAGAGTCCTATCGGAAATGGACAGAAAAGGTACTCAGATGGCGAAAAATATTTCATTGGAAGTTTTAAAAAAATAGATAGTATAAATGGTGGAATCATCTCCAATGTTCCAGAAGAAAAAGTATTTGAAGCTATTTACAATATCCAAAGACGAAATATTTATATTTCAGTAATCTCTGTTTTCACTTCCATGATTGTGATGTTTCTTTTTGCGAGAACTATCAGTAAACCCATCATCAGCTTGCTCAGCCAAACACATAAACTTTCTCACGGTGATTTTAAAGTAGATATAGTTCCAACCACACAAGATGAGGTTGGGCTGCTCACCAAATACTTTATTCAAATGAGTAAAGGTTTAGAAGAAAGAGAAAAGGTCAAAGATGCTTTAGGTAGATTCGTAAACCCTGCTGTAGTGAATTTAGTTATAAATAACAAACTAAAACTAGGAGGAGAAAATCGAACCTCTGCAATTTTATTTTCCGATATGAGAAATTTTACTTCTATTTGCGAAAATCTTAGTCCTGAAGAAGTGGTAGAATTCTTGAATGAATATCTTTCATTTATGGTATCCTGTGTGGAGTTAACCTTTGGTGTAGTGGATAAATTTATAGGAGATGCGATTGTAGCTACTTGGGGTGCAGTTGACACGTTGGGGAATCCCGCTGAAAATGCAATCAATTCTGCACTCATGATGAGAGATCAGGTTCTAAGATTTAATGCTAAAAGAGTTAAAGAAAATAAGCCCCCAATACAAATAGGTTGTGGACTGAATTTTGGTCCAGTTATCGCTGGTCAAATTGGGACATTGAATCATTCTGAATATACTGTAATTGGTGATACAGTAAACCTTGCTTCTCGCGTGGAAACATTGACGAAATCTTTCGGAGTAGACATACTTATAACAGAGAGGATGTACCAAGAAGTAAAAGACATCTATGTTGTAGAGAGAATGAAAGAAATTTTTGTAAAAGGAAAAAAAGAACCACAAATCACCTATGCTATCATTACAAGAAAAGATAGCACTGATCTTGAAACTCCAAAAAACTTAGCAGAAGTTCGGAATCTCATGGGAATCCAATTTGACGAAACTAAGTACGCAACTTTTGTTCTGAAAGAAGAAAAATACAGCTTAGAAGAAGAGTCCCCAAATGACTGAACTGACAGATCTTAAATCAAAATTTTATAAATACAAGAGACATTTAGATACTCCAAAAGTCATATTAAGTATCCTTGTTTCGGGTATTTTTATATTTTCTTTATTACTCCTGTGGGATTTTCAAAAATCTCCTCAAAATTCAAGTAATGATATTGTGGGATTTATAAAGATGCTCTCTAATTCTGTAAAACGGAAAGTAGAATTATCTGTTGTTTGGGATGATGCTAGTTACAAAACACCTTTGGCCAGAAGAGATACAATCCGTACTGATAATGAATCTATAGTATCGATGGTTCTCATCGACGGTACAGAATTGCGAATGGATGAAAACAGTATGGTTCTTCTCGATATCAAAGACAAACAAAAAATGATAGATTTTTTGTATGGAAAAATTCATATCCATAAACCAGCCACTACTGAAAGTGTAATTGACCTAAAAACGGGAGATCTTCGTGCAATCTTGAAAGAAGGAGAATTTACATTCAATATTAAAGACAATGGAGAGGTTGAAATTTTTGTAGTCAAAGGAGAAGGTTTTTTACAAAAAGCACAAAAAACATTTTCTCTTAAAGAATCTTTCTTTAGTTTTTTCAGTAAAGATAAAGAACCAGAATTTGTTGACAGTTATTCCAAACTGACTTCTCCAAATAACTTACAATTTTTCTTTACTGATAAGCCTCTCAAAGAGTTGAACTTTTCTTGGTTATCCAAAATTGAACCTAATCGAATTCAATTCAGCACTAAAGTTGATTTTTCAGTGATATACAAAGAACAATTGGTAAATGGAAGTGAAGCGAAAATTTCTTTTCCAATAGGTTCCTTTTTCTGGAGAGTAATTCCAGTAAATCAACGACCAAATTTCAAATCTGAAGTTCGGAAATTTATTGTGCTAAAAGATTCTCCTTTTTCCATACGATCCCCGGAAACGAAAGCTAAATTTACATTACAAGAAAACAAGGTATTAGTAAATTTTGCATGGGATTCTTTGGAAAATGTCCAAAAATATATATTAGAAGTATCAAATAGTTCTAATTTTGAAAAAATAGACAGAAGTTTAGAATCCGAAACAAATATTTTCAGCTTAGATTATAATACTGAAGGAACATACTTTTATCGAGTAAGAGCAATATATAGAAATCTTGATTTTCCTGAAAAGATAAGCTCAATTCAAAGTTTTACTATTGTTAAGCAAGAGGATATCAATGAACCAGAACTTCTTAGCCCAATTGACTCTAAGAGTATTAGCACTAAAGAAAAAATACTTTTTGGTTGGAAATATGATCCATCGTTTAAGAAATACAATCTAGTTCTCTCTGAAAATAAAGAATTTTCCACAAATACCAAAAAAATTAATACAAATAATAATTATATAGTCATGGAAAGTCTGCAAAAAGGAAAACAGTATTACTGGAAAATTGAAGGCATAACTTCGAATGGCAAATCAGTATTTTCTGAAAGTCGAAACTTTCAAATATCAGATTCAGAAACATCCATACAAACACCAACTCAAGTACTAGTAAAGCAAGAAGTCAAAAAAAAGGATCAACCACCTAAAACAACCACTGAGTCATCACAAACACCAACTCAAGTACCATTAAAGCAAGAAGTCAAAAAAAAAGATCAACCACCTACAACAACCTCTGAGTCACCAGAAAAAGAAGCTGACCCAAATTTAAAACCGCCCAAATCAAGGAAAAACTCAGAAGTAAAGTATGAGGAAACTGAGGATTGATGCTAAGAGAATCCTTTTTCCCTCCTCAGTATTTATTAAAATACGGTGATAAGTAAAAATCATTTGGCCATGTTCCATTGGACTTGGGGTCGATAATTAAAACACTTGTTGTATCAGACGGAATTCCATAGATTTTCCCATTGGGAGTAAGCACTCCTCCAGCCCATTTAGCTGTTCCTGCGAGCCCTGCAATAGTAGTGGTATCTGCTGTATTGGAATTAGGATCGATGATGAGCACACTTGTTGAATCATTCGGAATTCCATAGATTTTCCCATTGGGAGTGAGCACTCCTCCTGTCCATTTAGCTGTTCCTGCGAGCCCTGTAATAGTAGTAGTATCTGCTGTATTGGAATTAGGATCGATGATGAGCACGGTTGCTGAATTTTGTGGAATTCCATAAATTTTACCATTGGGTGCGAGCACTCCTCCCATCCATTTAGCTCCTCCTGCGAGCCCTGTAATAGTAGTAGTATTTGCTGTATTGGAAGTAGGATCAATGATTAGCACACTTGTTGAATTAAATGGAATTCCATAAATTTTACCATTGGGTGCGAGCACTCCTCCTGTCCATTTACCTACTCCTGCGAGCCCTGCAATAGTAGTGGTATCTGCTGTATTGGAAGTAGGATCAATGATGAGCACACTTGTTGAATTAAATGGAATTCCATAAATTTTCCCATTAGGAGCTAGAACTCCTCCTATCCATTTAGCTGTTCCTGCGAGCCCTGCAATAGTAGTGGTATCTGCTGTATTGGAAGTAGGATCAATGATTAGCACGCTGGTTGAATTAAGTGGAATTCCATAGATTTTTCCATTGGATGCGAGCACTCCTCCCATCCATTTAGCTCCTACAGCGAGCCCTGTAATCGTAGAGGTATCAGCTGTATTAGAAATAGGATCAATGATGAGCACACTAGTTGAACTAAGTGGAATTCCGTAGATTTTACCATTGGATGCGAGCACTCCTCCTTCACAATTATCTGCTGGTCCTGCCAGTCCTGAAATAGATGAAGTATCCGCAGATTCATTTCCACTGCTTCCTAATGCTATTTGTGCTTGGAGAATAGCCTGAATTTCCGAAAATTCTCGCATGAAGCCAACAGTAATATTTATCCTTGCAATTGCTGTTTGTCCATCTGAGAAATTGGCTGTGACTGTATAATCTTTTGCTGACGAAATTGCTGTTGGTGTTCCACTGATTACGCAAGTTGTATCCTCAATTGTTAATCCAGTTGGAAGGGTGGGACTAATCTTACAAGAACTGATGCTTCCGTTGGCAGTAGGTTTCAGGTTTGTAGCCAAATATTTTGTGAGTGTATTCGAAGTTGACGAATAG
>JANRLP010000104.1:0-26537 GCA_033762425.1 Leptospiraceae bacterium
AGTCTTTTCACGAGACTATTTGAGGTTAAAGACTTTGGCAAATTTTTTAAGGATATCCATGTCCTTGTTATTTGCTTTCATGCTATCGTTTGATGAAAGCAATGCAATGTATTTTTATCGAATGGTTAAAAGATCCTTAGCCTTAGCAAAGAACTATTCGTTTAGCTCTAAGATTCGATTTTTCAACGGCTTAGATTTAGTAGAATTTTTTGTAAAAACCCCACTTGGACGTGGCAGCTAACGCCTAGGAATGCGGCAGGGATTGACTCGGCGTTAATTTTTTGTGAATGCAAAAAATTAACGAGAGAGGAAAGCCCGTCTGCCGCCCTAAAATTTTTTTAGTGTTATGATCAGATTAGTAATTATTTCTATTTTTTTATGTAGAACTCTTATGAAAATTATATTTTAATTATAAATCTTCCAAGTAAAATTGTATCCACTTACTTACCCAAATATTGTAATAAGATTTGAATTGGATCTTGTTCCTGAAAGCTTTGCAGTCTTTTTCTTTGGCTTTGTACAATTGTATTACTTAGTTCGGAATCAGTAAGAACTCTATTGATGGATTCTGCAATCAAATCAAGTTTTTTTTCTAAAAATAAAATTCCCGCCCCACCCAAGGTTTCTTTTACTGCACCTCCATTATAAGCAAGTATAGGAAGGTCATAGTGCATAGCTTCCATTAAAGGAACACAAAAACCCTCATGTTCACTCATACAAAGAAATAAACTCGCCTCACGATAGCATCTTCTTAAGTTTTCTTCATTTTGAAACTCTAAAAATTCGACTACTGACTCTAGTTCTAAAAACTTTACAAGATTATTTAATTCACTTCTATATAGCATCGATTCTCTAGAAGTATTTCCTACTAATTGAAGCTTAAATGGTATGGAGTAAAACCTATTCAGAATACTCGCAATTTTAATCAAATCATCTTGTTTTTTGTTAGGGGCAATCCTACCAACAAATAAAATTTTTTTTGGATTAGACTCTTTTTCAAAATGAATCTTCTCTTCTAAGTTTAGACTTAGAATGAGGGGTAGAATGCCCACTGAATCTATTCCAAGAGAAATAAGTTCTTTACGATTAAAATCTGAAACTGCTAGGAAATGATCAAAGCTTCGTCTAAGACCTTTTAGCTCTTCTCTTCCTTGTTTTAAAAGTTCTGCGAGTCTAAGATCATAAGGCAGATAAAACTCACTTGGAGTAACATTATGATATATAAAAATTTTTTTTATTTTTCTTGGAACTTCTAATAAAAAATCCAAAATTTGAGAATGAATAGAATGATGATAAAGAATGATATCATTATAGTTTGGACTATATGATTTGAATTTTTTAGCTACACTCTTCTTCTCTACATTAATGTTTTCAGAAAAAATGCTTCCGTTATATCCAAACTGCCTCAATCTATCTTGAATAATTATCATCTGGTTGCTTATAGCATCCCCAGGATTGAACCCAGCAGAAAATTGGTGTAGCTTCAAAACTTCCTCACTCTGAGTTCTAGTTCATCTTTTAAAATCTCTGCAAAGTTTAGTTGGGAATGAAATTTCATTCTTTCTTTCATATTATTCAATATTTTATTTCGAATATCAAAGCTAGTATTAATTTTATTTAACAATTCTGCCAAGAATAAAAATTTTTTCTCCTGAAATAGGAGTGCACTATCGCCTAACGTTTCTAAAAAAGTAGGCAACGAATAACAAAAATTCATCACACCTAAATGCAATGCTTCCATAGCTGGAATTCCAAAACCCTCATGTTCACTCATTGAAATTAAAAAATCTGATCTGTATAGTTCTTTAATTTTTTCATGCTCATCAATATTCTCAAAAATTTGAATAGAATCTTCCAATTTTAATTTCTTGATTATATCCAATAGATAAGCAGTATAGTTCTGAAATGCTGGTATTTTTTTTCCTATCAATTTGAGTTTATACCTAGGATCAATTTTTCTTAAAAAAAAGAATAAACATAAAATATCTTCGATTTTTTTATGACAAGAAAATCTTCCTATATAACTTACTTCATAAGATAAAAAGTCTTTTGCTTCAGCACGCTGATAATTTCTAACAATTGGTATAACAATTGATCTTTCTTTTGATTTTTTATATTGTGCAGAATTCGAAAACAAAGTCGATAAGTTAAAACTAGAATCACACCAAACTCTAGAAGAAAAAAATAAAATTGATTCTAATTCTATCTTTGCTTTTAATTCAGAATTTGCAAAACTATTATACATTTCTTTATCAATATATCTTTTAAAGAAAAAGGAAGGGGTATAATTATGAAATCTAAGAATTTTTTTTCCTTTTAGTTTTTCAAATTCTTGTATTGGGTATCCATAACCACCATAATGAAGTATATGAACATCCTTTGAAGATTCTCTAATTTCAGTTGGAAATTCCTTAATTAGATTCTCTTGATTGATATTCGATTTTCTGCATACAATATAAGATTCATAACCTAAACTCTTTAGTGTATTATCAATTCCAAGAATATCATTGCCTATTCCATCATTCAAAGAAAATTCATCAACATGCTGAAAGACTTTCATTTTTTTTCAAAACTGATTATTGTGTAACCCATTTGTGAAATTGTCTCAGTGATAATATTACTAAATCCTAATTCTTTCAGTCTAATCACTAAACTTTCAATAAAAATAAAAGTTGGGTAAACTTCTTGAAATGCAGTAAATTTTTTTTGAGAGTGATTAGAGAAAAATAAAATGAACTTTGAATTCATACTTGTAAGTTCAGCAAATTCATAGATTAAACTTTCCAGTTGATATGGTGGGTATAAACATAAATTATTTTCAAAAATATAAAGATTAAATTTTGTAAGATCAGAAATATTTTTCAAATCATTCACAATAGAAATTTTTTTCTTATCAAAATTTTCAAATCGCAATAAACTAGATTTTTCTAAAAGGCAAAGATGATACGTTATACTTCTTTTTTGTAACTCGAATAAAAAAGAATCATCTTGAGATTCTAGCACAAGGACTTGCAAACTTTCATGACTAGGAATTTTTTTTAGAATGAATTTCTGAATCTCATTTGTTCTATCATCAAATGGTCTTCGATAGGTTTTAAATTCAGTTGGCTTTTGTTTTAAAAGTTCCGTCTTAATATCCTGAAATTCTTTTCTAAGCTCTGAAAGTTCAGACTCCACTCGTTTCATCTTTGCTTTCTGTAGAATTAGTTCATGCACTACTGCATAAAAAGCTCTGATCCTGTTTTCAGAAAGTTTTTTATCAAGTAACGCATAAAACTCAACCAGTTTTATCACAATCCATTTTAGTGGACCCTTGATAAATCTTAAAGCGGGATTTGTGAACTTTGGTGGAGAAATGCCTTTATCGAAAAGATATGCAGTATTTGCAGGATCAAATTCTCTCTCTGAAGGAGAAAGTGGGGAAGAGTCTAGCTCTGCAATTCTTCTAATGTCAGATTCATCAATGTTTCGGGCAGAAAGACTCGCTTCAATTTCATTCATTAATTCTTCGACATTGACATCAGAGTCTAAAATGCTTTGCAGATTTGTATGTTCTAAATTAAATTTCAACTAAATAGTGCTTACTTTGGATTCTCTCCGATTCTTTTAAATATAAATATTTTGTCTAGAAGAAAAGATTCTATCATTTTGTTTCCATCTGAAAACTTCCATCCCAAGAAGCAGGAATTCCGTTCTTCAGAAAAAACTCTATTCTGGACATGTATAAAGAACTAACGTTATCAGTGGGACAAATGGTGAGTACCTGCAAAAATTTTTCTTTGGCAAATTTTAGTTCTTGGTTAAAATAATGATGAATTGCTTGTTCATAAAGGTTCAATGTCTTTAACTTTTGTTCAAACAATCTCTCATTAGAATTAGTAACTTGTTCATAAATTGCAACAGGTATGGACTTACCTTTAACCTTCACTCTGTCTAAGAATCTTATACTATACTTGGAATGGTCATCAATCATTTGATAAACACTTGAAGAAAGAATGATTTCTACGCTATAGAACTTAGTTAGTCCTTCAAGTCTTGCAGCTAGATTTACATTATCCGAAAAGGCATCTCCCTGAAGCCTTCGTTCTTCACCCACAAGCCCAAACATCATTTTTCCAAAATTCATTCCGATACCAACTTGGATTGGAATTCTATTTTTTTTTATTCTATGAATGTTATACTCTTTCACACAAAGAATTTTTTCATTCGCAGACCTTAAGGAATCTTCTACAGAATTTGGAAACATAGCCATCATTCCATCCCCTAAGTATTTAACAATGATTCCATTATTATCATGAATCACTGGACTTACTCTTGCTAAGTATGAGTTGACAAAACTAAAATTTTCTGCGGGACTCATCGTTTCCGAAACAGTTGTAAATGAACGAATATCAGAAAACATAACTGTCATTTCTTTACTGATATGATCCCCTAGTTCTATTCCTAAAATCGAATCTTTGGAAAAAAATTTCAGATAATCATTTGGAAAAAATCTAGTAGTCGCTTGAATAAGATCATCTTTGATTTTATCTAGCTCCACTAATCGTTTGTTTTTTTCAGCTAGTGTTTCAGATAAAATCTCGGAGGTCAAAAACCCTTTTGAGAATCTTTTCGCAAGAGAGACTACTTGAAAAAGAAAGAAAAGAATTGTTGCAGTTTGTAAAGAAAAAAATTCTTTATATCCTTCCGTTATATTAGATAATTCTAATATAAAAAATAGATAGAGTATTAGAAAACTAATTAGAAAAGGGATCGCACCTTCAATTTTATCAATAATATTTCTAACAACTACATAGATAATATAGATTCCGAAAAATACAGTTATGTACAAAAATGGTTCGACTAAATATGGAAAGATCATCCCATCAGTAATCACAACAACAGTACAGAAAGCTAAACTAATGAACAAAATGAAATTTATAAAAATTTTGTTTGTATATTTCGGAAATAATGATTCTAGGAATTTCATAAAAATTCCCACCATAAGATAGAATGAAATAGACTCTAGTTTTAGATTCCAAAGCCAACTAACAGAAAAATATTCATATAGTATTCTTTCTCTCTGGGTGCTTAAATATAACGATACTATAAAACAAAAAAGCCCATAATAGAGTGGAGAAGAATCTTTTCTCCGAACTAAATAAATGACAATATGATAGAGACTAATTGCAGATAATAATCCAAAAAGAAAAAGATCGATGAAAATTGAATTGTCTCGAATCTCAGAGACCTGATCCTCATTTCCAAATAATATCTCACTAAGAATTCCTCCTTTCATTTGGGAGAAATTAGAAACCTGAATCAATATTTCTATTTCATCATAATTTGCGGGAAAATGGAAATATGCATTTTTAAAACTAGGTTCGTGCTCTTTTTCGTCTCGACCAACTTTACCACTAGCAAATACCCCTTCACCGCCAACCCACATTCTGGAAGCTGTTGCAATAGACAAAAATCTAATTGCCCGAGAATGATAGTCTTTACTTGTTAGTATCACCAAACGATAGGTTCCATAACCTATACCTTTGAATTCTTCTTCAAATATTGATCCTGTCCAAAAACTTGGAACCTTTATATACTTTAGTCCAGAAGGTTTTTTCCCATTTTCAAAATCACTTGGGAGTAAAAAGTTGTTAGAATAAAATTCCCATTCTCCCGAAAGATAAATTGCACCGTTTTTTTCAAAGTCCCAAAGCTGTGGAAATTCTTCTGAATAACGAAGATTCAAAACCCCTTTATCTGCAATAGGTTGTTTAGTGGCAATTTTCTCTTTAATACATGATTGAAAAAAAAGTAAACTAAAAAAGAGTATTAATCTTGAAATCAATTCTCTTTTTCCATTCCAAATTCTTTGCTATGTTTCTCAGTAATGCCGACTAACGTATGCTGAATGTTCATGGAACTACCAAGAAAATTTTCTGAGACTCTAAGTTCAACTACTCTAAACCAATACTCTTGCGGAGCGATAGTAAAGGCATGATTGACGCAAAGGCATTTGAACTTAAAACCCAGAGAATGTTCAGCAGGATGGACAAGATGAGGAGCAGCAAAAAAGTATATTGGTTTATCTGTTATGTTTTGCATAACAAGAACAAAACTCTTTTTGCTTCCAGGAGAAATGTTAAACTTACTATTCTCAATCTCAATAGAAACAGGTGCATTCTTTAGTTCTTTTGTCGTGCCCGTCTGCCAAAGTTCATAAGGTCTTTGTGCTGGTGGTTCAAAAATTTGCATCTTAGCAGGCAGATTTTTATACTCCCAACTAATTTCCACCGAGACAGAAGAAGCTTTTTCTAATGATAAAGTTTTTTCCTGCTCTGGTTTTTTCTCACAATTCAGAACTAGAATAACAAAGATTAGGTTTAATATAACTTTCATGAAAGTTAAATCAAATTCATCTCTAGAATCTCAAAATCAAGATTCTTGGTCTTCTTGTAATTTTTGATATAATACTTACCATTGTTCTCGTATAGTTCCAACTCTTCAGAAAAGATTTTTTCCACCTTATTTGGATCAGGAGTATAGACCTTATTACAATCTCTCCCACAACCGTTACAATCCCCATGAAAGTCCTGCAATTCAGTTGTTTTGATGGTTCTTAGAAAACCAAAGATTTTAATATGAGATTTACCCTCACTAGACGATAGTATTTCATAATTTCCAAGTCCAAAGAAATGATTGTTTTTGACTTCCATTGCTAGATCAGTAACACTATCACGACTAGTAGTCCCTTCAATGAACATACTTCCATCAGAACGA
The DNA here is from genome assembly GCA_033762425.1 of Leptospiraceae bacterium. GTDB lineage: Bacteria > Spirochaetota > Leptospiria > Leptospirales > Leptospiraceae > JANRLP01. The sequence goes on from JANRLP010000104.1 coordinate 6,760, forward strand.
AGTCTTAATGTCCAGTCAGAAGACCTACGATTTTGTGAATCGATTTTATCAAGTTGTTCCTCTTCACTAAGAATTGTATTTCCTGTGTGGTCATAACCAACAAGATTCTTATTTAAAATAGAGCTAATTCCCGCTTCTTTAAATTTGGTAAGATTATTAGATGCAATTTCTTTGATTCGAGGAAATGGATTTAAAAGAAACCAATTTTTACCATCATGAAATCTTAGCTCACTGATAACAATCCCTGGAAATTTTTTTCCTGGAAATGCTTCCTTTACTGTTACTTTTAAATCTTTACCTTTAAATGCTTTCGGAAGTTTAATCTCTTGAGGTCCCATTTCATCACTTAAAGTAACTTCTTCATTATAACCGTCACCTTCTAACGTTAGTTTTTTGATTCTACCGTTTTCAATACAATGAACATCTGATCTTTGGTAACCATTCCAAATTTTTAAAGCTTCAATTCTTTCTTCTTTCTCAAAATTAAATTGCAGATAAACACCCGCACTAGTTGTTTTGGATGCATAAGCATATTCATACCTTGAATCAAAAAGATTCATCACACCATAAGATGATTCAGCACCACCTTTTTCACTTGCAGTAACTTTTCCTTCCACAATATTTGGTGTCTTCCATTTTAATTCTTTGTCTTTCTCATCAAAGATTTGAATTTTAGAAATACAAAGATTTGAGTTTTTTTGGAAATTAAATGTTAGCGATCTTGCAGTGATTGGTTCTGGAAAGGTTTCAGAAGCAGAGCTTCCTTCATTCTTCAGAACTTTGATTATTTCATCAAAGTTTACAAATAGTTCAATTGAGTCATTGAAAGAACCACTACAAGATTGGATCTTAACTTTAGAAAGTTTGATTGGCTCATCAGCATAAATATGAAATTTAACATACTCAGCATTTACCTCTGGTCTCCACTCTTTTTCATTCAATACATCAAACGCGAGCCCTGAATCCATAGAAGTGGCTGTTACAAGTGAAACGCCAATTTTTTTTGAACAACCAATTGTTGTAAATACAATCATAAGAAATATTGCAAGTGATCTCATATTACCTCTTGGCAAATTCTTTCCAGCTACAGATATTTGTCAAATTATTTAGAATAGCCAAAATTCCAATCTTTCGTGTGAAGTAATCTAAATACGAAAAAAATTTCTTTTATTAAACACCCAAAAATAAGTTCAACGTTAGGCGAAATCTATTATTTTTCCATGAAGAATATTTTTTTCTAACAGAACTTAGACTTACCATTTTAAAAATCTATTCCACTCAATTCACTCTAGTCCAAGTTTAAAAAACAGACAGTTAGGTCTAATAATGTACAAAAGTCAATTCAGCTAAAAATTGATCAATAAAACATGATTGTAGAAAATGTATTGCATAGTTTTTTTTAGGACTTTGATTTTTTTACTTGCTTAGGTCTTTAGATTAGTATAAAATCATCCTTCGGGAATAAAGCCCAAATAAAAAAACGAGGAAACTCATATGTTGAAAAAAATTATTGCAATTGCTGTAGCAGCAGTCGTCCTAACAGGGGCACTTAGTGCTCAATCTGTAACTGTGTTTGTACATGGTAAATCAAGTAACAATCACAATGGAACAGGAACCACTGATGTGAACAGCTATTGGGGAGCAAATGCCAACTCAGTCTCGGGAACTAAGTATTTCGTAGGCTATGATGGAACAACTGACCCAAGAACTTATGGAACCGCTAGAGCACAAACTAATCTTTCTACTGTAATGAACAATGTTTGTAGAACTAACACCTGCAAAATTGTTTGTCATAGTGCTGGTTGCTATGCAACTGAATATTGGTTGTCAAATCTTGGTGGAACCGCTTCTAGTAGAGGTTTTAGAATTTCTGGTGTAACAGCTCTTGCTGCAGCATCTGGTGGTTCTGAACTTGCATCTGCACTCAATGGTATTACTTTTGGTTTTGCAGGAAATGCAATGGATAAGGCTTTGATCGTATCTACTGCACGTTCTTCTTTCAACCATAATAATACTGGTGGTGTAACTGTTGCTCATGTCCCTGGTTATAAAGGAATGTTTGGCGCTTCTGCTATTCTTCCTGGGGAAGATGATTATGCAGTTGCTTATCACTCTGCTTGTGGATACAGCACTACTGGTGGACTTTCTAAGTGTCAGTCTTCTATCACTCAGTCAGAAGGAATCTGGCCGTTCAACTCTAATAAGACCTATACTCAGTATAGTGGACATACTAGAGCACCTTCGGTTTCTTCTTCTGGTCTATACGAAAACCATTCCGAGTTAACTAACGATGGTTGGAGATAATCTTCTCTAAACTTGACGGAGACTTGAAAAAGTCTCCGTTCTTATAACTCAATTACAATCATTGTAAAATCATCATCTAATTCATCACTTCCATGAAATTGAACCAAATTATCTTTATGCTTTTGAATTAAATTTTCTAGACTTGTATTTTTTTCTTCTAAAAGAAAATTATGAAATGCTTCTTCTTCAAACATTTTTTCTTGCTTTGAATCAAATATCTCAAAAACACCATCAGAAAAGAGCACAAGTCGAATTGGATTATTGTATTGCAAGCTAATAGTCTTAAATTTTGCTTCAGGAAGTAAGGAAAGAATTGGTCCTGTCTTAGAAAGTTTTTCAAGTCCCGAACTTGTCAGAACGATTTGTTCAGGATGACCACCAGAAGCATATCTAAGCTCGCGAGTCTTGGGATTCCATTGGATCACACAAGCAGTGAAGAGTGAATTAAGATTTCTGAATAAGGGAAAAATTTTTGCATTTAGTTTATATAATATCTCATCTGGTAGAAGATTTTCTTCAATAGTATCGTAATCCGCCTTAATTGCCATTGTGAGTAAAGCAGCCTGAGTTCCATGTCCAGTTGCGTCTGCAATAAAAATTTGGTATTCCCCATTTTCTTTGATGGAAATATCATACAAATCACCTCCGATTGCACTCAATGGTTTATATTGCACAGCCCAATGAAATGGAAATTTTTTTTCATTCGGAGTTGGATACATTCCTTTCTGAAGTTTTTCGGCAGTGAATATATCTTCTTGTAAAGTTTTCAAAGCCTTATCTCTTTCGATTTCGAGTAACTTTCTTGTAGTTATATCACGAATAATTATTCCAAAATAACGAACCTCTTTCACAAACCAATCTGTGAAAGAAATTTCCATTGGGAATTCATTGCCATTATTTCTTCTACCAACAAATTCTTTGATTAATGTACCTTCCTTGGGATTGGATTGATCTATGGAGCTGATAAAGCCTTTAGCAAATCGATCCTTTTCCTTAGGAGAGAGAATTCCTTCAATGGTTCTAAGCACCAAACTTTCTCGATTCCAACCAAAAATCTTTAATGCACCTTCGTTCCCAAATAAGATTCTTCCATTTGCATCTAAGACTAAAATTGCTTCTTGGACTGAGGCAGAAATTGCTCTGAATTTTATTTCTAATTCTTGGTTGAGTTCTTCAGTAAGTATAAGTAAAGATCGATATCGCACTGAAGATAAAACTGATTGAGAAGAAATAAAAATTAAGAATGTATAAGGAGAAATATAAGTTGTATCTAATATTCCTAAACTAGAGAGAACATCATTTGTTCCTCCAGTAAAAAATATGACCCAAGATGTAAGAAAAACCCTAGCCCCTATTTGTTTTTTGATGATTGCTAAAAAAGTTAAGAATGTTACTATCGATAGTAGAGTTAATAAATAGACTAAATAGATTTTAAAAAAAATATCTAATGCAATGCCATTAAAAAATCCAAGCCCAAGCAACCAAACTAGATTAGGAATCGTTCCATAATAAAGAATTTTTTTAGGAATCACTTTTCCAAAGAGTGTATAAAAATAGATAAAAAAGACTCCCACTAAAACGAAGAGACTTCCCATATCAATTCTATACTCCAAAATAGGTGGAAATTCGGGATAAAATTCATATATATAATGCTCTTCAGTAAACAGAATTCTAATCGCTAAAGTAGCACAGGCTATGGAAAGAAAAAGAGGTGAGGTTTCTTCTCTAGTAATTAGATAAAAAAATAAACTTGAAAACCCAAAGAAAAAAAGTGCTCCAAAAGTTATTAGATCAAAATTTCTTTGCTCCCTATCAGCTTCCTTAATGAATTCTGCTCTTCCTAATTCTGGAGAGCGCCTAATCCCTCCTCTTGCTTCAAACCAATTTGAGATATGCAATTGAAGTGCTACACCTTGCAGGTTATCACTAATTACAAAATTTAGAATTGGCTTTCCAATCTTTCGAATCTCAGACTCAGGATTTTCACTTGCATTCCCAAATTCCATTTTAAGATTTCCATTCATATAAACCTTATATGCATTTTGAATTTCATGGAATTTGATTGAATACTCGCCTGGAGGCAGTCCTTGGATGAAAAGACTATAGGTTGCAGTTCCAAAACCTTTATCTCGAAGAGAACTAACGTTACTATCTTCCCAAAATCCGGGAACTTTTCCATATCCAAATTCTTCTTTAGGGAAAAATCCTTCGTGAACCTTCCATTCTCCAACTAATGGAACCTTCCCCATTTGATCTAGTTCAACATTTGTGATTTGAATTGCACCTTTCAAGGCTACAGGTGGACTTTTGTATCTAGGTTTACAACTCCATAAACAAATTGCGACTAACGTATAGATGAATCCTAATTTAAGAACGTTAGGATATCCAATCAAACTTTACTTGCTTCCTGTTCTTCTAAAGTATGTTTTAGCTTTAGAGCCATTTCATTTGTTGGTTCTAGCCTTAGTGCTTCATCAAGATATTTCAAAGTCAATTGGTTTTGTCTTGTGATTCTATATAGATCAGCAAGATTCACAAGATTCAAAATATGGTTTGGATTTCTCGCTCTAAATCTTTCCCCAAGCACAATCGCCTTGTTATACTCCTTGATTTTTTTTCTAGTATAGGAAGCAAGATAGAGTGCATTCTGATTTTTAGGATTTAAGTATATCACTCTATCAAGTGCTTCAGACGCATTCTTAAAATCTTTCTGTTTTGCAAGAAGGCTAGCTAATTCATAAAGTATCTGAGGATGTTCTCCATGCTCTATTAGATATTGCTTATATAGTTCAATCGCATCTTCCGATTTATCTTCTAGCTCTCTCTGCCTAGCATCTTCCAATAGTTTAGATTCTTGGGGTTCTGTAAAATTCAGTTCTTTGTTAAGGTAAGAAACTTTAAGTAGTGAAAGATCATCTGTAATCTCACCCATATTAGTAATTACTTCTGGTAAACCTTTCAATTCTCCTTTGTTCTTTTCAAGAAGTCTCAAGAATAGATTCTCATTTTCATTGATGACTCTATTCCCATTTGTATCTGTTCCTAACAAAAGATCGTCTTTCCCATCTGAACCAGAAATAATTGCGTCGTCTTTTTTTAGTTCTTCCACACAAACAATCAGGTCGTGTTCACTTCCAACTACACCTAGTTTCTTGGTGGCAATTTCTGGATTTACAAAACTTGCTGTTTCATCTCTATACAAAACAAGATAAGGATGCTCACAGTTGATATAGTATAAGTATCCTGTTTTATTTTGAATAAGACCAATGATACAAGAAATCAGCATTGAGCCGTCAAAAGTAACAAATACTCTTTGCAGTTCTAAATAACACTCTCTTAGCCAGATTTCAGGATATTCATTTTTTTCATTGGATCCATTTTTTGTTCTTTCTATGATTGCCCTAAGCACAGTTCCAAAAACAAGAGCGCCTCCAGCACCTTGGATAGACTTACCCATTGCATCACCATTGGCAAATACTGTGAAGCTTTCTCCTTTCATTAGAATTGTTTCTGCAATGATGATATCTCCACCGATCTCATTTTTTTTATTTCGAAACTCAAAACTTTTCTTTTGTTTAGCAAGCATTTCAACTTTGACAGAAAAGTTTTCATCAATGTTCGTAAAGTTTCCTGAAAGTGGTTTGAGTAGTAGCGAGGTAAGATAGTAGTCACCATCTTGTTGCTCTTTGAGTTTCTGAACAACATTCAATGTGTTTTGAAGTTCTTTTGTTCTATCCTCAACTTTTTTTTCAAGTTCAATGTTTAGAGCTTCAAAATCATTGGTCACTGTCATAAATTTATTTGCCATGATAGTAGCAATTCCAATCACAAATAAAAAGAAAGTGTAATGACTTACTGGCGGAAGTTTTAAAATATTTTGTGAAACTAAAATATCTGAAACTGCACCAGTTGCAAGAAGCACAAGACCGATGATTAGATACTTGGCATCTTGGTTTTTAGCTTGAAATTGTTTTACAATGAAGTAAATCAAATATCCCGCAACAAAGATATTACTAGCTTGCCAGATCATAGAACAGACCCTCATCACTGGCAATGGAGAGACGAGGGAAACTATGATTAAAGTATAACAACCAACAGAAAGATAGACAGAAGCTCTATTGTATCTTTTTAAAAAATATTGGGAAAGAAAAACTAAAAGTAAAGGAGATGTGGAAAATAAAAAAACATGTTCTAGTTTTCTTTGTAAATAAACTCTTTCCCCAAAAACTAGGTCTCTAGTAGCAGTATTTGCAATGAACCAATAAATGGATGCAACTAACGAAAAAATTCCATAATATAGATTGTGAATATCTTTAGGTCTTTTGATTGCAAGTAAGATATGATAGATACCAGTACATAAATAACTAGTTAGAAAAAAGAATGCGATGACTTCTCTAGCACTTCTATCAACAAAAACAAAATCTGGTCTTCCAATCTTTACTTCGTCCATGATTTGATGTGGAAAACTTCCATCAGAATAAAGAACCACATAGAGATAATTCTTCTCATTCAACTTAAATGCTTTATTGGGAATTTCTCTAATTACGGGACGCATTGCAGCTGATGCATAAGGAATATCAGACCCACTTTTAGCAAACGGCTCCCCATTCAAATAGTAAAGAGAAACATCTAATACTCTTCCCATGTTTAAAGCAAGAGCACTTCCTTCCTTAACATAGTTCATTGCTTGTTCAGGGATCTCTTTTCTGAGGGTAATATAGCCATCTTTAACTTTAAGCTTTTTAGTTAGGTTCTCAGGTAAGGTAATTTTTTCCCAAGGACCAGCTTCACTTTCAAAAAGCCAAACTCTCTCAAATCCAAGACGATATTCCCAACCTTCATTTAGGACAATTACACCTGTTTTATTTATCTTACAGCCTAGTATAAAAAAAACTGAGATAAAAATTATGGAAAGGATTCTTGAAATTTGCATCACGCCTCGATGGAATCAAAAAATAAGTTTAAACAAAAAAATAGCAAGAAAAATACTGGAAATTTTTTCCCAAAACCATATCTTATGTATGTGAATACTAGTAGTTCCCGACCAGTTCTTTCTAACAAAACATTAGAGGACTATTTCAAAAAAGAAAAGAATGCTAATTTAGTAAAATCTGATCTTTTCAAAATCTATCGAGCCTCCATAAATTCTCATAGTTTCCAAGACATAAAGGCTGAAAGAAATTTGATTGGTCTTGCGGTACTATCTTCTATCTACCAACTCCAAATTCTAGTGAATGATGAAGCAATCTTTCAATTTGGAATTGAACTTGTTAAACTAGAATCTCTCAAATCATATTGGGAGGAGTATAAAAAGTCTAAAAACATTTTATTTACTGATTATAGTGAAATCCATCTAGTAAAAACTGTTAAGGTCAAAGAGACAAATTTTTTTGTCTATGTGATCTCAGGTAAAAAAAACAAAACAGAACTCATGGTTTTCTTTTTAGTTCCAGAACTTGCAAGACCTGAAGACTATAAAAATTCAGAGCTCTTCCAGTTTATCAATTACTACTACTTGTATTTTCCGAATGAAAAAGAAAAGAAAGTCATACTAGAATTTACAAATTTCAAAGACAAATTCAGAAATGCGATTTTGTCAATGACTTATGAGAAAGAACTTTTTGGAGTTGTTGCTCATTTTTATGTTGAAGACCTAAATGTATATTTTGAACATATGGGTGAGCAGTTTACCGTGAACTTAATCACTGAAATTGCAAAAACAATTCGTAAATATCTCAAAAATACAGATTTACTTTATACTATCAACAAACGATCCTATATCGTTTATCTACCCGAATGTGATATACAAACTGTTTCTGATAGATTCAAAGAAGTTTATTTTAAAATAGACCAGCTCATCATTAAGTATAAACTTGATTTCTATGAGATAAAAAATGAAAATATTGGTGATGATGACTTTCTAGATAAACTAATCTCTAATGAGCTTCGGATTAAAGAGAAATAAATTTATATTTTTTAATTCTATGAATCTAGCAAAAATCAACATCAGGTTTGGTTGGAAAATCATTTTACCAATTTTATTTCTGATAACCTGTCTTAAGGCAACTCGAAGTATATTTGATCTGAATAATCCAACAAGTGCTGTTACAGGGTTAGCCTTAATAGGACAACAACAATCTGCTCAAACAGCAAAAGAAGAAGAACAAGTAATAACTTCAGGTTCAGTGCAAAGTATCTCTAGAAGTTTAACCTCTTTCACATTGAGCATTTCGCCACCATTGGGAATGACGGGAGCTATCGTTTATAAACTCATCGTGAACTATCCTTCCACTACGTTTACGGAGGCTAACTTAGAGGCAATGACTAACTCTAGTCCGAATGTTCCTATTGTAATAGATAATATTAGTTCACTAGTTAACTACACAGTATCCAATCTTGAGCCATACCAATTCTATAGAGTGGATATTCAGGCAAGAGATTCTAACAATAAAAAGATTTGGTTTCCGCATTTTTGTATCCAAATGAATCCAAATTTTTCGGGAACCACAACTTGCAAAGATGACTTGAGTGGAATTGTAAGCACTGTTGCTGGAACTGGTATATTAGGTGGAGCTAATGGAAGTTTCAATACTGCTACTTTCAACCAACCCGATGGAATTGTTGCACTTGGAAACTCTTTGTATGTGAGTGATACTTCAAACGCTACAATTCGAAAACTGGACTTAACAACCCAAACTGTGACAACAGTCGCTGGGTTAAGTGGCACAGCAGGATTTGCTGATGGAGTCGGAAATATAGCTAGGTTTAGTAGTCCCCAAGGTCTTACAACTGATGGTACATTTGTTTATGTTGTAGATAGAAACAATCATTCCATAAGAAAGATTGATGTGAACACAAATACAGTAAGTACTTTTGCGGGAACAAATACAATGGGTTTTACCAATGCAACAGGAACAGCAGCTAGGTTTAATGCTCCTAACCATATGTTGTATGATGGATCCGATTTTTATCTAATAGATGAAGATAATTGTGCTATACGAAAGATCACTCCTTCTGCTGTAGTCACTGCTCATGCTGGTTCTACTTGTGGAGTCACATTCAATTCAACCTTACTGCTTTCTAGATTCAGTTTAGATATGGCGAGTATCGTTCTTTATAAAAAATTTTTATACATTACAGACCCAAATGTTGTTAACAATAATATTCGAAAAGTGGATACGAATCCAGCGGGAAGTGTAACTACGTTTACAAACGTACCTGCCCCACATTCAGCAGCGGTGTTTGGAAAAAATCTTTATGTTTCCGATAATACAAACCATCGGATTATGAAATTCAATTTAGAAGATGCTACGAGTTCTATTTTGGTTGGGACTGGAAGCACAGGTTCCGCTGATGGAACGGGAACTAACGCTTCTTTAAACCTTCCTAGATCAATGACTTTTGTTGGCAGCACATTATACTTCTGCGATACCAACAATCATAAAATCAGAAAGATTGAATAGTTTACTTTAGGTCAGCTTCAGAGCCAAAAATAGTAAAAAAATTATCAAGGGAAGAAAGACGTAAAACAGCCATGATATCGTTAGTTACTGACATAAGTGCGAATTTACTACCAGCAGTCTTTTGCTTTTTTTGAAGGTTTGCAACCAGTGCAATTCCGGAAGAGTCCATATGGGTTACCTTACTCATATCTAGAACCAGTGATTCAATCTCATCGTTATCCAAAACTGAGTTGATATCTTTTTTCATCTTGGAAGCAGAATAGATGTCTAGACTCCCTACTAATTGAAAAATTTTGTGTGGTCCTTTGTCTTTAACTGTGTATTCCATACAATCTCCTTGTTAAATCGTTTTTATTATATTGGAAAATTCAAGCAAAATTCGGTTTTTCCTGCTTCAATTTTATAAGTTAGTAGTTTTTCTGGTGGATAGAATGTTTTGCCAAGAATGAGAATCATGCTTAGCCCAAGCCCACCGCCCTCTCTGAGTCTTGTGTCATCATCAAATAACTCCGAAACAGAGCCAAGAGTTTTCCCTCTTTCAATCATCTGATTTACAATTTGCTCTTCTCTAGGAAGCATTGCGTAAGGTGTGATGACTCTAAGAGTGAAAATTTCATTTGTTTTGACTATTTCAATTTTTGCGGAATATTCTAGATTGAGTGGAAAAGGAATGTCCTTGCTCTTTTCTAAAAAATCCCTAAACTCATCCATTCCTTTTTGGTAATCAGTGTCTATGTTAAGTTTTTGAATCTGAAAGTAGTGTCTTTTCAAAGTTGCTTTAACTGCATTTTGTACAAGTTCTTTCATAGCAATCTGAAGGGTTTGGTAGTACTTTGTTAAACCAATCAGATCGAGACAATTAGAACCTAATTTATAAATTTCATCTAAACCTTCAAAATGGAATACTTTATAGTAAATTTGAATTGTTTCACCCTTCATAAACGATTGCAAGGGAGTTTCAGGTTGTACTATAAAGGCTTTTCTCATATCTCTGAATTTTGAATATAGTAATGGATGGCTATATTAATCTGGTTGGGTAAGTCTGCAAGTGGAATATTTTTTCCGTTCAAATCTTCCCAAATATATTGATTAGAATATTTTCCAATACTCAAGTAGAAAAGTGGTGGGGGATTTCTACGATATCTTTCGCTTTTTGAAAGCCTGATGGTAAATGATCCCATTTGTGAAAAGATAACTTCCAGTTCAACTCCTTCAAATTCTAAGGAGTAACGATGAGGCCATTCATTCACAGCACTAATAGGAACTAGCTGTAAAAATTCTTTTACTCTAGATTCCATTTCTAAAGTTAGATTCTCAAGTATAGGAAAGTCGTTCTCTAGAAGCCTTTCTCTATTTTCTTCGCTTTGTCCCATAATGCATCTAATTCCTTTAAACTCAATGTGTCTAGTTTTATACCAGTTTCTGTAGAAATCATTTCCATTCTACTAAAACGTTCTGAAAATTTATTACAAGTTTTACGAATCGCAGTCTCGGGTGAAATTTTTAAAAATCTAGAAATATTCACAAGGGAAAAAAATACATCACCCAATTCTTCTTCCAATCTTTCTTTAGATTCTAAGTTAAGTCTTGCTTCTTCTAGTTCTTTCCATTCTTCCTGAAATTTACTAATTGGTCCATCTATAGAATCCCAATCGAAACCAATTGTTTTTGCTTTGTCTTGAAGTTTCTCGGCTCTTTGCAATGCGGGAAGGGATTTGGGAATTGAGTCTAATATTCCTGATTGTCTTAACTTTTCTTTGGACTTCAATTTCTCCCAGTTGGATTCAACTTCTTCGGGGCTTAGATTTTTTTGTTCCCCAAAAACATGAGGATGTCGTCTGATTAATTTTTCTTTCACATCTCTAACAACATCTTCTAGAGTAAATCTTCCGACCTCGCTTGCAAGTTCAGAATGAAATACAATTTGAAACAACAAATCTCCAAGTTCTTCTTTTAGATTTTGGAAATCTTTCTTTTCTAAGGCATCCACAACCTCATATGCTTCTTCCAAAACATAAGGAACCAGAGATTCATGGGTCTGCTTTTTATCCCAACTGCAACCGTTCTCACTTCGGAGTGTTTTCATGACATTTACAAGCTCATTTATTTCTTCCATAGAACCATTGTAAACTGATTGACCTAGAGGTCATGCTCTTTAGGTTGGAAGGAAGATTGTTCTATTGGAGAGAATATATGTTTAGTTACAGGTTCATTTTTTCAGCGGGTCTTATTTTTTTGGCAGCATTCACTCGCCTCATCCCTCATCCTGCTAACTTTGCACCAGTAATGGCAATTGCTCTATTTGCAGGTGCTCACTCAGTAAAGAAAACTGATGCAATTTGGATTCCATTACTTGCAATGTTTTTGAGTGATTTAGTCATTGGCTTTCACTCCTTACAAATTTTGATCTATGCTCTTATTTTTATAGTGAGTATCTTAGGCTTTTACTTAAGAAATAATTCTAGTTTCACTAAAGTGTTTGGCTTCAGTCTATTAGGCTCTAGTATATTCTTTATCGTTTCCAATTTTTTTGTTTGGGCATTTTCAGGAATGTATTCTATGAACCTCACTGGATTTATCGAATGTTATACACTAGCAATTCCCTTCTTCCAAAACTCTATTGCAGGAGATCTATTCTATAGTACAGCTCTTTTTGGTGGAATGTATCTTTTAGAAAAGTCTAAGCAAGTAGAACCTTTGGTTGCTTAAGTAGAAGTATTTAACTCACACGTAATGCAACAACAGTAACATTATCTGTTGGATCACGAATCAAAGTTTCTTGGATGCAGATTTGGCAAAAACGTTTTGGGTCAGTGCTATCGATCAGTATATCTGAAAATTCATCATCTTCCATGACTTCGGTGACTCCGTCTGTCATGAGAAGAAGAACAGAACCAGAAGTAATTTTATCAACTAGGTCAATGATTTCTATCTTTATCTCTCTGGTTCCCCCACCCACACAACTAGTCAAATAATTTCTATGCCTTTTATCTCCACTCTCTGTTGCATAACAATGATCTACAGTGATTTGCTCTAACTTATTTCCAATATAATGATAAACTCTTGAATCACCTACATGAAAGCATACTAGGTTCCCATCCAAAGTTACAACTCCCGAAAGTGTTGTGCCTGCTGTTGGTTCTCGAATCTTTTGGCCTAACTCATTTAATTCTGTATTTAGTTCATAAATCATTCGTTGCAGTGGTCTATAGTTTTGAATTTTCAGATCAGCTTCAAACTTTAGTCTTTCTACCATCCTTCCCAGTACAAATTGGCTAGCCTCTTCACCAGCGTTATGTCCACCCATTCCATCAGCAATGGCGAATAACGTTCGATCAAAATTAGAAACTGTTTTTTTAGAAGTTAATGAAATTTTTGAAGGATTATAGTATAGTTTATCGTTGAGAAAAAAAGAATCTTGATTGATAGAACGATGAGGTCCACAGTTTGAAACCCCAAAGTATTCTATTTTCAATTAACAAGACCTTACTTAGCGGAATAGCCACCATCTACTGGCATTGCTGTTCCTGTGATAAAAGAAGAATCATCACTTAGCAAAAAAATTGCAGCACGAGCAACTTCATCGGGATGTGCCAAACGATTCACGGGATGTCTTTTCGTGATTTCTTCTTCAGCAGATTTTGGATCAGCACTATTATTAAATAGTCCTTCTAACATTTCTGTTTTGATAAAACCGGGGCAAACTGCATTCACCCGAATATTAGAAGTTGCATACTCAAGTGCTGCACTTTTTGTAAGACCAATGACCCCATGTTTGCTCGCAGAATAAGGAGATACTAACCAGTCTGCCCCATTGATCCCAGCAATGGATGCAATGTTCACAATCGAACCACCACCAGATTCTAACATCAAAGGAATTTGAAATCTCATACAATTCCAAGCCCCTTTCAAATTTACATTGATTACTCTATCAAAAACTTTTTCAGGATATTCATGAAGCTTTGCTGAAAGCCCTCCGATTGCCGCATTATTCACAGCATAGTGCAAGCCACCGAATTCTTTCTTTATGGTCTCTATAACATTTGCAACTTCTTCGCCTTTGCTTATATCACATTTAAGAAATAAAATTTTTCCTTTTCTACCTTTTAATAGTTCAACTGTTTTTTGACCTTCTTCCTCTCTTCTTGCACAGATTACAGTATGAACCCCATTTTCCGTTAGAATAGAAGCGATTGCTTTTCCAATCCCAGAATTTCCCCCAGTGACAATTGCAACATTACCTGCTTTCATTTTGTATTTTCCTCTTTCTGGATTAGAACTTTTTTTTTAGAAAGTAGTAAATTTCTTTCATTCACTATTTCTGATTTAATTTTTTCTAGCAAACCTAAAGGAGCATCTTCTTTAGATAGTTTCAGTCTCAATGCAAGTTTTAATAATTCTGAGAGTTCTTCTAAATCAGATTCTAGACGAACAATCCATTTTAATTTATCTGAGTAAATTTTGTTATGATAGGAGTGAGTGAGTGCAACGAGTACATTCACACTACCTGATCTTAGTTTTAAAGAAAGATTTTCATCTTCAGATTTTGGAAAACTACTTACATGTGAATATACCTTCTCCACAAATTCTTGGGTTAAAGAACGAAGAGAATAACTATCCCATTTACCATTACTACTTTTGCTAGACGATACTACAGGAGCATTTTTCAGTTCGGGAAATTTTTCTCTGAACTGATCAGGAATTTCTACAACTTTTCTGTTATCATAATCAAAAAATAAAACTCTAATCTTAACAATCGATACAGGAATGTTTTGTCCTTTAGAAAGCTTAAAAAACAAATCCATAGATTTAGCTTGCATATTCGAGATTCCAACTTCTACTTTAGCTCCATCTCTATAAAACAGTTCGCCTTGGTATTGAATTTCAAGGTTTGCAAATATAATGCTTCTTCCATGTATGTTTGTTACTTGATATCCAAGGAATTCAAAAAACTGTAGGTGTGCTTCAAAGACTATGTCTAAGATTGTAGCAAAGGAAACATGTAAATCCATAGAAAGATCTATTTTTCTAATTTGGATCGTTGTAGAAAATTTTGCTGGTTCAGGAAATTGGATTTGTTCGTTCTGCTTCATAGTTAAGTAAATAATTTTTTGAATGATTCTGGAACAACTTCTGTTTTCATTTCTTTATAATTAAAAAATATCAATGATATTCTAGCCTTAGCTGCAACTTCTAAGGATTTGTTTTTTATTATCACTATGAGTTGACAAGACTTGTTTCCAATTTCTAAAACACTCACTTCTAAAATCAGGGTTTCATTGCCTTTGATTTCTTTGTGATAAGTCACTTCTAAGGAAGGAACAGTGATATTGGATCCAGTAATATTAGCTTTTGAAAAACCAAAATTTTCTAAAAAAAGATCAAAACCTTCGTTAGCAAGTAGAACAATGTTTTCATAGGTCAGATGAGTGACATGTGCTCCACTTGCAGTGAGTGCACTTCTAGTGTCGTAGTGCCTAGTTTTCATTTCAGTTTGGAAATGAGGCTTTTCGGGAATAGGAATATCAATACTTGGCATAATAGTTTTATAAAATTATACCTAGTCTTATTTTTAGTCAAGTGAGAATAAAGAAAAAAATTTAAGCTTAGTAATTTTTACTAGGGCAAAAAGCCAAATCACGTTACGCACTTTGCGACCAAATTCCATTGTAAGGTTTTTTTGCGGGGAGCACCCCGCAGCCCCCTTTTTTATTGAATGTTATAGATATCTAAATAAAATATAAACTATTCAATAAATTTATTTTTGAACTTATGGTTTGGGGTTTTACCTGCTCCATTCAAGGAAAGTTGAGGATGAATTCCTTTCACAAAAAACATTTCCATCTCGCCTTTTCCTTTCACAAAAATTTTTCCTCTAGATTCAAATTCAAAAAAATCTTTAGAGAGTTCGTAAGTATTCCTAGATACATTGATCCTATCTTGTTCACCATTTGCTTCCATTCTTTGAGCAGTATTTACTGAGTCTCCCCAAATATCATAATTGAATCTTTTCATACCAAGAATTCCACTCACTACTTGTCCCGAATTAATTCCAATCCTAACCTTCCAACTTGGTCTATCTTTTCTATCCAGACTTTTGCTATACTTCCTAATAAATTCGATTATCTTGATTGCACTTAGGATTGCTTCGACTGCATGATGTTTATGATCTTGATTCATTCCTGCAGTTGCCATATAAGAATCGCCTATCGTTTTAATTTTTTCCATTCTATGCATTTTAATTATTTTATCAAAATGTGAGTAAGTATTATCAAGTTCTTCTAATAGTTCAGTGGGAGAAAGTTTTTCAGAGGTATTAGTAAAATTAACAAGATCACAAAATAGTATAGAAATTTCTGGAAGTAATTTTGGTTGCACCTTGCCTTTGTATTTTAACTCATCAGCAATTTTTTCAGGTAGTATTGATTTTAAAATCTCATCAGTTCTATTATATGCACTTTTAAGTTCTTTATCAAATACCTTATATGCAGTTCTTTGCATAAACTCACTTTGTTTGTATAAAATATTTCTACTCTTCCAAAAAGGAAGATGAGATCGCCTAACGATTATTTCGAAAATTGGTAGAATGCGTATCTCTGAACTCAAGATAAGCTCAAATTCAACTGCTCTTCCTCTCTTTCTAAATTCGGTAACTGTCTTAAGCATATTCTCTTCAAATGCTTTTCTATGATTTGGATTTTCTTCTAATATATCCACAATTTTAAAAAAGAAGATTTGGTTTTGGGTTTTAAAAGTTGAATTGTCATATGGCTCACTTATTCTACCATCCATATTCTTAAATTCACTTCCATCCCACCATTCTTTTACAAAATTGAACATGGGTCTATTTTCTTTGATGTCAGGGAAAAGAGAATAAATTTTATCAATAAGTTTTTGAGTAGATTCCTTAAAACTTATGCCTTCCATAGTAATATATTCACTAACTTTAGATGGTTTTTTTAATTCTGCTCTAAGATGAAGAAGAAAATACCTAGCAATTTCTTTTGCTAACTCATACCGTATTTCTTTATTAGTATACTTCTGATCTTTTCTTTCCACAGTGATTACCCTATTCTTATGCTTTTAAGGAAATGGGGGAAATCTATTTGAATTAGTTTCAACTTTATTTATTTCTCACACAACGAACTCTGATAAGTCTTTCTTTTCCATCAACATGAAAACTTTCTAATTTTCCCGCGAAGCTATAAGCAATTGCAAGTGATTTATCGACTTCAAAAATTTCAGTTGACCAATAAAAATCTAGAGGGCTTTCAGGAAAAATAGATTCAATCGTTTTAAAATGTTTTTCTGCTTGATTTATTTTTTCTTCATCAAGCATGAATGAAGATTTCATAAAATCATCTTGCGTTGGTAATCTCCAGCCCGTGCCTAATGTTTTTTTTGTATTTAAAGATTCGCAGACTTCTTTAGCTTCTTTCGGTCCTTTATCATTGAATCCGGAACTATTCCAAGGTTGAATTTTTTTATTGTCTGTCAGGACTCGTTGCCATTCTAGATTCATTTTTAAATCATAAACAATGGGACAATCTTTAATGGATTTTGAATTGCATTCAGTTCCGTCGGATTTCAAAAAAGTATAATGTTTAGATTTAGAAATTATAGTTTGAAAACAAAATAAATTTACAATCAATAGAATTGATATAGTTGTAAAAATTTTATTTACTATGATTTTATGATTAAAGTTGTTAGTTTTAAAATTTATTATCATAAGTAATAAAATAACTAGATAGGAGAAAAATCTATTTATTTTTTTGTTTCCCAATTATTTTGTTAGGTTCAATTCTAGGAAAATGGAAAGAGTGATTCCTTAACATCTTTGCTGAAAAAAACTCTTTACTTTCTTATCTAATCGTGTATTATTCTTCATGAGGAACTCTCCTTTGATTTTGTTGCCAAATTTAACTTATTCCCTAGTTCCGTTTTTTGGAAAGTCTAATGATTAAGGGACTACGTCATATAACAAGATGCAAATAAAAATCCAAAAGCTGGTTCAACGAACCAAGCTAATTAATAAAAAAACTAGCATAACCTTTGATCGTCGCTTTATGATATTTACTTCAATAATAATTTTTTTAGTAAATTGTACTCAATATATAGAGAGAGAATTTGATCAAAATATCCAAATTATAAAGCATTCAAATATTAGTTCAAAAAATATTGAAACTGGAAATTTGATTTTTCAAATTGTTACTATTGAAAATAAATTTTGGCATCAACTACCTGATCTAGTTAATGATCTAGATTTTCAAAATACATACAAATCAACAATTAATAATTTAAAAGTAATTCAATGCCCAAAAATAATAATAAAAAAAAATCAATCTCTTATTATTCAATTTCAAATTAATAATAAAAGGGAATTTAAAACTAGTTTTAGTTATTTACCAGTTAATAAAAATTTAGATTAATCTAAATGAAACTTCTTCCTCTTACTGACAATTTCATTTTCAAAGCGAATCGAAAGCCTAAAAGTTTTAAACACTTAGCTACCTGATATTGAGAAACTCTCTTTCTCGAACATTCTCGCTTAGGATATCTTTGGAAATAAGTTTTTGATATAAATGCAATCTTCAAACTATTTGTTGACAATTGATTTAGAAGTTCATATTAATGAATTAGATGATAAAATTCAGTATGTTATCCAATGCAAAAATTAGCTTTTTAACATTTCGATTCGTTTTGTTTGTATTGATTTTTTTTATAACTGATTGTCAAACTTTAGATAAGGGCGTTGTAAAGAAAATTGCTAACTATCCTGAAAAAAACATTACTCTTGAAATCGAAAGTTATTATGGAATTGATTTATATAATAATGGTCAAATAGCTTATCGAATCACTAAAACTGAGATAGCTGATTTTTTATTTGAAACGATCGAAAAGGTAAATGAATTAAAATCAGATAAATCAATTTCTTTAAAGATGAAAATTCCTAACTTTGGTTCAACAGTTATGAGTCATGATGAGAAATATATCTATACCAAATATCTATTAGAAAATAAAATTAAGATTAACTATACTTGGCAAAATGATAAGTGTAAAATTGATGAGAAAAATTTTATTTTAGATAGAAGGTATTCGTTGTTTAGATATCATTTCATGGTTGGTACAACAACTGGTATAATTCTTGGAAATCAAATCAAATTCTTCAACTTATATGAATTAGGACTAGTGATAGGAACATTTTTATTACTCGAGATTCCTCCAAGAATAGTTGCAGACGATTCAATAATTTATCCAACCTCAAAAGATAAATTCCTCAATGATATCAAAGAAAAATTTTCAGATGAATTAAAAACTAGTTTCAAAGAATTTACTTCAAAGTGTTCCTTGATTAATGAAGAAGATAGTATAAAGTATTAGTTTTTAGAAATGCAATACGATGACTTTTAATAAAATACTTTAATCAAAAGATAATAGTATAAAATCATTACTCTTATCTTTTTTCAAAAATTAGATTTTTTTTTGCCAAGCTTATTTTCTTTTCTTTACATAAAGAAAAGAAAAAAGCGACCTTGATTTATGCAAACCTTACCTATTTATAATGATCTTGTTTTTAAAATGTTGTTTTCAAGAGATCCAATCATTCTAATTGATTTGTTGAATTCTTTTCCTGAGTTTCAGCGGCAAAAGAAAATTAAAAAGATTAAAATACTCAATCCAATTTTGCTACCTAAAAGAAAAAATTTAAAAAATACTATATTAGATATTCATGCTGAAGATATAAATGGAAATAAGTTTTTGATTGAAATGCAATCCAGAGCTCATGATGGTTTTATGGAAAGAATTCTTTTCAATTGGGCAAAATTATTTTCTTCAACATTAACTCAGGGTGTGGAGTATTCTGAACTACCAAAGGTCTATTCAATCAACTTTTTAAACTTCTCCTTAGCAAAAGAATATCCCGAATACTATTTTAACTTTTCCATTTTAGAAAATAGTCATCCAGAAATCCGCTTGACAGAATCTCTAAGTATTGTCATTATCGAATTA
>JANRLP010000105.1:0-7396 GCA_033762425.1 Leptospiraceae bacterium
TAATTCGATAATGACAATACTTAGAGATTCTGTCAAGCGGATTTCTGGATGACTATTTTCTAAAATGGAAAAGTTAAAATAGTATTCGGGATATTCTTTTGCTAAGGAGAAGTTTAAAAAGTTGATTGAATAGACCTTTGGCAGTTCAGAATACTCCACACCCTGAGTTAATGTTGAAGAAAATAATTTTGCCCAATTGAAAAGAATTCTTTCCGTAAAACCATCATGAGCTCTGGATTGCATTTCAATCAAAAACTTATTTCCATTTATATCTTCAGCATGAATATCTAGTATAGTATTCTTTAAATTTTTTCTTTTAGGTAGCAAAATTGGATTGAGTATTTTAATCTTTTTAATTTTCTTTTGTCGCTGAAACTCAGGAAAAGAATTCAACAAATCTATTAGAATGATTGGGTCTCTTGAAAACAACATTTTAAAAACAAGATCATTATAAATAGGTAAGGTCTGCATAAATCAAGGTCGCTTTTTTCTTTTTCTTTTACAAGAGGCGAGAACCGATAGCCTGCGGCGTGAGGTTCGCAGATACAAAATTTCTAACAGAAATTTTGGGACATTGCATGCTCTCAACTTTTTCGTCTAACATAGCTCGCAACTGTTCCTTTGGGGTTTCAACGTTAGTTGCGACCCCCAAGGTTTGAGGTCTTCATCATGTTCTTCATTGGCATGATGACCCAAAAAGGAGAAAAGTAGCATGAGAACTTCCGGTTGGTGAGTGTAGCCGAACCATTGGTGGATACAAGTCATTATTCCAATAGAATTCCAGTGCTTTCTTTTTTTTTAATTTTATGATAAAAAAAATAATAAAAAGTGCTCATTGACTATTCTGGAATAGAAAACTGCTTGAGTAAGCAGAAAAGAAGACGAGGATGGTATCATGGAAGCAATACGAAAAATCGCAACTATAAAAAACAATAGCCTTCAACTTGAAAATCTTGGAAGTTTCAATAACCAACAGGTCGAGGTAATTATTTTTCCTCTTTCAGTTAAAAAAGAAACTATGACTGCTAAGAGTAAGAAACAAAACAAAGCAAGTTTTTTTAAATTGAAGGGTATTTGGAAAGAAAGAGATATAGATTTAAAAAGTATTCGAAAAGAAGCATGGCCAGATAGAGTAAAATGATTTTATGTGATACTGATATTCTGATTGAGTATCTCAAAGGTAATCCTGATATCTGCACGGAGTTAGAGTCCATTGGTGAAGAAAACCTAGCAATAAGTATTATCAGTTACGCAGAATTAATTCGAGGTGCGTTGAATCAGAAGGAACAGAAAAACATCAAAGTGCAGATAATTTCTCTTTCAATTATTCATACCTCAGAAGAAATTTCTTCCGAATTTCAAAAAATTCTTGATAACTATGCGTTAAGTCATAGAATTTCTATTCCAGATGCATTGATAGCCGCAACAGCAATTACTACGAATATGAAACTTTATACTCGAAACATAAAGGATTTTAAATTTATTAAAGGTTTAATACTTTATAAAAATTAGCAAGTAACAAGTTGAACTTCTCTATTCATAGAAAGAATAACAATCCTGATGGTTTAAAAGATTCCTCTTGGAAACAATTTCTTGAACTTCACAAAGAATATATCGCTGCTTTTGATTTCTTTACAATTCCCACTTGGAATTGTAAACAGTTATCTGTTTCGTTCTTTAGATTCTTTCTTTCAATCTTTTACGCTTTTTTCTTTTTCTTTAACAAGAAAAAGAAATAAAGCTTAGCAAAAAAGAAAAAGAATCATCGAGAACCGATAGCCTGCGGCGGGAGGTTCGCAGATACAAAATTTCTAACAGAAATTTTGGGACATTGCATGCTCTCAACTCTTTCGTCTAACGTAGCTCGCAACAGCTCCTTTGGGATTTCAACGTTAGTTGCAACCCGCAAAGTTTGAGGTCTTCATCATGTTCTTCATTGGGATGATGACCCCAAAAAAGAAAAGTAGCATGAGAACTTCCAGTTGGTGAGTGTAGCCGAACCATTGGTGGGTACAGGGATTTAATCGAAATTACCTTCTAAATATTCCGTATAATATTTTGCCGAATAGGATATACCAAGCAAATGTCGTAAAACTTCATCTTTGCATTCTTCGATATTCTTTATCTGTTCATCAGTTTTATTTTTTTTACCTAATAATCCTTTCTTTTCAAAGATGTCGACCGCAGATATTCCTTCATGGTTTGGATTCTTGGGATCAAAAAATTCTAACCCAAAATCTACATAATACCATCCTACAGTCATCTTCATGATACAATTAGAATTTCTAAATACAATCTCTCTATCGCTAGCTACATAAACATCAAAATTATATTTTTCAATAATGTCTGATAAGATTTCTTTTACCTTTGGTAAATAGCTTTTTAATTCATGCATTTCAATTTCCTCATTCGATTACGTAATCCTTCTTTTTAGTCAAAGGCTTTAGTCCTTGCGACTTATTTGGTGGTACCATCATATTGCTAGCAGGGTCATATCGATAACCATGCTTGTATTCCAATCTATGAATTTCCTTTCCGAATCCTGTTAAGGATTTTCTGTCAACGCCATTCACTGTTATGACTTCTTTGTTATACAAATATTTTTTAACATCTGAAGCAACATAGATATCCGCTTTTTTATAAACAGCAGAATCGACCCAAGGCCATTTACGTTTTTGAAAAAACCACCTTTCTCTGGATTTGACCAATATTTATATGTAGCATCATCTACATTTAGCATATTAAATTTTTGGTTATTAGGTAAAGGAAAATTATCCGATTTAGGAACATTTGAGTATTTGGTTTGATATTTAATCAAATCTTTTAGATCAGCATCAAAGCTTCCAACTATATATGAACCATTTTTTGCATCCTTGGGAATTTTTAAACCAGAAGAAGTCTCAATGCCTGCTAATGTTCGATTAGTCGGTACTGATTCTATGGCATATTTTTCAATACCATCAAGAGCCCCTTTTCTACCAGCTCTTCCAACAGACTTGAATTCATTCTTAATTGCTTTCAATCCCTCTGAAGGAAGAGAGCCAATCTTTTTGAATGGGATTCTACCAAGTAGAGGAATGCCATAGCCAATCCCTTGTGCTAAAGCTAAGTCACCAATCCCAAATGCTGAACGTTTGATTAAAGCATTATAATCACCTTCAGCTATATCTGCACTTGACTGGAGTAAATAATCAGCTTGTGCCCCTCCAGGAAGATTTCTTAACAACTCATAATCTTTGTCTTTAGTTCCGCTTCTTACACCTGTAACATATTCATCTTTTGTGATTGGTCTCACTAGTTCATGAAGTAAGTCTTGTGGTGTTGTCGGATAATAACAGCCTCCTCCCTGATTATGCACCAAAAGCCCAGTGCGTGTAACAAAATAGGTATGGTTATCTTCTACTGCAAAGTTATAGACTGTTTCGATTCGTTCTTCTGATTCAATAGATACTAGAGAGATGGAGATGTTTTCGTTTGATGATAGTAGATCACCTACCTTGAGGTCTTTGGTTTGTACCCAACCACCTCTATTTTCTGTGCTTGACTTCTCTTTGGTTTCTCGAACCCAGAATGGATGGTTCCAAGTAGTTTGAATAATCTCACCATTTGAGAGCACAAGTGTATAGATTAAATTCGTTTCTCGAACAAAAAGATCAGTTACCTTCTTGAAACTCTTCTTCCCACTAGTCTCATCCCATGATAATACCTTATCCGAAACTTCTCTCAACTCTTTCGTCTAACGTAGCTCGCAACTGCTTCTTTTGGAATACAACGTTAGTTGAAATGATGACCCAAAAAGGAGAAAAGTAGCATGAGAACTTCCGGTTGGTGAGTTTGTCGAATCATGGTGGGTACAGGGTATTTTTAGTGTTTTTTAGAAGTTAATAAGTATTAGAGAAATTATTAATAATTTATATCCTTAGTCTCTAAAATGAGAGTTTTTCCATTTCTTATAATTTTTATTTTTGAAATATACTTTTTAACTGCAGACCATTCCTTCAAAAAAATCAGGAAGTAAATTGGTACTTTTGCTTTTTTTTCATTGTAAAGTTCGATATTCTCTAAAGTATTTACATCACATGAATCAATGCTTACAATAATATCCCCACCCTCAAATATATAATCTTTCTTCGAAATTTGCATATGTTTGAAAACTACATAATTATCAAACGTTCTAGAACTTAAATTTCCCAATATTTCTGCGAATTCTTCCGCATCATATAGAAGATAACATTTTCCAATGAATTCTTTTTCCTTTACAAACTCAATACAATTGTTCCATATCGATGAAATAAAAAGATAGAAAATAATTTGCAATAATTTTCCATACATTTTCATCAAATTACCGATAATAATTCTCATTTACTTTTAATCCCGTTTTAGCTTCAATTTTTTTTATATCTTCGATTTCTTCAGGATCATTTCCTGATTGATAATTGATTCTGATAGGAAGATTATGTTCTTTCCTAATATCATTTTCAGTAATGTCATTTCTATTTTGGTAACTTGATTCTGGATATTTTATCGGTTTCCCATTTAAATCATATATTTTTATTTCTTTAGATGAATTCGAAATAGTAAATATCTCTTCAGCTTTTACAATCCTTCTATATACTTTTCTCGGAGAACCATCCTTTCTTTCCGGACCAATAAAATCATATAAGATACGATTCATTACTAAGTCTAGAGTATTAGGTAAATTTTTATAAAACATTGTTAGCGAATCAACCTTTCCATTTACACCGCTGATATATTTATCATAATCTTTACCTGATCGATAAACATGGATTAATTCATGAGATAAATCAATCGCTGGCTCAGGGCTATACTCTTCGGTGAATCCTTCATCATCTTTTATTACAAACCTCTTCCCTTGATCAACATCTACATTTATTCTCACTGTACTGATTCGGTTAAATTGGCTCGTATTTTTATCTTCATCTTTTGGGACTCCACTAACTGGTTCAATATTAATCCTCCTCCTCTTATCAAATAATGTATTTTCTAATAGTTGTTTGCTTGATTTTTTCGTTTCTTCTATATTAGTTAATTTCTTATAAGAAATATTTCCATCTTCGTCTGCTTCAAAAAGAATGGTATCAGTTAGCATATTCATATGTTCTATTAATTTTTTTGTGTTTTCCAAATGAGTTAAATTATAATTTGTCTTAAAACCATTCCCTTTTACCAGATTAACAATTTTCTCAAAGAAACCGCCTTTATCTTTATTTTTATCCATCTTAATTTTATACTCTTGAATTTCACCAACCTCAACTTGATTCTTACCGTCTTCAAACATTTGCTTTTTTTTCTGCAATGCATCTATTCTTTTTCCTTCACTCAAATTTAAAATTGAAGGAGAATAATTATGCACCCAAACCTTATCCTTACCAACGAAATAGCTATGCGTATCTTCCACTTCAAAGTTATACACAGTAGTATCGGGAGTTGATATGAAATGAATATTAGCTATGGTAACTTTTTTTACCATCTGTATTAAGAAGATTATCTCCCTTGGACAAGTCTTTAGCTTCGACCCAGCTAGAAGATAGATTATCATTGGATTGAGTAATATCATGAAATTGTAATGTCGTGAATAATGCTACCTGTAATCCTCCATACTCTCGTTCTTTGAGACTATTGTTTTGTGAGACTAGTCTTCTAAAAGGGTGGTTCCAAGTGGTCACAATCTGTTCTCCTGTGGAAAGTGTAATCTTGTAAAGTAGCTGCACCTCATGTCTGAATAACTCCGTTACCTTCTTGTATTCCAGTCTATCCGTTTTTTCTGATTTTGTCAATACAACATCCCCAACTTTTATTTCTCCAGTAATATAGCAAAATACTTTTCCCTCGAAGAAACGTTAGTCTTTGTTAAAGACTCTATTAAATAACTTTTTTATCTTATTCTCTGTTTCTAGATTAGATGATTTTTCTAGTTTGTTTATTGAAAATTCAAGTATGATTCCAATAAAATACATCATTCTACCAAAAGCATAAAATTGAATTAACGCTGCTATAAAAAATTCATAATGCTGATAAGGATATTTAGGTTTCTTTATTAAAAACACTTCTTTATTAATAAATTTATAGATTTTGGTTTCAGTAACTTTTATCTCTTTTACCTCCACAAAACTTTCCCTATTTCTTTTTTCATTTAATTCATTCGTAGTGATACCCCCTGAATATTTTAAGTAATCTTCTGATTTTTCTAATTCTGACACACGCTTAAATACACTATATTCGCCAGGTTCTAATTTTAATTTTTGATTGACTATGACAATAAAAGCAAAGTTATCATATGGTTCATGAGTATTGCCTGTTAATATCATAAAAATTAAAACAAAATCAATACAAAGTAATACTATATTGATTTTACTCATTTAATTTTTTTCCATTTCTCAGTTCCAGTTTTAGGATCTATTTCAGTACTATAATATTCATATTTTGGTTTTGTATTTTTGTATTCTTTCATTTCAGAAGTAAGCCTTTTGTTTAATGGATTCGAATCTTCACTTCCAGTGAGTTTATAAGTTCTATTAGTATGTAGCCCCCATCCAGCAGAAAGATTAGTAGAAATTCCTTTACCTTTTTGACTTTTACCTTTATTTTCTAAGATAACACCCCCTCCAAAACTTAAATCTGGTAAGAATTTTTTAAGTAAACTTGTTGGTTGAGCACTATTCATTGCTAAGGAAAATTCAGCAGTGTAATATTTATTATTTTTTATATTATCGAAGTTATCTTGAATTAGAGATTGATTATAACCTAAACTAATACCTGGAACTCCTTGTATTGTACCTACGTTAGAATAAACATTTGATCGAATTTGAAGCAAATTTCCCTTCCTAACTGTTTCTTGGTATAGTCCAAGTTCACTTGTTTTTCCTTCATCAAAATTTTGATTTCGATTTTTTGTATTTACTTTTGGATCGTGATTGTTAGCCAAAATATTATCAAATCCTCCAGTTAATAAAATAGTTTCAGCAGAATCATACCTATCATACATATAGCTTTCCTTATTTGTTTGCGATAGTTTACTAAACATTTCAGGAGTTAAATTTAGTTCGATCCCTGGCTTTAGTCGAATCTTCTCATCAATTACATCTTTATAAATATACTCTTCTGGTAAGCTATATCCATTCACAGTTCTAAGTGAATTCTCAATTTCAGTATGGGAAAATTTTACTCCAAATTTTTCTTTTAACTTTATCGCAACTTGACTAATTGTATCTCCTTTTTGAGTAACATAATCTGCATTGTCTTATCCTAAAATAGTTGTCATATATAGAGGTTCTTATGAAACACATGGAAAGACAAACGATCAGATATAGTGAAGCATTTCAACGTAAAGTAGTGAATGAGGTAGTTAAAGGAAAGTTTAGCATGGAAGGAGCTA
>JANRLP010000106.1:0-8162 GCA_033762425.1 Leptospiraceae bacterium
ACACCTGCGGGAAGTTCTAGGCTACGAATCTCTGCTGCATGGATGCAAGAAAAATAGTTTTCATTCGATCCACTAGTTGGATTACAAGCAGTATCGGCTTGTGATAGTAAACTTTTGGAATAGTCTCTCTGGATATAATCGTTCCAATTCTTTCCATTGTTAGCAAATAAAGTTTGGAACACTAGAGCAGAACATTTGACATTAGCGTTAGTCACTGTTCCACTTGCAGTTCCCGTTGCATTTTCCACAGCACAAGAAAGACCTTCGGGGTAAGAACTTATGGAAATCGAATAAGTCGAATTGCGACTTACAGAGAAAGAATAGTTTGCTGTGTTTGGTTCAATTTTTTTTTCATCGTTTCCGTTTTTCAAAATCAAAGTTCCTGAACTATGTCCAGAAATCGAACCACCCACAGTAACTCCAGTTGTGCTGAAAAGTATCCCTGCAAAAAAGAGTCCTGAACTTGAGCTAGTATCAAATGCTGATTTTTTTGGTCTCAAACAATTCAATTGAAAGAACACCATTGAAAAGATAAAAAAAGATAGAACTGCATTTTTCATAATCAATAAAATTTTCATGCCTATAAAATAACTACTACTTCTAATATAGAATACAATTCAATACTTGTCAATTTTCACAATCGAATAAATTTTTTTATTGGTAATCTGGGTATTAGTCTAAATACATAGTAGTAGTTATGAATAGGAAGAGTTTTTTAGGCAAAATTTTATTGCTAGGTGCAGGTCTCAGTGGAGGCGTTTTATTCATAAAAAAAATCTTTAGTAGAAATTGGGAAGGGAATATGAACTCAGAAAAAATTGTAATACAAAAAATCTTTCCGCTTGGATTTCAATGGCAAACACAGAACCCATTTTTGTTTTGCGTTCATCATCTGGACTATTTTCCCAAAGGAAAACCTAACCTTGAACCAGATGCTTCTTTAAGTGGTAGAAATATTGGTCAAGACTTTGAACCGAAAGACGGATGGAGGATGTATCATGGTGAAAAAATTCCCGGATTCCCAAACCACCCTCATAGAGGTTTTGAGACAATTACTATCGTGGAACAAGGTTATGTAGATCATTCTGACTCTCTGGGTGCAAGCGGTAGGTATGGAGATGGGGATACACAATGGATGACTGCGGGAAAAGGAATACAACATTCTGAGATGTTTCCTCTACTGAACAGTGACAAAGAAAATACATTAGAGCTTTTTCAGATCTGGTTGAACCTTCCCGCTAAGAATAAATTTGTGGAACCAAACTATACGATGTTATGGAATGAAAAAACTCCTCGTTTTGAATTTTTGGATAAAGATAAGAATAAAATAAATTTAAAACTAATTGCAGGGTCTATCAATGGAACTAACGCTCTTTCTCCCCCAGAAAATTCTTGGGCAAATGATAAAGATAATTCTGTTTCCATTTGGATACTGGAGCTATCGCCGAATGCGGAATGGGTGATTCCTAAATCTGAAAAAAATGTCAATAGATCAATCTATTTCTACCAAGGTGATGAAATTTTTATCAATACAAAAAAAATTAGTTCCTATCATGGAGTGGAGCTTGTATCAGATGAGGATGTTGAATTAAAGAATGGAAACAAATCTTCTAAACTTTTGTTCTTACAAGCAAAACCAATCTTAGAACCTGTTGTTCAATATGGTCCATTTGTGATGAATACAGAACAACAAATTTATGATGCATATAGTGATTTTCAGAAAACAAGATTTGGTGGTTGGCCTTGGAAAAATTCCGAACCAATTCATGGAAATAAAAAAGAAAGATTCGCAATTTTCCCAAATGGAAAAGAAGAAAGGATTTAAGGAAGTATTATGGAAGATAAACATGTAGTAATT
Source organism: Leptospiraceae bacterium (assembly GCA_033762425.1). Lineage (GTDB taxonomy): Bacteria > Spirochaetota > Leptospiria > Leptospirales > Leptospiraceae > JANRLP01. The sequence continues at coordinate 1,859 of JANRLP010000106.1, forward strand.
GTCGGAGCAGGTTTTGCGGGACTAGAACTAGTCAAAAAACTTGCGAATAGAAAGGGAATCAAAATTACTTTGATCGATAAGACGAATTATCATTTGTTTCAGCCTCTACTCTATCAGGTTGCAAGTTCTGTATTAAGTCCCGCTGACATTGCAATTCCGATTAGGTCTTTGACTACAAGTATGAAAAATGTTCAAGTCATCTTAGGGACAGTACTCGAAATTCATAAGGAACACAGAAAGATAAATCTTGAACATACAACAATCAACTACGACTATCTTATTCTTGCGATGGGTGCAAAGACTAGTTATTTTGGAAACAATGGTTGGGAAAAATATTCTATTGGACTAAAGAATATTAATGATGCTTTAAAGATAAGAAATAAAATTTTATTGAGCTTTGAAAGAGCTGAACTTGAATCGAATCCCGAAAAGGCTAAATCTTGGATGCGTTATGCGATCATTGGCGGAGGACCTACTGGTGTGGAGGTAGCAGGTTCAATTGCAGAGCTTTCACATAACATCATACGAAAAGATTTTAGATTTATAGATCCGGCACTTAGTGAAATATTTTTGATTGAGGCTGGTCCAAGACTACTTCCTAGTTTTTCAGAAAAATCTTCTGAGATAACTAAAAAAAGATTAGAAGAAAGAGGAGTTAAGGTTTTAGTAAATAGTAAAGTAATCAATATTGATGATGAAGGAGTTGAACTTCAGGATCAAAAAATTATTTCCAAGATAAAAGTTTGGGCAGCGGGAGTTTCGGGAAATTCATTTGGTGATAAATTGAACACTGAACTGGATAGATCGGGAAGAGTTATTGTAAATAAATTTTGCTCTCTTGATTCCAATCCAGAAATTTTTGTAATTGGTGATATGGCATCGTTTCTCGATACTAGTTCCAACAAAACACTTCCTGGGGTTTCACCTGTTGCAATGCAACAAGGAAGATATGTAGCAGATATCATCTTATCAGAAATTAAAGGGAATACTAGAACGAAAGGTTTTGAATATTTTGATAAGGGAAGCATGGCGACTATCGGTAGAAAAGACGCAGTTGCTGAAATGGGCAAGCTTAGACTTTCAGGTTTTTTAGGTTGGCTCGGTTGGTTATTCATACACCTTTTCTATCTAGTAGGATTTAAAAATAAGTTTTCGATTTTAATAACTTGGATTTGGAGCTATATTACTTTTAAAGCTGGAGCTAGATTGATCCAAGATACCAGCGAAGAGTGATTTACCTTTGTCCAAGGAACGAATAGAATCATTCACTTGACTTGGCAAACTATGTTTTAGAACTTAGTGTAGAGGATATATCATGAATGATTTTGGGGCATTTTGTCTAGTTGTTTCGCTTGGTTTATTAATCTTTTCCATTTATCAAACGTTAGTTGGTATCATAAAGAAAGATGAGGCTAGTGTAAAACTTGGGACATATACACTTCTAGCAAACTCAGGGATCATCTTACTTGCTTTTATAGTTTTAATGACTCAGCTCATCAGAATGGACTTAACAAATCATTATGTTGTCATGCATTCAGCAGATCATCTACCCATGTTCTATAGAATCACTTCCATTTGGTCTGGTTCCTCAGGATCATTATTGTTTTGGAGCTTACTTCTATCCATTTTTAGTTTTATCGTGCTAAGAGAAACATCAAAAATAGACGTTAGGCGACTTCCTTGGATGAATCTTTCGCTTGGAATCCTAGCTTGTTTTTTTTCTTTCTTAGCAGTATTTTTTGAAGATGCACAACCTTTTCGTGAGTTCAAACCAGGAGCAGTAGTTGGAAGAGGATTGAATCCACTTTTGCAACATTGGGCAATGATTATCCATCCTCCCATTCTATATATCGGATATGTAAGTTTTGCGATTCCGTTTTGTGTTGGAATGTCAGCGCTACTTTCAGGAGAAGTAACCCCAGATTGGTTGAAACAAATCAGAAAATGGTCTCTATTCTCTTGGTTCTTTTTAGGAGTGGGAATTCTTTTGGGTTCCAAATGGGCGTATGAAGAACTTGGTTGGGGAGGTTATTGGGCTTGGGATCCTGTTGAGAATGCTTCTCTTATGCCTTGGTTACTTGCAAGTGCATTCATTCACTCAATAATCATTGAAGAACGAAGAGGAATGTTGAAATTTTGGAATATGTTTCTCATAATACTAACGTTTCATGCAACATTACTTGGAACTTGGATTACAAGAAGTGGGGTTCTAGAAGGACCACATAGTTTTGCTAAATCAACAATTGGAACACCGTTTATACTATTTATAATTATTAGTTTTATTGCATATTCGGGAATTCTAATATATAAAAGAAATAATTTTAAACCTGAAAGAGAACTGGAAGCAATTACTTCTAAGGAAGGAAGTTTTCTTTTAAATAATTTTTTACTAGTGATTGCTTGTCTAACGATTCTACTGGGAGTATTTTCCCCTTTACTTTATGGAAAAGAATTCAAGTCTCCTTGGTATAATGCTTGGGGAATTCCAATGGGAATTTTTTTACTACTACTCATGGGAGCATCTCCCCTACTCGCTTGGAAAAAAAGTGCTGACTCCATATTTTTTACAACACTTTCCAAACCAACGTTAGTCGGCATTGTGGTTAGCTTCTTTTATGGAATAGTATATTCAAATTTTTTCACAAGATCAGACTATAGCACTAGTGATACGTTAGGTGAAATTTATTCTACGCTCACTGTAGGATTGGGAGCTTTTACGATTTCAGGAATCTTTCAGGAATACCATAGAGGAGTTCAGGCAAGAAGAGAGGCAACTAACGAAACTTATTTCATTGCACTCGGAAGAATGTTAATGAAGAATAGAAGAAGATACGGTGGTTACCTTGTGCATCTTTCAATTGTATTGATATTTCTAGGATATGCAGGCAATGCTTTTAAAGAGAATACATCCTTTCGTTTTTTTTATGAGCTAATGCCTAGTAAAGCGGGTGATGAAGTAATTTATGTAAGCAACGATAAGGCTATGATTGGCAACTATTCAATAGAAGCTAAGAATCTAAAACTAAAACCAATACTAAACACTGAGGAAGCAGGAGTTAGTCCAACGATTTATAATGTTGTTGTGAGTGAAGAAGCCGTTTACTCAGTGAATAGGCACAAGAATGAAGAAAAGACAATGCTTACAGAAAGAAGATTCTATCCACAGGTTTCTCATTTGACGGGAGATTTTGAAACGCATATCCCTACTAGTGAACCTTCCATCTTTTCAACAGCTAAGGAAGATTTTTATGTTCAACTTGGAGCAATTGAGAATGTAGGCAAGTCTTTAGAGAATCCAGACTTACCAATGTTATTCATGCAGTACTATTTTGGAACAAGGAATATTACAGAAAAAGTTCAGGTTCTAGAAAAATTTCCAAAACAAATTGTTGCTAACTTAGAGGTATGGGTGAACCCACTAGTAAAATTAATCTGGGTAGGCTCGTTAATGTTTTTTTTCAGTGGACTATTTGTAATGTATCCAACAAAGACATAGCAACTAACGTTAGATACTTTTTATCAAAATCTATAACCTGGAGTAAAACTTATGAATTCAAAAAAAGCTACAATAATGGTTGCCTTGATAGTTATTATCTTAGGTGTCATATCATATTTCGTTTTAGGAAGGATTTTACCTAAGCAATCTAGATATAGAAACACCATACTAAGTGCAATTTTGATTGTTATAGTTACTTTGGCTAACTTGACTAGCAATGGTGGTTGCTTGAGTCCCGTTACTGGAAATCTTTCCGAAGAAAAAGGGAAGTAATAAAAGATGAATAGAAATAAAACCTAGATTTGGATAAGTAGTTTATTTTTAAACTCAAATTCAAACATAAGTTATCTGCTATTATATTTTCCAGTATATTCTTATTTCTTGTTCATTGTGAAAACTTAGAAAGAACCCAAAAGACTGAGTGTAAAGAAGGTAATGGAAAAGAAAAATTGGGGAGAAGACTTGAAAGATATCTTTGTGGAGCTTGGACATTAGGCATTCTCACTGCTTCAAATGGTAATCCAAATGAAAGAGGAATAAATTCAATTTTGCTCTGCTATACATTGACAACTTTAAAATTAAATGAATGCAATAAGAAATCAAATTTTTTTATTGTACCTTGATTTTTTGAAAGATTCAATTTCAAAATAAACAATACTTAATAACTCTTTTAGAACTCCTTGGTTGCTTGGTTTTGCAATCAAAGCTTTTTTTGGAGTTCATGTTTCCCTCCAGGGAATTGTATATAAATTTCAACATCGCACCGATCTTCTTTCTGCTCAATAGGAATCAAAACTGGCTTTCCAATAAGTTTTTGTAATCTTCTTTTAGATGACTTATCAAAATCACTTTTTTCTATAAGAATATCATAAAAATTTTCTACTTCCATTTTAACAAATTTTTCACAAGGAGTTTTATCATCTTTTATCCTATAAGTCGTGTATAGAAAAAAATCGCTAACATTACTACATTCGCTACGAGGATTGAAAAGCCATCCATCCCTTAAATTTGTTTCACGGTAAGGTACATAATTCTCATCTGGTTTAAAATCCACCCTATCTTCAGCTGAATCAGCTGCTCCCCATGAAAAAAAGCTACCAAAAAAATATAAAATTGCACCTAAAGTATTATTACCTCCCATAATAAATGGATAAGAGTAAATCTCCTAAAAATCCAACAAGAGCACCAATTTTTCCATATTTCTTTCTGTAAGATAGTTCTGGGTATTTACGAAGTGAAGGATCGTTAATGCTGCAAATTCTTTTTGAAATTGGTTTATTTTCTTCAATAATATCTAAAGGATAACCAACAACTTGACCAATCCTAGAAGAAATATGAGATAAACAAGAACTAGATAATAATAAAATAATAATGACTAAGGGAAAGGATTTCATTTTTTTCTCTAGAATTTCTTATGAATACTTTGGAATTTGTGAATCGTCAACTCTAATAAATTTACTTCGTTAGACTCTTTTGCTCTAATTTAGGTGGCTACATCCTAGTTGTTAGGGATTCTTCGTGGTTGGTGCTTTGTAATAACTATTAACTATTCAATAATTTATTTTGTAATAACTGTTTGTCTAGTAAGTCTTTATGCCTATTGACCATTTTCTCTACCTGAGCGAAAACGGTGAATCAAAAATAATAATGCAAGACACTACTAAAACAAGATGTAGAACTATTACAGGATACTTCATACAAAATAGAAAGTGTGATTGGGAATTAGAACTCCTTGGTTGCTAGGAGGAATACCTTGTTATCTAACGTCTAGAAGGGGGCACAAGGATAAGTGAGAAGTTTTTATTTGTTCCTCTAGTTGTGGGATTGATGGTTTAGGGTAAGAAAAAATGTGATTGTGGTGGCTTTTGTTTGGTTGTATCTCCCTTGTCGAAGCGTTTTATCCTCATCCCTCTGGTATAGAGATTCTTTTGTGGTTGCCAGAATGTGCCTGTAAACAAAACACTCCCTCCTAAGGTCGGAACTCCACCAAAGGAACCAGAGATGATCTCTCCAAACCCAGCAATGTCTAGCGATAACAGAAAAGTAAACAACCAGCATCGTGACTTTCCGTAATATAGAGCTAACGCACTCAGTTGGATCCATAAATCGTTAGAGACTTTAAAATCTACACGCTTATATCCAATTCCCTCTTCTTGATACTCAATTTTCACTTTACGAGCCTTCGGAACCATCCCACTATAATTGAAAAGTCTAAACGTTCTCAGCAAATACCTCAAATATTGATCTATATTTTCATGCTTCCTAATTTTTTCTTCAAACTCTTCCATCAATTCTTTGGGAATTCTTAGTGTCGATGAAGTCCTCTTTTGAAATCTCAGATTCAAATCATTGGTCTGTAGTTCATTGAATAAAACTGTTGCACTCATATCAATATAGGGTGTAAAACTTTCTTATTTTTCCGATAAAGAGAGAATTTTTTTAGTAGTTATTATCTATTTAATATTTCTGTAGTGCCACGGGGTTTCGCAGCTCGATGAGCGAGAAAGCAAGTCATAGCCGAAGGCGTTATGAACTTGCGATTGCGAAGCAATAAACCATTATTGAAAGATTAAACTTGAAGAGTAACTAGACTGAATGATAATTTTAGAACTCCTTGGTTGCTAGGAGGAAGACATTGTGACCTAACGATTGGAAGGAGGCACAAGAATAAGCTTATTTTGTTTAGTGCCACGGTGAATTAGAACTCCTTGGTTGCTAGGAGGAATACCTTGTTATCTAACGACTGGAAGGAGGCACAAGAATAAGTTTATTTTGTTTAGTGCCACAGAGAATAAGAACACCATTGTT
>JANRLP010000107.1:0-4780 GCA_033762425.1 Leptospiraceae bacterium
ATCGCTACTAAGACTTCTTTTTCTGTGCAAATTTCTAAAAGTTGTTTCTGTAAATTATTTTTCACATGGACAATATTTTAAGTTCACCTAAATGTACAATTTATTTCCTAAATGGGAAGTTTTTTTTGGCGTTTGGTATAGGAACTCATTTTATCTGGCATACTCTAAATTCCATTACTCTGTTTAGGATGGTATGCGTTTTATACCAAAAGAAAAATTAAGATAAAAAACTTAATTTTAGCTAACTAAAGAATAGATTTATCAAAATCTTTCAGAACGGGATCGAAACCTTTTTCTCGAATCATTGCAATCACTTCTTCAAAGCTTCTTTTATCCTCTGTTTCAAACTGTTCTAGTGCAGAAATTCCCTGATATCCCCCTGGCTCAGTTTTGGATCCTGCAGACATTGTTGTAATTCCAAGCCCAACAAGATTATCTCTAAGTTTTTTACTCTCGCGTGTCGATAGTATTATACCAACATCTTTGAAATAAATTCTAAATGCAAAGATGAACTGTAAAAATTCTCTATCACTTACATCATAAAATTTTCCCCAATCCCCTACTGCATCTCTCATCCTAGGCAGAGAAATATTCACTTGGGACTTCCAATATGTTTTCAAAAGATACTCAGCGTGTCTTCCAAGCATATAGATTTCTGTTCTTGGTTCCGAAAGTCCAAGCAAAGCTCCAATCCCTAGTTTTCTAAAACCGGCAATTCCCCCTCTATCAGGTCCATCCAATCTATATCTCATATCCTTCTTTACACCTCTAACATGATACCTAGTATATGCTTCTTTAGAGTATGTTTCTTGGTAGAGTGCAAGACCGTCAGCTCCTGCTTGGATGAGTCTTTCGTAGTCTGAAATTTCCATTGGATAGATTTCAATAGAAACTGATGAGAAATAATTTTTTAACAATTTAATACAAGATTCAATATATTGAATTGGGGTTTTAGAATAATCTTCACCTGTAAGAATCAAGATATGTTCTAGTCCTTTTTCACTGAGTATCACTGCTTCTTTTTCTAACTCATTTAAACTCAATGTCTTTCTTGGAATTTTATTTTCATAACTAAAACCACAATACAAACAAGAGGAACGACATTCATTCGATAAATATAATGGCATATACATCTGAATTGTTTTCCCAAATCTCTCTAAAGTAATTTGTTTACTATAATAAGCCATTTCTTCTAAAAAATTAGAAGCGGGTTTAGAGATTAGTGTGACAAAATCAGAAAAATCTAAGTTTCTATCTAAACAATTAGCTAACGTCAATTCAACATCTTGAGTCGTTTTTGCACTTAGTTCATTCTCAATATTAGAAAATACATCAAATACTTGAGTAAACATCAGTCTAAAAAACCTGTTAATGGACTTGAAGGATTTGCAACTAGACTCCTTAGTCTCGAGTTTGACCTTCCTCTATATAAGTAAGAAATTCTTCCCGCGATAGTTGCAAGTTTAAAAGCAATAGCAATTTGTATTGGATCTTTAGCAATAGCAATTGCAGTGTTTACAAGAACTGCACTCGCTCCCATTTCCATTGCTTCTGCTGCATGGGAAGGCTCCCCCAGTCCTGCATCCACAACTACTGGAATATTAGATTTTTCTAATATGATTTCTAGATTAGCTTTAGTCTGAATTCCTTGGTTAGAACCAATTGGTGAACCAAGAGGCATTACTGAAACACAGCCAACCTCTTCAAGGTGTTTGCAAAGAATTGGATCAGCATTTATATAAGGCATGACCTTGAATCCATCTTTCACGAGTTCTTCAGCAGCTTTTAGAGTCTCAATTGGATCAGGTAAAAGATAGACTGGATCGGGAGTGACTTCTAGTTTGATCCAATCTCCACCACCCATTGCACGAGCAAGTTTAGCAAGCCTCACTGCTTCTTTTGCATCCCTTGCCCCACTTGTATTAGGAAGTAATAGTATCTTTGTTCTATCAATATGACTCAGAATATCGTCTGTTGGATTTTCAAGATCAACTCTTCTCAGTGCTACAGTTACAATCTCAGTTTCACTTGCTTTAATTGAATCTTGCATAATTTGACTTGAAGCAAATTTTCCCGTTCCCACAAATAGCCTAGAACGAAACTCTCTGTCTCCAATGATTAATTTATCTTCTATCACAATCTTCATCAAATTATTCAGAACAAAATCTAGCAATTGCAAAATTGAAAACTTCCTACTTTGTTTCAAGAAATGAAAATTCATAAACCGATAATAAGTATATATAATTGTTTAAAGGTTTTGAATAGCCTTGGACAATAGACTTTGCAACACAAAATACAGGAGGGCACGAATCTTATGGACGCACTTTTTTTCATGGTAGCATTTCTATTTGTTTTGTTTTTCTTTATTCAAATGGTAGGAAATGGAATTAAATCTATTTTTTCAGTCAACTCATTGAATGAGGTAAAACTACCCAATGATATGAAGGTAATAAGAGAGATAAAACGAGTTGGGATTTTTGGCGGACTCAAAGCAAAGGTTAGCATTACTTATAACCCCAAAGTGAAGAAGGATTTTTTTATTAGTGGAAAAGATGAAGAAGAACTAGAAAAAAATTATAAGGATCTAATAGCTAAGTTTAAACTACCTTAATTTTTTTGTTTCTTGAGTCCAAGTTTTTTGCATAGTCTATGTAAATCCTTTCTTTCTGAGGAACTTAGAATATTCATTGTATCTATGATTTGTTTTAGATGTTCAGGTAAAATTTTTTCGATCATTGATTTACCTCTTGAAGTTAATTGAACAGTAATATATCGCCTATCGTTTTCTTGTCTAACTCTTTTCACAAGTTCTCTTTTTTCCAGATTATCAATTACAGTTGTTATATTAGCAGTTGATTTTAAAATCTTTTCGCTGATTTCTTTTTGGCATAAAGGTCCAAGATGAAACAGACATTCTAGAACTCCAAACTGACTGATTGTAAGTTTACTCTTGGCAACACTAGAAATAATTTTTTCACCTATCGAATCAGTTGAGCGAATAAGAGCTATATATGCGTTTAAACTAAGTTTCTCTTCTTCTGTGCCTTGGTATTTCGTTCCCATATTATTTGGGAACTTCAATTGCAAGCAAATTTGCATCTGCCTTTACTTCAATCGAATACTCAATATTTCCTGAAAGACCAATTCCATCTCTTCTATCTAGAACTTCACCATCAACTAGGATTGAACCTTCAATTAGAAATAGAAAAACTGAATTTGAGGGATCATAGAGTTTGTAAGAAATTTTTTTTCCATTTGAGAAATTACCCAATGAGAAAAAAGAGTTCTGATTTATCCATATAGTATCGTTCTCCGACTTAGGAGATACTACTAGTTTCCAATTTTCTTGGAATGAATCCTTGGGAAATGATTTTTGATCATATCGTGGTGCGATATTAATTTTTTCAGGCAAGATCCAGACTTGAAGAAACTTTAGTTCTTCTTGTGAGGAATGATTGAACTCAGAATGAGTGATTCCCGTTCCAGCAGACATGATCTGAACTTCACCAACATGAATGCTGCCGTTTGTCCCAGTGCTATCTTTGTGCCCGATAGCTCCTGCTAGAGGAATAGAAACTATTTCCATATTTTCGTGAGGATGGGTTCCAAAACCAAATCCAGGTTTAACTGTGTCATCATTCAAAACTCTAAGTCTTCCAAATCCCATTTTTTCAGGATTAAAATAATGACTAAAACTGAATGTATGATAGGATAAAAGCCAACCATGGTTGGAAACTCCCCTTTCTATTGCTCTAAACAAAGTCTTCATAACAACTATTATACTAAATATTAGTTAAATATCAAATCATTTTTATTTCTGAATATTCTTATATAAATAAAATCTTGAGTTAAAAGTTAGTATAAATAAGATATCTCAAGATAAACAAGGATGATAGGAACAATAAAATTAACATGAAAATAAGATTTAGAGAGATAAAGATTTCGCTTTTAGTTTATTATCTCAGAATATCTGATGATCGTTTAGTATATGTATAGAATAGTTTTGATAATACTATTTTTTTTAGTCTCAAAGACTTTTATATTTGCTGAAGAGCAGGATGAAAAATCTGCTCCCAAAAAAGAATTTGAAAAATTCAAATACTTTTCATTCGCCCCAGGGGTAAACTTTCAAAGCGTTGACTTCATAGCAAAACAAGGGAATCGTTCAGCTCACATGGCAAATCCTGAAGGCATCACTAGTTATTCATTGGACTTGAAATCTAGAGATTTCCAAATTTCTGAAAACTTTGGGTCCTCATTGATTCTATATAATGGCTCTTTGCGATTGAATAAACAATTTTTATCTGATCCATTCAGTGGAAGTCTTACGGATGAGTCTAGTCCTAGTCCCAAAAAAATTGCTGACCTTGGAACTGATGTTAGAATAGACTACTCTTATTTAATTCCCTCATTCTACTTTGGTAAAAAAGATTTTGAATCCATTCGTTTTGGTTTAGGACTTGGACTAGGCAGAACAAAAGTTTTAGGAAATATGAGTTTTGAAGATCCTATTGAATATGCTTTTTTATTATTTAAAGACAATCGTAAAAATCTTTTAGATGCAATTACTTTCAAACAATACAGCACTGGCTCAATAGATATTCGCACTGGTGATCCTATTTTAAATTATCTATACTTAAATCTAAATTCAGGAAACAATCTAGAAACGTTAGTTCTATATATGGCTAGTCAAGGACTAATTAGTTTTGATACTTCAGACGTTATACGATATTCAATCTATAGCTCAGTTCTTGGAAATACTTTAACTCCAACTGAGCTT
>JANRLP010000108.1:0-21040 GCA_033762425.1 Leptospiraceae bacterium
CTGTTCAGCAAGTCCAATAAGTAGTCCTTCCGTTCCTCGAATATAACATAGTCGATATATATTCTCGTACAGACTGGTTTGGAAGTCCAGTTACCTTTCCCGCCCATTCTCCTTCTACCATAGCTCTACCTTCTAATCTTAGTCCTATCTCTTCGAAAAAAGCAATAGTATCATCTAATGATTCTACAACAATACTGATATTGTGCATTTGTAGTAATTTACTTTTTGTCATTTTATTTCCTTTGTTTATATCTCTACTTGTTCATTTGTGTTCCTACAGACCAAGAATTGCCTGCAAAATCCCTAAAGCTTGCTCTTCTATCAGGATCGCCTTCTCGTTCTTTAGGTGGCTCGATGATTCCACAACCAGCATCAATTGCTTTCTTAAAGGTCCTATCTGAGTCTAATACATATACATGCATAACAAGCGTAATTGGTGGAAATCTATCTGATGAATCAGCAACCATGATTACTGAATCATCAATCTGAATTTCTGCATGCATTATTTTTCCATCTTCCAGTTCATAACGTCTTAACTCTTTTGCATCAAAAACCTGTTTCATCAAATCAATAAATTTTTGAGCACCATTAAGAATGAAATAGGGAGAAACTGAATTATATCCTTTGGGTTTGAAATTTTGATTCATTTTATTACCTTTGATTTTTATGTTTATAGTATTGTGTAAATCATCAATTCAATTTCATAATACTCAGATTTCTAATAGAGAAGCGTCGCTTACGCTCGATTTGCAATCTAAATAGTGGGTAGTCCAAGTCCACAATTTCCTATGATGACTTTAAAGGACAGGTATTTGAATACATTCTAGAACACCTGAGAAAGCACTTCTGGATTATTCTATTTAAGCACAAGTTACAATCCCTATTCGTAATGCGATACTAGAACGTTTTGAAAAATTGGCTATTCAATCTTAGTATGGTATTAGATAAATTAATTTCTTTTAAGTTCTTCAAATTAATCCTTTTGGTTTCAACTCCTAAGCGAGTGAGAGCTTTTTATATATACTAGCTGTCAAAAATAATTACACATTATTTTTGACTAGAGGTATGTCCCGATTGAATTTATTGAAATTGAAAGGGTAATTACTTTTGGCAATCGGTATAAGAAAATTTTTTGTAATGTTGATTAATAAAAAAAAACCCATGTCCAATTTCCCAATTCTCGATCGTTAACACTGTAATTGGTAGGAAAATCTGCCAAAAATTGATTACGAAGAGGAACGTATGAGAAAGAATATAAGAATAATTGGGGTTTTAGGTGTGTTTTTTGGGTTTTTAGCAATGGGCTTTTCCTTAGATGCTAAAGAAATCAAAATTGATACGGTTGTGGTTGTAAAAGCAAAACGTTCAGAGGCCTTGGAATAAGTCGGCTTTTAATAATTTGAGTTGTTGAAAAATAGATTAGAGAAAATGGATTCAAAATTAGTTTTTTGTAAATAAATTTTTAATTAGAATTTTTATCATGAACAATCGCAATTAGAGTATAATTTTTATAATCATTTGATGGTTCAAAAATCAATCGTAATGCAGTCCAGCGTCCATCATCTTGCAAATTAGGATATTCTACAAAAATTGCTTTTGGAAAGTATGATCTTAATTTATCTTTATGATCTCTTCCTAAAGTAAAAGTATTAAAATTAGGTATTATTTTTTTATCTGCATAAGGATAGTCATATAAGTATTCAGAATAGATTTCCAAAAATGACTTTTTAATTTTCATCTTTGGAACCGTATAGTCTCCTATATCCCTCTCTTCAATTATCACTTCCTTATTTTTCTCAAATGCTTCAATCAAGGTTGCAGAGGTATATATAGGATCAATAGAATTGGATAAGTAATTGCTTGGTAGCGAATTAAGTATAATTTTTAAACCACTGTTTCCTAATAGTGTAGCCAATCGAATGAAGTTTTTCTCTTTGATTGAATTGATTGCAATTCTAGCTTTCTCAGCAACAAGATCCTCAGCACGTTTAGGATCCAATTCTTTTTCTTCAAATCTATCAAAAGTTAAATCATAAACATAAGAATAAAAATTTCGCTGAGTATTATGAAATAAGTAAAATTGTTCTTCTTTTCCTACGAATGGAGATAGTATATATGCCATCTGCGTACCAACAAACATATACATTAGCATCCATATCTTTAGCAAAAGTGTTTTCCTATTCTTAGGATTATCATCTAATTCTGATGATAAAAAAGAATAACTCCTATTGATTGAAATTAGTCCGACTAAACCACCAATTATAAAGAAGAAGACATGCATTAGGAGAAGAAATTTATAGCTTGATCCAGTCAAAAGAAAGAAAATTACTATTGTAGTGAACCCTAATAAAAAAGCAGCATTACTTGCGATACCAAGTAATAAAATTGCTATTGATTGAAAGAAACTTATCCTAGATCCAAGAAACAATCCTGCAAAGTGGAGAGTTGGTATGCAGATAAATAATGTTAGCAAGTAGAGAATTGGAACTTTAAAAAGTGATGAAAGAGACTGTTGCCAAGAATGAGAAAATCCCATGGTAAGACCATACAATCCTGAGCAGAGAAAAATTATCTTAAGAAGTTGATTGTTTATTTTTTTCAATTCAACATTCGATTGAATATCCTTACAAATATCTAATGAATTTTTGAAAATTGTTTCTAAGTTTATTTTTTGCATTTACATATCCCAACTAAAAATTTCAAGTGTAGTGTCGCATAACGCTAAAGTTAGCCTAAATCCCCATAGTATGAAATGAATTCATTTTCTAGGAGATTGCTTCTAGCTAAAATCACTTTAATAAACACTTTCATTAATTGCAAGTAAATAACTTTCTTGCTATTCCAGTTTAGTTCAATATAAACATGCTTAATTTGATAAGTATAGGATTAAGGAATATTTAATTAAACTGTACATTCCTAGATAGGTCTATTCTCTAAACCAAAAGTATCTAAGATTAATTTACAAAAAAAATTTCTTGAAATCGAAGTATATTCTATTATTATTCAATATCATGAAAAAGTTGCAGATAGTTTTTTTAGCTTTTTTCATTCTATCAAATTGCCTCAGAGCAAAGAAGTCACCATTTGATATAAGCTCTAGTTCGAACTTATATACTGCTCCTCTCCCATTGGGTTTTTAGCAGGTAGGACAATCAAAGCAATTGCTATAAAATCAGGATCGAAAAATAGTAATATTGCTACGAACAAGACAGAATTTTCCTACTCTACTTTGAAGTCGGGACAAACACTTTGTTATAATGTGACCGTTGCTATAGGATGTCCAGGCAATGGTGATAATGGAGCAACTCAAATTGGCGTTGCAAGAAGTTACACGGATAATGGAGTAGTCGGTGGTCCTGCTAAAGGTGGTGGCTATAATGTTCGTTGTGTGTCTGGTCCTTAGCGATCCATTTCTAAAAGGATTATAAATGATTTTGCGGAGCTGACGGGACTCGAACCCGCGACATCCTGCGTGACAGGCAGGCACTCTAACCAACTGAGCTACAACTCCTAGATTAGACCATTTTTTTAAAACAAGCTAGGCTTGCAAGCGAGAAACTAAATTGCTGAAGCAAAGACTCTTTCAGCTAGATAATAATCTTCTTTTTTACTTGGATGAAAGTTAGGGTCAAAATATTCCCAAAAAATTTCCAAAAGCTCTGAAGACATCTTTGTATCACCAAAGAAAAAAGAATTCAACTCTTCCATAGTCTTTATAGAAAACAATTCTCCATCAGAAGTTAAAAAAAATAAAACCCCGAAGCTAAGAAAGCCAGTGAACAAAAGAGTTGCTAGCAAAAATGCTAAAATTCTTTCCTCGTAGGTTACTCCAAGTTCAATCATCACATCATATGCTACTGATTTATGCTCTAATTCTTCTGCAGCGTGCCATTCAAAAATTTCCTTCATCATTCGGTCAGCGTTCAAAAGTATATTATGTTTCAGCCCAACATTTGCAAAGAGTGCAGTGAAATGTTCTAAGCCAGCTGTAAGAGCTACAGCAAATTTTTTTGATAACAGTGGTTCTATGATTTCATAACTGATCTTTCGATACGGATATAAGAAAAAATTTATTTCATAATCCTGATCTTCTAGAATGGAAAACATCTTTTCATGAACTAAGGCATGAGAAATTTCTTGACCAATAAATCCTTTTAGGTCTTTATTCAGAGATTCATTGATTAGCTCTTGGTCTAAATTCTTCAATGATCTTACAAAAAAACGTTCCACATCTGGAAAGATTAGAGTGAAAGTGTTCAGTATATGTGTTAACAGAGCATTATCATTCAACCAATGTCTTGGAGGTCTATACTCAAAATTCGGATTGATCTTATGGACTTTGATTGTGTGTTTTGTCATTTTATTTCTTTCGATTCGTATGAGGAAGACTATCATCCAACCAAAAAACATCCGATTCAGTGATTACCAGTATCTCTTCCCATTTTGTTCCAACCCCATCTTTAGAAATATGTGGTTCAACTGCCCAAAGACCTTTCTCAGGTAAATGATTTGTTTCAGAATTCCAATAGGGAACATTCTTAGAAGGACTAAATATTTTTTGAAAAGGATTCAATGCATCAACAGTTTCCTCCAGCAAATAAAAATAGGACTGGATTGGAAAACCTAAAAAATCAAAAGAGGATAAATTCCAATGAGGAATCTGACCTATCTTATGACCAAGCACACTCAATGGATAGGATTTATGACAGTTTGAATATCCAATATCTAAAATCAATTGATCTAGATACTTATAGATTTCGCTTAACGTTCGTTCTTTTCTAACTTCAGAAATAATTTCTTTTCTAAAAACTTCTAAATAGTCTAATCCTTCTTCCACAAGTGAATTCTCACCAAATGCAAAAGCATAACCAATATCAACTGCCTTACCTTTGCGTGCAGGAGCAGTATCCAAAATTACTGCCATTCCTTTTTCTAGTTTTCTATCAGTGGGAAGAAAATCAAAATAGTTCTGAAAATTCGTAAAGGAAGTTCTATCATGAAACCAAGCAAATGAATTATGAAAAAAAGACTCAACACCAGCTTTTTTTAATTCACTATCTAGAAGGTTTGCTACATACTTTTCAGTCATTCCAACTTCGAGTCTAGAGGCAATTTCTAGAGTGGTGTTATAAGCAAATTTTTGGATGGATTTATATTCCTCAATTTCTGGTTTAGATAAAATCATTGAACTCATTTTTTTTCAATACTCTTGTCTTTTACTAAATTACTGAGTTGTTCTAAAATTCCACCCGCACTATTCAAATGTATGGAACCAACCTTTTCTACGATCTTTTCAATGTATTCAAGTTCTTTCAAACGATAAAGAGTCTTGTTTTCATCCAAAAGTTTTGCTGTGTTCAAAAGACTTCTAGTGGATGCAATCTCTTCTCTTCTTGTGATTATATTAGCCTGAGCTTTTTTTTCTGCAAGTAAGACTGTGTTCAATATATCTTTGATTTCACCAGGAAGAATTATATCTTTGATCCCAGAATTAATAAACTTTACTCCAAGCTCTTCTTCTCTTTCTTGAAGACTAGCTAAGACTGATTTTGCAATTTCATCTTTTTTTTCTAGAAGATTATCTAATTTTTCTTTACCAACATAATCTCTTAGAGCTAGTTGTAGCGCAAGATGAAGGCTAGTGTGAGAGTTAACAATTTCCAGAATTGTCTTTCTAGCGTTAGTTACTTGGTACTGACAAGTACAATTAATCCTTAGAGTGACTCGATCGCTTGTCATAATTTCTTGACCTACGACTTCTAGATCCCTTACTCTGTGATCAGCAGTATAAACGATTACAGGTTTTTGTTGATTATACCAAAAGAAATAACGCCCTGACTTTAACTCTCGTTGAAATTCTCCACCTATAATGAGTAGCCCTGTTTGATAGCTTTCAATTTGATGCACAGTAAAATAACCGACAAGTTTAGGACTAGTAAAATACTGTGTGTTAAAGTTAGAATCTACTTCAATATTCTTTGTGGAAACTTTTTGAAAATTTCTTTTAATCGAACTCTTCCAATATGCATAACGTCCCGTTTTTAGAACTTCTTGAAGAACATCATTTACAATTACTAGACAGATTTCTTCTTCTGCAACTTGAACAATCTCTAAAGAATTTTTTAATTCAGAATTTTCTAAGAGTATATCTAAATTTATGTTAGGTTGAAACTGATCCTGAATTTTATAGACTATAACTTTGTCTCCGAGGAAGTCAGAATAAAAATTCCGCCCCTTCTTTAGAATTGTAATAAACTTACCATTTCTGAATTTTAAACCAATTTCATCTTCTTGAATTATAATAAACATTTTAACCTCTTTTAATAGAAACCTTGGTTAGTTTCCAAAAACTTTTACGGAGAATTTTTTAAGTCTCCAGATTCAGAAAACTTCATCCAAGTTTATTTTCCATTGAAAATAAATTATTGAACGAAGGAAAACCTTCTTCTGGAAACGAATCCAAAATTCTACAAGGTAATCGTTCTCTTGCTTACTTCAGCAGAAACAAAACCAAGGTTTCTTTTTTTGTTTGGGTGATTGATAGTCACTTGCCTTAACCACTTGGCTACATTCCCCGGAGGAAAAGACAGGATTCGAACCTGCGAAACAGTCGATTGCTCTAACCACTGAGCTAAGAGTTGCCTCTGTTGGATTCGAACCAACGACCCACCGATTCCTATAAATCCAAATCTAAACTAAGAGAATACTAAATTGCATAGCAAAATAGCACTGCATAGCCTTGGGAAGCTAACGCCTAGATAGAGTAAACCTGAACTTACAATACTATCTTAAAGTAATTTTTTTTTGAGTCAAGAAAATAAAAATCATTTCTAAACAATGAACTTGCCCGAATAGTTTTTGAGGTCATCTTCATTTTTTATCAGTGAACCTAGATAAGGAATCTTAGAACCAGTGAGTAGATCGCCATCCATGTGCAGAAGAATCGAAATCCAATCGATGAGTTCACTTGTGGATGGCTTCTTTCTCAACTCGTCCATTCTTCTTAGTTTTCCAAATGTTTTCAAAATAGATTCTAATAGTTCAGAACGAAGATTAGGAAAATGAACGTCTATGATTTCTTTGAGTAGCTCAGAGTTAGGAAACTCAATATAATGAAAAATACATCTTCTAAGAAAAGCATCGGGAAGTTCTTTTTCGTTATTCGAAGTGATGATAAAGAAAGGTCTTTTTGCTGCCTTGATTTTTTTTCCCGTCTCAGTGATAGTAAATTCCATTTCGTCTAACTCTAGAAGTAAGTCGTTTGGGAACTCAATATCTGCCTTGTCTATCTCATCAATCAATACAACTGAGGTACTTGCTAAGGAAAAGGCTTCGCCTAACGCTCCAAGTCGAATATAGTTTTCAATATTCTTCACTCGTTTATTCATTTCTTCATCAGCAAATCTTGAATCATTCAATCTGCTAACTGCGTCATAGAAGTAGAGTCCATCCTTCGCAATCGAAGTTGACTTCACATGCCAAGCAAACAAGGGAAGATTTTTTTTCTTAGCAATATGTTTTGCTAAAAGCGTTTTGCCCGTTCCGGGCTCACCTCTAATGAGAAGAGGTCTTTCGGTAATTTCAGCAATTGTAATTGCTTCCTCTAACTCTTTAGATAGAACATATTCAGATTCATTTTGCATAATAGTTACTAAGTTTGTATCTAATCTATTTATTACAAATTAGATATCAATACACTAATTTTTTTTATTAAATATTCTTGGATATATATTTTTATTCTATGAGAACTTCACTCATAATCATCTGATTGCAAGATTATAAATTTTAGGAAAGCTCGGATGTTTCCATCCAAGGCTTTTTCGATTAAATCAGTAGAAGAACCTTTCCATAATAATCTTTCCATTCTTGATCTCAAAAATTCCAATTTCTGACCACTGAGTTCTTTCTTTTCCTTTATAGGTGACATCCCAAGTAAAGGCGACGCTAAAAAAATTTCCATTAACTAATGGTTTAGAAACTTTTACTGAATGAAATTTTTCCATGGAAGAATGCCAACCTTTTTCTTTTTTATCCATAGTCTTTAAGCCTTTGCAGATTGAGCCGTCAGCCTCAATACCGACAGCATTATTTGAAAAAAGTTGTTTACGAGCAACGCTGAATTTCTTTTCTTTGCATAGTTGAACTAGTTTGCTTGCAATTTCTTTTGTATTCATTTTTTTCTCCGATTAAAGTTTGCTAACAGGTGGCGTTAGTTTCGTTGGTCTTTTATCGGGACTACACATATTATTATCCTGAGGTCTTTCCCCAAAGTATAACTTACCCTCATTGTCCAGTGATAATAAATCATAATCCCCTGGACACTCAGAAACTGACTTCCAAGCAGAACAACCTTTTTCTGAAATATCTTTTTCCACATCTTTCTCCAAATCACATTCAGCAAATCGAAACGCTTGAATCAAATTTTTATCATTTGTCTTCAAGGTAACAAATTTTTTTTCTTCCATAAAAAGAGCGTTATACGCTTGCTTTACTGAAGATGATTTTTCTTCAATTTTGAAAGTACCTAATGTTCTGAAAGTAAAAACGGGAAGTTTCATTTCTGGATCAAGTGCCAGAGTGAAAAATAAAGTCCATTTTCCATTTTCAAAACTGAACTCCCTTTTTCCCCATGCCTTTCCATAGTTATAAGGTTTTGCGTCCGAATATTTACCAGAAAGATTCATTAAATTCTTTTTGGTCTCATCTTCTTTATTGCAAGTAATCAGTAATAAACTTACTAGTATCATGCTCAAGATTTTATTAGTTTGTATCATATATCTACCTCTTTGTAAGATAAATTTCTGACAAATGAGTAGAGGGCAACGGATGAAAAAAATGGAAAATTTTTTATTTATTCATCTTAAACCTTTGGTTTGGGAAGTTACTGACCTGAAACACAGCGCACATGGTAGTTATTTGTATCACTGTTGTAGCCCACATTGCCATCGTCGAAATCGACTCCCCACGCACCGTCAGAAAAGGATGCAAGGGTAGTGGAACTCCAATAATAGTTAGAAACGGTGTTCGGAAAAAAATTTGTGTCTATGTTTGGTGAATTATTTCTATCAAATAAAGTTTCCAATTGTTCTATGCTTGGAAGTTTCCATTTTTTTCCCGCAAGTTTCAAGGATTCACATTCCTTGATTGCATCTTCCCAGTTGAATACTTTTGCTTCTCCTTCACAAGTATTGTCTGTTTGCCCAATGCTACATTTTTGCCAAATCAGACCAGTGGTTTTATCAGTAACAGTTCCATCTCCGTTGTCTTTATATTTCGCTTTCTTGGTTGATTGAGTTGAAGGTTCAATCTGATTCATTTTTTTAACGACCAGTTTTTTCTTTTTGATTGATTTGATCTGAGATTTTGGAAAGGTTTTAGTCTTTCCATCCAAGGTCATTTCCACAGAACCTTTATTGGTTTTGGTATATACATTTTTATAGACCTTTCCATTTTTCAAAATCAATGTATCAGATTCCAAACCCAAAACGATAAAAAAGAAAAGAAAAACAATCTTATAAAAACTTTGTTTCATAGATTAAATGTGTTTCAGAATTACTTTTTGTCAAAAAGTTTTTTATATAAAATCATTGCTGAAATTTCCCCTTGATCTAAGGTATTATCTAGAATGATTAAATTTTCTTTTTTGACTTCTAGAATTTTACCGCTTAAATACTTATCTAAAGTTTCACTTTGAAATTTATTGCCAGAGATAATTTCTTGATAAACTTCTAGTGGGACTTTTACTTCACCAAAAATTTTATCTAGAAGTGTAAGACTATTGCAAGAAGAAATTGCAATTAAAGCACTTGAATCAGCTACAAGAATCATAATAGCTTATTTATTGTAAGAAGTTCCTTTTCCCACTCTTCATCAGAATAATCGATTACTGGGATTTGATTTTTTTTGCATTCTTCCATAAAAACATAAATATTTTTATTAGCTAAACTAGATGCTCTTGCAATAGAAAGTCTTGATTGCTTAAACAAAAGAAGTGCATACTAGGAATTACTCTTTAACCTTTCCACATATTCTTTTGTCTTATCATATCTATAGATGATTAAAAACAAAACTAAAAATAAGATATGGTATGCAATTACTGAAATCCAAAACGTAATTCTCATATCTGGATCCATTCCTCCTTTGCCTAAGACAGAAGAAGGGTGGTTGCCGGGATTATCAATCAGTCTGATTGCTTCCCAGGTGATCACAGAATTGATCGAAGATGCAATTGCTAGAATGCTGGAAACTTTAGCTTTTTTGTTTATATCTTGGATCAAACTTCTAACCACAAGATAAGAAATTAGATTGATAAATAGCATAAAAAATGATTGTAGTCTAGCGTCAGACCAATCCCAAGGAACTCCCCAAGCACTTTTCGCCCAAGTTCTCCCTGAATAAATCACTAAGACAGCAAAGAACAAAGCGAGTTTACTCATGCTATACGATAGTGTATCATACTTTAGATCTTTCTTGTATAGAAATAAAATTCCAAATATTGAAGCAAAGATTGGAGCATATAGTGCTGCCCAAGCAACAGGAACATGAAAATAGAAAATTCTATGTGATAATCCTTGTTCTAATATTACGTTTGGATAATATAGTCCAAGAAAAACTGTGAATGGGAAAACTAGAACAAAAGCAAAAAATAGTATCCAATCCTTAAATGCATTCTTTGAAATAATCATGTTTCTCCCCCAATTTCAAAAATCCAAATCCCACTTGCAGAATAAAAGACTGCAAAGGCAAGTAAAATAAAAAATGACTGTATAGTATTGCTTTGTGATACTATATAAACTCTTTCCGCATTCATTCCAACAAGTAATACAGGAACTGAAAGTGGTATTTGTAAAACAGGTAGTATAATTTCTTTTAATCTAGTCGAAGTGCTCAAACTTGCAAGACTCACTCCAACTGCTGTCAAAGAAAAACTTGCTGGAAAAAGAAAATAGAAATTTAGCTGAACTGTTTCCAAATCAAATTTAGAATTTTGAAAAAACCACGAAAAGGCTAATAAAATAAAAATCTCTATGAAAGTTAATACCAAAAAAAGTGAAATAGTTTTTGCTAGAAATGATTTATATGCTGGAACAAAAAGATAATTGATTCTAAATGCTCCCGACTCTCTTTCTTCATAACTTGACTGTCCAATCAATATGAACGATAACAAAAAAACTAACGCCCACTTCAGCCCAAGAAGATGATTGTCAGAAAAACTAATTCTATCTTCTAAACTAAAATGAAAAATGAATAAGAAAATCAAAGACAAAGAAACTAAGGACAGAACTCCATGAATTGCTCTTCGCAAAAGTAAAAATTCTTTTTTAAATAAAAACCAAAATTGTTTCAAGTTAAGATTCCATCTCTTAGAGTAAATTCTCTATCCAAAATGTCACCAATATTTTGCTTTTCATGGGTTATCATAAATATTGCTCCAATCACTTTAGAATAATTTACTAGAACTTCTTTTAAAATTTGTGATGAGCTTTGGTCAAGACCATTGAATGGCTCATCAAGCAAAAGCAAATCAGCGTTAGGTGATAAGGCTCTAAGTAAACCTGCTTTTCTTTTCATGCCTTCTGAAAAAGTTCCAACCTTAGAATCAATATGTTTCTTTAGATTAAACTTCTCAAGTAAATCTTTTCGAATATCCTCAGCACTAGCTGAAATTCCACGAAAATACTCTAAATTCTCACTTAAAGTAAGCGAAGAATATAGTCCGAGTTCGTGACCAAGATACGAAATTTTTTTTTTATTAGGATTATGCCATTCTACTAAAGAAGTATTATTAGACTCTTGGATCAACATTTTGAATAAACTTGATTTTCCAACTCCATTATCACCACTTAAATGAACAATCTGGTTTTGAGAAATTGTAAAACTAAGATTAGAGAATAGTTTTTTATAGCCGATAGTATAACTAAAGTTTCTACAGGTGACAAGTTCTTGCATGTTTAATCCAAACTCTTTTAGAATCCAATTCCTTCTACAATTATTCCTAGTTTTTTCAATCTATGCTGAAACTATTAAAATTGGTGAAGACGAATTTCAATTAGAACCCTTTGTCCAAGAAATGGAAACTGAAACTAATGGAAGCATGACTCTAACAGATAATGATTTTGTGATTTGTAAAGGAAAAAATTTTTCTGGAGACCCTCCTTCTTCCCGAGGAAGTTTTGAATTTGAAGGAAAGAAAATCACTAGTCTGCCAGACTTTAATAATGAATTAGTTTCTCTATTAAATTCTGATTCCCCCGATAGATTGAACAGAGCCTATGAGATGGCAAAGGCTGGTTATGAATTTGATCCAGTATTTTTTCCAATTGTTTATAACTATGGACGAATTGAATCTATTAGAAAAGATTTCAAGAATGCTGAAAAGATTTTTCTAAAAGCAAATGCTCTCATGAAAAAATACTATCGAACAATGATACATTTAGGTCTAGTCCAAGATAGACTTGGGAAATTTCAGGAATCAGTTCAAAATTTGCAGTTAGCTGCTAAAGAAAATCCATTCTCGGATGAAGCTAGATTATATCTTTGTGAAATTTATGCAAAGACTGGCCACCCAAGAAGTTATCATCGTTTTCCAAAACTATCTTATCCGTTCCAAAGAAAGGTCAATGAATCCATTTGCGAAGGAATGATAGAATATTACAAAAGAAATTTTCCGAAAGCATACAAAGTATTTAGAAGAATACAAATTCCAAATTCTGATAAACCTTTTCAATACTCTGCCAAACTTCATTTGCTTTTTGCAGAATCTGCACTAGAGGTTTTTGATTTAAAAACTGCAGTTCAAGAATGGTCTAAGGTTTTGGAATTTCCTTTTGATTCCGTTTTTTTTGATACATCTGAGTTTACCCTGAGAAGAAAAATTAAGACTTATACAGAAATAAAATAATAATGGAGTTGTTGAAAAATTAAAGTATAAAGGAACTTCACGCGCACAGGGTGCGGGTGAATCCACTTTCTCTAATTTATTTTTCAACAACTCAAATTAATTTCTTCAAAAATTTCTTGCATTCAAAATATCAGCAATAAGAGTTAATTAGTAAATGTTATGAAAGTCCTTTTCATTATAATTCTTTTTTTGTTTCACTGTAAGTTTGATAAAGGACTTTCTATTTCTAATTATATTCCTTATGCACTTTCTCTAAAAATTGAAAGTACAATTTCTGGTAATGTTATAGGCTTACCAAATTCAGAATCAATTGAACTAAAAAGCTTTGATGAAATACTTACAGTCTCAAAAAATGGAAAATTCATTTTTTCCAAGATTTTAAGTTCTGGAGAAAAATACTCAGTTTCCATTCTGAAACAACCTTCTAAAGGTACTTGTGAGATAAAAAATAATTCTGGTACTATGTCTAATACACCAGTAACTAACGTTGAAGTCATTTGTAAATCTCCTACAGAATCATTCTCTGTTGGAGGAGAAATTTTTCAATTAAATGGAACTATAACCATTCAGATTAATTCCAATGAAACACTGACAACTACAGTTAATGGAAGTTTTAAGTTTTTGTCTTTAATCAAAACTGGAGAAAACTATTCAGTAAAAGTTATTTCAGAGCCTAGCCTTCAAACTTGTATTATCAATAA
The DNA here is from genome assembly GCA_033762425.1 of Leptospiraceae bacterium. GTDB lineage: Bacteria > Spirochaetota > Leptospiria > Leptospirales > Leptospiraceae > JANRLP01. The sequence continues at coordinate 13,603 of JANRLP010000108.1, forward strand.
CTCCACTGGAGTCATGGGAACTACTGATATAACTAACGTTAAAATCACTTGTGCTGGAAATGCACTTGGACCACTTGTTTCAGGAACAATACTCTCACCAATCAGTTTTACTAATGGAGTGACAACTTTGGTAGGAAAAAATTTTTGTAATCCTAATTCCACATGTACTGGATTTGGAAATTCTGGATTTACTGACTCAACTGATCCAACAATGGTCCAATTCGATGATTTAAGAGGACTTGCTACTGATGGAAATTTTTTATATCTAGTTGACCACGATAATAGTAGGATCAGAAAGATAAACTCTACAACAGGTGCAACAACTACTCTTGCAGGCAATGGAATTAATGCAAGAATAGATGGTATTGGAACAAGTGCAAGTTTTGAAAATCCAGAATATATAGCGACTGATGGGGCAAATATTTATGTTGCAGACCAAAGCAATAATTCTATTCGGAAAATAGAAATTGTATCTGGAATTGTAACAACGTTAGTTACTAATTCCACAAATCTAGCTGGTATTCGTGGTATGGTGTACCATCAAGACAAACTGTATTATGTATCCCATTCTCTTAATACAGTTACTGAACTTGATTTGAGTACGCTAAGTTTTACTACAAGAGTTACAATTGGATCATGGTCTGCTAGAGGAATTACGATTGCAGGAAATGAAATTTTTATTGCAGATAGTGCAAACAATGATTGTATCCATAGAGTTACTATAGGTGTTTGGATACGAAGTAATTTTGTAGGTTGTGCAAATTCAGGATTTGTTGATGGAACAGGCACAGCCGCAAGATTCAACGATCCAGAGGGAATTACTACTGATGGAACAAGTTTATTCGTTTCAGACTATTCGAATAATTCCATTAGGAGAGTCAATATCAGCACTGGTGCTGTTACAACCTTAGCGGGAAGTAATACTTCAAATTATGTAAATAGTAGCACATTCACTAGTGCAAGATTTACGAACCCGACTGGAATTGCCTTCGACGGTTATGCTCTTTATGTTTCCGATAGAACCAATGAAGCTATTCGTAGAATACGTTAAACAGTGAATTTAGCGTTAGTTATTTTTATACTTGTTGTTAGAACCGTTCTTTCTGAATCCATTTTAGAATTTCCCGTTTCCAAAGATTACATTGTTCACTCTGGTGAGAGTTTTTGTGATGAGATGTATTATTTTTCTTATGGCAAAGGAAGAAATCATACTGCAATAGACCTAATCAAAAAATGGAAAAAAGAACATATAGTTAAATCTCCAAAAGATATTCATCAATTAAAACAAATTCATGAAAAGGTTTATTCCTATTTACCAACTGAATCTAGTTTTTATAATGATGATGAAAAACTATTTCAGTTTTTAAAGATTAATCTTTATCGAGCAGGGTACCCGATTATTGATACAAACTTAGGACTATATCCAAAGTCAACTATGGAAACGGACTACGGATATGGCGAAACATTTGTTTCAGTATATGATGGATTCGTAGAAGATGAGGTCAGACCAAATCAGGTTCAAGGTTGGGGAAAGGCAATTTTAATATCGCATAACGCTCCTAAAGGATACACTTGGTCATTTACATACAAAGATAAAATTTTTATTGCCAATACTTTTTGGACTCAGTTTTCGCATAACGCAGAAAATTTTGTGAAAAAAGGAGATAAGGTTAGCAAAGGTCAAAAGTTAGGAACGATAGGCGATGGGAATGGAATCTTTAATTCCGTAACAGGAAAAAAATTTCTTAGAGAAGGAGCACATTTACATTTTGAAGTGAGAATAAAAAAATTTCCACTTTTCCCTCCAAAAGAAATCTTAGACTCCTGTGAAAAATGGGATGGAATTTATGTTGATCCCCTTGAATTTTTTAGAACTATTAAATTAACTCAAAGGGAATAATTTCAAATAAAGGCTATACAAATAAATTCTTTTACACATATTGAGTCAGAATTACTATGAGATTCTATCTATTCATACTCTTCTTTATTCAATGTGTTAACTTTGAAGAAAAGCGAATCGAAAAAGATCACCAAGAATTTGGAACTATCGTTCTAAAGATTTCGGGGCAACGTTTAAACTATCCGACAGAACTACATTTTAGCGGAGCGGTTGTTCAAGAAATCGATGAGGCTAGTTCAAATTCTTTTGTTGGAATTGAAGACTTTTTAATCAAAAAGGATTTGAGCAAGGATCAAACAAAAGAAGTTAGTATAAAGGTTAAAACGGGTGAATATCTTGGCTACTTATCAATTACTAATTCAGATATAAATCCTCTTTTAGTTAGCGATGTCACAGGGAAAGAAATTCTATTTGGATATGACTATGAAATTATACACTCGTTTCCTATTTTTTCACATAAGTATAAAATCAAACCAAACAATTTGAAGGAGTGTAATCTCAAATCTGATAAAGTTTTAGATCGTTCTATTAAATGTCCTAGTCTCAAAATTGAGAAGGATCAGGTCTATACATTTGAATTAAAAATCAATAAAGAATCAGAATTTGATGCGGAGTTTACTGCAATGATTTGGGTTCTCTCTCCAGTATTCGTTGCTGCTTACTACCCGCCTCCAATCCTTCTTGGTACGATCTATTTTAGACGTAAGATTGAATTCAAAAAAAACTAATCTAAGCTCTATAAAGTTCAATTTGTTTTGTTGTCGCTTCCGTCCAATCAAATCTCTTAGAGTTTTCTAGTCCAAGTTTTATGAGTTTACTATGATCTTGGGTAAGTCCTTGGAGAATTGCATCTTGGAAAGATTCTTTTTCAAGTGGATCAAAATAGATTGCAGCTTCATCCATGATTTCAGGCATAACTGATGCGTTAGACGAAATTACAAGACATTCACAGCTTGCAGCCTCAACTAATGGAAAACCAAAGCCTTCGTAGAGAGAAGGAAAAACTAACGCTTTACTAGAAGAGTATAAGACTGGCAATTCAGCTTGTTCTAAGTAGGGTAATAAAAAAATTTTTTCCTTTGCCTTTTCAAAACTGTCCTTTAAAAACTCTGGAATCTTTCCTCCTGTTCCTGCTAAGACAAGTGGAGTATTAATTTTTTTTGATTCCCAGATATCTAAAAGACCGTCCAATGCAAAAGAAAAATTTTTATGAGCCTTTCCAATTCCAATCATAAGAATAAATTCATTTGGTAACTTATACTTTTCTTTAAATGAGTTAACTTCTTTGCTCGATCTTTTATAAAAAATCTTTTTATCAACTCCATTATAAATTCTAATAAGTTTTTTTTCAGGAATACTAAATTCATTTTTTAGATCTGATAAAGTATGATTGGAAACTGTAACGATTTTTTTTGCAAGTCTTAGAATTCTAAACATAATATTCAGATAAACTCTTTTGGAAAGTTCAGGAAAAAGATCTTTCATCTTGTAAGGGGTTAGATCATGGATCGTAACTAAGGATTTCCTAATATAGGGAATGGGAAAATTAAAATGAGGAATATCAAGGACATCCATATCGCTCATAAGTTTATGACCAAACAATTCTTTGATAGAGTAAATTGGTGTTTCATAAGGAATGATTTTGAATTTTGAAAACGAACCTAGTTTCTCTTTGTCACCAAATAAATAAACTTCCAAGTCTTCAGGAAGATTATCATGTAAACATTTGAGCAAAGATAAAATCCTCACTCCAATTCCTGAGTGAGAAATCATTCTAGCATCAATTCCTAATTTCTTTTTGGTTCTCACTTTTTCTAGGTTTTTAGATTGTCCTTGAAAGTCTCTTTTTTAAATTGCACTCATGTATTTTTTTCCACATAAAAATATCCTAGATGCAGACCAGTTTTCCAAAGAAGATCTTGACTATATCATTCAAAAAACCATTGTCATGCAAAAACTTCTAAAAAGTGGAAAAGCATTTGGAATTTTGAAGGGAAAACTTTTGGCTTCTCTTTTCTTTGAGGCTTCAACTAGAACCAGACTTTCCTTTGAATCAGCAATGGAAAGACTAGGGGGAAGAGTAATCTCCACAGTTGGCTTTCAGTTTTCTTCCATTTCAAAAGGGGAAACTCTATATGATACAATGAAGATGGTTGAGGCTTATGCTGATATTGCTGTGATTAGGCATCCAGTGGAAGGTTCATCAAGGATAGCAGCTGGAGCAGTGAAAATGCCCGTAATCAATGCTGGGGATGGAGCAGGACAACACCCAACCCAAGCTCTTCTAGACTTGTTTACAATTAAGTCTGAAAAAAAGACGTTAGACGATATTTCCATTGGATTTATTGGTGATCTAAAATATGGTAGAACAATTCATTCACTTATTAAACTACTCAAATTCTATAAAATTCATTTATATTTAATTTCACCTGAAGAGTTGAAACTACCAGATTCCTACAAAAAAGATTTGGCAGGAACAAATCTTACCATGGAAGAAACTAAAGACATCAAAGCAATCTGGGATTGTGATTTGGTTTATGTTACGAGAATTCAAGAAGAAAGATTTGCTGACCACAGAGAATTTGAGCGTTTAAAAGAGACTTATAAAGTAAACAAAGAGCTAATCCTAGCTTCCAAAAAGAATACAACTGTTCTTCACCCACTTCCTAGAGTCACTGAACTTTCAACTGATGTAGATGATTTGCCTAACGCAGCATATTTTAGACAAGCTGAATATGGTGTTGCAGTTAGAATGACTCTTCTTTGCCTCTGCCTAGGAGTAGAGATTCCGGAATAATTATGCGAATTCAAGAAATACTATCACAAAACAATACTAAAAGGACTGACAATGTCATTCATCAATGAGAACTATTTAAATCTAAAAGCAGGATATCTATTTCCTGAAATCTCTAAAAGAGTGAAAAAATTTAGCGAATCTAATCCCGATAAAAGAGTTATTCGACTTGGAATTGGAGATGTAACTCTTCCTCTTTCGCCATCTATTGTAAAAGCATTGAAAGATGCAGCTGATGAGATGGGAACTAACGATGGTTTCAAAGGTTATGGACCAGAGCAAGGTTACTCGTTCTTAATTGATGCAATCATAAAGAACGACTACAATTCAAGAGGAGTATCACTAGATCAAGATGAGGTATTTGTTTCAGACGGCTCAAAATGTGATACAGGAAACATACAAGAAATTTTTTCTACAGATTGCAAAATAGCAATTACCGATCCAGTTTATCCCGTTTATGTAGATACAAATGTAATGGCGGGAAGATCAGGTTCTCTTGGCGAAGATGGACGTTATACGAAATTTGAATATCTAAATTGCACTAGTGAGAATAACTTTGAAGCAAGCTTTCCAAAAGAAAGAGCTGATCTAATTTATCTTTGTTATCCCAACAATCCTACTGGAACCACTATCACTAAGTCAAGACTTAAGGAATGGGTTGAGTATGCAAAAAAAAATAATTCAGTAATTCTATATGACTCTGCATATGAAGCATTCATTCAAGACAAAGAACTTCCTCGCTCGATCTTTGAAATAGAAGGTGCAAAAGAAGTTGCTATGGAGTTTCGTTCTTTTTCCAAAACTGCTGGTTTTACTGGAACTAGATGTGCATACCTTGTTATTCCGAAAGCTTTAATGGGAAGAACAAAGTCGGGAGAAAAGGTTAGTCTGAACCAACTTTGGAATCGAAGACATACAACCAAATTCAATGGAGTTTCTTATCCAATTCAAAAAGCTGCTCTTGCTTGTTATTCAGATTCTGGGAAAAAAGAAATCCAAGCAAATATTTCATACTATATGGAAAATGCTAAATTGATTGGAGAGGGCTTAAGCTCAATAGGCTTTGAAGTTTTTGGTGGAAAGAATGCACCGTATATTTGGCTAAAAACAAAAGACAAGTTAAGTTCTTGGGATTTTTTTGATCTTCTTCTAAACAAAATCCAAGTTGTGGGAACTCCCGGTTCAGGGTTTGGTCCATCGGGAGAAGGATATTTTAGATTATCAGCTTTTGGAAAACGAGAAGATGTCTTAGAAGCAATCCAAAGAATCAAAGGTTTATAATTAGTTTACATAAAATAGAATGGAAATATTCTTCATATATTGAAAGCTTTTTTTAGTCTAATAAACCAATATGAATTCAGATTGGTTTATTAGCTCAATAAGAGATCCTATTTATTATCTAATGAAATTTATTTACCTATTTTTTATTTTATTATTCAGTTCATCAATTAGTTCAGAAACCATTCTTCTAAAAGATGGAAGAAAGTTTGATGGTAAAGTTATTGCTGAAAGTAAGAATTCATATCGAATTGAAATTGATGGTAAGGTAAAAAAAATTTCTAAGTCTAAGATTGCTAAATTAGATGCTAAAGAAACAGTAGATCAGATTGCACATGCTCTAGATGATAGTGAAATATTTTTTCTTTCTTGCAAAGAAAACAAAATTGAGGCTGTCAAAAATTTTATTAAGAAAAAACCAGAGATAGTAAACTCTAAGAATTCTTATGGAGACACTCCACTTATTGTTGCTTCAGATAACGGAAGACTAGAAATCGTAAAATTACTTTTACAGAGTCAAGTAGAATTGAATGAAAAAAACAATGAAGGTGAAACTGCTCTCATGATGGCTGTGGATGGAGGCTATCTAGATATCGTTCGAGCTCTTATAAAATCGGGAGCTGATATCAATTTAAAAAACAGTGACGATGAAAGTTCTTTATTCATAGCAACGGAAAGAGGTTTCACTGATATAGTAAAGATTTTAATTGATAAGAATGCAAATGTAAATGCCAAAAATAGAACCAGAGAAACTCCACTTATGATTGCTTGCGATAAGGGTAATCTAGAAATTGTTAGGCTTCTAATCTACAATGACGCTAACGTTAATTCGAAAAATGCAAATAGGGAAACTGCTCTCATGATTGCCTCTGATAGAGGTTATACAGACATAGTAAAACTTTTACTTCACAATGACGCTAACGTTAATACTAAAAATAAGTTTGGCTGGACTGCACTTATGATGGCATCGTATAATGGTTATCTCCCAATAGTGAAACTCTTGCTCAATAGTGATGCAGACCCAGAAATCAAAAATAAAAACTCTGATAATGCTCAAAAAATGGCTACTCAGAATGGTTACCATGAGATAGCAGAGCTATTAAAAAATTTTAAGAAATAATTTATTTCAGGTAATTACTCATCCATTTGAAAAAAATTTTCGAATAAAGAAAAAAGTTCTCATTTCATCGGAAAAATGAAAAGATTTTATACCCTATACAGATATGAGTGCAAATGTTTTATTCAATGAACTTCAAACAAATGATCTGAATTTAAGTCGCAGGCACGAACAGTGCCGAGACTACAAGTGCCCGCTGGAAGCGATCAGGCAACTTGGTGAGCGAAGTAAATTTTTTGATAAAAAATTTACAAGATCAAAAGGCATATAGATTGCAGCAGTAAGAAAATTTGATTGCAATAGATTGACTTGCATTAAGGGAATTGGCTATAAGCGAGTAGACTTTAAA
>JANRLP010000109.1:0-7015 GCA_033762425.1 Leptospiraceae bacterium
GACGTAAACGAATCATTTACATCAGGACACTTTTTAGACTTTCTGTTTAACTTGGAAGTGAAGAGAAAGTCTAGTGCAATTTTAAAAGTATTGATAAAATGAAAAGCAACTTTTCATAGAGTTAAGATTTTTAATTGCAAAGCGCTGCTTACGCTCGATTAGAATTGGACTACCCACTATTTTTCGGACACGATTTTAAGCTCTTTACAAAGGAGATTAAGATGGTAACAAGGAATAAAGAATATCCTTTAGAGTTTAAGATAGAGTCTGTAAAAAGATATCTGAGAAACAAAAAAGATTTATCGAAGACCTCTAGAGAATTAGGAGTGCCTCCAACGACTTTGAGAGGTTGGAAGGATAAATATATGAGTGAAGCAAAAGAATCATCAAATGAGAAGTTGTCTAAAAAGGATTATGAAGCAGTTATCAAATCCAAAGACAAATATATTAAAGACTTAGAAGAAGAGAATGCAATTCTAAAAAAGTCAATAGGCATTTTTACAAGAAACCCGCAACAAAAGTAAATAAGTATCAGTATATTAAAGACAATACTAAAACTCATGAGAGTAGCTAAAATACGGAGTATAATCAATGCTAAATTTAGAGTAGTAACAACTGATTCTAATCACGAGCAACCAATTTCAAAGAATATTCTAAATAGAAAATTCGAAGCTAGGTCGCCAAATGAGAAATGGGTTTCCGATATAACCTACATAAGAGTCGGAGAAACTTGGATATATCTTTGTGTAATTCTGGATCTATTCAATAAAGAAATCGTAGGATGGGAGTTGAGTGAAATACTCGAAACAACGTTAGTCGTAAGCACATTTGAAAAAGCAGTTAAACTTCATAAACCTAAAAAAGGTTTAATCTTTCATTCTTAAAAGTGAGTTCAATATGCTAGTAAAGAGTTTAGAAGTATATTAGAAAAATCTAATATAACTCAAAGTATGAGTAGAAAAGGTAATGCTTTAGACAACGCTCCTGCAGAAAACTTTTTTAAAACATTAAAAGTAGAAAGGGTCTATCATTCAATATACAATTCAATAAAAGAAGCAAGAAGTGATTTATTCTATTTTATTGAAATATTTTATAATAGAAAAAGATTACATTCAAAATTGAACTTTACTAGTCCAGTAGATTTCAAGAAAATGTATTACAAACGAACAGCTTAAATCATGTCCGTTTTTTAGTAGGTAGTCCACATACAGATAGTCAAAAATCTGTCCATTATTTTCTACTTAGCTTCAACATTTCTCCTTCTTAAAATCGAATTCCAACCAATAGGTTTCCAACGATGAATGTTTCAGGCTTTCCATCTCTGGGTCCAATGATATCATGAGGATTGAACCCATGAAAAACTCCAAATTGAGGAAGGAAATAGAGAGTTTTTTCTTCATTCAATAGAAAACGATATCCAAGCAAAGCTTCCACAAATTGAACTGTTCCTTGATAGTCTTTTTCCACTTGTTGGTAAGCATATAATTTCACTAGTGGGTCTTGTGCTAGTAAAACAAAAGGTGTGTAGTTACGTTGATTGGCTTTATTATTATAACCCCAAACATAACCTAGATAGTAGTTCGCTTCGACTGTCCAATTAGCATTAAAAAAATGTCGATACCCAACACTTCCTGCATACTCGTCAATGACATCCACAACATCATGTTTGATCTTAGGTCTGATGAACGCACCCACTTTGAATTCTCCATGTGCAGAGTTCCAATCGCCCCATATCGTTCTTGTTGCTTGGATACGACCAATTTGAACAGTAGGAATAAATGGTTGAATGAGTTCTGCTTCCACAGCCCATTTTTTTTCTTCTGCTACCAAAGAGGTAACTAGCGATATTGTTAAAAATAAAATTAGTTTTTGAATTTTCATAGTTATAAGAATAACTTACGAGTAAGGATTGAACAATGATCTTGGTTAATTATTTAAGTTTTTATCTTGATCTGCATCAAGTTTTAAGACTTGTTTTTGGATTCTACTATATGCTTCAGGTGTTATATTGAGATATGAAGCTAAAATGTACTGAGGCACATTTCCGACTAAGCTTGGTCTTAACTTTCTAAATTCTAAATATCTTTCTAGAGCGGGCTTTTGATTTTCTAAAATACGTTTCGTTAGAAATACAATTGCCTTCTCTAATTTACTTCGAAAGAACTGAGAAAACGCTGCTGATTGTTGCTCTAATATCATCATACTAGATTTAGGTAATATGAATATCTTGGAGTCTTTCAGTGCATCCATTTGAAAACCAAAAGATTGGTTGCTAAAAAAACTTCCACTTTCCGTAAAGAAATCACCTTCTGAAAATATATTTCTAGTATATTCTCTTCCTTCATGATGGTTGTAAATCCGAAGGATGCCTTCAATGATAAATATTGCATAGTTTGCGATTTCATTAGGGCGAAGCAGGATTTCATTTTTTTGTAATTCCTTAAACTGTACGTGTTGCACAAAAAGGGACCAATCTTGTTCCGATAGCTTCACTTCTTTTTCAATACTTTTTTTCAGCTTTTCAAACACGTGGAGTTATCTCCTTAAGTTAATATCCAGTTAATTTATTAGAATTTTGTAAAGCAAATAAGAAGTCATTTAAAAATAATATTTTTTCTATTTCCCCATTTTTTTGCTTAGAAGGGCTTGGTTCGTGAATTGCAATTGGGCGAATCATTGATGATACTTTTGTAACACAAGAGTATTATAGAAAGATAGTAGTATCTCAATATGATAGCATCAATGACCGTGCTGCTTCGGGCTTCGCTATCGCTTCGGTCACTTCGTGACTACCCCTACGCATCACTTTCGCTTTTAAAAAAGTGTAAGTATGGAAAGCAGTTGGTTGATAATTCTCATGATCCACCGATTGTAGGTATAAAGTCCGATTTTGTTTCACAGTTGTCCATTGTTCGTTTATTTGCTAAAATTAATATAAGACAATTGTCTCGAAAATTTTGATCGAAACCTTCTTGTTCTTCTTTAGGTAATGATGAAAAATTTCTAGGTCTTGCACTTATCCTTAATAGCAAACAATGATAAACTCCAGTCCCTGCGTTTATTTCATTCAGTCTTAAGTCTTCTCTGCACTTCTCTTTTTCTGATTTAGGGCAATTTAAGAAAAAAAAGATACTTAGTATAACAATTAGAGGTTTCATTTCATTTGACTATTTCTACAATCAGGTTTTACATAGAGAAATCAATATAAAATAAAAAAATGCAAATACTAATTTTTTTCATTCAAATACTTTTTTTTCTGATTACCTTATTAACATTTATTACCTTGCTTTGGGCAATTCATTTTCAAGTATATTGGATTTCCATTGTAGTCTTTTGGATTTTGATTATTTTTTTGCCAATATATATTAAGAGCAAAACATTTTGGAAGATTCGAGGAATCATTTTTTTATTTCTAATAGTATTCACAGTTTTTATTCTGCGGAATTCGATAGAAGAACTGAATCAAAGAATTTTTTATCTATCCAATAAACATAATCAAGCCCCAAGCCCAGGACTGACGTTAGGCGAAAAGATGAGTGTATATGGTCTAAACATTCTTATGGCAGTTTCAACATTTGCGATCTATCCCGAAATTGCCGCAGAGACAATCTTACTTGTAATCCCACCACCAAGTAATGGTATTAGAACATTTGATTCAGACTTTGCTCTTCGTTCCTCTAAAGTAAGTAGTATTTTAAAACAATTCAACCAAGATCTAAAGCAAGAAAAAACTCTGACTAAAGTCAGTTTTGAAAAAAATATAGTCTGGAGTACGGAAGAGTATATTTTGGGTAAGCCTGAAGCCAGATATGCACTTACTCTAAATCCTTGCAAGATGATTATCACTGCAATTCGGAAAGGGGAAATTTGGGAATTGCAAGTAAGTCTAAAAGTAAAATGTAAGTATCCTAAACATTCTATTTTAACTTTGATAAAATACCCAGAATTAAAAATTGAAGAAGGACTTTTTTGGGTTCTTCAAGAAGATGGATGGTTATTTCCTTATATAGCAGAATGGAAATTTAAGATAGATAATACTAAAATCTAATAAATAATCTCACGATAAGATTGCTATCATTAAACGAGATTATTTATTCAGGTAAGAACTAATTTTTTCCATCATAGATGGAGGAACTTTGAACCCATCTGCTTCCATTCTTTCCATATACTTTTTGAAAGAATAAGAATGAGAGTTAGAATGAACTAGTCCCAAAAAGCAGTCAGCAATTGTGCTTTCAATCTCAAGACAGAGCTCTTCATCTGATTCTAGTCTAGTTTCAAATCTATGCAAAAGTTTTCGATTAATTCCTCTACAGATAGAACGATAGAATCCAAACTTAATGAGTGCAAGTGAATTTGTATTTTTGATTTTTAAGTCATAGTCTAGTTGGTTTAAATTGATACAGTCCACTACCTGAACAGCATAAGTTTCTTTTGAATATTCATATACTAATGAATTGATAAGAAGGTGTTTGTAAAGTTCCAATCTAGAGCAGTTTTCATGATCACAGTCTCCAATTCTTCCGTGATCACAATTCAAATAGATCACAACATCAGTATCAGAATGACTATGTGCTTGACCAAAATTCACTGAGCCCATTAGATCAAATGCAATCTCATCACCAGATGTACGAATCATATCAACAAAATTTTTGAAGTCTTGAATCCTTCTTCTAGATACATCAGTTTCTCTGGATCTAAAGAATCTTTTCAATCCATTAAATTCTTTGATGATTGGATGATTTTGAAACCTACGAATGCCCATTAATTTCTTACAAACTCCTCTGGACTTACACATGAATTGGGAGATACTTCTTCTACTAGAAGGCTATTTCCAGAAGTATTCACCCGAATTAGCTCTCCAACTTTTTTTTCTTCTAACCTGCAAAGGTTTATTCTAGTAACTTTTTTTTCTTCGATAAATATCTCTGCATAGAATCCACCCGCTTGGAATCCATGTACTGAATCCACAGGACCAAAATTAGATGGGTTTAAAAATATTGTTTTGCCTTTTTTGATGAGTCCTTGGTCTTCATGAACATGACCTGAAACAGCAAGGATTGGTGGACAATCATCAATATATCTTCTGATTCCTTGTGAACCAATATGACCAAAGCCAGGAATTTTATCTAAGTACCCATAAGCGGGATTATGGATGATTGCTACATCAGGTTTTTCTTCTTTCAAAAAATCTTCGGGTTCACTGTAGCTTTGACCATTTTTGTTGTACTCATGAAACTTAACTGCGAGTTTTTCGGGAATTCCTGATGTTACCACAGGTGCACCACCATAACCCGCAAAACGAATGTCTTGGAACTGAAAACTTTTTCTATGAGTATCCAGTTCATATAACTCTGTGTATTGAAGATCAATATCATAATTACCAGGAAGCAATACACATCTACTCTTAGCATATTTTAAAATTAATGAATAGATTAACTTATACTTTTCTTTCATTGTTTTGGCAGCCAGATTAAATAGAACTCTATACCGAGCACTCTTGTTCTGAATTTCATCTGAATACTTACTTGGAAAACGAATCACATGGGTAGCATAGTCATAAGGAGTTGTATCTTCTCCACCTTGTTTTGCAAGAATGTCTAGTTCTTCTTGGCATGTACAAAAATCGATGATTCTATCAAAACTAAAAAATGCTTTATAAATAATATCGCCCGACAATAGGTATAGGTCTGCATCAGTTTGTAAAAAAATTTCTTTCATTCCATGCAGCCCATCATGGATATCTGTTAAGTAAATTATTTTCATCTTAATGCTTTGGAAGAAAATTCTTTAGGAAGATCAGTTACAGATAACACCTGTGATCCAAAAAAATCTACGAGGGAACGAAGTACTATCGTGGAACGAACATAGAATACAAGTCTGTCAGTCTCCACGATCACCTTGTGAACCTTAACAGCATCGGGACTTAGATTGGCTTTTTCCAAATAGTAGTTTAAATTGAGTTTGATTTCATATTTCAGTTTTGTTAGACTGAGTTGGTTTGGATATAGATCGGCAAGTTCTTGGATGATGATTCTTTTGTGGTAGGGAAGAATCTCAGCAATCCATTTTACAAAGTCAAACTTTCGCTTTTTTTTGTTTCTCAACAGAGAAGAAGAAATTCTAAATCGAACCTGATTTGATTTTACCCAAACAGGAACTAGATCCACATTGAAAAGAACCTCATAGACTTTGAATAGTCTAGCGAGTCTATAGTTACCAGTATGATATTCCCCACGAACAATGATTTTGCCTTCCCTAGCAAAAGCATCTAGATTCAGAAGATTTTCTGATTCGTCTAAGACTTCTCTGCGAATCAGCTCATTCAAAAAACGCATATCCACATCTAGACGAAAATTGTCCTTATTATCCTCTGGGGCTTTGAGGAGATTTTGGAAAGGATTCAGTTCATTTTTGACTGCTTCGAAAATTCCAAATGGATCTAGAAAAAAGGGGATTTTTGATGCCATGTTTTTTGTTCGCAAGAATGAGATTGTCTTTTCCCAAAATTTTGTCTATCACAAAAACTAGATTCATTCTAGCCTTTCTTATGAATTGCATTGCAAATTCCAAGTAACTTAAATTTGGTTTATTTATTTTCTTAAAGAATGAAAATTATCCTGCTAGGATTATCATTTTATTGAAGAATTATCCAATAAATCCCTATTCTATTTTGTCAGACATAAAACCCTATTGTTACAATTTAGCTTAATGGATTACTATCGCAAAGCGATACTATTTATTCAAATTTTATAGTATCTTTTCACGATAGTATGTATTTTTTATTAGTTGAGGCAGGGTTGAGATAGCTTAGTTTTTGGGAGTAGGCATCATTTTTTTTTCGAAAAAAGTTTATAATAAAGTATGAAAAGATGTTGCAAGGTGAGGGATAAAAAAAATAGTGGTCAATACGAGGCTATAGGTAATCGAGAGAGAGTCTAGCAGTCAGTTCAAAGAGATCATTAATAATCAAGAAACAGTAGTGCGACCCTAGCGTTTTCTAAGGAGAATGTTA
>JANRLP010000110.1:0-5710 GCA_033762425.1 Leptospiraceae bacterium
AATCTAGCAAGACTTTTAATCTCAGTTGAAAAGATTATCTTGCATAGCTTTCTAGATAATTTAGAACTTTTTTTTCATTATATACTTATCGTACCAATTCCTTTAATCATTAACTTTTTCTCTTAAGTTGACAGCATTACCTGATCGCTATCGGTTTTCGATAGTCAATAAATTTCGGTGACTAAGCGGAGTCGAAGTGCGAAATTTATTGACCGAAGCGAGAGCGGGAAAAGACGCCCATAAAATCCTTATACTGAATTCAAGTTATTTTAGATATAAAACTCCTATACCATCTTCAATGAAACCATTAATAGAAGTCCATTTTAGATTTCCCGATGCATCTTTATACTTACCCTTGCCTCCAACAATTGTTGCTTCAATTTTTGTCACACCCGTAGCATAATCAGTTGAAATACCGTTATACGACATATATAGAACATCTTCTTTGTTTCCTGTTAGTTCAAACATATTGAATTCAATGGTTCCGATAAGTGCGTAAGGATTTCCACGAAACATGGATGCTGATATAAAATGTGTGTTTCCTTTTTCTCCATCATGAAACGACCAGCTCCAACTTCCTGCAATGGTGCCTGCTTTTGAAAAAACTGTAATTCCATCTCCAACATCTCGGGTTTCAGCCCAATTATAAGCTGCTCTAAATGTAAATTTTTTTTCTTCCATGGCTAATTTCTCCTTTTTTGTTTTTGATTTTGCATCTTCGGCATAGGCATAATCCGAAATGCAAAAAGTCAAAATCAGTAGAAATAAAAATTTTATCATACAAAAATTTCCTTTTCAATACTAACCAATAAGTTAGTATTAGAATCGATTGATATTCATTTATTTAATTCTATATATAATTCCACAACATCTAAACTATGAGTATTCTAAAAAAGCGTTTAATACTTACCTATAGGAAAGAATTAGAAAAGTTAGTGCTAAAATTTTAATGTAAAAATTAATGTTCTTATGGTAATTTTTAAAGTAAAAGATTTAATCCACCAATGTCCTTTTGAACTATCTCTAGCAATACTCAGTGGAAAATGGAAATCTGTAATCCTATTCAAATTGATGAAAGTTCAAATGATGAGATATGGAGATTTAAAAAAATTATTACCTCAAATCTCTCATAAAGTATTGTCTAATGAGCTAAAAGAACTAGAAGAGTTTGGAATTATTATTCGAAAAGCATTTGCAGAATCTCCTCCGAGAGTATGTTATTCTTTAACTAAAAAAGGAGAAAAGCTACGTCCTATCTTCGGACTCATGAGAAAATGGGGAATGAGCTATAAAGTAGTTATTGAGGACGATCCAAATTCTAAGTTCAAAAAAGCAAAAATTATTTCTGAAAATAGTAAGTAGTTCCTTGAATCAATCTTGGCAAAAACGTTTAACTTTACTTATAAGGCTCTTCTTAATTCCTCAAGTCTATTCGATTTTTGATTGACCTCTATTTCCGATAACAACGGGATAAGATTATTTGATTTATTAACACCTAAATAAGTATGCAAATCTTTTTGGTTTTCAGGGAACCTATGTTTTTTTAAAATTTTTTTACTATTTATTTCCTCAAATAATTTCCAAAGCCAACCTTCCAACTGGGGATCGATCATAATGATTTTATTACTTCTCGCATAATCAATGTGGATGCTTACTCCATAGTTTGCTTCCCCTATTTGTTTGAATGCTTTAAAATAATTATTTTTTGTACCAATCGGATCAGCATCAATAAGTCCAATTCCATCATTACGATTTTTTAATTTGTTTAGAACATTTCCTGATCCATAGCAATGTTCAATATCTGAAATCCCTAGATATTTAACTAAGGCTTCATCCCCATAACACTCTACTAGAATTTTTTTCATTTCTTAAAACGATCAAGGTTTAGAAAAAAGCTATCTTCCATATCATATACATCTGAAAATTTGGATTCCTCAATTGGACTAACTTTTGTTTGGTTATCCTCTGAATAGATTATATAAACTTGTAAATCCTTTGGATTTGTTTTTTGCATGATTGAACATAAAAATGGAAAATTATGCGTAGCAATAAAATATTGATTTTCTTCATCCAGTCCAATTCTTTCTCCAAAGTATTTATTATAAAATGGAAATACATGGGACTCAGGTTCTTCAAATAGTAAAATAGATTCTTTAGTATGCATCGCTGTTACATAGAACACAAGTCTTTGCAAACTATCTGATAAATTAATGAAGGGAAGCTCTGTAACTAGTGAATCAAGGTTCTGAAATATTTTAATCGTATTTTCTTTAGTATTAAAACTCAGTGTGAAGTTAAAATTCTTAAAAATCTCTTTTATCGTTTGTCGTAAACTTCCTTTTGTGATTATCACTTGAGGTAAATTTTCTCCAAAAGGAGCATTGAGTGAATCAGTAACTAGACTTGAGAATTCATTTTGAAATTTGAATTTATAGAAATAAATATTTTTTCTAAAGTATTTTTCGGTGAAGTCATACCTATCTTGCTTGTCAATCCGATAATCAAGATATCCATTTTCACTAATTAAGTTTTGTATTTCCCCGAATTTTTCATCAAAGTCTTTTATAAGCTGTGGGACTTCTTTATTAAGTTTTGAGAAAAATTTAATGTCCGAAGATAAATGTTGATATTCAGTGTTTGTTATACTATCATTAACAGTTACTTTATAATTCCCATTTACATATTTCATTACAAAGGATGCATCATTGACTTCAACTTTTACTTCTAGTTCATCATCCTTATTATAAATCAAATCGTTGTATTCTCTCATTCGAATCATATCCTTAATAGGAACAGTTCTTTTAGAGAGTAAAGAAATTGCTTCAATGATATTGGATTTACCCGAGGCAGGTTCACCAATGAACACATTTACTCTTTTAGGTTCAATGGATAGATTCTTAATAGACTTGAAGTTTTGTATGTTTAGTTTATTAATTTGAAAGGAATGATTTTCTGTATTCATAGATGCCTTGGGAAAACAAATTATTTGAATTTATTTTTGCTTACTAATCTATTTAGAATCTATTTTTTTGCTAGCATTTTATCTTGGATAATTACTTCGCAATCATTCACTAACCTTGCCGATTCTTTATCATACCAATACTTTTACCTTTTAATCTCTGAAAAATAAAAATAGGTAGCTAGAAGTAAATCAACAGTTAAACAAAATATATCGTATCCTTTGGGTATTTGGTTTGAAAACAAAGGAAAGATCATATCCCAAACACCATGCAAAACAAATCCAAGAATGATGAGTTTGAAATTTTTTATAAATCCAAAGTATGAAAGTAACATAAAAAACAAAACACCTAGGCTCACGAAAATTAATTCATTAATACTTTTCCATACAAAACCAATATAGATAAATGCGATTCCTACCAAAGTTAAAGTAGCAATAAGTTTCCTATTAAAGAACTTGAAAACTTCTAAAATGAATATAACAATAAAGCTAAACACTAACCCAATTACAAAATCTTCTATTTGCATACTGTCGTTTTTTGTTCTATATCAAAAATGTAACTACTTTTTTCCGTACTTTATTTTAAGTTTTCTAAATAATTTTTTTCTACTTGGTTTTATTTTACGATTAAGCTATTGGCAAGATTTCAGTTATTCCGAAATTGATTCTATGAAACTCAAAAATTTCTTTCTAATCTTTTCACTAGTCGTTATACAAATTTTTTCTCAAACACCTAAAGGGAAATGGAGTAAAAATTTTGGTAAAATGAGTTGGTTTGATGCAAAGAAAAAATGTGAAAGTATTGGAATGAGACTTCCCACTCTAAATGAATTAAAAGGTGCATTTTTAGATAATGAGATGTTGCCCTGGGCACAAAATATGGATGAATCAGGATTGCTTTGGGCAAGTGATACTCTAAACGAAGAAACTGCTGCGTCCTTTGCAACGGATGGATATGAATACCCTCATACCTCGAGAGTATCGCAAGAAGAGATTACTAGCGTTAGGTGCATTCAAAAAAAATTTAAGCGAATCCGAAAATCTAGTGGGATCCAATGGAGTTCTTACCAAGGAAGCATGGGTTTGGAAGATGCTAAGAAAAAATGTGCTAGTCTTAAAATGAAATTACCTTCAATAGATCAATTTAAAAAAGGAACAGCAACTGGTGAGTTTGAAGGATGGGAAACAGGACTTGAGCATTGGTCACGTGACAAAGCTACAAATATTATCCCCGAAGATAACGCTACGAATCTAACCTATTCCATTACATGGCGCACTTATAGTACTGTTCCTACTCCCTCTTTAGAACCTAATCATGTACGTTGTGTGAAGTAGAAATGTACTTAAATTTAAGTACTAAGATCTACATGCCTATTTTATTACTCTGCTTAGAGTCTTACAATCATTGCTAAACTTGCTTTAAAGAATAAATTATTGCTTGAATAAATAGATTCATGAAGTAAATTTGATTCGGATGGTTGATCGGATTATGTTTTGCACAAGAAGAAAAAATCTTTGTTTAAGCATGCTCTTGGTTTTATCCATTTTTGGTTGCCAAGTTCAATTTGAAAGAAGTCCTAACCGATTCTTCTCACTCTTGTTTGGAGCAGTATCTAGTTCTTCACAGTCCCCGCAGACTCCAACAGCTACCATAGGAGGTACAATAACAGGACTAACTTCGAATGGTCTTATTCTCAGATTGAATAACCAAACACTTCAAACGATAGCATCTGGTGCTTCAAATTATAAATTTACTGAAGTTCCTGTTGGAACGTTTACCCTAGACTTTCAATCCACTCCACCGGGACTCTTTTGTTTATTTGTAGAACAAACTAATTCATTTTCAATATCAGGAAATACTACTGATTCGAACGTTAGTTCCCTTAATATCAATTGTTCACCAACCCAAGTAGCTAGTGTTTATCCTACGAATGGAGCGAATTGGAATCAGTACATTCAATATCCAATTTTCCCTACATTGATTAATGGAGTAGAAACTCCTTATGCTACTGCTGATACAGCTTGTACTCCTACTAATACTTATAGAAGTTGTATTCACGGTGCAGTTCTAAAACAAATACCGCTTCCAGGATTGAAGTCTTGTACTGGTATCACAGCTTATGATTATGATTCTTCTTCCAATCTAGTAAATGGATTGCAATGGAGTTGCATGGTGGATGCAACTGGAAACTATTGGATTCGTTCCAGTGGGCTTAGAGAGGAGAAAGGACTAAGAGATTTTATTGATTTTTCTTCATCCACTTGGAAGCAAATGAAAGTTAGAGTATTTTACAACGATTCTCAAGTATTTGAGACTTCACCCATTGTATGGTGGTCCAATACCATCGTAAACCAGAACACTACTTGTTTAATCGCAATACCAACAGGAAATCAAATTTATATCATCGGTAATGCGTTGAGCTGTAATACAACTAGTCTTTCTAATAATAGGATCGCAGTTGTCTCTTCTCCAGGCACACAAGTGCAATTTGTCAATGCATCATCCTCATTTCTGCAAGGAAATTTTAATTGGATAGAAATCAATTATATATCTAATGGAACTCCTACTTCCGCTATTAATCTTAGTAATACAAGATTTTGGCATATTCGAAACTCCAACTTTGTAAATTTAGGTTCAAACGTTGCAATCACTTCCTCTACAGGAGCTAATAATAATAGAATTCATGGTAGTTTTATAACAGGAAATATTGGTTTTACAAATGCAGTTTCCTTCAGTTCACTTACTGATAT
>JANRLP010000111.1:0-65114 GCA_033762425.1 Leptospiraceae bacterium
TATTACTGGAAATGGAACTAGACTTAGTTCCTTTACAACCAATGGTCAGAATGGTAAGTTAGATGGTTATAAAATTTCTGATATTTCTTTTACTTGGAATATCAATGAAATTTTTAGTATCAGAGGCGGAATCAACAATATCGAAAACTTGGTCTATGCTACTAGAAGAGCAGGTGGTTATCCAGGACCAGGGATTCTTCCAGGTGATGGTAGGACGGGCTATTTAGGATTTGCAGCTATTTTCTAAATAAAACAAAAGTAACTACCTGCAATTGTTTAAAGATAGTATCGTGATAAGATACTATCGTTTGTCGATATGCAGTCTATTTATCCTTAAGAGAAAATAAATTTCTTAGGTCTTTGTTTGACATTTCAGTAATCCATTTTTCTTCCTCAGTTACTGTAAGATTTGCAAGTTCTCTTTTTTGTTTCATTATATCATCAATCTTTTCTTCAAATGTTCCCATTGTTATGAATCGATGAACGTGAACATTTTTCTTTTGTCCAATTCTAAATGCTCTATCGGTTGCTTGGTCTTCAACAGCAGGATTCCACAAAGGTCGTAATGAATCACATTAGTTCATGACTTCTATTCAACTTACTTTATGTATATTTTATGCAATTGCAAATTTATTAAAACCAGTTTTAGCTTAGGCAGAAAGGTAACATCTAAAAAGTACAAGTTTTTTATTAGGTCTGAATAGTAACACAATTAATATCATTATATTATTTCGTATGAATAGAATTCTGACTTGACAAATTGAATACGAATTTGGGTAGTGAATAAATCTAAATTTAAGGATTCGTGTCATGAAAAATTTTTTTATTCGCTTTTTTTCTATTTTGTATTTAATTTTATTGATTAACTGTGTAGGTATGAATGGGGTTGTGATTCCTTTGTCTCACGCTGAAATTCCGAAATCAAAACAAAAGATGTCAGGAAAACTATCAGTTGAAAGACCCGCCACAGACTCACGCCCAGATAGAGAAAATATTGGAAAGGCTACCTTTAGCTTATTTGCTATCCCTGTAGGAGATATTTCGACAACTAGTCCTGTTGGCGAACAAATGGCTGACCTAATTTTTGAAGAGTTAACCTCTTTAGGTTATCAGGTCGATAAAAGTCAAAATGATAAATCGGATAAAAGCAAAAATGATGGACGCATAAAATTAAAAATTATAATCAATGAATTGTGGTTTGAGAATTATAATTGGTTTTATCCAATAGTGCCAACCTGGGGAGATATAAGAATTTCAGTCTCGTTAGAAAATACAAAAGGTAAAAAGATTTTTGAAAAATCATATATAGGTGAGGGAAAATCTTACTGCTTACCTGCAGAATGTGGTTTTAGTGATGCTATAAAGGAAGCAATGACTCAAATTATGCAAGATTTTACTTCTGACTTTTCTAGTCAAAAAGTGCAAGCATCAATAACCTCTGGAGAACCTGCCCCATAAATTAGTAAAGGAGAATTCTTATTTTGATTATAAAATATAATCTTAACAAGTGCTTCTAGCAAAACCGCTTTAGCTTTAGCATTTCAATTAAAACATACTAAACTAAATCTCAATAAAAACAAAATAATTCTTGCTATTAAAATATATCATCAACTAACGTTTGGCTTACTGTCAAAGCAATTGAAATTGATTTCAGAAATGTATAGTGTTATGCTTAGTAAAAACGAAGAACTATTTATATGAAAAAGGAAATGAAATATAGTTTCGGATTCCTGATTATAGTTTTCATAGTCATTTTATTTCTGCCTCAGAAGATTAGAATTCCAGTACAAGGAGCAACAAAGTCTAGTTATAATCAAAAATCTTTTTGGTTTTATCCATGGGGAAAATCGGGAACGCACAAAGGTATAGATATTTTTGCTGCTGAGGGTACTACTGTTCTTTCTTCAACATATGGACTTGTTCTTTATTCAGGAGAAATAGAAATGGGAGGCAAAGTTGTTTTAATTCTTGCACATGATCTTAAAATTCATTATTATGCACATTTAAAAGAGATACAAGTTCCTTCCTATTCCTTGGTTAAGACAGATGTGCCAATAGGTTCTGTGGGGACATCGGGTAACGCTTTGGGAAAACCTCCTCATCTACACTATACAATTTTTACACTGATTCCCTATATCTGGAGAATGGATTTTGATAGAGAAGGTTGGAAGAAAATGTTCTTTCTAAATCCTATAGACTTTTTTTATTGAAGTAGAATATTCAATTAGGAAAGTAACGAGCGACTCATGAGTGTATCAGAATGGAAAAATTCAGGAAAGTATATGGATTATTTGGGGAATCAAATTTTCTTTAAGGATGAAGGAAAAGGGGAAGTAATTCTATTGGTTCATGGATTTCCAACTGCTTCCTATGATTATAATCTAATTTGGAAAGAACTTATTTCTAAGTATAGAGTGATTACTTATGATATGATTGGATTTGGATTTAGTGATAAACCCAAAAGTTTTGAATATAGTATCATGAAACAAGCTGATCTATTGGAGTCGGTTTTGAAAAATTTAGGAGTTCAGAAAGTAAAGATTCTAACTCATGATTATGGTGTGAGTGTCATTCAAGAAATTTTAGCTAGATTCTTAGAAAGAAAAGATTATTTCCAAATCGAAAACATTTGTTTTCTCAATGGTGGACTATTTCCGGAAACTCATAAGCCCAGATCCATTCAAAAACTCTTACTTTCCCCAATAGGATTTATAATCTCAAAATTAATGAATAAGAAAAAATTTTCTAAATCCTTTTCAGAGGTGTTTGGTAAAAATTCTAAACCCTCACAAGAAGAGTTGGATGAATTTTGGGAATTAATTAATTATAAAGATGGAAAAAATCTTTCTCATAAACACATTCAATATATGAAGGAAAGAAAGAAATTTAGAGAAAGATGGGTAGGAGCTTTACAAAAATCTACAATTCCTATTTGTATTATCTATGGACCTGCAGACCCAATTTCGGGAATTCATATGACTGAAAGGTATGAAGAACTGATTCCAAATCCAAATATTAAGTTGTTAAACGATAGTATTGGTCATTACCCACAAGTGGAAGACCCAAAAGCAGTTCTAGAAAATTATCTTAGTTTCATAAGGTAATAGTTAACGAAAAGGATTATTCTCTAAAAAATTTTTCTAGTTTTAAGAATTTATTTTCTTTTGCCAAAGTAGGACAATCTCTTCCCAAATAATCCTTTGAGAATTTATCTAAACCATATTTAAGCAGTATTTTACTTGTTTGAATTCTATCTTCTTCGTTTACATTAGGATATACAGACGATAACTCACAAGCTCGAGTTAGAACTGGATTTCCAACATGATCAACTTTTGAAAAATCGGCTTTTAGTGAAAGAAGTGCTTCGACTAATTCATGCTCACCTCTGTCAACTGCAATCATGAGAGGAGAGATTTGAAAATTATCTAATGAGTCAATGTCTATAAGTTTTTTTTCTGCTAACATTTGAATAACTTTTATTTTGTCAGAAACATTTCCAATACCAGTAACAATAGAGTGAGCAACTGAATTGCCCATATATTTTTCTTTCAAAGAAAAATTAACATTTTTATTCACTAGAATTTCAAAGATTTTAGGATTACAACGATATGCAGCAAGGAATATATTTGGTGAATCTTTCTCTCCATGAGCGTCATTTAAAAATTCTGCAATTAGGTTTCCTATTTCAGGCGAATTGAGACGAATTGACTGTGAAAAAATTCTGGCAAGGTCTTTCTGGGAAAGTTTTCTTAAATTTTCCTTGTCTTGAAATTTTGCTATATGGTTTTTAGTCAATGCATCATGTAAGATTTCATAATTTTTATATCCATTAATATAATTTAAAATTGGAACAGTAGATATTAAAGTAGAAATGAGAAGGTAAAAAACTACACTATACCATTTATTTATAAACTTTATAATATAATGATTCTTTGCAATCAATTCCCCCCATAAGAGTAGAGTAATTGAAATACAGATTAGGATGATTACACCATCAATATCAGAAGGTGCTTCTGTTCCTTCCAAAGATAGATGCCAATCGAACAAATAATTTAGTAGCCCACAAAAGCCAGTGACAAAGATGGAAAAAGAAAAAACTCTGAATAAAAATACAAGGAATAACATAATGAATTAATTAAAATTTTTCTTTAGTAAGTATAATTTTTCTTCATCTTTATCAAAAATTTATTGAATTCATTGATAAATTCTTGGGAGTTAATTTTGATTACTACTTCTGGTTCTTTGATTAAGAATGGAAAGATTGCAGATTGGTTGGTTGTAGAGATGATAAACTCTTGCTTGCTTTTTTTTGCGAAAGGATGAGGGAATAAATAATTTTCAAATTTCCAAACTAAGTCTTCTCTGATTAGAAACTCTAATTGCTTTTCTTCATGTACTGAAAAATTTAGAGCATGATAGTTTAAGTCTTTAGTAGTGATTTTTTTTGTAGCAATAAAATCTCCTTCTAGTTCTTCAATCTTAGTTATCTTTGGAATCAAAAATCTTTTCTTTTCTTTTGTATTTCTATCCAGTCCTAAAATATAAAAATCACTTGAATTTCTTTTTGTGATTTGAAGTGGATCAATGTCTCTAGTTATTATTTCATTTGGTAAATATTTATAATATGTGATTCTGATTGGAATCTTATCTTTAACTGTTGTTAATAGTTTATTGATGATTTCTGAATTATGATTTTCATTATTACTAGTTTTCTCTTCATGCACTTCTATCTCGGGAAAGAATTTTAGATTGCTATGAAATATTTTTTGTGATGCAGTGAATAAATCTCTAGAAGATTCCTTGGTTAGATTCTCCAAGATTGCTTCTCCTAGAATTTCTAGTTCATCATTTGTAAATTGTATATATTTAGTATAAGACTCTGAATCAATATAATAAATATTGTTCTCTCCAGTTTCGTTTCCTCTTCTGAATTTAATTCTTATTCCTAGCTCTGCTAGATCGTCAATGTCTCTACTAAGTTTGCGAAGATCAGAATCTATATTCTCATTGGAATAGAATTCTGACATCTTCTTTCGAATCGATTCAAAACTGAGACCCGCTCTATGTTTTGTTAGATTCATAATCAGAGCCAATCTTCTTGACTCTGTTTCATTAATTGATTTCGGAATGATCTCCGTCAAATCAGAACTATTCTTCGCTTAATAGATTATTCAAACTATCTAGCAATACCTCTACCTCTACACCATATCCCTGGCAAACTTGTTCAATGGTTTCAATTTCATTGATTGAGCAATGGGAACATCCACCTAGATGATAGCTAGAAAAAACCAAACCAGCCTCGGGGTGAACTTCCATTGCCTCACCAACTGTCATTTCTTTATAAAATCGTGGTTGTGTTGCTTCCATAAATTACCTCTTTAGTTTAGACTTAAAATTAAGTATCTATTTGTAAAACCCTATACAAAAAGAATCCCTTTCTCCTATTTTTAATTTTCCTAGCAGTTTTCAACAATAAAAAAAAGTATGTCTCTAAGGTTATTATCATGTTTCTTTCTAGCAAGGGTAAGTTTTATATTCGAATCGAAGCACGTTTTGAATCTGCACATTTTCTTTATAACTATTTTCCCGATGGTTCTGATGAACCAATACACGGTCATTCTTGGAAAGTTGAAGTATATCTAGCGTCCAAAGATAATATTCGGGCTGATGGCATCAGTTTTGATTTTTTAACTGTGAAAAATAAATTGACTGAATTGGTTCATTCCATAGATCATATCTCAATCAATGAACATCCTGAATTTCAGGGCGTAAACCCAACTTCAGAAAATATTGCTAAATGGTTCTATTTTGGCTTGAAGGATGAAGTTCAAAAGCAAAATGGTATTGTTCGTTGTATAGTAATACATGAAGGTCCTGAAAATCTTGCTTTTTTTGAGCCAGAATCTTAGATAGGTATGATTGGTATATATATATGATAATAAAAAAAGATGAAATAGAACTAAACGGTGGAGCAGATTTTTTTAAGTTTGTTTCTACAAATGATCTATTTGGTTCCGTACAACTTAAAGAACCAATCCTAGATCCTCTTGGAAATGTTCTTATTCGTGAAAAGGTAAATCTGAATGAAACTCTAGTAAAAAAAATTGCAAGTCTAGAAGGAAAGCATGTTTCCATCTTAAAAGTGAACATAAGCCGTGGGCTCACAATCAAACTTGCAGAGAAAGTCGCTAGAGAAACACTTCTAATCCTAGATGAAAAAGATGATCCTTTCATAAGCCATCTTTTTGACAATAACCTATCGAACAATACCACCTATCGTTCCGTAATTGAAAATGCGCTATTCAACAAAAAAGTTTCCTTGTTTGCTTTTAGACTTTATGCTGAGAAAAAAGAATTCTTCAGACATTGTGTGAAGCAAGGTTTACTCAGTCTTGGTGTAGCACTACAAAAAAGTCATATGGTAAAGATGATCAATCGAAACTCTTATCTATCTGGTTTTTTTGCTGATATATGTGTGATGGACTCAGGACTTTGGAAAGATGAAACAATCTCGGGAGATGAGTTGAATGTAATTTCTAGACAAACAGCTCAGTATATGCCAAGGCTTGGTCTTCCTGGTGTGATCTCAAGTGCTCACTCTTCTATTGATTTTAAAAGTATCAAAATTGAAGGAGTGCCTAAACCAAACTTAGGTTCCGGAAATATCAATGTCAGCAATTCTTATTTTGATTATACTGAAGCAGAAGAAGAGCCTAGCAATCCTGACGAGGAGATGACAGAAGAAGAAATTGCCATTTCTAGAGAAGTCATTGGTGAAGCATTAAAAATTGTTAGGTTTGTAAAACTTGCAAAAAATTCTTTAGTAGATATTACTTCTGAAGAAGCACAAGAAAAACTAATTGTGAGCTTTGCTTATAATATGGAAAAGGGTGTGTTCTCTAAAACTGTTGGAGAACCAATGCTTCAAGTCTTCAAAAAGTTTGAGGAAAAAATTATCAAAATTAGAAATGTTGCTAAAGTAGAAAACATGTGTAAGTTTCCTCCTTCTGCTTGGGCATACCCTAAACCAGAGCCCACTCAAATTCTTTGCAGAGATAAAAAAACTGAATGTCCTCATTTAGTGAGTGGTTGGGATATCAGCATATTCTCTGAACAAAATGCATTTGGTCATATTGGAGCGAGGCTTAGACCTGGACAGTATCCAAAGTGTAGGTTGGAAGAAAAATTAGATATTTCCTCTAAGAAACCAAAATTAATCAATGAAAATGAAGAACCACCCAAGATATAGGGTGAATCTTCTTTTTCTTTATCCTAGAATACTCCTAGTTTTTTTGCAATTGCATGAAGGTTTACACCCCATCCAACTCCAATAAAATTTTTAGGAGGAAAAATTTCCTCTGTATCAGGATTCCAAACATCTTTAACTAGTGCATCTAAAGTTGTTTCTTTTCCTATTGGTAATCCCCAAAAATTGTCTTTTTGTTCTTCCATGATTTTCTCCTTATGACTCTAAACTTATAGATTCTAGAATTCCCTGCAAGCAGAAATTTTTTGTCAAGTTTTTTACTTTGCAGTTCTACTCAGAGTATAAAATAGAGTCATGAGTTCATTATTCCCTAATCAATTTGACTGCATTGTAGTTGGTGGTGGTCATGCTGGTGCTGAAGCATCCTATCTCTCTAGCAAAGCAGGACTTCGCACTCTTTTGATAACAATGAATGCAGACACTATCGGTCAAATGAGTTGTAATCCTGCAATTGGTGGAATTGCTAAAGGGCATATGGTTAGAGAAATTGATGCCTTGGGTGGGATCATGGGAAGGGCAATTGATGCTACTGGAATTCAGTTTAAACTTTTGAACACATCCAAAGGACCCTCAGTCTGGGCACCTAGGGCTCAGGCTGATAAAAAAGAATATCAGCTTTGGATTAAACACACACTTGAGGCTCAAAAAAATCTATCTATCAGACAAGACACTGTTGAAGACATCCTAGTTGAAAACGATTCTATTGTAGGTGTTGTAACAGGAAGGGGTTTTACTATCGCCACACGATATCTCATTCTAACAACTGGAACATTTCTAACTAGTCTTATTCATATTGGAGAGTTTCAAAAAGAATCGGGTAGAATGGGGGACTCAACCACAAAAGGAATTTCTAAGTCGCTTACCAAATTTCAATTTAGACTGGGAAGACTAAAAACAGGAACTCCTCCTAGAATTCATGCGAACTCAATTGATTTTAGTGAACTGAGCATCCAAGACGGAGACGAAGAACCACAAGAGTTTTCCTTTCAAACGGAAAAGATCACTAGAAGACAAATTCCTTGTTATCTAACTTATACAAATGAAATCACTCATAGAATCATTCAAGAAAATCTTCATCTATCACCTATGTACTCAGGTCAGATTAAATCTATTGGACCTAGATATTGTCCATCCATTGAGGATAAGATTGTTCGATTTGCAGAAAGAGAAAGACATCAAATCTTTCTAGAACCAGAAGGTTATGATACAAAAGAAATCTATGTGAATGGAACCTCTACTAGTCTTCCTGAAGAAGTGCAATGGAGGCTCATTCGTTCTATCAAAGGTCTAGAGAATGCTGAAATCATTCGCCCTGGTTATGCTGTAGAATATGATTTTGTAGATCCAACGGAACTATATCCTAGTCTTGAAACCAAAAAAATCAAAAATTTATTTCATGCTGGTCAGATCAATGGAACAACGGGATATGAGGAAGCTGCTGCACAAGGACTAGTTGCAGCATACTCAGTGATTTCTAAATTTTTTAACAAAGAACCATTCCTCTTTTCCAGAAGTGAAAGTTATATTGGAGTCTTAGTAGATGATCTTACTTCCAAAGGAGTAGAAGATCCTTATAGAATGTTTACCAGTAGGGCAGAGAATAGATTGATACTCAGACAAGATAATGCTGATAAGCGACTTATGAAGTATGGTTTTGAAATGGGACTTGTTTCAGAAGAAATTTTTTCTTCTATGAAAGAAAAATATGAAAGAGTAGAAGATGTTAAGAAAAAAATCTTTTCTACAAACTTAAAACCTAGTGAGGAACTTTCTTCTGTTCTAGAGAAAAAAAATATCCAAGAGGTAAAGTTTGGTGGAACGTTAGCTTCTTTTGTAAGAAGACCAGAAATCCATCTTGAAGATTGCGTTACGTTTTTTCCTGAACTAAATGTACTAAAACCTAAAGAACAAAAAATTTTAGAGATGGAAATTAAATATGAAGGTTATATCAAAAGAGAGGAAGAAGCAACTCTAGAAAGACAAAAATACTTACAAGTTAAGATACCTTTAGATTTTGACTATGAATCTATCAAAGGTATTAAGAAAGAAGCAGTTCAAAAATTGAATAAGCATAAACCACTAACGTTAGAAAATGCTTCTAGGATTTCAGGAGTAGATCCTTCTGATATAGATATACTGCTATTAACCTTACTTTCAAAGAAATAATCCACTTCATGAAAATAACAAATATAAACCTAATCCAAAAATCTTTTACTTTAGTTATCATATTTTTATCTATTTGGATTTTGGATTGCTCTAAACTAAAAAAAGAACCCATTGCCTCTAAAGGTGTGATCGATCTTAGAAACTGGGATTTTGAAAAAGATGGACTTGCTTCTTTGAATGGTGAATGGGAATTTTACTATAAAGAATTTCTTACCAACGAAGAGATTGATACTATTCCATTAAGTCAAAAAACTTTTATAGAAGTTCCCTCACCATGGAATTCAAATAAAACTAATCTTTCGTATGATGGTTATGCAACTTATCGTCTGAAGATACTAGTCAAAGAAGACGATGTAAATCTTTCTTTAAGAATGTATATGATCGCAACTGCATATAATCTTTATTTTAATACTACTTTGCTAGCAAGTACTGGGGTAATTGGTAGAAAGATAAATGAATCCAAGGGTAAATATAAGTTCAAAGTAGTTGATCTTAGAAATTTTGGTGAGAAAGAAATAGATTTAATATTACATGTTTCTAATTTTGAAAACCATGAAGCGGGTATAACTACCAAACTGCTTCTTGGCAATAAACAATCCATTGAAGGATATTTCCAAAAGTATGAAGCAAAAGAGTTAATTCTATTTGGTATGATGTTTATTATTGGTATCTATCACATAGGTATCTATTCCCTTCGCAAAGAATCAATTACTAGTCTTTATTTTGCTTTGTTTTGTATTTCTTCTGCTATGAGAGAAATTAACATTGGAAGTAGATTTGAAGATCTAATTGGAGTGGAATTTTCTTTTTTCTATAATGTAAAAGTTTACTATTTTTTCTATTTTGCCTCAATAGTATTTTTTATTCGATATATGTATAGTGCGTTTCCAGATGAAATCAATAAGTATTTTGAAAGATTTGTTTTCTATTCCCAACTACAACTTGCAATTGTTTCCATATTCATACCTACACAATTGCTAGGAAGAATTGAAGTCTTTGATAGGATTCTGATTATAATTATAGGTTGTTATTTGATTTATTCAATTGCTAAAGCAATTAAGAATAATAGAGAAGGATCTCTGATCTTTCTGATTGGATTTATAATTTTATTTATTACTGTTGTTAATGATATCCTTTTTTCTTCTCATATAATTCAATCTACTAGCATCATTTCCTATGGAATGATCATCTTCGTATTGTTTCAGGGATTAATTATTTCTCAACGTTTCTCCAATGCATTTAATAGAACGATTCATCTTTCCAATGAACTTACAAAATTGAGTAAGATAAAGGATGAGTTCATGTCTAATCTATCTCATGAACTTAGAACCCCTCTTTCAGTGATCTATGCTTATTCAGAGATGATAAAAGACTATTCGGGCAAAAGCGTCAAAGAAGTAAAAGAATATGGTAATGAAATTTTTAATGAATCAATGATGCTGAATGAAAATATTAGTGATTTAATGTTAGTTACTGATCTTTCAACTAAGGTCAAACTAAAAAAAACTGAGTTTTCTGTTTTGAATATTATTGAAGAAGTTATTAAGTCTCATGATAAGATTATTAGTACAAAGAAAATTTCTATTAAGTACAATTGTAATTCTAGCCTAGTTTTCTTTAATGATAAGGCTTTATTTTCCAAAGTGATTTCTATAGTGCTCAAAAATTCGATTCAATATAATAAAGATTCTGGAAGAATTCAAATTAACTGTGAAATCAAACAAGGTTATTTTGAACTTAGTTTTGAAGATGAGGGAATTGGGATTGCTGAAGAAAATAGAGAAAAAGTTTTTGAAAAATTTTATAGGGTAGATAGTTCAATTGGATACCAAGTTAGCGGTGTAGGTGTAGGTCTATATATTGCTAAAAGAATTATTGAGCTAATGGGCGGAGAAATTAAAAATGAAAATAGTAGTTTCTCTACGGGAACCAAATTTATTATCAGAATACCAACTAACGTTTCAGAATAAGTTTATGGGAAAAGTTTTTATGAATTTATTCTTGAGGACTGTCTCTTTGGCTAGGTTTCTAGTTTTTAATAAAGTTTATGTTTATTATAATACTCAAAAGAAAGTAGAAGTTGTCTATCCAACAATTATCATGGCAAATCATGTAAATGAATTTGATATACCTTCAATGACTTATATCAGTAGATTTGTTCTTGGAGATTCTAGATATACAATTCCTGCTCGTGAAGATATTCTTAAAAAAGGTTTCTTAGTGAAAGAATTTGAGCCAAAGGGTTTTTTGAAATTAGTTTTAAGAGCAATTGATGCTTCGGGAATTATTCCTTTTTTGTTTAGGTTTGTAAATGCAGTTGGAGTTAAACGTCCTTTCAGAGATAATTCTAGAACACTAATGAAGTCAGGTGATTTTAAGAATGAAATTGATAAAAATTGGGATATACTTGCAGCTAAAGTAAATGAAGGAAATAATTTATTTTTATTTCCAGAAGGTACATATTCCTATGATGGATATCCTAATCCATTCAGAAAAGGAATCACATTATTTATGAAAAAAGTACCTAATGTAAGTTTTAATTTTATCGCACTAACTTATGATAGTCTCACTAACAATAAAACTGATTCTCATATCACTATAGGTGAATTAGTAAAACCAGAGTTTGCATCAGATGAAGAAGTGTTAGCTTTTTGTAGAAAAAGAATTGGTTCCATGTTGGTTCTTACAGAGGGAAATTTATTTTCATGGACTATTTTTCAAGATATACTTATAAAAGGAATCACTTCCGAAAACTTGTTTAATAAAATTCACTACTTTTTGGAAAAGTTAAAACTTCTCAAAACAATTCATATATCAACTAAACTAATCGAAGGAAAATTTTCTAATAACTTATTTAAGTTCTTAGAGAGAGCAACAAAAGAAAAATTTTTGAGAAAAGAGGATAATCAATATTTTTCAGAACCCAAACTACACGAAAAGCCTTTTGAAAAAACTTATAAATTCAAAAAGCAAAACCCATAT
The DNA here is from genome assembly GCA_033762425.1 of Leptospiraceae bacterium. Taxonomy (GTDB): domain Bacteria; phylum Spirochaetota; class Leptospiria; order Leptospirales; family Leptospiraceae; genus JANRLP01. Next base: position 12,416 of record JANRLP010000111.1, read on the forward strand.
CTATATCACAAGAATCAATTAAATTTTCATGCTCAAAAAATGGAGGAGACGTGGAACCAACTTTAAAAAACTTACTCAAGAATTTAGTAACTCATCATTCAAAAATGAAAGTGCTGCTATTCTTTTCATTTATTTACTTAGCAAATTGCTCAACATGGAGAAGTGGATTTCTTTCTCCTAGCGTTAGTTTTACTGAATCAGGAAAAAAATTTCTGATATACCAAGTAAAATATGAAGAAACAAATTCTTGGAATCCTATGATTGGAACTACTGATAAAAAGAATTTTGAGTCTAGAATTCAAATTCATGAGTTGATCAATGGTGATGCAAAAATGAAACAGGACAAGAAATTTCCATTTTGGATTTTTCCAAATAGTGTATTTTATTCTGAAAAATCTGAAAAAATATACTTTGTACAAGGAACTGACAAAGGATATGGAACTGCTGATGTTCGAATCTCTAGTATAGATTCTGAATTGAATACTATCAGTCCAATTTGGAAGGATGGAGAAAAATTTTTACTCATGAAAATCTTGCCAAGTCCTGACTTTGAAAAAATTGCGTTGATCCTCTCCACTGATGTTAATGCAAGTGAAGTAAAATACTTCATTGAGATTATAGATTCAACAGGAAAATCAATTACAAAAGAATCGATTGCATTCTGGTTCGATTCCCCTGAGTATGCAATTTCTTGGGAGAAAGATTCCAATGTTCTATTTATCAGAATGAAGGAAACTGTTTCCAAGATGGAATTGAAAACTAAAGGACTAAAACAAATTAAGCTTTTTCCCGAATGTTTTACCCCAGGAACAAGTATGGGTAGTGGAATCTCATTGGATAAAAAGTCTTTACAGTTTACTGATATACAAGATAAACTAACGTTCAAGATAATCCCAGTGCCTGAATTCATTCCATATCCTTCGATCAAGAAGTCAGGATCGTTTGCTAAATTTTGCTCACTTGAATGAAACTATTTTTTAGAAAGCTTATTGAGAATGGAAAACCAATTCTAATTCTCCATGGGCTTTTTGGTTCATCCAAGAATTGGTTAGGCAATGGTAAAGAACTTTCAGAGTTTGGAACTGTATATTTATTGGATGCTAGAAATCATGGAGACTCACCCCATGCTGAAACTCATTCACTGAAAGATATGGTTTCTGATCTGAAAGAATTTATTTCTGAGAATAATCTATCAGGTTGTACTATTCTAGGTCATTCTATGGGAGGCTTGGTTGCAATTCAGTTTGCTTTACAATACCCCGAACTTTGTGATAGATTGATTGTAATTGATATTGCTCCCAAAAATTATGAATTAAATTATGAAACAGAATTTAGGGCAATGTCAATAGATGTTTCCAACAAAAAAAATAGAGATGAGATTGATCAGGAAATGTTACCCATAATTCATGATACTTTTATCAGACAATTTTTACAGATGAATCTTGAGAGAACTGATAATGGATTTCGATGGAAAATTAATCTAGATGCAATTCAAAAAAGAAAAGATGCACTTGAATTTGATATTAATGATAAAACTTTTACTAAAAAGTCTCTATTTGTTTTAGGAGGAGATTCTGAATATGTAAAACAATCTGATCATGTTCTTATTAAAAATTATTTTCCAAGTTCTAGAATTGACGTTATTCCACATGCAGGGCATTATCTTCATTATTTGAATAAGGAAGAGTTTTTAAAAATTGTAAAAAATTTTTTGAGTGAAGTATGAAACTTATTAGTTCTATTTTTTATTTAATTTTATGTTTTTCAATATTTGCAGAAAACTATCCTGAGCAATTAATCTTAGGTAAATATAAAGTAAGATTTATCAATGATGAGACTGGTGGTAAATCCACAAGTTCTAGAATTAGAATTCAAGATGGAAAAACATTAAAACTAGTTCAAGAAGTAAAGTTTGATAAAAATTTTGGAGCTAGATTCATTAAAAAACATGGAAAAGAAGAGATTCTTTTTTTTGAAACATTAGAATTACCAATATTAAAAAATACTAATACAGTTTTAAACTATCTAACAGAAGCAAATTTAACTAAGGTTAATACAATTGAAGAACCTAGAAAAGATTTTTTAGTCTTAGACTTAGATAAGGATGGTTTTCAAGAAATTCTATTTATTGATTTTAGATTTTATAATGTGAAAGTAAAGGGTTGTATTCAAGATGATATTGAAGATAATTCAAGGGTCAAGGGCAGTTTAACTCCTATTCTATATTCATTTCAGAATGAAAAGTTTGAAGAAGTGAAGTTTCCCAATTCTAAACCATACCTTCAAAACTATGTAAGAGAGTTGGAAATTTTTTTAGCAGAGCCTCAGTCCAAAGAAGATGGACCAGGCCTTGTGGACTATGTTCATTATTATTCTGTTGCAACTCAGGTTAAGATGAAACGAAGAGCAATGAAGTTCTTAAAAGAAAATGATAAAAAAATTTTCTTTGGCTGCAAGCTAGGAACTGAAACTGATGCAACAGGAGTAGAACTAGATCTATATGATTTTATTGTAAAGAACAAAGGAAGTTTTGCTCAATAATTATTTGAATGAGTCAGTTCTTCTTACTAAGTAATAGATTCCATAGGCAAAGCCTAAAAAGCTCATTCCTAAAAGACACCAGGGGGAGAGTGAAAATTTCTGATCTAAATAGTGTCCACCGAATACAAAAAGTAAAAGGATAATTGCAAATTCAATTCCTAGACTTGAGAGTTGCCAGAGGTTCATAATGCTGGGAATACCATGATGGGTTTTGAATAACGTGGGATTTCAGGAAAATTTCTTCGCCAAGATTTAATTTTTTTTTCAGCTTGTGCAATATAACTATCATTCCATTTCCATTCCTGAGCTATAAATGTATAGAACTCTGCTTGAGGAAATTTATCCAGAGCAATAGAGGATTCCACCAAAACTTGAATTGCAATTTTATTCTTGGGATTTATTAGGTAAGCTTGTTCTGCATATTCAAATGCTTGTCTATAATTTCTTTCCTCAAAATAAATTTTTGCTATTTCAGCAAGATATAAGTCAAAATTTTTCTCTTCTAAGATAGCTTTTTCTAATTGAAATATTTTTCCTAGATTGGTACTTTCTTGTTTTGATTTTTCAAAAAATGAATATCCACGAGGAAGGGAGAGTGATTCTAACCATTCGTGAAAATTTTTCTCTTCTTTTCGTAAACCATCAGTTTTAAACAATAACTCTCTTCCTTTGGGATGCACGTCCATAAGATAATAAGCCAATGACCAGGTGTATGGAAATAATACTTTAGAATTTGCAAACCATTCTTTTCTATCTACTTTTAATAATTTATCTAAGTTAAATTTATTTTTCATTTCTTTTAATCTAATTAGATATTCTAGATTTTGATAAGATAGGATACTGGAATCATCAGCTATAAAGATAGAATTTGTGAAATAGGTAGCAAGGCCTTGTGTAAACCAAACCTTTTCATCCTTATAGCTGAGCATTGCTTCTGCTATAGAATGTTGTATGCTTTGGAAAAAAAAATCTTTTGTTAGATAACAACCTTTGAGTTTGAAGCGAGACCAAGAACTCTTATATGTTCTAAAAAAAAAGACTGGTCTTGAGCCTTTAGAAACTGATTTTAGATCTCTACAATCTGAGTAAAGCTCTACTACAATCTTTCTTTTTGGGGACTCATTTCTAACTTCCGCTAGAAACCCATAGATTAGAATTGAGAATTCATCGATGTATTCAAGAACTAATTTTGCATTATCTTTATCAAGATTAGTTTTCAATATTACTGATTCAGTGGAATAGGGAATTAGTTCTAGCTTTTCAGAAAAAATTGAATTTACTAGTAGAATGAAAATTAGAACAAACTTCATAAAGTCATTACTATCCTTAGACATCTAATAAATTTTACAACCTATATTTAACAGATAATGATGAATCATAAGAATTACTTTACTTATAGCTTCACAAAAAAAGTCTTGAAGAATGAGAATCATTTTATTTGGGATCATTGTATTGATAGTTACAAGTTGTGCGGGAAATTCTGTGGACAAAAAAAAACCAATTCACCATGTTTCAGGTGGGTTTAGAAATTTAGATGAGACAAAAAAAGGTCAAGGACTATACAAAGTGTTCCTTTGGCAATTCAATAAATTATTTAATAATAATCCTTCAGTAGATCCAAGTGATTACGATTTTGATGTATTAAAAAATGATGGAAAAAAGCTTAAAGAGAATTCAACAAAACTCTCAGTAACTTGGATTGGACATGCAACAACTTTAGTTCAGGTAGATGGACTAAATATACTTACTGATCCAATTTGGTCTGAACGATGTTCTCCTGTAAGTTTTGCAGGACCCAAACGTTACACTCCACCTGGAATCTCAATTGATGATTTACCAAATATAGATATAGTTGTTATCAGTCATAATCACTACGATCATATGGACATTCCAACCTTGAAGTTACTAGAAAAAAAGTTTAGACCAGTATTTATCGTTGGACTAAAGAACAAAAAATTTTTAGTGAAGGAAGGACTGACAAATGTTAGAGAAATGGACTGGTGGGAATCCATCAATGTTAGAAATTTAAAAGTTACATTTACTCCAACTCAACATTTTAGTTCAAGAGGTGTCTTTGATAGAGATGCCACACTTTGGGGAAGTTATGTATTGGAAGGGAAAAAGAATAAAATTTATTTCGCAGGAGATACGGGCTATTCAAGTTCCTTCAAGATGATTGGAGAAAAATTTCCAGAAATTGATATTGCCATTCTACCAATTGGAGCTTATGAACCCATTTGGTTTATGCAACCCATTCATATGTCTCCAAAGGAATCTGTTCAATCCTTTTTGGATTTGAATGCTAAGTATATGGTTCCTATGCACTACCTAACGTTTGTGTTGACAGATGAGGCACTCGATGAACCATTGAAAATCACTAAAGAATTAATGCAAAAGAATAGTTCTTTGGATCGTTTGCTAGATTTGAAGATTGGGGAAACAAAAATATTCTCTAAAGATTAGTATCGTAATTAGATAGTATTTATTAAAAATATTATGAAAAAGATACTAATCTGGAGCATTTTACTTTTATGGTTAGGAGTGATTGCTTTAAGTTGTAGTTCTTATTATAAATCAGAATATAGTACAAGAAACAAAATTCAAAGTAACCTAGAAGATTTAGGAAAATTAACAATCACTTTCAATGACTCTAAATTTCAAGATACTTCAATCCTAGCTATTAGATTTTTACTTTCTAAAGATTTACCTATAGAGAGAAAAGTTACTAAATGGAGATCCTTATCACCTTTACCACTCATTTTGCCTTTCACAGAAAAATTTATGGGTTTTGAGAATCCTAAAGAGTATAAGTTTTATACTCTAGAAAATTCTGAATCAATTCAGATTGATCTTGAAGAGGGAGAATATTATGGATTACTTGAAAATACAAAAAATTTTTTAGTTGAACCTTTTATGTTTAGAAGAGTAGGAGATAGCAATAAAACACTCTTCGTATCTTTTGGAAATGATTTTACTAAGAAAGAACTCTCTGAGCTAAGTCATAACAAATGCGAAAATGAGTTCAACATATATAAATCTTATCAAGTAGAGGGAGATTATCAATTTCTTGTCAATCGCACGAATTGTGCAAAGATTATCATTAAGAAAAATCAAAAAACTACTATTAACTTGAGTGCAAAAAGTCTAGCTACAAATTCATTGATCAGTTTCTTAAGTTTTTTTCCTGGAATCATATTTCTCGCTCCTTGGTCTAATTCATTTGGTTATGATGATTATAGAGAAATTAAAACAGAGCTAATTAATCCTTAATCCTAAGTTTGAATCTAGTTGAAAAATTAGAGACTAACGTTAGGTGCGATTTTAAGATTATATAATAGTTATCAAAAATAATTAAACATAATTTTGATTAGACGTAAGTTTCGATTGACTTTACTAAAAGTGATAGTAAGTTACTTTTGTCAATAAGTTTAAGTTATATAGAATTCATAAGGATTATATAGTATCAAACAATTTTGATTAGAATTCATTATCCATTGTCTCAATCAAAAATTACCCTGCATAGGTTTAGATTTTAAGATATTCTTAATAAATCGCAAGAAATGAATATCAGTTTTTGTTTATTATGTCGCATAACGCATTCGGAAAAAATAAAAAAAAACTTTCGCATTAAATTTGCTAACCTAGAATTCCGAATATTAACTTAGAGTAAAATATGTCTGGTATCATAGAAAAATTTATCCAAACTAATAATGAGAAAGGAAAATTTCTTTTTAAAGAATGTGAATTGGATAAGGCTTGTTATCATTTTTCACTTTCTCTTGAAGAAGGAGATAATCCAGAAAGTCTATTCTACATGGGGCTCATTGCTAATCAAAAGAAAAAGACTAGAGAAGCACTTTCCTATTTCTATCGTTCCATTCAATTGAATTCAGAATATGGTAGTCCTTGCAATGAAATTGGTGTGATTCTTTTAAGGCATGGAAGAGAAAAGGAAGCAGTGTTTTGGCTGAAAAAATCGATTCGGTGTAAATATAATGATGCTAGACATATTCCATTATACAACCTTGCAACTCTTTATAAACTTTGGAACAGACCAGAGCGTTCTTTGCAATACTTACATAGAGCACTCGATCTAGAACCTGAATTTGAAGAAGCACAAAAACTCAAAGAAGAACTAACAGAATTATTCTAAATTAGAATGGACTAGAGAATTTCTGATTCTTTAAAAAGTCTTCATCAGTTAAACTCTTCAAAAAATTGATAAGATCAGTTCTTTCCCCAGTAGTTAAACTAAAAGGTCTAATAAAACCAGTGTCTTTATTCGAAGGAGTTTTTCCACCACTCGTATAATGATCTATCACTTTACCTAAGGCTTCCGTTGCACAAGCATCTGAATAAACGCCTAACGTACCTTTATTCGCAGGACTACAATCAAAACTACCATCATGCATATAAGGATAGGTTAGTGCAATGTTTCTAAGAGATGGTGCTCTAAATCTTCCAATGTCTGAAGTTTTCTTTGTCAATTCATAGAGCCCACGTTTATTCTCAGATAGTGCGTTATACTCAGTTGTAGATTTATTTCCATTATCATGATACTGAGTCACATTCAGAACTGCTCCTGTATGAGTTGTTGAGTCACTAAAATTAAATCCTCCATGACAATGAAAGCACTCAGCTACCTCTCCATTAAATATGTTCATTCCTCGAATTTGTGAAGCAGTCATAGCACTAGGGATTTTTTGGGTAACATACTTATCATATGCTGAATTTCCTGAAATCAACGTTCTCGAAAAAGCAGATAGTGCATAACGTATATTCTGTTCATCTATAGTGCCACCAAATGCCTTATTGAAAAGATCTGTATATCTAGAATCCGCTTTTAATCGATTGGTTGCAGTTTCTCCAGAAATTCCTAGTTCAATTGGATTATCTCCAAATAACGGAAGTCTAACCTGTTGTTCAATTGTGTTTAAATTATTGTTAGACCAAGTTAGTTTTGGAAGATAGGCAACATTCACTAGTTGTTGTGAGTTTCTTGGATGAAATTCACCAGTAGAACCAACTCCGACTGCTATACCATCACTAAACGCAATGGACTGAATATGACAACTTGCACAACTTTGGGTTTGGTTATTAGAGAGTTTTTTTTCATAAAACAAAAATCTGCCTAAGTTAACTTTCGCCTCAGTCATTGGATTTTCATTCGGGACAATTGGAGTTGGAAATCCCTGTGGAAGATTCCAGTTATAGCTAGTATTGTTCAATGATAGTAATGCTAGAACTACTAAATTGTTGTTCTTTTCGGGCGTTTTGTTGATAAGATAACAATTCGAGAGAAATAAGAATAATATGAAAATGATTCTATTCATGATGACCTCCTTTCTCTCCAAGACCTTTGATCTTGGAGATTGGTTTCTTGAATTTATTTTATACTGAATGCTTTTTGAGTTGTAAGTGATGTTCCATCTGTAGAATTCACTCCAACGTTAGTTCCTATTGTAGAACAATCTCCACCTGTTTGTGGACCAGAATGACATGCAATTTTCTTTCCACCATTTCCAGAATTAGTATTGGTTCCATCAAGTAGTTGCTGAAGATCGAGTGCGATCACATCAGTTGAAAAATTAATGTTACCAGTAGATTTCTTCAATGTAATTGTAGGTCTATTGATTCTTGCACAAACATTGCTTGCACAAGAAGAACTTCCCATATGCCAGTAATTGATCTTGTTAGAATCTGTGGCATCCTCGTGCATAAATTCCACTTTCATAAACTTGTATCCACTATTCCAACTCCAGTACATAGCAGTAGAGTTTAAAGGAGCAGCAAGTGTTGTATTATCTTGGTTATTGAACTCTGCAGGAACACCCATTGTAAATTCAATTCCTGTATAATTTCCACTAACGCTAGTTCCAACTAATTTCAAGTTTGTTTCCGCAGAAGGTACTGCACCATTAGCACAATTATTTGCTTTATCTGCAAAATCAATTAGACCTAGTGTATAAGTTTTTCCTCCCGAAGAGAAACTGTTTTGAAATACTCCATCTGTAGTTAACTTGAAATCAGTCTTTGATCCATCAGCAGTAATAAGTTTAACATCATACGCATAGAACCTTGCATCATTCAATTGCATCTTAGTTCCACCTGATACTATGACCGATGAATTGGAAACTGCACTAGTGCAACCAACACTTTTCATACTACCTGAGTCTAGTCTAAAATTGATTGTGCTTACTTGTGAACCTTGGCTTAGAAGTGCAAGCCCCGCAATTGCAAGATTTCTGGAAGAAGTATCTTCTTTAGTGTTACCAATAACACCACAGTTGTTAAAATAAATTGCACAAAGTGCAAGTATAAGAATATTTTTCATAAATTCCTCGTAAAAAATTTTGGATTTTTCATCCTGATATGAATAAGTTATTATAACTTATAAGTTTTTACAGAAAACCTAGATCAATCCACTATACATTTAAGTTGTTAAAAGTTAATTAGAGGAAGTTGATTCATCTGCACTCTGTGCGTGTGAAGTTCCTTTATACTCTAATTTTTCAACAGAACTATTATGTATAATGATCCTTACGAATGATATAGGTTTTGTTGAGTTTGTCTTTGACTAAGGCAAAAGACTAGGATTTTACGAATTACATTTGGGTGGAGGAGTAGTTACTTCATCCAATAGTATTGTGAGAGGATAGTAGTTTTTCATCAAAACATAGTTTAGAACTTGAAGGTTGATATTCAATTTCTCAGTTTCATTTAGAAAAAAAGTTGGTTTTTGTAGAAAAAGTTTGGAGAGTGAATCAGAGGTTTTCTTGCAGGCACAGACATGTGCAGCACCTTTTTTTGCTTTATGACAATCGGGTAGATTTGCTTGAACTTCTTTGTGTTTGGAGAGCAACAAATCATCTTGGTGGATTTCAGCTCTGGAACCATGATTACATTTACAAATGAGGCTAGCGTTCAAGGATTCTAGACAGGCGACACCAGAATCTAAAAAAGTTGTTGTAAATAGAATTAAAAATAAATTCAGACTGCCAACGAACTTTCTCACTGCTCTAAACTCTTATTCAATCAATTTTAGTCAAGACAAAAATTATCTAGTATTGTTAACCTTAACAGTAAGAATAACTAAAGTGATAAATTTGTAACAATCATAATTTGTAAAACGTTATGCGAAAACTAATTTGAGGATTGACTATTCCTTTTATAAACTTACATAACTCAAAATTTGATTTTTTTTTCTAACAAATTACTTTTGAAAAAAAAATTCTTATACAAAAAAAGTTCTAATTTTATCGGAAAAATAAGAAGGTTTTATACCCTTTATAGTTATGAGTGCAACAGTTTTATTCAACGAACTTCAAACAAATGATCTAAACTTAAGGTTTCAAAAGAAGACTTCATCAACCTTAAGGATTCCCAAAGAAATGATGGAAGAGTTTGAAGCGAAAATTAATAAACATGAAAGTATAGATCAGTATTTGAGGTATTTGCTGAGAACGTTTAGGTTATTTAATTATAGTGGGATGGTTCTCAAGGCTCGTAAAGTGAAAACTGAATATCAACTAGAGGGAATTGGATATGTGCGGGTGGATTTTAAAGTCTCTAACGATTTATGGATTCAACTCAGTGCGTTAGCTATGTATTACGGTAAGTCTCGCTGCTGGTTGTTCACTTTTCTGTTATCGCTAGATCTTGCTGGTTTTGGAGAGATCATCTTTAATTCCTTCGGTGGTGTTCCAACCTTAGGAGGGAGCGTTTTGTTTACAGGCACGTTCTGGCAACCACAAAAGAATCTCTATACCAGAGGGATGAGGATAAAACGCTTCGATAACAGAGATACAACTAGAGACAAACCACTACAGCCACATTTTTTCTTACCCTAAATCATTAAATCCCACAACATGAGGAGCAAAGAGAATCTCTTCACATAACTATTAGATTTATATTTGTGATCAAATATGAATAGATTCACCAAAATATGTTTTAATAAGTGATTGCTTTTATCGAATGGTACAATATATAAATTCTATTGTTGAGTAGTTAAGATTTTAAAAAAATAATTTTCATAAATGAATTGAGAATAATCAATAAAAAAAACTTGGGTACACTCACCGAAAAAGCTATCTAACATCTGTAAGTTAGTGGTGTATAAACTAAGTTATTGATTTTGTAGCTATTCACAAATAGGGATTTTATCTTTATTAAAACATGTAATCAGATAATTTGGTAAATCAGGAAATATTCAAAATATGATTTTGCAGAAGAGTTGGATGAGCTATTTTAAGCTAAATATTTTTCTTTTAATTCTTTTGATCTTGTTCCAAAGTTTTTGTTTTGATGTTTATACAAAAGAAGAAAAGATTCTTTCTAAAAGAGTAGTTGAAACTAAAAACAAAACGGAAATCAAGAAAGTATATTTATTAATAAGTAATATAGTCAAAAATGAACTTCAACTAACCTTGAATGGATATTTGATCGAAGAAAAAAAACGAGTGCAATTGATTGAAGAATTTATAGAGAGTGAAAAAGATTTTAGATTTAGTGAATTTGCCAAAAAAGGTCATGGTGGTAATGATGCAGGTGCTGGTATTTTAGTATTGGTTATAGTATTATTGGAAGCAACTACCTTGCCCGTGAGATTGAAAAGTGATTCTGAATTTCGTTATAAAGAGTTGATAAAAAAAATAGATGAAAAACATTTAGAAAAAATATCTCCAGAAACAGTGTTGATTGAATTTTGTGAATTCAAGGAAGATAAAAAATATAGTTTTAATGATGGAAACTTAACTATTCCCATTTCTAGTTTGCTAATAAAAACTGAAAATCTAAAATCATTTTGTTATAATCTAATTGATAAATCCAATCAAGAAAAACTTTTCACTGGGAGCTTAGATTTTTCTCCATTTCTGGAAAACAAGGATTTGGTCTTTGAAATTTATAAAAATGATAATAAAAAATAACGTTAGGCGAAATCTGAATTTATTACTAATTCTCAGTCAGTAAAAAAGAATTGACTGTAGCAGAAGAAATAAATTCATGAATTCATGTCTTCAATTAGAAATATAGGGATTTTTGCCCATATCGATTCAGGAAAAACTACTTTTGTAGAAAGAATTCTTTTTGAGACAGGTGCAATCAGTAGTCCGGGAAATGTAATTGAAGGCACAACGGAAATGGATAGTCTGCCCGAAGAAATTATTCGTGGGATTTCCATCACTGCAAGCAGCATTCATGTGGAATATAAGAAAGGAAAAAAAATTGAAGTTCTAAATATCATCGATACTCCAGGTCATCTAGACTTTCATACTCAAGTTGATTCTAGTCTTCTTGCAGTTGATATTGCAGTGCTTCTCATAGATATAACTGTTGGGATTCGTTCTCAAACTGAGATGATCATTGAAAAATTAAAAAAAGCTGAGATTCCCATTTTTATATTTATCAATAAGATTGATAAGAACAGAGAAACATACTTCATCATTGAAGAAATTTCTGAATATTTTCCCATTAAACTTTGTCCCCTTTTTTATTTTAAGAACGAATCTATTGAATATGTTTTTGAATCCAAGGAAATTCTGGAAGATCTTGAACTACCTCTAATTGATTGGGAAGAAGAACTTGTTGAAAAATATTTCGAGAATAAGAATAAAAAAAGAATTATTTTGCAAGGCATGAGTAGGGGAGCTAGTCAAAAAAAATTCATTCCCGTTCTTGCGGGAAGTGCTCTCACGGGTGAAGGGGTGGCATCATTCTTAGAGTTTCTTTTTCTAACTGAAGAAATTCCCAAAAAAAAGAAAACAGGATCCATTGTCTATAAAAGACAGTTTCATCCAGAACTTGGAAAAGTAGTTTATCTTAAAAATTATACTAGTCTTAAGCAAGGAGACAAGTTGTACTCACGCGACAGGATAGTAGTGTTAGAGAAGATTTTTCAAAATATTGCTGGTGGAGTTTTAGAAGCCGAAGAATTAGAAGAAAACTCTTTTCTAATTTTGCAAAATGATTTTTTAGAATTAGGAGAAGTACTTCATTCTACTCCTAAAAAAAATGAAAAAGAAAAAATCCAAAATCGAAAAGGACTCTTCAGTATACTTTTAGAGCCCAATAAAGCTGATGATAAGGACGCATTGATTAATGGTCTAGACAAGCTGATTTGGGAAGATCCCGGTCTATTCTTTCAAGAAAAAATGGAAACAGGGCAGTTGGAACTATGGGGAATGGGGGAATTGCATCTGGAAATCTCAGCCAATAGACTTCAAGGTTTTGTTGGGGACAAATTTCAAATTAAACCAATAAGGGTTGCCAAATATTCCATCTTCAAAAACATGGTAAAAAAGATTGTTTTCGAGCATTCGACTTTCGATGGAAAGTGGAAGAGTGGCAAGATACACGGCTTCTTAGAGGCTCGAACAGATTTCGACAATAAAGTTGAATTCACCTGCGACTTACCGCTCATCTTAAAAGAAGCGATTCAAGCAGGGTTCCAAGAGATTCTTTCTCATGGTTTGGATGGAAACTTGGTTCTTGGTCTCAATCTAAAAATTGATGACTATGAAGAGCCTGAAGTGGTTGGAGAGTTTTCTCTAGCATTGACTAAAATTGCTATTATTGGTGGTTTAAAGTCAGTTCTATCTTCGCATTTCAATTTTATTGGTCCAATTGGAGTTTTTGAAGCTTTAGTTCCAGAATCTTCTGTTGGAGATGTCCTATCTCTTTTGAGAAAAAGACATGCTCAAATTAACAGTCTGGATGTGGTCGCTGGAAATCTAACCCGCATCCAAGGAAATGCTCCTGCTGAATCTCTATTGGGATTTGCAAGTGTGTTTCGAAATTTGACCCATGGAAAGGGTGAGCTTTCGCTTGAGACTCATTTTTCCCCAAAATTCTTTAGTGAGATTTTGGAAGGTCAAAAAAAGGAATTATAGTAAACTAGGAGTTACGTTAATGTCTAAGGAAAAATTTGATAGAAGCAAGCCACATTTGAACGTTGGAACCATTGGTCACGTCGATCATGGTAAAACTACTTTGACTGCGGCAATCACATCCACCCTCGCAAAGAAATTTGGAGGAAAGAACAAGGCTGTCAAGTATGATGAGATTGACAACGCCCCAGAAGAAAAAGCTCGCGGGATAACTATTGCAACTTCTCACCAAGAGTATGAGACGGGAAATCGTCACTATGCTCACGTGGATTGCCCAGGTCATGCTGACTATGTTAAGAACATGATTACTGGTGCTGCACAAATGGATGCTGCGATTTTGGTTGTTTCTGCAACTGATGGTGCTATGCCTCAAACTAAAGAGCACATTCTTCTTGCTAGACAAGTGGGTGTTCCTTACATCGTTGTATTCCTAAACAAAGCTGATATGCTCAAAGATGATGAAAGAGCGGAAATGATTGAGATGGTAGAAGAAGAAATTCGTGACCTACTCAAAAAATTCAACTTTCCAAGAGAAGGACAAGGACCGATCCCAATCGTTCATGGTTCTGCTCTAAAAGCTCTAGACGGTGAAGATTCTGATCTTGGAATGAAAGCTGTTCTTAAGCTAATGGAAAATCTTGATGAATACGTTCCAGTACCAAAACGTATCACTGACAAACCTTTCTTAATGCCAGTAGAGGACGTTTTCTCAATCACTGGTCGTGGAACTGTTGCGACTGGTAGAGTAGAAACTGGAGTTCTTAAAGTGAACGAAGAAGTGGAAATCGTAGGTATTAGAGATACTACTAAAACTGTAGTAACTGGTATTGAAATGTTCCGTAAGCTTCTAGACCAAGCAGAAGCGGGAGACAATATCGGTGCTCTACTTCGTGGAACGAAAAAAGAAGACATCGAAAGAGGTCAGGTTCTTGCTAAGCCAGGTTCTATCACTCCACACAAAAAGTTTACTGCTGAGGTTTACGTTTTGACTAAGGATGAAGGTGGTCGTCACAAACCTTTCTTCAACAACTATCGCCCACAATTCTATTTCCGTACAACAGACATCACTGGTGTTTGTAGCCTTCCTCAAGGAATGGAAATGGTAATGCCAGGGGATAACGTGTCTATGACAATTGAGTTAATTCACCCAATTGCAATGGATAAAGGCTTAAACTTCGCAATTCGTGAAGGTGGCAAGACTATTGGTTCTGGTGTAGTAGCCAGCATCATCGAGTAACGAGATGACAGGACAAAGAATCAGAGTCAAACTCAGAGCTTTCGATCATAAGTTGATTGATCAATCAACTTATGAGATCGTGGCAACTGCAAAAAGGACTGGAGCGAAAGTTTCCGGTCCCATTCCACTTCCCACAAAAGTAGAGCGTTACACCGTTCTTCGTTCTCCTCACGTTAACAAAAAGTCTCGTGAGCAATTTGAAATGAGATCACACAAACGTCTCATTGATATTCTAGATACTAATGAAGATACAGTGGAAGCACTGATGAAATTGCAACTTCCAGCCGGTGTATCAGTGGATATTAAATCGTAAGGAATTATAGTATGACAACAGGGTTGATAGGCAGAAAAATAGGAATGTCCCGAGTTTACAAAGACAACGGGGATATGGTACCTGTTACTGTAATTCAAGTTGGTCCGTGTAGTGTTTCACAGGTGAAAACTCCTGAGAAAGATGGATACTATGCAGTGCAACTTGCCTATGGAGATGTAAAGGAAAAAAATCTTTCCAAGCCAGAGATGGAACACCTAAAAAAGAATGGTATTTCCCCTAAAAGGCATTTGAAAGAATTTAAGATCGATGGAGATGCTCCTGCACTTGGTTCTACCATCAGTGTAACTGATGTGTTCAAAGAACTAGACAATATCAAAGTGACTGGAACTACCAAGGGAAAAGGTTTTCAAGGGGTAGTGAAGCGTTTTGGTCATGCTGGTGGTCCTCAAGCACATGGTTCACGCTTTCATAGACATCCTGGTTCTTCTGGAGCAAATTCAACTCCTTCTAGAATTTTCAAGGGTGTTAAACGTCCCGGAAGAATGGGAAGCATTCAGAAAACCGTGAAAGAACTAAAGATCGTTAAAATCTTTACTGATGAAAACATAATTTTGGTTTCTGGTTCAGTTCCAGGAAGCAATAAGTCACTTGTGACTGTGGAGAAGGTTTGAGATGAAAGCACGCAAATTTTCCAAAGAAGGTAAACTAGTTGGGGAAATAGATCTCCCTAAAGATTTGTTTACTGAAAATAATATAAGCCTAGGTGCTATCTATGATGCAATCAAAGCTGAAAATGCAAATCTAAGACATGGAAATCATTCCACTAAGGATCGCGGTGAGGTTCGTGGTGGTGGTAAAAAACCTTGGTCTCAAAAAGGAACTGGTAGAGCTAGACAAGGTTCTTCTCGTGCTCCTCATTGGGTTGGTGGTGGTATCATTCACGGACCTAAGAAAAGAGACTATTCCTCAGCACTTTCTAAGAATATTAAAAGAAAGGCAGTTGTTTCTATCCTAAATAAGAAAGCAGTAGAATCTAAAATCATTGTTTTAGAAGGATTGGAACTAAAAGACTTCAGTACAAAATCAGTATTTACAATTCTCAAGAATATGGGACTTACAACTGCTGGGAATATGAGTCTTCTAGTTTCTGGTGAAGACAAGGTTGTAAAATTTTCTACAAGAAACATTCCTTTTTTGAAATACATTAACTCGAAAAGGATTGGTTGTAGAGAACTTCTTTACAATAACAATCTAGTAATTACTGAAGCTGCTCTTGCTGAAATCACTGAGCACTATAAGGAAGTTGTAAAACAATGAACTTTGACAAGATAATCATAGCTCCAATTGTAACTGAAAAATCTCAAGCACTTGAAGAGATCGGTAAGAGTCAGGGAAAGAGAACAGTGAAGTATTGTTTCAAGGTTCATCCTGACGCAAATAAAATCATGATTGCTGCTTCCATAAAAAAAATATTCAGCATTGAACCTACTTCTATAAACACACAAATTTATAAAGGTAAGATCAAACGTTTTAGAAACTCTAAGTCTCAAAGACCACATTGGAAAAAAGCCATCGTGACTTTTGCTGATGGAGCAAAACTAGAGTTTGGTAAAGGAGTGTAACAATGGGAATCAGAAAATATAAACCAGTAACTCCTTCAACACGTTATAAATCAGTATTAGATTTTGCTGAGATAACTGAAGAAGTTCCTCACAAGTCTTTGACTAAAACCATAACATATAAAGCTGCTCGCGGCTTTAATGGTAGGATTACAGTTCGTCAAAGAGGTGGTAGAGTTAAGCGTAAATATCGTTCAATTGATTTTAAAAGATTCAAACGCGATATTCCCGCAGTCGTTAAATCCATCGAGTATGATCCAAATAGAAGTGCATTTATCGCTTTATTATGTTATGTTGATGGAGAGTATTCTTACATTCTAGCACCCGAAGGTTTGAAAGTTGGAGACAAAGTTTCCGCTGGAAAATCTGCTGAAATCAAAATAGGTAACTCACTGCCATTGGATAAGATTCCTCCTGGAACTAACGTTCATAATATTGAGTTAAATTCTGGTAAGGGTGGTCAAATGGCTAGAAGTGCTGGATCATTCGCTACAATCGCTGCTAAAGATGGGGACTATGTTAGTCTTAAACTTCCATCTACTGAAGTAAGAAAGGTTCGTAAAGAATGTTATGCTACTGTTGGTATCGTTAGTAATAAAGACCATAACCTAGTTTCTATTGGTAAAGCAGGAAGAAATCGTTGGTTAGGTTGGAGACCAAGAGTTAGAGGGGTTGTAATGAACCCAGTAGATCACCCTCATGGTGGTGGGGAAGGAAAGACTTCTGGTGGACGTCATCCTGTTTCTCCTTGGGGACAACCAACTAAAGGTTATAAAACCAGAAGAAGTGCTAAGCCTAGCGATAAATTCATCGTTCAAGGCAGAAAACGCAATAGAAGCAGGGGTAACTAATCCATGGCTAGAAGTTTAAAAAAAGGTCCATTCATCGATGATCATTTAATGAAAAAAATCACTAAGATGAATTCAGAAAATAATCGTAAACCATTCAAATCTTGGTCTAGAAGAAGTACCATTTTTCCAGATATGATTGGGCATACAGTGATGATTCATAATGGAAATAAATTTATTCCGATCTTTATCAATGATCAAATGGTTGGCCATAAGTTAGGTGAATTTGCACCTACAAGAACATTTCGTGGTCACGCAAACCAAGATAAGAAGGCTAAGAAATAATGGAAGCTAAAGCAGTTGCTAAATACGTGAGAATGTCTGCAAGAAAGATTCGTCTTGTTGCTGACGAGGTTCGTGGCTATGACTACTTAGAAGCTAAAGATCTTTTGCGTTATATCAACAAAAGAGCTTCTTTAGTGATTTCAAAACTTTTAGACTCAGCTGCTGCGAATGCGTTAGTCGCTGATCAAAATATAGATGAGACTTCACTATTCATCAAAAAGATTTATGTTGATGAAGCTCCTATCTTGAAGCGTTACAGAGCAAGAGCAAGAGGTCGTGGGGCTAGAATCCGCAAACGTCAAAGTCATATCACAATTGTGGTATCTAACTAAGGAAAAGGTAATGGGACAAAAAGTTAATCCAGTCGGTTTGAGATTAGGAATCACCAGAACTTGGGACTCAATCTGGTTTGCGAAAGAAGATTATAAAAAGAATCTTCATGAAGATCTTAAAATTCGCAAATTTCTAGAAAAGAAGTTCAGAAACTCTGCTCTAGTTAGAATCGTGATTGAAAGATTTCCTGAAAAAATCAATGTAAATTTACACACTGCTAAACCGGGTGTTGTCATTGGTCAAAAAGGACAAAACATTGAGAATGTTAAAACACTTCTCAAGTCATATTCAGATAAACCAATCAATATCAATATTGTTGAAGTAAAAAAACCTGAAGTAATTGCTCAAGCAATTGCAGAAACAATCGCTACTCAAATTGAACAACGTATGCCATTCAGAAGAGTAATGAAAGCTGAACTAAGAAGAGCGATGAGAGGTGGTGTTGAAGGAATCAAAGTTTCTATTTCTGGAAGATTGAATGGTGCAGACATGGCCAGGGTGGAAAGTTATAAAGATGGTAGAATTCCTTTACATACTTTAAGAGCTAAGATTGATTTTGGAACCAAAGAAGCTAGAACTACTTATGGACAGATTGGAGTCAAGGTTTGGACGTACTCAGGGGATTTTATTCCAGTGAGTAAAGAAGAAGAAGAAGATAAATACGCAGTTAAGCGTAGAACAAATTAATTTTAGGAAATAGTTTATGTTAGCTCCCAAAAGAGTAAAATACAGAAAGAACCAAACTGGAAGACTGAAAGGAAAAGATGAAGTCGGAAATAAGGTTTCTTTTGGTGAATATGGTCTAATGGCTGTTACCTCTGGAAGACTCACTGCTAGACAAATTGAAGCAGCAAGGGTTTCGATCAATAGAAGAGTAAAGCGTGGTGGAAAACTTTGGATTAGAATTTTTCCTCATATTCCAGTAACGAAAAAACCAGCTGAGACTAGGATGGGTAAGGGAAAAGGAAATCCTGAATATTGGGTTTCTGAAATTAGACCAGGTAGGGTTCTATTTGAAATGGCAGGTATTGAAGAGACAGCTGCAAAAAAAGCTTTAGAGCTTGCTGCTTATAAACTACCAATCAAAACAATTTTTGTTAAAAGGGATTTAGTATGAAAGCGAAACTTTCTGATTTACAGTCAAATGAAATTCAGTCACAATTGAATGAATCTCTAAAGCTAATCCGTGAAGAGCGTTTTCAATATTCCGTTGCACGCTCATTGGAAAACCCTCGCAAGATTCGCAACCTTAGAAAGAAAGTTGCTCAGTTGAAGACACTTCTAAGAGCGAGAGAAATTGCATCAGCAAAAGGAAATAAATAGGGCATAGAATGGAAGAAAAGAAAAAACATATCAAAACTGTTCAAGGTAGAGTAGTTAGTACTAAAATGAGTAAAACAGTTGTGATTGAGTTTGAAACTAGAAGCACTCATCCAATCTTCAAAAAGATTACTAAGAAGACAACTAGACTTAAGGTTCATGATGAGAAATCTGAATGCAATGAAGGCGATCTAATTCTAGCAATAGAGACTAGACCACTTTCCCGTGAGAAACGTCATAATTTATTGAAAGTAGTAGAGAGGGCTAAGTAGTATGATCCAAATGCAAACTAAACTTCAAGTTGCTGATAACTCTGGAGTAAAAAAAGTAATGTGTGTGAAAGTCCTTGGCGGTTCCAAGAAACGTTATGCGTCAGTGGGTGATGAAATCATCGTAGCAGTTAAAGACTCACAACCTGCATATGGACTCAGAGATGGTTCTGGAAAAAAAGTTCATAACAAAGCAGTTCAAAGAGCTGTTGTTGTAAGAACTAAGAAAGAAATTCGCAGAGATGATGGAACATATATTCGTTTTGATGACAATGCTGTTGCTCTCATTGATGATAAAGGTAATCCTAAAGGGACTCGTATTTTTGGACCAGTAGCTCGTGAGCTAAGAGATAAAAAATATATGAAGATTGTTTCCCTTGCTCCAGAGGTATTATAATGGCTAAAAAACTTCCTTATAGAGGATCTAAACCAACTAAGTTTAAAAAAATTAAGCTTAAGAAAAATGATGAGGTAATCGTTATTTCAGGTAAGCTAGAAGATAAGGGCAAAAAAGGCACAATCCTATCAATTGATAAAAGAAAAGATAGGGTTTATGTGAGTGGTATCAACAAGAGAACTAAATATGTTCGCCCGACTCAAGAGAATCCACAAGGTGGAGAAATTCAAGTTGAGCAGTCAATTCATATTTCTAACGTTATGCTCTTTGACTCTAAACGTAAGAAAGCAGTTCGTACAGGAACTGAGATTGTTAAGGGTAAAAAAGAAAGAGTTTCAAGAGGTAAGGAATAATGCCGGCTCCTAGATTAAAAGAAAAATATCTCAAAGAAGTAAAACCAATGCTTATGGAAAAGTATAAGTATGGTTCTACTATGCAAACTCCAAGATTAGAGAAAATTGTTTTGAATGTTGGTATGGGCGATGGTCACACAAATCCCAAGGCTCTTGATTCAGCTCTAGATACTTTAGGTTTGGTAACAGGACAAAAAGCAGTTAAGACAAAGGCTAAGAAAGCTATTTCTAACTTTAAGTTAAGAGAGAACATGAACATTGGTTGCATGGTTACACTTAGAGGGGATAGAATGTATGAATTTCTTGACCGATTTGTAAACGTTGCACTTCCAAGGGTAAGAGATTTTAAAGGTGTAAATCCAAAAGGATTTGACGGAAGAGGAAATTTCAATATGGGAATTAAAGAGCAAATCATTTTCCCTGAAATCCAAATTGATAAGGTTCATGGTGTGCATGGAATGAATATTTCTATAATCACATCAGCAAAGACTAATCAAGAAGCATTTGATTTAATTAAGGCATTAGGCATGCCTTACAAGAAATAGGAGACTAGGAAATGGCTAAGGCTTCGCTCATCGCTAGACACGCTAAGAAGAAGAAATTTGATGTTAGAGAATATAACCGTTGTACACTTTGTGGAAGACCTAGAGGTTATTTGAGAAAATTTGGTATGTGCAGACTTTGCTTTAGAAAACTTGCTAGCAATGGTCAGATTCCTGGTGTAACAAAGGCTTCGTGGTAGTAATATGAGTTTATCAGATCCAATTGCAGACATGCTTACTAGAATTCGTAATGCAGGAAGAGCTAAACATCCTTCTTGCGAGTTACATGGTGGAAGAGTCAAGAAAGCCATTCTTGATATTCTAAAAGATGAAGGTTTTATCAAGACTTATGAAGAATCAGTAGAAAATAATATTTCTAAGATTCAAGTTCAACTTAAGTATGATAAGTCTAAAAAACCAGTCATCACTGAAATCGATAGAGTTTCCAAACCAGGAAAACGTATTTATATTAAGGCTGAAGAAGTTGTTCCTTATAAAAGTAATATGGGCATTTCCATTATTTCTACTTCTAGAGGAATCATGACTAATAAAAAAGCTATGAAATTGAGATTAGGAGGGGAAGTCATTTGCAACGTTAGTTGAAATGATAAAACACTATGTCAAGAGTAGGAAAAGATCCAGTTAAACTTCCGCCCAAAGTAGAAGTAAAACAAGTAGCAGATAAAATTGAAGTTAAAGGACCATTAGGGACTCTTTTAACACCAATCTATTCGGGAATTGAAATGGAAGCTAAAGATGGTCTAGTAACTTTTGTTCGCAAAGGAGAAGGTCAGTCTTTAGTTGCACTACATGGTTTAGTAAGAGCACTTTTCAATAATTGTGTAAAAGGTGTTACTCAAGGTTGGGAAAAGAATCTAGAAATTTTTGGTGTTGGTTATCGTGCTCAAAAGAAAGGTACTAACCTCGTTCTAAATTTAGGATTTTCACATGATGTGATCTTTCCTGAACCACAAGGTATCAAAATTGATGTTACTGACCAGTTGAAAATCAAAGTATCTGGAATCAGTAGAGAACTAGTTGGTCAGGTTGCTGCTAACATTAGAGGAATCAAAGAACCAGAGCCTTATAAAGGTAAGGGGATCAAATATGCTAATGAAGCTATCAGACGTAAAGCTGGTAAGACAGGGAAAAAATAAGCTATGATAGATAGAAAAAATATTCGCGAAACGAATGATAGAAGAAAGTCTAGAGTTCGTTATAAGCTAAGAGCAAATGGTGTAAGACCAAGGTTAGTAATTAATAAAACCAATCGCTTCATGATTGCACAAGTAATTGATGATTCTAAAGGTGTTACCCTTGCTTATGCAGCTACTTCAGAGAAAGAATTTCCTATTAAAAGTTTTTCTCGTAAGAATAAAGCTTCTGCTTCAGAACTTGGAAAGATCATTGCTGAGAGAGCAAAACAAAAAGGTGTAATTGAGGTAATGTTGGATCGTTCTGGTTATATATACCATGGCAATATTGCAGCATTTGCTGATTCCGCTAGAGAGGGAGGATTGGTATTCTAAATGGCTGAAGAAGAAGTAAAAGAATTTTCAGAAAAAGTAGTTAAAATAGATCGTGTTGCTAAGGTTGTGAAAGGGGGAAGACGTTTCTCTTTCAATGCACTCACAGTTGTAGGCGATAGCAAAAATAGAATTGGAATTGGTTTTGGTAAAGCAAATGAAGTTCCCGATGCAATTCGTAAAGCAATTGAATCAGCTAAAAAGAACCTACACAAGATCAATATCATTGGGCATACCATTCCTCATGAAGTAGTTGGTAAATTCAAGTCAGCTAGAGTGCTATTAAAACCAGCAGCTCCTGGAACAGGAATCATTGCAGGGGAATCAGTTCGCTCTGTGGTTGAGAAAGCAGGGGTTCAGGATATTCTCTCTAAGTCTTATGGTTCAGGAAACCCACTCAATATTGTTAAAGCTACTTATGAAGCATTAAAACAATTAGAGACACCAGTTATGGTTGCTAAAAAAAGAGGAATTACACTCAGCAAACTCTTCGGAAACGAAGAATTAAAATAGGATACTAGTATGGAACAAGTTAAGATTACTCAAATCAAAAGCTCAATTGGAAGATTACCAAATCATATCAAGACAGCTAATGCTCTTGGTTTAGGTAGAATAGGAAAGACTAAGGTTCATAAAAGAAACCCATCTGTAGATGGAATGATCAAGCAGATTGAATATATGCTTAAGGTAGAAAAGGCTTAATATGGCTAAGAACACAGTAAAATCTTCAGGTGCTGGAGAAAGTAAACCTAAAAGAGAAGTATCTAGTGCTAATCTGATTCCTGTTCCTAAAAACTCCCGCAAAGGAAGAAAAAGGATTGGACAAGGACCTGGTTCTGGAATGGGTAAGACTTCAACTAGAGGTCAAAAAGGACAAAAAGCAAGAGCTTCTTCCATGAGACCAGGCTTCGAAGGTGGACAGATGAGAATCGCTCTTAGAATGCCTAAACGTGGTTTTACTAATATTTTTAAAGAAGTCTATCAGGCTGTTAACTTTACTATCATTGATAGAAAAGGTCTTACAGGTTTGATCACTCCCGAAATCTTAGAAGCAAATGGAATCATCAAAGATGCTACTGCAAAAGTAAAAATTCTAGGAACAGGGGAACTAAAAAGTCCTGTTCAAATCACTGCTGATGCAATTTCTAAATCTGCTGAAGATAAGCTTAAAAAAATTGGTGGCAGCTTCCAACTTAGAGAAGCCAAATCAACAAAGGCTGAGTAAAAGATTTTATGTGGAATACACTGAGTACAATTTTTAAAATTCAAGAACTAAGATCTAAGATCATTTTTACAATAGTGATGATTGCTATTTTTAGAATAGGAACTCATGTTCCCATTCCTGGAATCAATACTATGGTTTTAGGCAAGATTACAAGTGAATCCACAGCAGATGGATTCTTAGGTCTAGTGGATATGTTCTCAGGTGGAGCACTATTAAATTTTTCTATCTTTGCATTAGGAATCATGCCTTATATTTCTTCTTCAATTGCAATGCAGTTGATTATGGTTCTTTTTCCTAATCTTCAAAAACTTCAAAAAGAAGGGGAAGAAGGTAGAAAAAAAATCAGCCAATATACTAAATATGGTACTGTTGTTCTTTGTGCGATCCAAGGATTTGCAGTATATAGGCTGATTACTAGCTATAACAATGGAACGAGTGGAAGACCAGGTCAATACCCAGGATTAATTAGTCCATCACTTGAATCCTATTTCTTGCCAATTTGTATCCTTACTATTATTACTGGAACGTTCTTACTTCTTTGGATGGGAGAACAAATAACAGAAAGAGGCATTGGAAATGGAACCTCGCTTATCATTTTCTCAGGGATTGTTGCTAGAATGCCTGTTGCAGTTTATCAACTATTTACAGGTGATAAAAGTGATCCACTTTCAGTTCTCATTCTATTCCTTATCTTTATTCTACTCATTGCATTTACTGTTGTACTAACCCAAGGAACAAGAAAGGTTCCTTTGCAATATGGTAAACAAATGGTTGGTAGAAGAATGGTTCAAGCAAAAAGCCAAAGCATTCCATTTAAAGTGAATGGTGCTAACGTTATGCCAATCATTTTTGCTTCTAGTATTTTACTATTTCCTCAATACTTAATCAAAGCACTTCCACAAGATGGGGCTTGGGCTAGTTGGGCAGTTCTCACTGACTATTTTAATCCATTTTCAGTGATTTGGTATAGAGCTTTATTTTATTATATTTTCTACACAGGACTGATTGTTTTCTTTGCCTATTTTTATACTGCAATCCTTATCAATCCAACAGAACTAGCAGAGAACCTTAAGAAATATGGTGGGTTTGTTCCTGGAATTCGTCCCGGTTCTCAAACCAAAGAATATATTGAGAAAGTTCTGAATAGAATCACTCTTCCTGGTGCAATCTTTCTAGCGGGACTAGCACTTGCACCTTACATCATCATAAAACTTTTGGATCTAGGTGGAAACTCAGGTGGTGGAGCTTTGGTTTATACTTTTGGTGGAACCTCCTTACTAATTATGGTTGGGGTTGCACTAGAGACTTTAAAACAAATTGAAGCTCAGCTTACTATGAGAAATCATCAAGGTTTCATGAAAAAATCTAAAATTAAAGGGAGATCTTAAACATGAAACGTTTAATCTTTATGGGTCCACCAGGTGCTGGAAAAGGTACTCAGGCTAAAATCATTTGTAATGAATATTCTATCCCTCAAATATCCACTGGAGATATTTTGAGAGCTTCCATCCAAAATGGAACGGAAATGGGTCTCAAAGCTAAAAAGTTCATGGATGCAGGAGACTTAGTTCCTGATGAAGTTGTAATTGGAATTATCAAAGACAGACTTAAAGAGTCTGATTGCGTGCAAGGTTTTCTTTTAGATGGATTTCCTAGAACAACTGAACAAGCAAAAGCATTAGACCAACTTCTTAATGATCTTGGAATAAGCTTAGATGCTGTGATCAATATTGCTGTTCCTGATGAAGAGCTTTTAAGAAGACTTTTAGAGAGGGCAAAGATTGAAGGAAGAGCTGATGACAATGAGGAAACAATCAAGAATCGTCTCTTGAATTATAATTCTAAAACTCTTCCTCTTCTAGATTATTATAAGAAGGCTGGTTCATTGAAAGAAATCAATGGACTTGGCAAACCAGAAGAAATAACTTCTTTAATAAAAACGGGCTTAAAATAATATGGCAAAAGAAGAAGCTATAACAGTTGACGGTACTGTGATGGAGCCACTTCCCAATGCTATGTTTCGAGTAGAACTCGAAAATGGACATAAAATTTTAGCCCATATTTCTGGAAAAATGAGAATGCATTATATTCGAATTCTTCCTGGTGACAAGGTTACCGTTGAACTATCCCCCTATGATTTAACTAAGGGGAGAATTACTTACAGAAAAAAATAGGTTAGGGAAATGAAAGTTAGAACTTCAGTAAAAAAAATATGCAGCAGTTGCAAAGTCATTCGAAGAAAGAATGTGATTCGTGTGATTTGTGTAAATCCAAAACATAAACAAAGGCAGAGATAATGGCACGTTTCGCTGGAATTGAGATCCCAAAAGAAAAAAGAATAGTTGTAGGTTTGACTTACGTTTATGGTATCGGTCGAACAACTTCTGAGAAGATCCTTGCTAAAGCAGGGGTGGAACAAAGTATTAGAGTAAAAGACCTAACTGAGTCACAAGAATCTGCAATTCGTAAAGCTATGGAAGAAGGACTTACTTTAGAAGGGGATCTTCGTTCTGAAATTCAATTGAATATCAAAAGGCTTATGGATATAGGCTGCTATCGTGGATTTCGCCATAGAAAAGGGCTTCCTGTGAGAGGACAAAGAACTAGAACTAATGCTAGAACACGCAAGGGTGTTAAGAAGACTGTTGCAAACAAGAAAAAGGTAACTAAATAGGTCGCAGAATGGCTGATAATAAAGAAAAAGATAAAAAAGGAAAGAAAGTCAAGAAGAAAGAAAAGAAAAACATCCCTAGGGGAAAGGTTTATATTCAGGCTTCTTTCAATAACACTATTGTAACAGTAACCGATATGGCGGGGAACACAATTTCTTGGTCAACTTCCGGTTTGATGAGTTTCCGTGGTTCTAAAAAATCCACTCCTTATGCTGCTCAGGTTGCCGCTGCTAACGCTGCAGACAAAGCAATTGAAGCTTCCGGAATCAAAGAAATTGATGTTCTAGTTTCGGGTCCAGGAATTGGAAGAGAATCAGCAATTCGTTCCTTAGCTGCAAAAGGGCTCACAATTAAAGTGATTAAAGATATAACACCATTACCACATAATGGTTGCAGACCAAAAAAACGTAGAAGGGTTTGACGCATGGCAAGATATACTGGTCCAGTTTGTAAACTATGTAGAAGAGAAGGCTTGAAGCTTTACCTAAAAGGTAGCAGATGCCTAAATAAAGATAAATGTAGCTTTGAAGATAGAAAGTCACCACCAGGACTTCCTACTAAGAAAAAAGCAAAGGTTTCTGAATATTCAGCTCAGCTTCGTGAAAAACAAAAAGTGAAGAGAATATACGGAGTACTAGAAAAACAATTCCGTGATTATTTTGAAAAAGCGAACCATATGGGTGGAATCACTGGAGAGACTCTTCTTCAACTTCTAGAAAGAAGATTGGATAATGTAGTCTATAGACTTGGTTTTGCTTCTTCTCGTGCTCAGTCTAGATCCTTTATCTCTCAAGGTCATGTTCTAGTAAATGATATTCGTGTGAACGTTGCTTCCTATCAAATTAAGGTAGGAGATAGAATCACTTTCAAAGAAAAAATCTCTAAAGGTAATATCTTTGATCAAAACGTAAAGCTTGCTCAGTCTTTGAACCGCAGTATTTCATGGCTTTCGCCTGACTATACTAAATTCACTGGGGAAATCACTGCGTTACCAAAACGTGAACATATTGATCTACCAATCAAAGAACAAGTGATTGTAGAGTTGTACTCTAAATAATTTTGAAAGGAAACTGCTTTGTCAAATAAGAATCTACTTAAAGGTTTTAAGCGTCCCAAAAAGATTGACTATGTAACAGAAGTCAGCCAACCAAATTATGGTAAATTTGTTGCTGAGCCTTTTGAAAGAGGTTTTGCAACAACTTTAGGCAATTCTCTAAGAAGAACTCTTATGTCTTCTATTGAAGGTTCTGCAATTTCTGCAATTAGAATTGAAGGTGTAAGCCATGAATTTTCTTTTATTGAAGGAGTTTCTGAGGACGTCACTAGGATCATACTAAATCTTAAGCAAGTTAGAATCAAATACGAACCTGAAGATAAAGACCAAAGCAAAATCATTCATCTTGAATTGAAAGGTCCTGGTTATTTTAGAGCGGGTGATCTTGCTGTTGATTCCTCAATCGAAATCATGAACCCCGACCTTCTAATTGCTACTTTAAATGAAGATGCAAATATTATCTTAGATATTGAAATTCAAAGAGGAAAGGGTTATATCCCTGCTGAAGAGAAAAAGAAAGAAGTTGAAGTAATAGGAACTATTCCTGTGGATTCCATTTTTTCTCCCGTAACCAAAGTACTATTTGAAGTGAATGAAGCTAGAGTTGCTCAACGTTCAGACTTTGAAAGACTTAGTCTTGAAATTTGGACTGATGGTTCTGTATCTCCTGAAGATGCACTAGCACAAGCAGCAAAAATTCTTAAAGAACATCTAACAATCTTCATCAACTTTGAAGAAGAGGTTGAGGAAGAAGAAGATGAATTGGATGAAGCAGACCAAAGACTCAAGTTCTCCCTTTCAAAACATGTGGAAGAACTAGAACTTTCTGTTCGTTCCCTAAATGTTCTTAGAAGTCTTGAGATTGACTTTATTGGTGACCTTGTAAAACGAAATGAAGATGAACTTACTAAGTCTAGACATTATAGTGAGCAAAGCCTTCTGGAACTTAAATCTAAACTATCTTCCATTGGACTCTCCTTTGGAATGAGGGATTTTTAAATGAACAAAAGAAACAAAGTAAAACAGTTAAACAGAGATTCCAAGCATAGAAAAGCATTAATTGGAAACATGGTAACAAGTCTTCTTGCACATGAGAGAATTGAATCTACTCTTGCAAAGATTAAAGTTATTCGTTCTCATGCAGAAAAAATCATCACTAGAGCTAAAAAAAATATTGATGAAACAAAAGAAGAAGTTATTCTTCATAACAAGCGTGAAGTGATGAAACGAATCAAAGATAGAGATGTAGTTGCTAAACTATTCAATGATATCGCTCCAAGATTCAAAGAAAGAGCTGGTGGCTATACTAGAATTTACAGACTTGTCAATAGAGATTCTGATAATTCTGAAATGGGTATCCTTGAGCTTACTGAACGTAAGACTAGAGACGAGTTGCAAGCTGAGAAAAAAGCAAAACGTGAAGCTAAACTTACAGCTTCTAAAGACAAAAAAAAGACTTTAGAAAAAAAATCTAAATAAGAACACCTTAATGAAAACCTAGCTATTATCTTTATAGCTAGGATTCTCTTCATAAAAATTTATACTTCATTTGAGACTTTCACTTACTCTTTATTTTTATAATACTCATTTTTTATATAAATAGAATAATAGATTTACAAGTAATCATTTCTTCCTAGACAACTCTATCAAATTTAAAATAATTTATTTCAAATGTATAACTTTGATGATTTTCTAAACTTCTATGGTTGTCCCGCGATAGTATTACCTCAAAATATTGCAAAGTTTTGGTATGGAATTATGGAACCTGTTTCCTTCGAAAATGTTTCGAGTCCCGATTTCATTACAGAAGAAGGTCTGCCATTTCAAGTTGTGGATGAAATGGATTTTGATGATCCCAAAACAGATTATGATCTTATTTGTCATTTAGGTCTTAGAACTCATAAAACAAATTTCTTATTTTCCTTTAGAGAAGATAAATACGAAGCACTTTGTCTTAATATTGATAAGAATCGGATTCTATGGATTTCAAAACTCATGTCCTTTGTTTGGATTGATACTGTTGAAAATATTCAAAATATTTCTTTGGATTTAGAGCAACTAAACCAAATAGAATAGTCCAAGAGAAATTTCGCCTATCGTAAGTTCTTATTGTATTCAGATGCTTATGAATTTGAAGTTATTGGAAATACAATCTTTGAAGCAGTTAGAGAATTATTAGAAGATAGAAGTGAAAATGATACAGAGTATTATCATGAATATCCTGAATTTTATAAAAAAGAATCAAAGCACATAAAAAAATTCGTTCCAAGTTACTACCATTTTCACCTGAACGAAAAGAAGAGGGAGAAGAATATAGAGAAAAATATACTATGAAAAATTTAAGAGAATTTCAAACTGTTGCATAGACATATAATCAAATGGGAATTCTCGCACCTAAAGAAACTTATAAAAAAATTGGATTGATCCCATATCAATTAGAGGACATTCAAATTGAAAAGTATATTTCCATTGCATATGAATTTTTGAAAGATGGACATCCAGCAACCTCACTCCAAATAGCCCAAAATTTTTGGGCTGGAAAAAAAAACTTCAGAACTCAAGTGAACGATCTATTGAAAAAATCCTATGAAGTTTTAGGACGAAAGAAATTAATTCCTTTATTGGAAGTAGCTATTGCCTCAAGAGAAGTATTCGATAAAGCTAATCAAGAAAGAGAAAAAAGGCTATTCTTAAGAATTGAAGAATTTAAGGTAGGAATGAAGGTTAGACTGACGAGCAGTTTGGAGAGATTCTATCCATTGAAGGAGAAGGTTTGAACAAAAAAGTATTTATTAAATTTGACGATGATGAATCTGATTCTTTCAAACTAAAGCATTTTGCTTTTCAATTTATGATTCAAACATATAATGATTGGAAAAATGAAACAGAAGGGTTAATATGAGTATTTTACAATCTATATTTAGATTTTTAAACCGTGATATAATTTCAGAATTCAAGAATATTCCCGGACCTACACCTAGTTTTCCATTAGGGAATCTAGATATGATTCTAGGTAAAAATCCATGGGAAGTAACGTCAAAATTTCTGAAAGAATATGGACCGATTGCTGTGATATGGTTTGGAAATTCGCCTAACGTTGTGATCAATTCTCCTGAGCTATTTAAAGAAGTATTAGATAAGGATTGGTTGGACTACTATAAAGATTCTCCAGTAAAACAGCTTAAACCAGTCATAACTCCCTATACACCTTTTATAGCTAACCAACCTTATTGGAAACAAATGCGAAAAAATAATCCGTTTAGTTCTGAATGGTTCCCTATTTGGCTAAAAGACCAGGTCTCACCAATGTTTGAGTTTGGTGCACTTAGAATGAATGAACTGCAAAATCTTTCTAATTCACAAGCGATTAATCTAACCGAACAACTACAAAAATATTCCTTTGATGCATTTTCTATAGCAGTTGTTGGAAAATTATTACCAAAGATTCAATATTCAAGATTTTGTGAGCTTGGAGACGTAGGTTCTAGAAGACTTACAAATCCGCTTATCTTACCCTTTGTGCTGGATCCATTTTTTTACTTAAAAAGGAAAGAATGGTTGGGATATTTTGAAAATGAAATTACAAACTCATTGAATGAGCCTAACCCAAGTTCTAGAAGTTTAATTAGTTATGGAAACAATAAAGGCGTGCACATAGCTTCTGATGATCTCACAGGAAACACTGCTGGGGTTTTTTATGGTGGGGTCTATTCAGTAACAAGTGTGCTTGCTAGTGCAATTTGGTTTCTTTCTCAACCTGAAAACTCGGAATATGAGAAAAATCTAATATTGGAACTTAAACCAATTCAGAAGCTTAAAAACTTAGATGAATTGAATTTGGAAAAATTTCCTCTTCTTCACAAGGTGTTGTTGGAGTCTCTTAGAATTTTTCCTGCAGTTCCTTTCTATTCTAGGAACTCTTCTAAAGAAGCCTATGTATTCTTAGGGGGACATAGACTTCCAAAAGACACACAGGTTATTATTTCTAATTATGCACTTCATCGTCTTGAAGAACATTGGCATGATGCAGAAAAATTTGAACCTAATAGATGGGACGAAGATACAATCAGAAAAAATCCACTAGGCAGTGATTATTTTTTCCCATTTGGTAAGGGACCTAGAGCATGTATGGGAATGCCATTCGCTATGACTTTTCTTAAAACAAGTTTAGCAATGTTTTATTCACAGTTTAAGTTTATCCCTGATAAAAAGGCAACCTATGAACAAGGATTTCATTTCGGGGTTATGATGCCTAAAGGTATCAGAGGTAAAATAGTATCGCATAACGTTGGTAAGGAAATTAAATGATAACTCTACCTTTTCAAGACAAAGATCCTAAGATGAGAAATTTTTTTCTTCAGCAATCTAGAAGTGAGTATAGATATAATTATGATCTAATTCCTCCACTAGCAATTTCAGACACTGTGCCAGAAGCTGAACTACCAAAATTTGGTTGGATATTCCAATTGCTACAAGTTGGAGCAAAGCTAATTGAAAATTCTATCTCAACTAAAGAAGGAATTGCAAGAAAGTTTAGAATTGTACTATCATCAAATCTATTTAGAATAAGAATGTTAGTCAAAATCTTATTTTCTCTATCTGACCCAACCAATTTTTTTACTAGTGCTGGTGAATATATTTTAAAATATCTTAGAAAAGGTGAGGGCGTACTTTTAGAGGAGTATAACGATCTATTTAAGACAATAGAAATTCCAAGAAAAGATAGAGACTTTCTTTCAGATGAAAATTTCGTGAAGATGAGACTTGCTGGTTGGAATCCATGTCTAATTGAATCAATCGATAAGCTACCCAAGAAACTTGCTCTAACAGATTCTATTCTTAGACTGGCTAAAGGTTTTAAGAATGATTCTGTAGAATCCTGCTTGAAAGAGAAAAGAATGTTTCTGGTTGATTATAAAGACCTTTCTTTTCTTGAAAACGGATTTCAACCAAATGGAGAAAAATTTTGTTATGCCCCAATTGCTGTTCTTGCTAAATCAAAGAAATCTAATGAACTAACGTTAGTCGCTATTCAGACGGGACAAGATAGTAAAAAATTTCCTATCTTTTCTACTGGTTCTGATTATTGGGCTTGGCAAATGGCTAAGGCAGTAGTGAATTCTGCTGATGGCAATCATCATGAACTTATTTCTCATCTTGGTTTAACTCATTTAGTTACTGAGCCATTTGTGATTGCTACTCATAGACAACTTTCTAAGTTTCATCCTATCTTCCAACTTTTGGTTCCACATTTTACAGGAACAATTTTTATCAATCATCTAGCCAAAACAAAACTGATTGCACCTAACGGTGGGGTTGATTATTTACTATCTGGAAGCATTCAATCTGATGTTACAGTAACAATTCAAAATCATTTGAAGTATGGATTTAATGATCTAGATTTTCCTTCGCAATTGAAACGAAGAAAAATTTATGATCCCAAAATCTTAGAATACTATCCTTATCGGGATGATGGACTTTTGGTTTGGAACGCAATTCAAAACTGGGTAGGAAGTTATCTGAACCTATATTATCCTGATAACTCTTTCATTACAAAGGATTATGAGCTTGAACTTTGGGCAAAGGAAATTGTCTCAGAGCTTGGTGGAAGAGTGAAAAATTTTGGTGAAGATGGAAATGGAAAGATCACAACTATTTCTTATCTAACTAAAGCAATTACACAAATCATCTTTACTTGTAGTGCTGGTCACTCCAGTGTTAACTTCCCTCAGAAAGAATTAATGATCTACGCACCTGAAGTTCCTTTGGGGCTTTATGATAAGGCACCTGATTCAGGAAGGGAATATACTGAGAAGGATTATTTTTCTATGCTTCCAACCTTAGATATGGCTTCCTTACAACTTAATCTTGGTTATACGTTAGGTGCAATTTATTATACTAAACTTGGTGAGTATAAAAATTTTGAAGATAGAAAAGTTTTTTCTATTCTCCAAAAGTTTCAGAAAGAATTGAAAGAAATAGAACAAGTGATCGAAGAAAGAAATAAAAATCGTTACTCATATACATTTATGCTTCCTTCAAAGATTACTCAATCAATTAATATTTAAGGACTTCAAAATGAGTGAGAGAGAAATCTATGTACCAGAGAGTGGACCTCCTCAGGGTGATCCAATTCCTAAAGAAGTTTTTTTGATTCTTGGAGAAACTAAGATTCGAGAACTTGTTCAAAAATTCTATAAAAATATTGAGACCTCAGAGATTAGAGAAATGTTCCCTGAAGACTTAACTGAATCCACAGTAAAGTCAGCTGATTTTATGGTACAAGTTTTAGGTGGTCCTCCTTATTATGTTCAAAAGTATGGTCCGCCAAGAATGAGGATGCGTCATATTCCGTTTGTGATTGACGAGAAGTCCAGAAGAGTCTGGCTAAGTTGTTATAGAAAAGCATTAGATGAATCTGAAATTCCTGAAAATCAAAGAAAAATTATCTGGGATTTCTTGGTTAGTTTTTCTGCTTGGATGGTAAATAGTAAATAATTTATTGAAAAGATTTGCTTGAATGACTAAACAAGAGGCTAGAGTCTATTCAAAAGAATTGATTAAGACTTTAGCGAATAGACAAAAGAAAGAAGATAAGGTTCTAAGGCTGCTAAATCCCATTCTGGATCCCTTTGAAAAAATTTTTGCTTATAAAGCTGACTTCTTAGAAATAAATCTCGATCCTATCTTTCATCATTTTTCAAATAAAAAATTCTATTTTCCCGCAATAACAAGTTTAGAAAAAAAAGAAATGGTTTTTAGAAGTCCAGATTCTTGGAAAAAAGGAGAATTCGGTATCTTAGAGCCAATTGGTGAAGAAACATCCCCAACTCATGCTGATATAATACTCGTTCCAGCATTAGGCTATAATTCCTTTGGTTATCGTCTTGGCAGGGGGGCAGGTTTTTATGATAGAGCCTTACTGAATATCTCTAAAGATAAGATGATAGGACTTTGCTTTTCGGAGCTATCACAGATAGATTTTACTCAAAATGAATTTGATATTGGAGTCGGAAAAATCCTAACTGAAAAAGCTGTGATTTTTCCATAAAAAGATTAGTTTTTGCCGATACTTAGCATAGGTTGAATGAAAAACTATTTTCCAAAAAGAAAAGTTGCTTTTCACCAAACTGTAATTTCCTTTAGTGTAACATAAACATTATATTATGCAGACAGCGACAAACAATTCAGAGCAAAGTGAGCTAGTAAAATCAGAAGAGATTGTCCAATTTCTATCTTTTAATGTATCTAATGAACTTTTTGGAATCGATCTAATTCATGTTCATGAAATCCTTCGTCCAGCATTCATAACTAGAATTCCTAATGTGGAAGAGAACATCCTTGGAGTAATTAATTTGAGAGGTGAGATCATCCCAATTGTTGATCTTAAGAAAAAATTTGACCAAGGTTATACTGAAATTACCAAAACAACTAGAATCATTGTTTTAGAATATAATTCAAAAAAATTTGGACTCATTGTTGAGGAAGTAAAGCAAGTGATTAAAATTTTTAAATCCTCAATTAGTGCAATCAACAATCAACTTTCTACTGCATTCAATCATATGATTGATTATGTAGGAAGAACGGGCGATCAAATTGTTTTGATCATTGAACTTAAAAAGCTAATTAATATTGAATAGGTAGGAAACTGTGTCAGGAATCTTAGGCGAATATACAGAGCTTTTTCTAGAAGAGTCAGAAGACCAGATTGAAGAACTAAATGCAAACCTACTGAAACTAGAATCAGATCATTCTAATCCAGATATAATTAATGACATCTTTAGAGCTGCACATTCTTTAAAAAGTTCTGCTGCGTTCGTTAAGCTATTTAATCTTTCTGATCTTGCTCATAAGATGGAGAATCTACTACAAAAGATTCGTGAAGATAAACTTGCAGTTAATGTCACTCTAGTGAATTTATTGTTCGAATGTTTCGATTTAATCAAAGCAGTAATTGATGCTGTTGGGAGAGGCGAGAAAATAGAAACACCCTTTCCTGAGATGATTGAAAAGTTGGAAACTTTTGAACAAGAACACTCAGGAGCTCCTCAACTCAAGACTCAGCCTGTTCAAAATGTTCAAGCCCCAGTTACAATTGCGACTAACGTTGATATAAAGAAACCTAAAACTAATGGTAAAGTTTTCGTTGAATATGAAGCTGATGAACTTCTACATTTAAAAGAAGAGATGAACGTTCGCAATGCAAGTGCTATTGACATTAAAGTTGGTTTAAAGCCAGAGACTCAAATGAAGTCTTCACGCTATGCTTTGATACTTCAATCCCTTAAAACAAATGGTATTATTTTTTATTCTAACCCCGAAGAAGATGATCTTTTAAAAGGCACAGTTCCTGAGTATCTTTTGCTTACCTATATCACCCAATTGGACGTGGAAGAAGTTAGAAAAATAATTTTCTCCGATCTAGTTGCCTCAGTAGAATTAGAGCTTCGTTCCACAAATGGAAACATTGAGGATTTTGAACCACTAAGCATTAATGATGATGAAAAGCGTGAACTTGAAGAAGAAGTCAAGTCTAGAAATGCTCGCGCTTATGATATGAGAGTGATTTTGAAATCACAAACTCCAATGAAGGGCTTAAGATTTACACTGATCTTGCAAAATCTAAAGCAGATTGGTCTTATCTTTAAGTCGAATCCAGAAGAAGAAATCTTAGAACGTGGAACTGAATTATTTTCTATCACTTTTATTTTGCTTTCAGATTCTGATATGGAATCGATTCAGAAATTAATTGCTGTAGATATGATTGAACATATTGACATTCAACCTAGGCCAGTTAGAATTACAGCAGATATTTCTGATTCTAGTTCTAGAAGAATGGATACACCCACTAGAACCCTTGGTGGAGAAAGACAAATCCTAGGCGATAGACAATCTACAACTGTGGATGATGGAAAATCGTTAACCAAAAGTATCAAGGTATCTTCAGAAAAATTAGACCAACTTATGAATAATGTTGGTGAGCTAGTAATTACAAATTCTGGATTTCAAAAAATCTATGATGATCTTGTTAGAACCTTTGGAGATGATACAATCTTTGCTGAGCTAAAAAGTAAAATAGATCAGATCAATCGAATTTCTAAAGACTTACAGACTGGAATCATGAACACAAGAATGGTTCCTATTGGAAGTGTATTCAATCGCTTCTCTAGACTCGTAAGAGACCTTTCTGTGGAAACTGGTAAAAAAGTGAAGCTCAACTTACTAGGTGAGAATACGGAACTTGATAAAAAAGTTGTTGATATGATTGGGGAGCCTTTATTGCATCTCATCAGAAATTCAATTGATCATGGTTTGGAAACACCAGCAGAAAGATTAAAAGTTGGAAAGTCTGAATTTGGTACTGTAGAGTTGAATGCATACCAAGGTGGTAACAACATCATGGTTGAAATACGTGATGATGGTAGAGGTTTAAACAAGGCTAGGATTTTAAAGAAAGCAATTGAAAACAATTTAGTTACTCAAAATGATGCTGCAAATCTTTCTGATAATGATATCTATCAGTTTATTTTTTCTGCTGGTTTCTCAACTGCTGCTGAGATCACGGATATTTCTGGTAGAGGGGTGGGGATGAATGTTGTAAATAAACTCATCCAAGATTTCAAAGGCAAGATACTAATCAACACTGTTGAAGGGCAAGGCACCTCTTTTACACTTTGTTTTCCTCAAGCACTTGCGATCATTCCATCCATTCTAGTTTCCATGGAAGAAGAAATCTATGCGTTTCCACTCTCTGAAGTATTTGAAACAATTCGTGTGAAAAAAGATCAAATCAATACTTTAGAAGGTCATGAAATCATCAACCTAAGAGGGGAAGTTCTCCCTATCTATCGTTTGCATAAAATCATTGGACTTTCAGAACATCCTAATATTGAAGAGTTTCCAGTTGTAATCGTGAATTTCAATTCAAGAAAACTAGGTTTTATTGTAGATGATCTTATTGGTAAACATGAAACAGTAATCAAAACTTTGGAGAAAAATTTCAAAAACATCCAAGGACTAACTGGTGCTTCTATCATGGGTGATGGAACAATCATTCTAGTACTGGATATACAGGGTTTGATTGAACTAGCTTCTAGTAACGCAAATAAAATTTCTATTTCAGATGGAAAAGAGATGAATCGTTTAAACACTTCGAGGAGCATTGATGTTAATGCCTCTTCAACGATTTATAAAACACTTAGTCCAACAAATTTATATAATAATAAACTTTTGGAAATGGCACTCAGTGATAAGAGCAGAAGAAAGACTAAAGATAAGTCTGACAAGAAAAGATTGCCTGTGCAAGTTCAAGTGATTCGTGAAATTGAACCAGAACCAGAAATTATTGTAGAACCAGAAGTTTTAGAGATTAAAACACTCGATGAAGTTAATGCTGAAACTGAAGTAGCAGTGGAACGTTCTGCCTCTGTGGAAAGAGAAGAGCAACTACAGGTAATGCAAGAAGAAGTTGTAAGTGTTTCAAGTGAAGATGAAGATAGAGCTAAGGCTAGAGAAATCTTAAAAAGTCTTTCCAGTGAAACTGAGTCTAGAATTGAAACCTTAATTGACAGACCAATTGATGAAATGCTTTCCAAAGCACAGATTCGAAAACTAGAATCAGTAGTAAATACTGGAATGATGAATGCTGGTTTAGTTCTTTCTCAACTAGTTGGTTCTAACGTTGAGCTATATATGCCAGAGATACAATTAACTGACAAAGAAGGACTTGTATCAGAAGTAAGAGATCCTCTTTCTGATTATTTTGGGATGAAAGTTAGAATCAATGGTGAACTCAATGGAAATTTATTAATGATGTTCTCGGAAGAAAAAGGAAGAGAATTATCAAATAAACTTTTAAGATTGAATGAATCTTCTGACCTTGCGAAAAAACTTTCGGAGGATGCACTTTCCGTTCTACAAGAAATTTCTAATATAGTTTGTGCTAGTGTATTGAATTCACTTTCTAATAAAGCTAAAGCACAGATCATGCCATCTGTTCCTGAAGTTGTAACAGGAAATTTTCCCGAAGTCTTGGATATTGTTAAACCCGAGAAAACTAAATTCTTGAGTATGAATACAGAGTTTATCTATGAGGGAGATAATCTGATTGGTAATCTAATCTTTCTTCCTGATTTCGATGAGCTTGTTAAATTGATTGGGCGATTAGGTTAATCTTTTGGGCGGGAAAAAAATTAGAGCAGTTGTAATTGATGACTCAGTTCTAGTGAGAACTGTAGTTACTGATTTTCTTCAATCCGATGGAGATATTGAAGTAATTGCAAGTGGAAAAACTGGTCTTGATTGTATCGATCTAGCTGAAAGATTGAAACCGGATGTAATTACTCTAGATATTGAGATGCCCATCATGGATGGACTCACTGCACTCAAAGAACTTGCTAAGAAGAATATTAGAATACCCATAGTTGTGATTTCTGTTCTTACACAACATGGAGCTAAGGCAACCTTCCAAGCTCTTGAAAATGGTGCTTTTGATTTTGTGCCTAAACCTTCTAGTGAAAGCCAGATGGCACTTGAAGAAATCGCATTTCTTTTGAAGTCTAAGGTTCGTGGAATTGTTGATCATGAAAGTAAGAAAAATTTACCTACTAAAGAAAGAGTTAAAGTAAAGGTAGGCAATTTTCCTGAGACAAAAAAACTTTCTATCAAAGCAGTAGCAATTGGAACTTCAACAGGTGGACCCAATGCTTTGCAAACTGTTTTTAAACAGATTCCACCTGATTTTGATTACCCAATTTTTGTAGTACAACATATGCCAGCAGGATTTACTAAAGCTTTTGCTGAGCGACTTGCTGAACTTTCAAAGATAAAGGTTAAAGAAGCTGAGAACGGAGAGGTAGTAAGGACTAAAACAGCCTATATTGCTCCCGGAAATCATCATATGAAAATTCATAAGCGTGATAATAATATTTCAATTGAATTAGAACAGGGTATTCAAGTTAATGGACACAGACCCTCTGTAGATGTAACTTTTGACAGCCTCAATGCACACTATGGTTCTGGACTTCTGGGGATCATCATGACTGGAATGGGAAAAGACGGTGCTGAGGCAATGAAAAGACTCAAAGAGAAGGGAGCGGCAACTATTGCTCAAGATGAAAAAACTTCGGTGGTATTCGGAATGAACCGCCAAGCAATTGATCTTGGTGGAATAGACCATGTGGTTCCATTAGAGGAGATTGTTCCACAAATGATACGAATCATAAAGGAAAGAGGGAATTAAAATGGCTAGAATTTTGGTTGTTGACGATGCTAAGTTTATGCGGACTCTTGTTAAAGAGGCGCTAACCGCAGTAGGGCACACCATCGTTGGAGAAGCTGAGAACGGCAATATAGCAATTGAACAATATAAATTGCTGCGTCCGGATCTTGTAACAATGGACATCACAATGCGTGAAAAGGATGGGATTGTTGCTACCAGTGAAATCATCAAAATGGATCCAAAAGCAAAAGTAATCATGGTAACTGCACTTGGTCAAGAAGACCTTCTAGCGAAAGCAATCAAAATGGGAGTCAAAGACTTTGTTGTTAAACCCTTTCCACCCGAACGTTTGCAACAGGCAGCAGCTAAAGCTCTTGGTCTTTAATCACAAATGGAGACAACTGAGGAATTAAGGGAAGACGTTCCTTATGTTGTTAGCTGGAGTGCTGGGAATGGAGAACAGTCCAGCGGTCCACTTTCTGTTTTATGGTCACTGATAGAAAGTTATAAGGTAGATATTTTTGAAGTTTCTCTTGCTAGAATTACTGAAGATTTTCTTACTTTTCTCAAACTAGCTAAGAATCTTCCCATCGAACTAAGTTCCGAATTTGCAAAAATG
This sequence comes from Leptospiraceae bacterium, assembly GCA_033762425.1. GTDB lineage: Bacteria > Spirochaetota > Leptospiria > Leptospirales > Leptospiraceae > JANRLP01. Next base: position 52,636 of record JANRLP010000111.1, read on the forward strand.
GCTGCAAGCCTTGTCTATTTCAAATCTAAAGCTCTACTTCCCAATCCTGGATTTGATGAAATTGATTCAGAGCCAACCCTTCCCAAAGAATTAGTAGATAAACTTCTTGAACATAAAAAATACCAGATTGCAGCCAATCGACTTTCTGAAATTGATCTTGTTCGTTCTTGTGTTTTTAGAAGAGAGTCAGATCAAATTCTCATTGATTTTCCTGGAGATGAGAACTGGTTAGACCTAGACCTAATCGATTTAATCTCAGCATTCAACCAAATCATTACTAGAGGTTCTGCAAATCAAGAATCACCTTCCTTACTCATTGCTGATTCAAAATATTCCATTGGCGATAAACTAAAATTCATTGAAGACATGTTAATGTTTAGAAAGGAAATTCATTTTTCTGAAATTTTTCAATCTAAAGAACCAGACACTTATGATATTGTTTATAGCTTTCTTGCTCTATTAGAAATTGTTAAGCTAAAAAGAGTTAGGATTTTGCAACATAGAATGTTTGGGGATATTAAAATCCAACTTGTAGAGTAAAGACTAGTGGAACACGAAAAAAACGAAAATTATTACAAAGGTTTAATTGAAGCACTTATATTTCTTTCTGCTGAACCAGTTAAACTAGCAAATATTGCTGATTCAATTGGAATTGAAAAAACTGAGGTAAGAACTTTTTTAGATGAACTAATTTTGGATTATAGTGAAAAAGATGGAGGCTTTGTTTTAGCAGAAATAGCTGGTGGTTATCAATTTCTTTCTAACGAAAAGTATCATAAGGTATTAGGTACTATTTTTAAAGAAAGAAGAAGGGAAACACTTTCTAAAAGCACTCTGGAAACACTTTCCATTATTGCGTATAAACAACCAATTACTCTTCCAGAAATTGATGAACTACGTGGAGTTGCTTCCCGAGCAATGATTACAACTCTACTTGCAAAAAAATTGATAAAGCCAGTTGGTCAAAAAGAAGTACCGGGAAGACCTACATTGTATGCAACTACTTCAGAGTTTTTATTACATTTTGGACTGAATAAACTTTCAGATTTACCAGCACCAATTGATGTCAAAGAGTTAAACTTTGAGAGTCTAGATAATTTAGCTAAGGAAGAAGTGAATGAATGAGAATATTCTAGAACTTAGAAAAAAAATTGATGCGTTAGACGAAATCATTATTGAAAAAATTCAAGAAAGAGCGGGACTTGCTTCACTGATTGGAGAAGAGAAACGTAAGAATGGTGAGCCAATTTATAGACCCGACAGAGAGAAAGATGTCTATGAAAAAATCAAACGACTAAACAAAGGACCACTTTCTGATTCAGCACTTACTTCTATCTATCGTGAAATCATGTCAGGTTCAATTGCAATTGAAAAGGGTTTAGATGTTGGTTATCTTGGACCCGAAGGTTCTTTTTCTCACCAAGCTGTTAGAGCAAGGTTTGGGGCATCAGTTGCTTCAGTTCAATTTCCATCGATCCCTGAGGTATTTAGAGCAGTTGAGTCTGGTGGATGTGATTATGGAGTAGTTCCCATTGAAAATTCTAGTGAAGGACTTGTTAATTCTACATTAGATATGCTTCTAAATTCTGAACTACAAATCTATTCAGAAATATACATTAAAATTTCTCTTTGTTTGCTTGGCTTTGAAAATGATCTTTCGAAGATCAAAACTCTTTATGGAATTAAGATAGCAAACTCCCAATGTAAGAATTGGATCGCAGCTAATCTTGCCAATTGTGAGATAATTGAAACATCTTCCACCGCAAAGGCTGCATTGATGGTAGCTGAAAAAAAAGAAGGTGTAGCCATTGCTTCCAAGATTGCCTCTGAGATATATGGACTTGAAATCATTCGTGAGAACATCGAAGACCTACCTAACAATTCCACTAGATTTTTAATCATAGGTAAATCTCAAGCATTGCCAACAAGTAAAGATAAGACTTCGATTGTGTTTTCAGTTTCAGATAAACCTGGTGCATTAGTACAAGCATTGAAACCGTTCTATGATAGAAACATCAATCTAACAAAGGTAGAATCTAGACCAACTAGAAGAAATCCTTGGGAATACAATTTCTTTATTGATTTTCTTGGACATGAGAAGGATAAAGTAATTTCGGAAATATTAAACGTGCTCAGAGAAAACACTACTTATCTCAGGGTACTTGGCTCATATCCAGCAGGAGAACCAATTCAGTGAAAACCTCATTTCAAAGCATTCTCATTTATGGTCTTGGGCTCATGGGTGGCTCAATTGCGATGTCACTTAAGAAGAAACATTTCAAAGGAAAGATCACAGGAATTCTTCGTACGCAATCTAGTTTAGAAGAAGCGAAAAGTTTGAATATTACTGATGAATTGATTCTAGAAAAAAAATTCTTACTTGATAACCGTTGGAATGAATTTGATTTTATTATTTTTGCTCTTCCTATTGATCTAACCTGTTCAAAAATTGATCTTATTCCCGATGATTACACTGGACTCATTACTGATCTTGGTTCTACTAAGAAAAAAATTATTGAAAAGGTAGAATCAAAATTTTCTAAAGTGCATAACTATCTATCTTCTCATCCAATGACAGGATCTGAACATTCTGGTGCAAAATTTGGTACAGATAGTTTGTTTGAAGGCAAACTTTGTATTCTAACCTCACCAAATTTGGTGAAAGAAACTTCTAAAAAAACGATAGATCATTTTTGGCAAGAGCTTGGTTCCACAACTGTGGAAATAGAAGCAAAAGACCATGATGAAGTTCTAGCTTATCTCTCTCATTCACCTCACATTCTTTCTTCATTACTTGCAAAATGGTCTTATGGAAATAGAAAGGTAATGGAATATACAGAATCTTCTCCTCTTTCATTAACAGGAGGAGGGTTTAGAGATATGACTAGAATCGCTGGTTCCAATCCAGAAATGTGGGAAGCAATTATTACATCTAATAGAACAGCAATTCATCGTTCCTTAAAAGAGTTCCAAGCAAGACTTTCAGAGCTAGTTGATGTTTTTGAGCTTCCTGAATCTCAGTCAGTTGGCTTTTGGGAAAAATATTTTGAAGAAGCAAAAAAATCTAGAAATAAGATTCTCAAACAATAGCTAAAACTTAATTGCAAAAGGTTCTTTTCTAATTAGATTCACTTCTCTACGACAAATTAAATAATTTAAGAGAAGTGCATCCTTGGTTGATTGGCTTGCATTGATTGCTGCGCTTGTAGCTGAGTTTACAGTTGAAGAGTAGAGGGCTTCATAGATCTTACATTGGTCTTTCTTTGCAACTAGTTTTTCATTTTGATTGCAAGAGAAAATGACTAAGAAAAGTAAATAGCCTACTTTAGGTAGAACTGAATTCATATAAGACTAGTTTAATTGTCTATCCTCTAAAAAAAGAAAAAAAACTTCAAAAAATCGGAAAAAATTCGCTTTTCTATACACTATATATCTAGAGACTCAAGGGATGAATAGATTACTTCTCATCAATATCATTGCACTCAGTTTGGTTTCTTGTGAAAAATTACAAGAATTAGGAAAAGACAATATCAGGAAAAAACTTTCCTCGCCCAATGTTTCTGAAAAAGAACTAGAGAAATGGAAAGACAAACTTGGATTGCAAGAAGCTGAAATCCAAAAACTAGATGAGGAAATCAGAAAACTTGCAAGAAAAACAAAAGAAGCAGGAGCACTTTCTTGGAGAATTGCTAGAGCTTATATGAAAGTGGGAAGCTTTGAAAAAAGTACCGAGGAGTATTCCCGAGCAGTTGCAGAAAGAATTGAGAACACAACAGATACAATGGAGAATCCAACTCCTGAAATTCATAAATTTGAAACCGCAATTGCCTTTTTTGAAAAAGCATTAAAATGGAAAGAGATGGATGATGATTTACTCTTTGAAACTGCTCTTTCCTATGCTAATGCTTCTAGGGATAGAGGTTGGGATAAAGAGAAAAGAACGATTGCAGTGAAGCTATTCTCAGGACTTACTAGAAAGAATTCTTCAGATCTAAGATATCCTTACCAACTAGCTTTGATCTATTTTGATTCTTCCGAAAACGATGGACTCATTGATGGAATTGAGGCAGCGGGATACAATGATACTGAAAAGGCGATGAGAATCCTAAAGTTCATTCTTGAAAAAAATACCCAAGATCTTAGAGAAGAAGAGAATATCCCAGTAAGATTTACCTATGCAAATTTTTTGTATAGACTTGGAAAAGAAGCTGAAGCGGAGACAGAATACCAAAAAATAAAATCTCAACTTGAAGATTTTCATAAAACGGGAAAGATAACTGAAAATCTAGCTAAGAACACTTCTTATCAGAACGTTATGCGAAATTTGAAAAAAATTCAAGAGAGGAAAGCGGGTGGTCCAAATTGAAGTAACAGAGAGTTTCGTTTTAAGTGATAGAAAGATAAGTTCATTTCTTTGGAAATATGAACTATTGAACAAACTGAGTTCCAGTTCAGAAGTTCTGGAACTAGTTCGTAAAATTTTTTCAAAAGACTATCTTGAACTAGTACAAGCAAAATCCAATTTTGAGTTGGGCTTGATCCAAAAACATAACATAAATATTCTTACCTATTTTTCAAAAGACTATCCTGAGCTACTTAAAGAAATTTATAATCCACCACTAGTTCTTTTCTATAAAGGAAATATCAAAGTCTTAAAAGAAAAACTCATTGCTGTTGTGGGAACAAGAAAACCTTCCAAAATTTCATTAGATGCATGTGAAGAACTTCCAAAATATTTTTCTTCTGAAAATGCATCATTGGTTTCGGGAATTGCATTGGGTATTGATCGAAAAGCGATGTTCTCATGTCTTGAAAAAGAAATTCCTGTAGTCGGGGTAATGGGAACTGGTTTCGATAAAGAATATCCAAGAGAGAATAAAGATTTATACCAAGCTCTAAAGAAAAAAGAAAATACAATTATTATAACTGAAAATAGATTTCATTCACCAATTGGAAAATGGTCTTTTCCCGAAAGAAATAGAATCATCACTGGACTTTGCAAGGCACTAATCATTATGGAATCTCCCTTAAAATCAGGTGCAATGTCTTCTGCTACTCATGCAATTTCTCAGAACAGAGATATTTATGTTTTTGATTCAGAAAACTCATTGTACAATGAAGGTGGAAGAAGTTTACTAAGAGATGGAGCAAATGAATTTTTGTTCCCAAATTCTTTTTTACAAAAAAGTTCGAAGCAAAAACTTCCCGAAAGTATTTTGGAAATGAGTGAATACTTAGTTGAACTTGGTAGAAAATGATTCTACTAAACTTTGAATCTATTCTTTGCTTTTAATGAAATTTGATCTGAATCAAATTTTTCTCTAATACGTTTTAATTCTTCTTCAATCTTTGAAAGACTTTCAAATAAGTTATTGTATAGAAGAAAAAAAAGTAAATTCACTGCTAAAAAAAGAAATAATCCCAAGTCTTTATCATAGATGATTGATAAAACAGAAATCAAATTGCCTAAAAACCAAAGAATGAAAAAAAATTTCAAAGGAAAACCAGTCTTAGAGAGAGTAGTTAGAGTTTCTTTCCCAAGGACTATAAAGTATTCTTGAATTTGGAAATATATTATTATTAAAATCGTAATACCTAACATCCAACCAACAATGGAGATATCCACATGATTTGTGAATAGGTTGAGTAGACCAGCTATGATGATACCAAAAAAGATAGAAAATCCAATAAAAAAAAATATTGAATACAGAATTAATTTTGCTAATGCTCTTAATGAAAGGATAGATGAATCCAATAGATTGAAATAGGAGTTTTCATCTTTCACAAATTCTTTCCACTCTTCTTCAAGTTCATCTTTGGAAAAAAATCTTTCAGGAATTTTCTCAGGAATAAATTCTGTTTTTATTGTTTTTAGTTGAATAAGTAGATCTGAGATTTCAGTTGCTTCAAGGCATACATCTCTAGCCTTACCGATTTCGATGAATCTTGTGTGATATGTAGATTTTTCATTTTCAGTTTTTGCTTTATCGGGATGAAAATTACTGACCTTCTTTTTCCATGCAGATTTAATCTTATCCTTATCTGAAGTAGGTTCGAGTTCAATGCTTGCGAATGCAGAAAGAATTTCTAAAATTTCTATCTCATTCAAAGCATATTGAATCAATTTTTTTTTGCTCCTAATAGCTCAAATTCCATTATTTGCGAGCCTTCTAGGAAAAGTTTAATCTCTTCTCCTGAATCTAGATGTTTATCAAAAATTTTTTGCATTTTTAGAGCTTCTTCTAAAGTCTTAAATCTAAAAAAAAACGGATATTGTGCTGATTTGTAATTATATGGGAAACGATCACTAACAATAAGCGTTAGGCGATAATGATCTATTCTTGTTTCTAAGATTAGATGGTTAATATGCTTCCTATTGATAATTCTTTTGAATAGTCCATGTGACCAAGGATTTTCTTCACAAAAGATTGAGATACAGAAAAGAAAAGTCAGAACCCCTCCCTTTAAATGCAGTCTCATAAGCTCAATATTTTAATTCATAATAAACTTTTCCAGAAGTTTTTTCGTTTACAAAAACCCCTATAATAGAAATTTTGACTGTGTTACCGATGGAGAATGAAAGCGTACTGGTTCAAGAACTTTCCAAGCTTGACCTAGTTGAATTAAAAAAAATTGCCGGAATTTGGAATGTTCAAAAATTCACTGGTAAGGACAAAAAACATTCTCTATCTCAACTCATTTCTACTTTTAAGGATGAATTCCTTCTTAAAGGAATCCTAGAAAAACTAACTCCACTCCAAGTTACAATCTTCACACAAATTTTAAAAAATAAAAATGTTCAGACACTTGGTGAGATTGTTCGCAAAGTAAATCTTCCCCCTTTGAACGTGGAAATGGAGCTGAGCGTTCTCAGAAAGTATAACCTACTTTATCAAAGAAAGAACAGAGAGAGATTAACCAATAATCTAGATAAATACCATGCATACGAAGAAATAGCCTCTCTCATCAAACTGGACCTGAATCAAAAAGGTGAGAAGTTTCGTTTAGGTTTTGATAGACAGTTGTCCAAGCTTCCTGTTGCATCTATTTCAACAGACTTTGCAAAATCCATTGGGGTCAAAAAAATTGAATCTGCTGATTCATTTTTTAAATTTGCATTCAGCTCAGAAGGAATTTCTGCAAACCTAGCTTCACTAGAAGATTTAGAAAGAGATGTGATTTTGCAAATTTTCACTCATGGTGGAATCATTGAAGTAGAGATTCTTAGAAACTATATTCATTTCCATAGAGGAAAATTTGAAGAAATCATTCCTAAATTGATTGAAAGACATTTGGTTATTGATACTTACTATATTGATGAAAAATTTATTAGGATCATCACTCTACCTAAGGAGATTTTAAATCATCTCCAAACAAATACTCTTCTACCTTCCGTAAAAAAAGGAACAAAACAGAAGCAAGAAAAGTTTGCAAAAAATGATTTAGACTTCTTTCTCAATATTAAAAAAATGATCTCGTTTGTTTCTAGAAAAGGTTTGAGTCTTGCTAAGTCGGGAAAAATCAAACAAGCAGATAACAAAAGAACAGAACAAGATTTACTCAAACCAGACATTGATATCTTTCCTGAGAAAGGACAGGTTTATCAAATTGAATTGATTCTTCCGATACTCAGAATTCTAGGTCTTGTAGATATCAAGGGTGAGAATGTAATCTTAACAGGTGATATTGATGGATTCCAGAAAAAAGATATTTTTGAAGTAATGAATACTGTGATTCATGAAGTCAATGAAATAAGGTCTAGAAGATTCAATCCTCCTGAGGTTTTTTCAGCAATAGAAGTTCCTTTTTATGATAAGCCAATATTGGATAAATGCGTAAAGATCATTCTTGAAATGTCTAGAGTGAATCTCTCCGTTTTATTTGCGAATGTTGTTCGTGAAAACCTAGTCTTTTCTCCTGGATTTAAAATCAAAACTTTTGAAACGGATTTGGCTGATCTCAGAAAAGAAATCATGAGTTCAATCTTCTATCTTCACCTTTTTGGTCTTTTAGAAGTGGAATACCCAAATCGATTTCTAGTTCTTTCTGACCTAGGTAAGCATTATTTTCAAAATAAACCAATTCCTAGAGTTACTGAGAAAGGTGGGATTACTATCAATTCTGATTTTTCAATCATTGCTTTTCCTGAGAAATGTTCAATGATTGGGATTCATCTTTTAAAAGTTTTCACTGAGCTAAAAGATTTTGATAGGGTATATACTTTCTCTTTGACTAAGGATGCTTTTCAACAAGGAATCCTATTGGGCTATGATCCAAATATATTCATTCAATTTTTGAGAGAATCTAGTAAAGCTGATCTAGCACAAAATCTAATCTTCTTGTTTGACGATTGGAGTAAAAATTTACCAATCATCGTGGTCACAGAGGACTGTGTTCTTGTGAAAACAACTGATTCTCATGTTATGGAGCTATTAGTTGGGCAGATCAAAGGTAAAAAAATCATCCTTGAAGAGATTAGCTCCAATGCAATCTTGATAGATAAAAATAAAATCCAAGATGTAATCCAAACGGCTGAAAAGCTGAATATGATTATTCAATTGATTCGCTAAAACCAATTTGTTCTAAAAAAACTAAAGATTATACTTGTAGAAATCCTACCTAAAATGTCGAATAGTAGCAGTAGAGGGTGCCCATGTCCATTTATTCGTTTAGATCGAGAATAAACTTTTTTTTATTTTTATTTTTTACAATTTTTATACTAGCTGAAGAAGCTCCTAAACCTAATGAAAAAGAAGTAAAAAAATCTCCTCCTGCTAGATTTATCAATAAATCAAATGAAAGAGCGGATGTAGATTTCAAAAATGAAAACTTCACTACAGGACGAAAGCTAACTGCAAAGATAGAAAAAAAAGTTCCCATAGAAACCGAAGAGGGAGTGGATATTAAGCGTTATTACGATCCAACCTCTAAATTGTTTTCTGGGGATGTAATTACTCTTGAAAAAAATTTCAAAGTGGGTCATATTAATTCAGTAATTAGGGTAATTTCTTCCTATATAGAATCAGCTTATGACTATAATAAGCAGGATGCACTTACTCTATCGTATTTTGTTTTATACTACAATTCATTACATAGAGGTGATAAGAAATTTTTTTCTGATAACTATATCAAGGAAATTTCGAAAACACTAGTCACTTCAAAAGTTGGGATTGGTAAATCTTATAAGGATTGGCCAGGAAACACTCAGATCATCATTCCTCTAGAAAAGAATATTCTAAAAGAAAAGAAAAAAGATATTACCATTGATGAACTAGAAAAATCTTCTGAACAGGTTACTGACAAAACAGATAAAGATAAAAAAACTGATTTAGACAAACTCATTTCCAATAAAACTAAAGAAGAAAGAATTATCTTAGATGAAAAAAAATCGTCACTGAAAGAAAAAGAGAAAAAACTTTTAGAGGATGAGAAAGTTGTAATTGCTAAAGAGGAACTTATTAAAGAGAAGGATCCAAACAAAAAATCAGATGAGATAGATGAACTTGTTAAAAAGAAACAAGAGATTGAAAAAGAAAAACTAGCAATTGCTGAAGAAAAAAAAGAAATCATTGAGAAAGATAAAAAGTTATCTGAGAAAGAAAATAAGCTAGAAGAAAAAAATAAACCTAAGTCTGAACTAGCTGATAAGAACTCTAAAGACTCAAAAAAAGATTCTGAGAAAGATAAGTCTAAAACTGATAAAAAAGAAGAGACCAGTAAATCAGAAACTTCTAAGAATCCAAAAGATTCTTCAAGTTTAAAGTCAGAGGATCCTAAATCAAAAACAGATGTTGTAGATTCAAAAGATCCTAATAAGAAAGATGATAAAAAAGATCCAACTAAAACTGACTCTAAGTCTGAGGCAGAAAAACAAAAAGAGCTAGCTCAAAAACTTAAAGAGTTAGAAGAACTCAAAAAAGAAAAGAAAGATAAAGAAGAAAAGAGTGAGAATGTACTTGGGGAAAAAATTCTTTTTCTACAAGTTGTGAAGTATGAAAATGATGGTCATTATACAAATGATCTTTGGATGTTGGATCCAGACAAAGAAGAGGGGCTTTTCAAAAGTCCTTTTGTGAATATTTGTGGAAGAGACTTCAAAGTTTTACCAACTGGAATTCTTGTAATTGGTTTTGAAGGAACAAATCTAGATACAACAACTCATAATCTAGTTCTTTTGGATGAAAACAATCTTGTCTATAAAAAGTCAGGTAAGGAATTAATTTATTTCAGATCTCATCTCATAATTCATGAAGGAAAAATTTATGCTTTTGAAAACTACAAAGAGAAAGTGCATCTGAGTAGATTCAATAATAACCTTGATCTTGAGTCAAGAAGTTCTGAGCCAGTATTCATGAACTCAGATGTTACTTTCAATAAGAATAAAATCTTTCTTACATCTAAGCTCCAAGGAGCTAACTCAACTAGCATCACTGTACTAAATAAAACTGATTTAAAAGTGAATAAAACTTTTAAACCCACAGAAAAGAAAAGAGGTTCCAAATGAGATATATCCTATTCACTGCATTTTTTATTACATTAAGTTATGCACAAGAAAAGCCTAGACTTCAGGAAGAAGAAATCAAACGCGTTGGAAAATTTGATTTTCAAAACCGTAACAGGAATAGGGCGGATAGAGCTACTAGAAGCGTACAAGAAAATATTGGTAGAAGACTAGCAAATAGTGTCACTGCAAGCCCTGAAGAAAGTCATTCATTTAAAGGTGTGAGTGCAAAACGTTATCCCGCAAATGATTCGAAATTGTTTGGTGCAGATATATTATCCATTAGTGATGAAGCAAGTTATGGGCATATCAATTCTATATTTAGAATTGTTTCGGGCTATGTTCAGGATGCTTTTGATTTTAATGAAGAGAGTGCTGATACAATTGCTCTATATGTACTTTATTATAATGGGATGTATAGAAAAGATAAAAGTTATTTTGAATCTAAATATACAGAAAATGCTACTATGGCAATGAATTCCAAAAAAGTCGGAATTGCAAAAAATTTCAAAGAATGGGCGGGAAACACACAGATAGTAATTCCTTTGGAACTAAGTTCCATCAGAGAGCCCGGTCAAGAAATTATCTTAGACGAATTGGAAACTGAGGTGAGCAAGGTCATTGAAGAGAAGAAGAACGGTCCAGAACTCGCCAAAAAGATAGAAGAGGTTATTACAGAGAGAAAGAAAGAGGATGAGGAACTCATTAAGATTAAAGAAGAGAAAAAACCTGAAACTCCAGACTCTCCAAAGACTGTAACTCCTGAAACCAAAACAGATGAGAAGGTTCCTGAAAAAGAAGTTCCTATTGTAAAGCCTGAAACTCCCACTAAGAAAGAAGAGCTTGCTGCTGTAAAGGATAGCAAGCCAGTTGAAAAGCCTAAAGAGGTTGAAAAGGCAAAGGAAGTAACGAAGGAAAAAACTACTGAGAAGATTGAAAAAAAAGAAACACCAGTAGAGAAGGCAAAGAAACAAGATTCAGTTGAAGTGAAAGAACTTAAAAAAGAAGTTAATGAACTCAAAGCCAGGGAAAAAGAGAAAGAGCAAAAAAGTGATAATGTGATTGGAGAAAAGATTTTATTCTTAAGACTAATTGCATACGAAGATGATGGCCATTATACAAATGAGCTTTGGATGTTAGATGCGGTAAACATTGATTCTATCTATAAAAGTCCTTATACCAATATTTGCGGTAAGGAGTTTCATGTAGTTCAAGGTGGAGTTGTAGTTATCGGCTTTGATGGTAAAAGACCAAAAGAGAGAGTTCATAGACTTGTCTATTTAGATGAAGAAAAACTAGCTCAGAAGTATGTTTCAAAACAAGAAATTTTTTGGAGATCTCAGTTAATCTATAGAGACAATAAGATATATGCTTTTGAAAAATTTAATGATAAGGTTTATTTCTCTAGATTCAATTTGGATATGAGTTTAGATTCTAGAAGTAGTGAACCCGTGAATACTAACTCTGAGGTTTCTTTCTTTAAAGATAAAATCTTTCTAACTGGTAAACAATCTGAACAAGAAGAAACAGTGATTCGTGTGATGCAACGTGATGATCTTAAAGTAATCAAAACAATTAAACCAGTAGAACGAAAAAAATAAATTCAACGAAAGCATCATTTCAACGGAGATGATGCTTATCTCTTTTTACCAATTCATTCAATGATACAAGTAAACAAAGATCCTATACCAAATAATCTCGATAAACCACTTTTAGTTTTAGATTTAGATGAAACATTGATTCATTCAAGTGATCATAGAAAATATGAAAAACATTCGTTCAAAGTGCTTCATTTTTATGTTTATGAAAGAAATTATTTCAGAGAATTTATCCATAAAGTATTTGAGAAATATTCCATAGGAATTTGGTCAGCAGGCTCAGACTATTATGTGAAGTTAATTACTGAGAGATTGATTCCAGAAAGTATTGAAATTGATTTTATTTGGGCAAGAAGTAGATGTTCATTTAAAGGTCATCC
>JANRLP010000112.1:0-50182 GCA_033762425.1 Leptospiraceae bacterium
TTTCCGGAACAAACAACACTCCTACCACAACCTTCACTGACAATTCCAATGGAACAGTCACAGACCAAGCCACTGGGCTGGTCTGGCAAAAATGCAGTGCTGGTCTTTCAGGCACAACCTGTACAACTGGAAGTGCAGGGACATACTCATGGACGAATGCATTAAACTATTGCAATTCAATGTCTTTAGCTTCTAGATCGTGGAGGCTTCCCAGTGCCAATGAACTAAGAACCATTATTGATTTGACTAGAACTTCCAGTCCAACCATAAACACAACTGCATTTCCTGCAACGTTTGCTAGCGGTTATTGGAGTTCCTCTTCCTTCGTGCTGGGTGGTACGGGCGCGTGGTACGTCGTCTTCAGCAATGGCGTTGTGGCCTACGACGGTAAGACCTCTAACAGTTATGTACGTTGTGTCTCTGGACCATAGGTCAAATTTTGCTCTTCGCAAAATTTGCAATTAACAATTAGAAATGAGCAATTATCAATTGGAGGTAATTGTTCATTCTTCATTAATAATTGTTCATTGAGAGAAGTTGTTTAATCCAAAGCAGACTTCTACTCATTAATATCTTTAATTCTCTCTTTCCTTGAAAAAGGAAGTCGTGCAATATGCCAGATTGCAATAATTATTACTAGAGGACTTTTGAAAATATAATAGATGACGTTCCTGCAAAAAGTAATAAAGTGAGAATTTTATATAAAGTTATGAAATATTTTATTTACATAAATTCAAAATAACCAATAAAAATATAGTTCATTTTAATTTACAAATGCGGGGCTTGTGGGGTGGCAACCCCACAAAAAGACCCTTTGAAGGGTTTTTGCAGTAGAGTCATAGATATAAAATGGAAATTTTTTTACTTTAGTTTTTTTAACTCCATCTTCACTACTTGGATTTTTTTCTGGTTGAGATTTAATTTCAAGTGATTTTTCTTTTATGGTATTTAGAAAATCTTTTCCTAATCCTACCTTTTTATCTTCATAAAAATTTACTGATTCTTCTAAGTCTTTCTTTGCTTTAGCTGTAAATTGTATTTTATTTTCCAAACCTTAACTCGATATCAGAAAATACTTCTTTTGAGTCTAGTAGTAAGCCCAATTCTATTTCTCTTATTGCTTCTTTCTTTCTATCTAAAAGTTCAGTTCGTAAATCAGGATGGATAAATTCATTGTCTTTTCTTTTTTGATAAAGAAATTCTATGAAATGTAATATTTCCTTTTTTTCTTGATTGTTTAAATCTCCGAAGAATTGGTAAAAATCTTCCCATTCATCAGAGATTTCTTCTTGCATAAATAGAAGTGCCTTGTGATTTCCTTTTTGAATGCTCTCAGGAATATCTAATTCAATTTTTCCCGCTTCTTTTGAAATCGCTATAGTTTCTAAAACAATCAGTCCCATGATTCTATTAGCTTTATTATTTTAAATAAAGCAATCCTTTTTTTATCAATCAAGAATTGCTTTCAAAATAAATTGACGTAATACAATAAAGAAACTGTTGTGAGGATTCATCTACTATAACTTGCTTTTTTAATTGTTCACTCTTCATTGATAATTGTTCATTGAGAGAAGTTATTCATTCATCTTTTTATCGCTTGACATTTATTGGGAACTAGACAAAAATTCTTATGAGGTGATAAGAATGGAACAGATGCCATTGTGGTTTCTTCTATGCGGAGTGTTTGTTTTTGTTGGTGGGCTAGCACTAATGGCAAAAGGTCTAGTCGGGATGATAGGGAAAGAAGTAAAAAAACAATTAGAAACAAAGACTAAGTGATTGATAATGATTCGTTAATTTTCGTGTTAGGCTCTCTGATTGTTGGGCTTCTATTTGCTTTGTTGTTTACTGTTAAAGAATACAAACATTTTGCCGAGCCGTTCATGATTGTATTATCTGTTTCAACTGCACTCATTTGCTACCGTGAATTTATCTGGAAGAAAAGAAAATAGGTCAAATTTTGCTCTTCGCAAAATTTGCAATTAACAATTAGAAATGAGCAATTATCAATTAAAAGTAATTGTTCATTCTTCATTGATAATTGTTCATTGAACGAAGTTGTTTATGATTTTATTATTGACAAGGTGCGATTCATTGATTAAAATATTCTATAGGTATTTACATGGAAAAAATTCCTTTATTATATTTATCACTTGGAATCATTATTATCGCTTGCGGAGTGTCTTTGGTTGTTTTAGGAATGTCTAGAATCATTGCAAGAAGAGTCATTGGAGAAATTAAGAATAATGTACGACGATGATCGTCTTGATTCTCTTCTATTTACTTTTTATCAAATTTGGAAAAGGAAATAGTCAATTTACTTTGATGAAAAACCTTTTTGTTTCCAGCTAAATCTGCAAATAATTAGTTTACAATTAACAATTAGAACCAATTCTTCATTGAATGAAACCAAAATTTAGATAGACAAAAATTTATAAACTAGTAAGGTAAAAAGAAGTAAAGAAACTAGAAAGAGGTCGTGAAATGGAGAACGCAATAATTCTAAAAGGAACAATCCTTGATCCAAAACATATTCTACTTTTTGAACCTCTACTTGAGGGAATGAAAGGTGAGGTCGAGATTGTAGTTCGAGTTCTACATGATATTAAGACAGAAGATAATGAAAAATTTTTTCAATATGTCACTGCTCTTCCTCCAGGTCAAAAGAGTAAACAAGAAATTGATTTTATCATTCAAAGTGAAAGAACTTCTTGGTAAAAATGAAAATTTATTTGGATGCATGTTATATAATCTATTTACTAGAAGGTTCTGGTGAGTTTCAAAATAAGGCTAAATTGACTTTATTAAAATATAGTGACGAAAAACCAATCGTTTATAGCTCTTTACTTTCTAAACTAGAATGTTTAATAAAACCAATGAGAGAATCCCATTCTGAAACAATAGAAATTTATAGAAAATTCTTTTCTACTAGAGGATTTGAATTTATTCCTATTTCCGAGGAAATAATTGATAGTGCAACATCTATAAGAGGAAAATATAATTTTAAAACTCCTGATGCTATTCATCTTGTATCTGCAATTACCATTGGGGCAGACATATTTCTAACTGGTGATGAAAAACTAAAACTATGCCACGAAGTTAATATTGAATCTTTCTAATTTTGCTCTTCACAAAATTTGCAATGAGCAGTTGGAATTCATTGAATGAAGTTGTTGATGATTTTATTCTTGACTGAATTCAAAAAATTGTTTTTTAGAACAATGAAGTTACTCTAATTGATATTCTCAAAATTATTTCCATCAAACTCGTAAATAGTTTTATGATTAGCTGAACTATAACCCCAACATTTCTTGGTTTGAAGAAAACTATATTCCGAACTTTTTCTATTCAAAAAAGTTCGACCTTCCCTTTTGAAGGGAAAGGGAAATTTTGTGAGATTGTTCTAATAGGTGGGATTGGGGTTAGGATGTTATACGAATAGTTAATTCAAAGCAGACTTCTACTCATTAATATCCTTAATTCTCTCTTTTCTAGAAAAAGGAAGTCGTGCAACATGCCAGATTGCAATGATTATTACCAGAGGACTTTTGAAAATATAATAGATATAAAATGGAAATTTTTTTACTTTAGTTTTTTTAACTCCATCTTCACTACTTGGATTTTTTTCTGGTTGAGATTTAATTTCAAGTGTTTTTTCTTTTATGGTATTTAGAAAATTTTTTCCTAATCCTAACTTTCTATCTTCATAAAAATTTACTGATTCTTCTAAGTCTTTCTTTGCTTTGGCAGTAAATTGTATTTTATTTTCCAAACCTTAACTCAATATCGGAAAATACTTCTTTTGAGTCTAGTAGTATTCCTAATTCCATTTCTTTAACAGCTTCTTTCTTTCTATCTAAAAGTTCAGTTCGCAAATCAGGATGGATGAATTCATTGTCTTTTCTTTTTTGATAAAGAAATTCTATGAAATGCAATATTTCTTTCTTTTCTTGAGTGTTTAAATCTCCAAAGAATTGGTAAAAATCTTCCCATTCATCAGAGATTTCTTCTTGCATAAATAGAAGTGCCTTGTGATTTCCTTTTTGAATGCTCTCAGGAATATCTAATTCAATTTTTCCTGCCTCTTTTGAAATCGCTATAGTTTCTAAAACAATAAGTCCCATGATTCTATTAGTCTTATTATTTTAAATAAAGCAATCCTTTTTTTCAATCAAGAATTGCTTTCAAAAGAAATTGACTTAGAGAGAATAAGGAAAGTGTTTTGAGGATTGATGTAATTGTAACTTGCTTTTGTATTTGTTCATTGAATGAAACCAAAATTTAGATAGACAAAAATTTATAAACTAGTAAGGTAAAAGAAGTAAAGAAGCTAGAAAGAGGTCGTGAAATGAAGAACGCAATAATTCCAATATTGAGTTGCCTAACGATATCATCTATCAATCCCCAACATTTCTTGGTTTGAAGAAAACAATCATGGAAACAAGGCAAGCCTTGAAGAATGCAATAAAGTTCAGACTAAGAAAATGGAAAGTTAGTTGCCAAAAGAAATAATTTCTAAAAAATCTCCTCTAAACAGATGAAAGTCAGTACATTTACTCAGCCAAAACTTTCAGCCTTTTTAATACTCATCTTTTTTTCATTTCAGAATTGTGCTACGTTACTTTCCATTCCTCATTGGCTAAAGCCCGAACAAGCAGTGATCTATTCAGGAACCAGATGTGATCTAAAACTACTCAATGAAAATGATAATGGAAAATTTGATCCGATCTATCTAATCGATCTACCTTTTTCTGCAACTCTAGATACAATTTTGCTACCTGTTTCCATTGTTGTTGCCTATATAGGATTTAGATACAATAAAGATGTTGGAATTGGAAATGCTTGCACTGAATAATCTGCAACAAATCCCTTTCGTGATACGATAGTATTAGTATTTAAACTTTTACCACCAACATCTTTTTTTCAATTCTAGATTCAGATAATGTGCATGTGCCTTGAATCCAAGTTGGTTGAGATGAGCATTGTCTAGAAAAAAAATACTGGGAAATTTTGGTTCTATAATGGCAACAGAAACCTTTTCCACTTTGTTTTCAGAATAATCACGAATGATCCTTTGGTTTAGTCCAATGAGATACTTTTCAATAATTTTATTACTAGGACTTTTCTTTCTTGGGCTAGCAAGAAAATGTGTTTGAACAATCACCTCTTTACCTTTGTCTAATAGTGTTTGGATAATTAGTTTAAGTCTTGAGTGAATTTCTTCTAATTCCTCATCTACTGTAGCAGAATCATTTTTATTCTTTAATTTATTAGAAAGTCTAATTGCATCATTTCCACCAAGCATCAGAACCACTCGATTCGAAATTTCCTCTAACTTTAGAATTTCCTTCTCAAATATATAAATCCAGTCTCTTGTTGTGCTACCACCAATCCCTAGATTTTGAATCGTTGTTTTGTTAGAACTACATTCTCCTCGAAGTTCTCCTAAAAAATACTGGCTATCCCAGTCACTATTTGCTCCTAGTTGAAAAATGTACTGTGTTCTACTATCCCCAATCATACTGAATGCATCTGATTCTAATAGATTTGGTTCTCTAAACCTAAAATTTTCAACTGGACTATCCTGCGACGATACTATATTGAAGAATAATAAGAATAGAGTTATTGAAAAACTAAAAATAGAAAATAGCTTAACCCGCACTTTGTGGGGGTTAAGAAGATTCTTTTTATTATTTTTCAATAAATCAAATATTTTTGTTATTCTAATAAGCATTTTTATTAATTAGACCAATAAATGGAGTCAGTAAGATGATTTTTATATCAAATAAAATCGACCAGTTTTCAATATAATAAATATCTGCCTCTATTCTCTCTTCAATAGATGTATCGCCTCTAAGTCCGTTCACTTGTGCCCATCCCGTAATTCCTGCTTTCACAGCATGTCTTCTCATATAATGCCTATGAGTATTTTTAAACTGTTCTACAAAAAAAGGTCTTTCGGGTCTAGGACCAACCACTGACATATCGCCAAACAATACATTAAAAAACTGAGGAGTTTCGTCTAACGATAGTTTTCTAATGATTCGACCAATGAGTGTGACCCTAGGATCATCCTTAGTTGTCCAGATAGTATCAGAATCTTTTTTCTCTTGAACATACATACTTCTAAACTTAATCATTTTAAACTGTTTGTTATCAAGTCCCACTCTTTCTTGAAAAATAAAAATAGGTCCCTTGGACGTTAGTTTAATGAGTAGTGCTATCATCAAATAAAAAGGAGAAAATAATAAAATAAAAACTAATGAAAATAGAAAATCAAAAGATCTTTTTAGAAATAAATTATATCCATTTCTAATGGGAATGTCCCGAATGGAAATGATTGGAATTCCGTCCATTCCCTCCACTCTTCCTCTAGATGCTATGAATTCACTAAAGCCAGGAACAATTTTTAGTTCAACGCCTTCATTATCACAAATATCTATCGCTTCTTTCAAATAATTTTTTTCTTGAACGCCTAACGCATAAATCACTAGATCAGGTTTTATCTCTCTTATGATTTCGGCTAGGTTTTGAATCTTTCCTAATATTGGAAAACTTAAACTAGGAAGTTTCTCATTTGTCTCCAAAAACCCACTTACTACATAACCATAAAAAAGATGTCTCTTAACAGTTTCAGCAATCTTATGAGCGTTAGTTCCTGTTCCTAAAATCAACATTCTACGTAAATTGTATCCTCTTTTTCTGAGGTTCATAAGTCCTCTTCTGAATAAAAAATGGGACAGCGTAACAAGAACTATATTGATTAGAATAAAATAAGAGATGACTAGTCTTGAAAAACTTACCTCTCTAAAATAGAACAACAAAGAAAGGATCATGATTAGATTTAAGATAACACCAGTTGCAATAGTAAAAAATTCATCTAAAAAAGAATGTGCTCTTCTAGGATGATATAGATCTACACTTATGAATGCAATGATCTGTGATACTGAAAGCAATAGACCAAGATAAAAATAACTCCATTTATCTAAGTAAATAAATAGTTGATATTCTTGCACAAAGTATCTGATTATGAATGCAATTGAAAAACTAGAAACTGAGGTTAAAAAATCTATGAATAGAAATATTAACTTGAATGTTTGGTTTCTTTCTTTTAACATTATTGTCCACTCACCCCTGTCGAATATCCTGCATCCAATGGTCTTTTTCTGAAACGATAGAGTCTAGCTCTTGTCTGCTGGGAAGCAGTTTCTTCAGGACCTAAATTGATATTGATTAGATTCACAGAAAATATAACTGATTGGTCATAAAAAGTAACCTGACTATCATAAGTTGGTCCACCAGCGATTGCTCTTAGATCCATACTATAACCTAATCTATATTCAAAATCATGAATATTATACTTAAGCATCCACATCATCCTATTTATATTAAACGCAGTATTCTTGCTTTGATCAGAACCAAATTGAAATCCATTAGCTATATCAGTTCCTGGATTTGTTCTTTGGTAAGTAGAGCTTGCCTGAGTTCCGGCGATTGTATATGCATCTTGACCATTTCTATAGAATGCACTTTCTCCTACCTGATCCGTATATCTCCAAGGTTGAGTTACCCTAGAGTCAGCATCCCATTCAAAACCAAAATTTCTAGTAAATTGTAAATCTGCTCTAACATAAATTCTATACATATCTTGAAAGGATGATGTATTCGTATAGTATTGATTGTACGCATTGGATGTTTGATAAGCCTGAATTGCACTTGTACTAGTAACACTTTGCTGAAGACTTCCAGGCAATAAATATACTCCAAGATCTTGTCTTAAAAAGCTATCATAAACATGATACCAACTTCCCCCAACTTCTAAGCTTCGAATATTTCTGATAAATAAAAACTTAAACCCACCTAGTTGATATCCTGCTGTAGCCATATTGTACAATCTTCTATTTTGTGAAGTATGATATACAAAATCATTGTTTAAAAAAATTCCTGAGAAAAAACTTCTCTGCCTTTCGAGTAACGTTTCTCTTTTTCTTGTGAATCCATTATAAAAATCAAAAAATGCACTCATTCTAAAAACAGTAAAATACCATCTTTCAATGTCCTTAGGTCCACCTTCAGAGTTAAGAGTAGAACGATAATTATCTGAGAACTGACGTAGGTCTCTAATTGTTTTAACAGAGAATTCAAAGTCTTCAAAATAATTACTTTCCAAACCAAACTCTGCTTCATGTACTGCATCTCTTCCATCTTTCAAAACAGGATCCTGCAATTCTCGAAACCTTGCATCAGTTCTTCTATACGTTGTGGAAAAAAGAAGTGCAGGTATTCCAAAACTTAATCGATGGTTCTGTCTTAAATAACTATAAGACTCTCTTTTAAAAAATCTTTCTATGGAAATTTCAGAACTTGTTGCAGTTTGTGCAGAATCAGTTCTTTCCACTGTTTGCTTATTTCCTCCAACATAGAGTCCTGGTGAGAAGGTAAAATAAGATCCAAAATTCATATTGGTTCTTAAACCTGTTTCAATCCTAGTAGTATATTCTGTTCTCAGTAAGTTTTCTCGATACCTTCCAAATGGATCATCAGTTTGAAGTCCTGGGGGAGGTGGTGAGCCAACAAGTGGCTTACGTACAGGAAATCCATATAACCTTGCAATCAAACTGTTTAGACTAAAATCCCAATAGATCGGTGATTCAAAATATGGGAGTGTAGCTATCTGCATTGAGTTACGAATCATTGTCTTTGGAAGTTCATCTCTTACGGGAAAAAAATTAGAATTATCTCCTACACCAACTGTTTGAGGGATGATATAATATGTTTGCTGTCTTCTAGCAGAAACGTTCACCGTTAGATCCCCTCTGGTTTCAGTATAGTCCAGATTCCAAAGAAGGTTTTGTCGAATCAATGGAGTTCTTTGGTTTCTATTGGTATATAATGATTGCAAAGTATTAGCTGGTTCATAACGAAACCCAAACTCATAATCAAATCTTGGATTTGTAAATTGTTCATAGCGAATCTGAACGTTTCTTGTTCCATCAGCTGCAATGTTGTTTGACTTGGCATTCGCAAGTAAATCTCCTTTGAACCAAGTTTCTCTTTTAAGTCCAATATCTCTAAAAGCTGTAGTAGAATTCCCCGTATAAAGTTGAAAAGCTTGGTTGTACGTTAGCGTACATTTTCCATTGTATTCAAAACATTTTTCCCCATTATCCACTTGATTCGTTGTGACGATTACATCACTTGCACCAGTAGCAAATCTAGTAGATAGGTCTCCTTCAGCAGGATTTATGCTATAGTATCGTCCGGCGAATTGGTATTTATGAAAGTCTGCAACACCAAGGTTTAAGTTATAATTTAACCAAGGACTTATTTTCCAAAACTCAAATCCAACATGAGTCCCAGTTTTTTCATAATGATCTAATTTGATCTTTCTTCCCACTGGGGCTAGAAGACTAGGAACAGCTAACGGATTAGACCATTGGTAGCTTGCTTGTAAAAATTTACCTTGGGTTCTGTTTTGTCCAAATTGGAACGTCCAACCACTTCCTAGATTGGAACTATAGTATAGAGGTGTATAAAAAAGTTTTGTTCCACCTACAGTCATCCACATACCAGAGGCTACAATGCTTTTGTCTTCATATATAAAAATCTTTCTAGCTTGAAAACTATAATGTGGTACTTCGGCGTTACATGCAGTAAAGTATCCCATCTCTAGTAGAAATTTATTTTCATCAATTCGTTTGATTTTTTCACCTACAAAATTTACGGGATACATATTCGCTTTGGTATCATAGATGACCCCTCTATCTAGATTCACATCATAAATAAATTTATCCCCTTTGATCTCTATTAGCCCCGACTTATATTCAATTCCACCTTCAGCATACAACTCTCCTTTTTTAGAATCGACTGAGATGAGTTCTGCAGTAAGAGTTCCCTCCCCTACTTTCAACTTAACCTTTCCACGTAAAATAAGAACTCCACCCTTAGTCTTATCCACTGACATGAGTTCTCCTTCGCTCGCATTTTCAATTATGAAAGGAGAACCCTTCTTTTTCTCACCAAAATCTTTTGGCAATTCATCTTTTATCTTTTCTTGTGCATCTGCACCAATCGCATTTCTTAAACGGATTTTTTTTGCATACACTGAACCTGAGGTGGGAAGTCCCATTTTTAAAAGATATTCATCCACTTCTCTATCCGAAATAGAATCAATTACTTTCCTCAATAATTTTTTTTGAGTATCACTTAATGCTTTAGATTGGTTTGGATCTGATTCTGCTGGAGCTTGAGCATTGGGGTTTAAAATCCGAATTAGGTCTCCCGTATCTTGGGCAAAACTTGGATTAAAAAATATGAAGAATAAGAAAAAAAAATAGACCATTAAGTTATGTCGATTGCTACGAATGTGATATCGTCTTCAAACCCTTTCTTCATTCCACTATAGTTGGAAAGTACTTTTAGCAACTTTTTAGTCAATTCTCTAGCTGGCAAGTCATGATTTTGCAAAATTAGTTCAGAAACTCTATGCTCCCCAAACTCTTCCCCTTCAGGACTAGTAGCTTCGATCAGTCCATCTGTATATAAAAAAACCTTATCTCCAACTTCGAAGGTTTGCCGAATTTTTTCAACTTCAATGTTAGGAAGCACACCAATCATTCTCCCTCGGGGCTTAATGAAATATACCAAATTTTCTTTTTTAGAGTAAAATAAAATGGGTGGATGACCACAACTGGAATATTCAAAATAAAACTCATTTCGATTGATAAATAAATATCCGGCAGTCAAAAAAAGATTTCCAAGTTTTTTGTATAAAAACGCATTCATCATATAAAGCAATTGGTCTGGTTCTGAATCAAAACTAGTTGCTGCTTTTGCAAATGAGTATTTTACAATGGAAGCATAGAATGCAGCGGGAAATCCGTGACCTGTAACATCTACAATTATAATTCCAAGTCCATCATAAGAAGTTTTAGTAAAATCATAGAGGTCGCCACTGATTCCATGGGAAGGAACATACATCGCTTGCATGTTGAGTCCATTTACCTTAGGCATAACAGGAGGAAGAAGGGTTCTATGCATTTTTTTTGCACTTTCAAACTCATTTTGAAAATAGGAAAGTCTCTCTCTAGTTTTTTGAGATTCATGATAGATATGCTTATGTTCAAGTTTTAAAATCTTAATCTTATTAGCTAATAAAATTGAGAAAAAAACATTTGCAAATAGGGTTCCAATAAGAAGTCCATTCACTACTACGAAAGTTCTTTCTATGAACCTAAAATTACTAATCACTAAAATTAGAGCAAGACTTACTATAAAAATAAATCCAAAAAAATTAGTTTTATTGAACATTAGATTTTTTTTAAATAAATAAATTGAAGTAACAACAAAAGAAACAATAACCAAAACTGATACTAGATTTAATAGAATCACTTCTTGAGTATATGGAAGAATAAATGCGAATAAAGTGATTGCAATTTGAACCCAAAAAATCGTATTGATGATCTTTCTCGATTTAGTAACAGGGTGTCTGAGTTCTAAGAATTCACCGAAAAAAATTGTACTAAAACTTAGTGCCAAACCAAAGTTTAAAAGAGTAATTAGATTTGCTGTAAATGGAAGATTAGGTAATAAATACTTAAATGAGTATCCATTGAATGAAGCAAGAAAAGAGGTAATAAAAATTGTGTATAAACACAAGTATAAATAAACTTTTTCTTTAAGTGATAAATAAAAATAAAAATTATAAAAAGATAATGTAATTAATACACCAAAGATAATTCCATTTAATAGATTAATGGTTTCTTCTTTTTCAATAAATTTTTTATTTGAAAACAAGTTGAGTTTTAAAACATACATACTAGTAGTTTTCATTTTTAATAAAAACTCTTTTGTTTCCCCTTTTTTTAGATCAATCTCAAAAATATAATTTCTGATTGGAAACTCTTTCTCTGTAAATGGAAACAAATCTCCACTGGACTTAGTGATGATTTTATCTTCATGGTCTCGATAGAAAAAATAAATCTCATCAGTTGGAGGAAAGTCTAATTCTAAAAAGAATCTTTCATGAGAAGATTCATTTTTCAAACTAAACTTAGTCCAAACAATTCCTCGTGAATATCCAAGATTAGGAATTTTATCATTAGATGTTGAAAATAATTCTGAATAGCCTCCATGCAAAATTGTATCAGGAATATATTCAGAGTTTCTGTCTTGGAGAATTTCTAGCTCTTTTCCTATGAGCCCAAATTTGAATGCATCATTTATTATTATTTCTTTACTAAGTAAAGAAAATAATGGTAGGAAAAGAGCTAGTAAAAACTTCATTGGTATTGTGAAACGATATTATAATAGACTAGATAAGTCCTTGCTTATTTCTTCAGGTGTAGTCTTAGGAGAATATCTTTTCACAACCTTACCATCTGTATTTACAAGAAATTTTTGGAAATTCCATTCAATTTCTCCTTCAAAACCAGCGTTAGTTTCTTTGGAAGTTAAGTATTTATAAAGAGGAGCTTGGTTATCCCCTTTTTTTACGTTAATCTTTGCAAACAAAGGAAAACTCACTTTATAGTTTAGTTCACAGAACTCTTTGATTTCTTTTTCAGTTCCGGGTTCTTGACCCATAAAGTCGTTGGAAGGGAAACCCAAAATTTCAAAATTTTTGCTTTTGAAATTTTCATAGAGAGCTTGTAAACCAGTGTATTGGGGAGTTAGTCCACATTTAGAAGCAACATTTACGATAAGTAAATTCTTACCCTTATATTCAGATAAATTTTTATCTTTGCCGTCTATATCTTTTACAGTGAATTGTAATGGTTCGTTCATTTAGTGACCTCACTTCAAATTTGATATTAGGATGGTTTCTATCAAGGAAAAAAGTAAAAAATTATTGAAATAATTTTACTTTACTAACTCATCAATTTTTAGCTAGTAAAACCTAATCCAAAAAGAAAAATCGCCTATCGTTCCAAAATAAGATAACTTCTGAGTTTTAAAGCAAACTATTTATGTTATTTATCACATGCATTGGTTTCTAAATTAAATGCTTGTTTCTTTTCAGGATTAGAACTAAAAACTTTTCCAAAATCTGATTGCATCTTAAAACATTTAGATTTATTTTCCTTACCTTCCTTTTTAAAACAATCACAAACCAATTTCACTTTTTCTTCGTAAGAGTTTTCAGTAGAATTTTGACTCATTCCCATCATTTCTCTTTCACATTCCCCAAGTTTATTTACATAATCTGTATAACTAGAAGAACCTTTTCCAAGTTCACTTACATGCTTCTCTCTGAGTGTAAGACATGCTTTTTTGTCTTTCGGCTTATCCGTTTTCTTTGCTTTCTTTAAACAAGAGCAAAGGCTATCTGCTTTTTCATCTGATACTGAATCTGAAAAAATTGGTGAAAGAAAAAATAAACAAAATAAAAGAACAATCCAATGAAAAGGTTTCATCATAATAATATCCTCAAAAAAAATTTGTAAACCCAACTTATTTATATTGAGTTATTTGAAAAATAAAAAATTTCCTTTTTTAATCTAAGTTGGAAATTTATTCTTTCAGAATACTATCATCAAACAATAGTATTTTCTAATTTTAGATTTTTAGTTTAAAAATATTCTTGCAAACATTATTTTTTAAGGCAAGAAGTATCCATTTTCACTCAATAAACTTACCTACCTATTCTCTCACTAAAAGTAGAGTGAATAAAATCGCTACATTTTTCACCTTGTAATAGTTCTTTTTCCGTCTAATTTTGTAGAAAGTTTGAATTTTTCATAAAACTAATCCAAGAAAATCCAAAAAAAATAAATAAAATTAGTTGAAATTCAGAATCCCAAAATCTAATGTAAAGGAGAATACTTTAATAGAGTCTAAGATTGTAGCCAAAGGAAGGTCTGAAATGGTCGATTTTACAAAAAGAGCAAAAAGAGTTATCAATGAAATGGCGCAGGAAGAAGCTAGGCGACTTGGACAGGACTATGTAGGACCTGAACATATCTTTCTAGGGCTTCTCAAAGAAGAAGACTCAGTAGCAGTAAAAATTTTACTCAATTTGAATATAAATCTAAACGAACTGAAAAAAGATGTAGAGAGAAAGTCTCGAGAAGAAACCCTGATGCTGGACATTCCTACAAGCCAAGATAGATACCAAAAAATCGTCGATGGTGCAAGAGAAGAAGCCAAAAGAATGAAACATAATTATATTGGCACTGAACACATCCTACTTGCACTGCTTAGGGATAATAACAACAGTGCTGCTGCTGTTCTTTCATCCTATAGCGTAAATTACAATGTAATCAAAAGTGAAATCCTCAGACTTCTGGGAGTTTCACCCGTTGGTGCTGCTGGTGTCACCCAAGGGCAAGGTCAACAGTCAGGCTCCACTAGAACGGAAAAAAGCAAAACTCCCATTTTGGATGAGTTTGCTAGAGATTTGACTGCTATCGCTCGTGACAAGAAAATGGATCCTGTCATTGGAAGAGTAAAAGAAATTGAAAGAGTCATCCAAATTCTATCTAGAAAAACGAAAAACAATCCTGTTTTAATCGGTGAGTCTGGTGTTGGGAAAACCGCAATTGTTGAGGGTCTTGCCCAAGCAATCGTAGAAAAAACAGTTCCTGACTTACTTTTTGAAAAACGAGTGCTTTCTCTAGACCTTGCGGGACTGATAGCAGGCACAAAATACCGTGGTGAGTTTGAAGAAAGACTCAAAAAAATCATGAAAGAAATCACTACTTCCACAAACATCATTATCTTCATTGATGAGTTGCACACTCTAATTGGAGCAGGTGCTGCTGAAGGTGCAGTGGATGCGGCAAACATTTTAAAACCAGCACTAGCTCGTGGTGAACTACAATGCATTGGTGCCACAACAAACACTGAGTATAGAAAGTACATTGAAAAAGATTCTGCATTAGAAAGAAGATTCCAAACAGTTAAGGTTGCAGAACCATCTGTGGAAGATGCAATCAAAATTCTAATGGGTCTGAAAAAGGCTTATGAAACTCACCACAAAGTGAAGTATAGCACTAAAGCAATAGAACAATCTGTGCAACTTTCTCATCGTTATATCACTGATCGTTATCTTCCCGATAAGGCAATTGACATCATTGATGAGGCTGGTTCTCGTGCTAGACTCAAAAACAGCAATCGCCCTGATTCCATTAAAGAAATGGAAGAAGAAATCAAGGTACTAACCACTAAGAAAGAAGATCTAGTTCGTTCTCAGGAATACGAAAAAGCTGCTAATATCAGAGATGAAGTAAACCAGAAAAAACAAAAACTAGATGAGACCATTCGTGCTTGGCAAGAAAAAATGGAAACATTAGCCGTGAGCATCGAAGAAGAAGACATTCT
Organism: Leptospiraceae bacterium; assembly: GCA_033762425.1. Lineage (GTDB taxonomy): Bacteria > Spirochaetota > Leptospiria > Leptospirales > Leptospiraceae > JANRLP01. The sequence goes on from JANRLP010000112.1 coordinate 15,322, forward strand.
TAGAGTAGTATCTCAATGGACTGGGGTTCCACTAGAAAAAATGGAAGAGAAAGAGAATGAAAAACTTCTATCTCTAGAAAAAATTCTTCGTGAAAGAGTGGTTGGTCAAGAGCCTGCAATTGAGAATGTGTCCCGTGCAGTTCGTAGAGCTAGAACTGGTTTCAAAAATGAAAAACGTCCTACTGGTTCATTCATCTTTATGGGACCAACAGGTGTTGGTAAGACCGAACTTGCAAAAGCTCTAGCAGAATTCTTATTTGGAAAGAGTGATCATCTACTCAGAATCGATATGTCTGAATACATGGAACCACATGCAGTAAGTAGGCTTATTGGAGCACCTCCTGGTTATGTTGGTTATGATGATGGTGGACAATTAACAGAGTTCGTTCGACGTAAACCATATTCCATCGTGCTTCTTGATGAAATAGAAAAAGCTCACCCCGACATCTACAATATTCTACTGCAAATTATGGAAGAAGGAAATCTAACTGATTCTAAAGGTAGAAAGGTAAATTTCCGCGATACAATCATCATTATGACTTCCAATATTGGAGCCAAAGAAATCCAAAAAGGCGGAAGATTAGGCTTTGAAGATGTTGCAGGAGAAAAAGATAAGAACAAGTCAGAAATGACTAGAGATGAGTTGAAAAAATACTTCAATCCAGAATTCCTAAACAGAGTTGATGAAGTAGTATATTTCCAACCACTCACAATGAAAGAGATCGTAATGATCGTTGATATCATGTTGAAAGAATTCAACAAGAGACTTTACCAAAAGAAAATTTTAATTTCCATGACTGATAGAGCTAAAGAAACGATAGCTGACATTGGTTATGATAAAAATTTTGGTGCAAGACCTCTTCGTAGAATCTTTCAAAAAGAACTTGAAGACTATATGGCAACTCAAATGCTTAGTGGTGCTTATTCCATTCCAACAATCATTGAAGTGGATGCTATTGAGAAAAAATTTGAGTTTAAAGAAAGACCGTGGGAAGACTTTGGAATGGATGACTCATCTGATTCTTCAAGCAGCGAAAAAGAACAAGCCTCTGTGTCATGACCATTTTACTCACTTTTATCCTTATCCTCACGTATTTTTATCTACGTGGGGTATGGTTCAGTAATAGGAAAATATTACATACTGCACAAGTAGAAAGGGTGAGTCTATGTACTTTCCAACCAGATATCATCGTACCTGAGGTTAAAATCAGCTATAAATACTATTTTGGTGGTGGAATCTATACAGGAGAGGGATTTCTTTTTGTTAGTCATTTCCTTGGAGAAAAGGATTATCAAATTTATTTTAACAAGCTACTCATTCCGGTTTTAGAAACTGAGGGTGAGGTTTTGGTCTCAGAGGAACATATTGAAACCTATCTACTTTCAAAGATGGATACTGTTCCGATTCATCTAGACCCGATTGAGCCATATAGATCGAAATTATTATACACAATTAATCAAACACAGGACACTAGAAACAAAACTCAATGAAACAATTTCTACTTTTTTTAACGTTAGTTTCGATACTATCGGCTAATGATACTGAGTCTCTTCTGAAAGCAAAAGAACTTTTTAAAAACAAATCCTATGACCAAGCATTAGAAATTCTAGAGAAATCATCTGAAACCACCCCACTCAATGTTGATGAACTAAAACTTCAGGCAAAAATTCATTATGCTAAGGGAAACGTAGAAGATGCTCTGGATAGTCTCTATCTAGCACTAAAACAAAAATCCAAGGATCCTGAAATCTACTTAGAACTTGTAAAACTCTATAGTACTTCGAAAAGATATAAGGGAGCATTGGAGGTCTGCGAAAATGGAATCAAAAAATTTCCAAATTCTCTTGAATTGAATCTTCAACTAGCTTCCCTACTTCCTAGATTTGGAAAAGTTCCCGCATCACTTCAACTTATTGAGAAGTTAAAAGCTGAGTTTCCGAGTGACCCAAGACCTCTTTCTATTGAGTCCAATTTATATCTCTATAGAGCTGATTTTGATAAGGCTGAGATAAGCATAAAATGGGCAATCAGTTTGGATGAAAAAAACCAAGACTATAAAAACAATCTAGCTATTGTTTATGAAAAAAAAGGTGATTTCCTATTGAAGCAAAAAAAAGAAAAGGAAGCTAAAGAAAGTTTTGAACTAGCTTGGAAAGAAATCCAATCTTTGAATTCCAATAACCCAATTATTGCTTCCAACCAAGAAAGAATCAAACGGAAAGCTTCGTGAGTACTACTCTAGAAACGCAAAAAAAAGTTAGTTTTCACACCTTAGGTTGTAGGCTAAATCTATTCGAAACAGATGGTCTAGTTAGCTCTTTTCAAAAACTCGGGGCGAAAACAGTTTCAGACTCTGAATCTCCAGATATTGTTGTGATCAACACTTGTACTGTTACCAATAAGGCTGATTCAAAAAATAGAAATCTAATCAGAAATGCAATCAAGTCCAATCCACTAGCTGATGTTTGGGTAACCGGTTGTTATGCTGAAACTGATAAAGATGTAATTCTAAAAATTCCCGGTGTTCGAGGGGTTCTTGGTAACTCAGAAAAATCTAAGCTAGCATACTTTGCCTTAGGCAAAGAAACTAACGTCATAATGGATAGATTTAGTTATTCAGATGTTTTGCCTTCTAACCATACAAGAGGATATTTAAAGATCCAAGATGGTTGTAATAGAGTTTGTTCCTATTGTAAGATTCCCGCTGCCCGAGGTAAAGGAGTAAGTAGGAAGGAAGAAGATATACTCGCACAGGTGCAGTTCTTACAAGATTCAGGTATTGGTGAGATCGTGCTCACAGGTGTAAATCTTGGTTGGTATAGAGATGATGAAAACAAAAAGGCTTTCAACCAAATCTTAAAAAAAATCTTAGATAAACTAGAATATTCCCGACTTAGAATTTCTTCAATTGAACCATCTGATGTGAATGAAGAACTAGCAGAGATTAGTTTGCATCCAAGATTCTGTAATTTTTTGCATGTTCCCTTACAAAGTGGTAATTCAAAAATTCTCAGAAGTATGAAAAGAAGTTATACCGCTGAGACATTCCGCAAAAGAATAGAACTAGCAAAAAAAATTAATCCAAACCTATTCCTTGGAACAGACATCATTACTGGATTTCCAAATGAGTCAGAAGAAGAATTTCAAGACTCAATTCAAGTTGTGTTGGATCTAGAGATTTCTAAAATCCATGCATTCCCTTATTCCCCAAGAGCGGGAACACTAGCAAATACTTTTACAGATTCTATTCCCAAAGAAATTAAAAAGGAAAGAGTAAAAATTCTAAATCAAATTTCTGATTCTCAATATGAGCGTTATGCGAAATCAAGACTAAATAAACGTTTTGAAGCAATCCTTGAAGAGAACAATAATTTTATTACTGATAATTTCATTAAAGGAAAACTAAATTTAAGCGAGGAATCCAAAAGATTGAGTGTGGGACAATTCCTAGATATAAGAATTTCCAAAGTAAATGAAAAAGAGATTATCGGTAGTTTAGATTAGACTAATTTCCAAAAATCCCTTGATTTTCCACCCTCTAATCCTGAAATGGTATGTGATTTGAAGAACAACGACCAAACAGGCAGTGAACCATCAGAAGATGCGTTGAAATATCACAAAAAAAGCCATAGAATTCGCTTTTATATTGTATATTTCTTTGTTTTGAAATGGTCTTGGCGTTTTTTATGGCACCAAAGGTTCAGAAAACGGTTTTCTTCTCAGGAAACAGTCGCTCATGTAGAAGAATTTCTCTATCGAAAGCTAGCTATTGAAAGCAAACACCTGTTTCTTAAACTTGGCGGGGTCTATATCAAAGCGGGACAGTTCCTCTCCAATATGGGTCATCTTCTTCCCCCAGTAATATTAGACAGCCTAAAAGACCTTCAGGACAGAGTTCCTCCCCGTCCATTCCCTGAAATAAGGGAAAGGTTCTATAGAGAGTTTGGAAAAAACATTGAAGAGATTTTCCCCGACATTGAAAAATATCCTCTAGCATCTGCATCCACAGCACAGGTTCATACAGCAACCTTAAATGGAAAAAAAATCGCAATCAAAATCCTATATCCAGGAATTGAATCCCTTGTTCAAAAAGACCTAGTTACCATTCTTTTTGTTTTAAGATGGATCAATCGTTTTCTATTTGAATTTCAGTACCAAACCATCCACAAAGAAATCTCTAGCATCATTCATGAAGAAATGGATCTGAGCAGAGAAGGAAAGTCCATTAAAAGAATGGCTGATCTTTTTGAAAATGAAAAGGATTATGTGTTTCCCCATGTTTATGATGAATATACCAAAAAAGGAATCCTAGTAACTAGATTCATAGAAGGTGTGAAGATCACAGAAACTAGAATCAACAAGAGTGGATCCAAAAAATCGCGACCTCTCGATCTTTTAGTAAAAGCATATATCTTGATGATCTTTCGATTTCGTTTTTTTCACGCAGACCCACATTCTGGTAATGTAATCTATACTCCTCAAGGAAAACTTTGCTTCATCGATTTTGGTGCAGTTGCAGAGATTCCTCAAACCATGTCTCAAGGATTGAAGAAGCTAGTTGTTTCAGCACTCAACCAAGACTACTTCTCTCTGATAGAAGCAATGGAAGAAATTGGTTTTTTTGATTCAACTGCAAATAAAGAAAAACTGGAAAAAGTTGCTAAGTTCGCTTTAGAAAAGCTCAAACGATTTGTTACAGATGTAGATTTCTTTCAAAATATATCCCTCGACCAACTCAAACCTGAAGATGCATTTATCTTTCTAGAAGGAATCAACGCGAGTCTCAGAGAGCTCATGAAAGTAGTTCAGGTTCCCAACAACTATGTGATGCTGGAAAGAGTATTTGGAATCTTAGTGGGAACAGGTGCAGTACTAGATCCTTATAGAACCATCTTAGACTATTCTGAACCTCATTTTGCGAGTCTTGTTGAAAAGAATAAGAAAGAAATTTCTGAAATACTCAGAAAAGAAGGAAATGAGATTGGAGTTTCTTTATTAGAACTTCCTCGCGAACTTCACAAAGCAATCATAACTTTACAACGAGGAAGAATACAGATTCAAAATCCTGCTCAAGAAAAGCATACAGAAAAAATCTATGCATTGGGACACGAATTTATTTTTGCAATTTTCTTTTTAGGTGGAATCTATTTTGGAAATGAATTTCTAAAACTAGAACTCATACCTGTAAGTATTGGATTCTATCTATTCAGTGCTATTTCTGGATGGAAGCTATTTCAATCTTTCCAAAAAAATAGAACAAAGAAATTTTAAGAGGTTTATGAATTGAAATTATTCAATAAGAGTTTTACAGAAGTTTTTACTAAGAATTATTTATTGTTTATTCTATCAGGAGTATTTATAGATTTATACTCCAAGTATTGGGTAGTCCAACACTATAGTTATCAAAACAGTGAATGTTACTTCAAAGAATTTTTTTGTATGACACTAACGTTTAATACTGGATTTGTTTTTGGAATCTATCAGAACAATTCATTGGTTTCCCTTTTTTCAACAGGTTTTGCAATCATATTTCTAATTCTATATCGTTGGAAAAATCATAACCTCGGAAACCCTTGGGGTTGGAACTTAGTTATGGTGGGTGCATTCGGAAATTTTATTGATAAGTTTTTTATTAAAATGCCTCCTGGTGGTGGAGTGAAACTTGGATTCACACCTATAGAACATGGTCAGTACATTGGTGTAGTCGATTTCCTTGATTTTGATTGGCCCGATTGGCTTCTATTCTCAAGATGGCCTGCATTCAATTTTGCAGATTCATGTGTGTTAGTTGGAGTAACAATTCTTATCATTAGTATGCACCTTGAAGACAGAAGAATTCAAAAATTAAATGAGGAAGCTAAAAAAGTAGCTACTTAATTTTTCGATACTTTCCAGTGAAATATGCATTTGCTCCATGAAGTTCTGAACATTTCACTTCTTCAATTTCGACAACATAATCTTTGAAAATAAACTTTAGTTCACATTCTTCTGAATTAGGTTTATTTTTCCAAAGTATTTTTTTGGAGGTAGGCTCAAACTTACCACTCACCTCACCAATATGACTTGTTGGACCTCTCACAACTGAAATCATAAATTCAAGTTTATTCTTATTCATTTTGAGTTTGAGTTCACCACCATCAGCATCTTGGTACTCACCCGATAACTCATTACTCAAATTTTCCCTTCCAAAAGCACTCTTTAAAAAGGGAATTCTACTTTCCGTAAATCCTAACACACAAGAATAGTAGCTAGAGTTTTCTTTGCTAGATTCTGAATCACCTGTTACTCTTTCATCTTTGCAAAAACTTTCTTTTCTTTTAATCCATGTTCTAGATTCAATTTTCATTTCATTAGCAAGTTCTTTTGGAATCTTGTTCAGAAGTTCTTTATAGACTTCATTGAGTTCTTTATCAACTTTTGAAAATTTCTTTTTAAAACAAGAAAGTTTTTGAGTTTCTTCTGTTAGATTCTCACAAGCAAAAATCTCATTTGTAAAGATAAAAGTAAAGATAAGCAAACTAAATTTTAATAGATTCATAGAACTGGTTTATCATTAAATATCAATCATTCAATAAATTTTTATTGATTTTTCTATTACTTAACTTACTTTGTTAGAATGTTTAATACACTAAAATTATTTATTGGAACAATTCTGATTGTTTTTACTACTCAAGTTTTTTCGCAAGATAAAGTGAAAAAAGGATTCAAGCTCTATAAAGGTGCTTACTTTAGTATTCAATATCCTGAAAAATTTAAGGTGAATCCTTTGATCAAAAATTCAGGAATTGAAACACTATATGACGGTGCTTTCTTTATTTCTCCTGATAAAAAAGTAAAATTCTATGTCTATTCTCCACAGTGGTCAGGATCAGCACCAGGCATCGATTTTGATTCTAAAAATGAAAAAAAAGTAGATGTTAAAGAAGAAACTAAGAATGGAATCAATACAAAATGGTACACATATGCAAGGAAAGACGGTTCTTGGACAAGATCATACCAGGAAGTGGTGAATAATTCTGATTCTGGTCACACAGTACATGTAATTGGAATTGAATATGCTGATCAAGAATCTTATAAAAAGTATAAATCAGAATATCTAACTTTCAAAAAATCTTTACAACAATTTGCTGACTAAGTCTGCAACTTACACTACTCTACTTATGTAAGTAGAGTAGTCATTTTCTTTCTTATCATAAATTGAATCTAAGAGTGAGGACGAAATCAAGAAGTCTGCAGTAGAACGATTACATGCCATTGGGATATTGTATAGAACAGCAATTCTTAACAATGCCTTAACATCAGGATCGTGTGGTTGAGCGCTGAGTGGATCCCAAAAGAAAATCATTAGGTCTATCTCACCTGAAACAATCTTTGCACCAATCTGCTGGTCTCCGCCTAGTGGACCTGAAATAAATTTTTGAACCGGAAGCTCTGTTTCTTCCTGGATGAGCCTTCCTGTTGTTCCTGTTGCTGAAAGAAAGTGTTTAGATAGTGTTCCTTTATTATATGAAATCCATTCTAATAAATCTCTTTTCTTATTATCATGTGCTATGAGTACGATACGTTTTGATTTTTCCATTACTTCATTATTCCTTACTGAATTCTGCGATTATACATTTAAAAATTTCTTTCTCATCTAGTTCCCAGTTCAAAAGACCAAATGCAGTTTCAGGATTGAATCTAGAATATTCCTTTCCTTGAAAGTCTGTTAAGGTCCAAAGAAAGAATGGGATTTTCTTTTCAATTGAAAATTTATATAATTCACGATAAGCTACAGCTGTTTGACTTGCACCTAACGTTGTCCAAAGAGGACAAATTCCAAACTCAGTGATCCATGTTGGTTTAGTAACATCTTTATACTTATCTAAATATGAACTAATATTTGCCTTAACATTAGTAAGATAATGATCAAGTGGTTTTCTAGAAAAATAACAAGCGGGAATATATGGATGAATATTATAAAAATCAATAAACTTATCTATCCCAAACTCAATCTGATCTTTCAAAAAATTTACTGTTTGGTATGGTGCATAAACATGGATATCCTCACCCATGATTCCTCCTAATACTAGTTTAGCATCAGGATCTATTTCTCTAATTACTTCAGAGCTTGCTTTCGCTAGACGATAGTAGTCTGCATGATTTGGCTTATGAATCCAAAATCTAAGAGTATTTGCTTCATTCCAAATTTCCCAAACATGAATAAAATCCTTATAATCTTTTACAGAACTTCTACAAAATTCAAGATAAGAATCTAAGACTTCTAAAGGATTTTTAAAGTTAAGAGCCGGATAAACACAATTGATAAATGTTCCTGGAACTAGTCCCGTCAGTAAACCTAAGATTTTGATGTTTTCATTCTTGAGTTTTTCTAAAAAATATAAATTCAGTTCTTTAGAAATTGGATCATAAAAATTTAGTTCTAACCTAACCCATTCTACTTTCAATAGAACCAGTTTTTCAAGATAAGTATCTAAAGAATTTTTATTTGGGTGCTTAATAACAACATTCATCCCAAATCCGGGATATTTACCATAGTCGTTTGTTAACATTAATAATATTTGCTCACTAGTTTCAACGTTATGTCTTCGTGTGGTTCAGCTTCACCATAAAGAAATCCTTGAACCTCATCACAATTTATCCATTTTAAAAACTCATATTGCTCATTGGTCTCAACACCTTCAGCAATGGTTCCTAACTCTAGACTTTTTGCGAGTTCAACAATCCCTCTAGTAATTGCCATGTTTTCTTTATCCTTTGGAATTCCTACAAGAAAGGATTTATCTATTTTCAATTTATTCAATGGGAACTTTCTTAAATAACTTAGCGAAGAATAGCCTGTTCCAAAATCATCAATGGAAATTTTTACTCCAAGTTCAGAAAGTTTTTTCAAAACCTTTACTGCGACATCAGCATCTTTCATCGCAGTGCTTTCCGTAATTTCAAACTCTAAATATTTTGGAGGAAGTCCAGTATAATCCAAAATTCTTGCAATGTCTTTTTCAATATTAGGTTTTTCAAATTGTTTAGGAGAAAGATTGATCGCAAGTGTAAAATGATTAAATCCCATGCTGATCCATTTTACCATTGTCCTACAACCCTCCAATAAAACCCATTCTCCAATTTCTAAAATCAATCCTTTCTTTTCAGCAATTGGAATGAATCTTAGTGGAGGAATATAGCCTACTTCCGGAAGTTTCCAACGAAGCAGTCCTTCTAGTCCTGCAAGCTTTCCTGTCTCCACTGAAATTTTAGGTTGGTAGTAAAGTTGAAACTGACCTAGCTTGAGTGCTTTTTTCAAACTTCTCTCTAAAGAAAATTCATCAAAAACTTTTTTACTCATTTTAGAGTTATACAGACTAATGGAATTTGCTCCACGCTCTTTAGCATCCATTAGTGCCATATCAGCACTCTTCATTAGTTCTTCTACATTTGTTGACGAATCAGGATAAAGACTAGCTCCGATCACTACATCAATCACAACTTCCTGACTATCGATCAGATAATTTTCTCTAAGCTCTGCTAGGATTGAATTAGAAAAGTCCAAAAGTTCTTCTTCAGAAGCAACTGGAAATAAAATAATGACAAACTCATCTCCACCAAGTCTAAATGCCTTTCCTCTACTCTTGGTTCTTTCAGCAATCCTAAGGGCAATTTTTCTGAGAAGTTCATCTCCTGCAACCTGACCCATAGTGTCGTTAAAAATTTTAAATCTCTCTAGATCAATATTAAGAATTCCAATTTTCTTTTCATTGTTTGCATTCTTAATTTCTTCTCTTAGATATCTGTTTAGTGAGTTACGATTGAGAAGCCCTGTGAGTGGATCATGGAAAGCTAGAAACTCAATAGTAGTTTCTGCAGCCTGCCTTTCTCGAATCTCATTCTTTAAATTATTACTTAATTCTTCAAATTCTTTTCTCTTCTTAGTCTCTGATTCAAATAAATTGATCTTTTCTTTGACAATTGATTCTTCTAGTAAAACTACTTGAGTTATATCTCTTACAAAAACTAAATATCTTTTTTGCATTTGAAGATTGATGATGCTTGTAGAAATTTCTAGATAAAACGACTTTTGATCGGTCTCAAGTTTAAGTTCTCGTTTATTTTGTTCTTGCTCAAAAAAATTGTATGGAAGTTCCATGAGAATTCTCTTCCAACTATCATTTAAGAATTCAAGGCCTACAGGGGAGATGATTCTATTTGCTGTAGTGTTAGAGGAAAGAATGTCCAATTCTTCATCCAGAAGAATAATCCCTTCCCCAATATTTTGCATGATTGTTTTCAGCTGTGCTTCACTTTCTTCATTTAAGTGTTTATGAAGAGATTCAAGTTCCTCTAGAATAACATCTACATTTCTCTTGTTATTCTCAGACTCAATTTCAATTCTTTCAAAATGGGAATTAAGAAGGGATAGAAAACTATCTAGATTGATCTTTCCATCAACACTCGCTTTCTCAATTAGGCTTTCTAAGGTTGGATTCATGCGTATTCCACTAGCCTAGATAAAAAGAGAAAATTATCAATAGAAATTCTAACCTAAAAATTCTTTTTTATATTTATTATCAATCTCAATATTCCATCAAGGAAAGCTCCTAGTTTTATCTACAATCTATAGTAGAACTTGATTAAATCATTGAAAATATATCATAGTTGAATTAGTTTGCTTAAATTAATATTTAGTTCGGAGTAATCCCATGGCAAAAAAGAAAAAAATTATTTCTAAGAAGAAGGTTGCTAAGAAAAAAGCAACACCTAAAAAACCAAAAGTTGAGCAGCAAATCCACCCTTTAATTGGTTGGATAGAGTTAAATACTCAAAACACTGATTCTTCAACTAATTTTTACACTGAACTATTTGGATGGAAAACAAAAGTACAAAATATTCCTGATATGGGTCCATACACTATGTTTGGAAAAAATAGTAAGAACTTAATGGGTGGAATTTCTAAGCCAATGGATCCAAACTCTGCAAGCCATTGGCTAATCTATTTTACTGTAAAAAATGTAGATAAATCAGTTGCTGAAGCTTTAAGACTTGGAGCAACAGTTATTGCACCTGCAATGGATATTCCCGATGGTAGGATTGCTATTCTAATTGATCCTACTGGAGCAATATTTGCTGTTTGGCAACCCAAATAATATCTAGAGATGATACTATTGTCATAGTATCACCCTAAATTTTTCTAAACAAAAAAAATCCTTTCCAAAGTTAATTTTCAAGATTTAGAGAATTAACTTTGACTTCTTTAATATTTTCATCGTCCCAATTCATTTCAACTGTTCTATTTGACTTCGTTTCCGTTATCCACTTCTTTTGAGCTTGAATCATTCCCATAAAGTCATTGGATTTCCAAGACTTAAGCTTTAATTCAAAGTGTTTATTTTCTCGCAAAAGGGAATTAGAAACTTTTCCTTCATAAATTATTTCTTGGATTGTAGGTATTAGTTCTAAAATAGAACCATAATTCCTCATCAAAATTTTTTTCTTAGGATGGAATATCCAAAATGGAACTCTAATTTCTTCATTGTATAATGAAAAATTATGCTTCCAGAATCCATGCTCACCAAAAGATTCACCATGGTCTGAAACTAAAATAAAATAAGTAGAACCAAAATCCCTAGAACTAGAGTATATATCCAAAATCTGATCTATAATCTCAAGATTCGATACTATCGCACAATGATATCCTTCAATTTTTTGTTCTAGACTTGGATTTTTTTTACAAAAATAGGGAGAATGGGTATTGGAAAATTGGTAAATTGTAAAAAAAGGTCTCTTAGATTTTTTTGTCTCAATCTTAGCAGAGTCTAGAAGAGCATGGTCGTCAACTCCCCAAATAAATTCTTCATATTTTTTTTCTTTTTTATAATCAACCCTAGAAAAAACATTAAATCCTGAAGTTTTAAGTATCTCATCTACATCTTCGACCTCAGTTGGTTGAGTAGAATAAAAATTTAACTCATAATCATGATTCTTAATTTCTAAAAAAGGATTTATATTAAAATTTTTATACTCTTTAATATTTTTATCTGTGAAGTATTTTCCTGTTAGGAATGAAAAGATAGAATGATTGCTATGAGGTGTTGGGATAAAAAAGTATTCAATTTCAGTTGAGTATAGATTATTTTTTTGAAAATACTTGGATATATTTTTTGGAAAAGATTTTTGTCTAACTCCTTCTAGTAGAAAAAAAACAAAATTTGGTTTCTGAATTCTAACGTTAGTTTCCATTGTTATCGTTTCTTGAGTAGATTCTTTAAGGTCAAAACTTTTAGAAGGATAAAAAGTATAGACAGCTAAAACGAAAACCATTGCTAATAAAAATTTCTTTGGAATGAATAAACTCGATCTTGTATAGAATAGTTTCCATAAAACAATTCCTAGTATATAGAATATTATCCAGAGGTATCCAAGTCTTTGGCAAAATGGAATTGCTTCAGCAAGCAAATACGTAAAATTTTGAACACAATAGAGTAGAATTTCCCCATTCAATAGAATATTCCAGTTTACGTAAACTGTTGCTAGGAAATAAAGAATGAGACTATTTATCAAAAACACTAAACTTTGAGAAACCTTGAGCTGCTTTTTGGAAAAAGAAAACACAAATAATTGAATCAGAAAAAACCAACTTTGAATCATCGAAAAACCTAGGATAAAATTTGATGATGAGCTAAGATAAATATAGAAACTAGGTAGAATGAAGTACAATAAAATCCAGATACTAATCGATACAAATAACTTCACAGTAACAAGTTTTAGCCTAAACAATTATTGAAAACATAAATTATTTCATTGACTCTTTTTCTGATTACATTTCTATTTAACATTGGTTTATTTATGAAAAATTTAATTCTACTAGTTTTAACTTTCCTTTTGTTTCAGAATGGCTGTAAGAAAAAAGAAATTCCTCCTCAACCTTCTTATAAATCTGAGTTTAGAGTCGACGTTCCCGGAGATATTCCAGTTTTTGATTATACATACCATCGAACAATTAGTTTCAATTACCACGAAGTAAATTTAGAAAAAGCAATCAATGCAATTAAATTTGAGCCAGAAGCAAAGACTCTTGAGATTGATGATTATTCCAAAAAAAGTAATGTTCGAAATATCAGTTTAAGATATTGGGAATTAAAACCTAACACTTCCTATACTGTTACTGTAAATAGTTTTGAAGATACGAATTCAGAGAAACTAATCAATCCTGGAAAATTTACTTTAGATATTGGACCGATGACAAGAAAGTTTTCAATTGAAAATGTTAATTCCCTACAGACAATAGAGTCAGAGCAAAAACAATTACTTCCCATCAATGTTTCTGAAATTGCAGATTTTAAACTTGAGGTAGCAAAGTTTGAAATTAAGGACATTATCAATCATCATAGTAGAAAAGAAAAAAGTTATAAATCATTTTATAGTAGTCTTAATTTTAAAAAAGCAGAATGGAAGAATAAAACTAAAAAGGAATGGGGGACGATTGGCTTTAATCTAAAACCTTATTTGAATAACAAAAAGGGTTTTGTAGCAGTTAGACTTTCTGGTAAAGAAGATAGTTATGAATATATTGAAAAAGAAGGTAAGTCAAAAATAATCACTAGTGATATAACGTTAGGCACTTTGGTGCAATCTACTGATTTGAATCTAATTGTCAAAGAAGATTTTGAAAAATCACTAATTTGGGTGAATTCACTTTCAAAAGGAACTCCAGTGAATTCAGTTAGAGTTAGATTTTATTCAAACGGAAATTTGAATGATGAATGCACAACTAACGCCGATGGGTTTTGCAGTATCAAAAAAAATACTGAAGGATTTTCTGATTTTGAATTCTTCTTTGCTAGTTTAAATGAAACTGATGAAGCTTTTCTAATCACTAAAGATCATGAAATCTCATCACACTATGGATATAAAGATGCATATTTAAGTCGGATAAAAGCTTCTCTATTTTTTGACAGAAAGTTATATAGACCAGGTGATACTGTGCAAGTGAAGGCTTTGTTAACAAATGTTGTGAAAGGTGAACTAACACCATATCAGGGTCCAGTCACTGCAACTGTCTATGACTCTCAAAATTCTAAGTTAATCACTAAGTCATTAAATTCAACCTCTGAAGGAGGGGTTTGGTTTAGCTATCCAATTTCAAGCGATGGAAAGCTTGGTCATTATACTGTAAGTTTAACTGGAAAAAATTTATCTGAGTCCAACACTTTTCAAGTAGAAGAGTTTAAGCCCGCTGCATTTGCAGTAACTCAAAAAGAAATTTCCAAGAAGTCTAATAAAAAACAAATTCAGATTCACGCTGAATATCTATTTGGTGCACCACTAAGATCTGCTGAAGTAAAATATACTATCTATAAATCCGAAGAGCAAACTGATAGATACATTGCTAAATGGCCAAAGTATCTATTTGGTCATTACGATTATGATGTATATAATAGTAATTATGGAGACAGCAATAAAGAAAACCTCGATGAAACAGGAAACCTATCAATAGAGTTAGACACCTCACCACTCAAAAAGGAATTTTCTACCAAAGGAGATTCTATCAGTTATGCTGTTCCTATTGGACATAGAGTAGAGGCATCAGTGAAAGATAAAGATCAAAAAGTAATCACAAATACAATGACCTATAAACCTGAACCAATGGGAAAATTTTTGATTGGGATTAGCTCTAAGGAAAACTATAGAAAAGTAAAAGATAAGTTTAGTTTTGATTTAGTAACCATTGATCATAATGGAAACCCTGTTAAAGGACAATCAGTTGAAGCATTTGTGATTCATGAAAAATGGATAACAATCAAAGAAAATGGGGTAAATAGTTACTACCCTCGCTACGAATTAGAAAAGAATATCATTGAGAAGAAAACAATTTCTCTGAGTGAACATGAAGGTAAGTTTGAATTCATACCTGAAAAAGAAGGTGGATATAAAATTCTATTTAGAGAGAAAGGCGGTAATAATTTAAGTTCAATCCATTGTTATGCTTATCAAGAGGATTTCTATTCATCTTGGAATTATAGAACTGATAATTCTGTTGAACTAGAAGCAGATAAACAAGTATATGAAGTTGGTGATGAAGCAAAGATACTTATCAAGTCTCCCTATAAGGAATCCAGAGTACTAGTTACTCTGGAAAGAGAAAAGATTTTTTGGCATAAGGAATTCGATCTAAAAAGTAATAGTGTTCCTATTTCAATTCCTTTAAACGAAGAACAAATACCCAATGCAACAGTAAATGTCGTTGTATTTAGACCAAGACTTGCACCACCTAAGGGTTTAAGTGACTCAGAGAAAGAAAATTATATCAAAGAAGATCTAGGACTACCTGAAATGAAGACTGGTAGTATAAAACTATCTCTTAGTTTGAAATCTAAACTGGCTAAACTAGATGTAAAAACTAATAAACAATTATATTCAACAGGTGATAAGGTTAGAATTGAAATTAAAACAGAACCTAACGCAGAACTAGCAGTTTCTGTTGCTGACAGAGGTGTTTTAGATCTTATTGGATATTCTTATTCTAATCCAACTGCTAACCTATACTCTGCTTTTAGAGAAGGAGGCTTTCTCTATTCTATCCTAGCTACTCTCATCAAGCAATACCAATTTGAACCCAAGGGCTCAAGTCCTGGTGGTGATTATGGAGATGATTCTTGGGGAAAAGGAGGATTTGGGTTTGATAGTGAGGATGGTGCTAGAAAAAACTTTCAATATACTGCTTTTTGGAAACCAGACATAATTGCTGATGGCGAAGGTAATGCTGTTTTAGAGTTCAATCTTCCCGACAATCTAACAACCTTTCGTGTGATGACAGTAGCTTCTAAACTAGGAAAATACAATGCAACTAACGTTGAGTTTAAGGTAAGAAAACCATTAGTTGTACAAGGGGTTTTGCCTAGGTTCATTAGAAACGGTGATAATCTAGAAATTGGTGGACTAATCATCAATGAAACAGGAATGGATACGAATTATAAAGTCACTCTAGATGCTGAAGATTTTGATACACAAACTAAGGAGAAGGTAGTTTCTATTCCCAAAAACAAATCAATAGAAGTGAATTTTCCCGTCAAAATTACTGAGAATGCTCTATCTAAAAAAATAATAAATCCAAAGCTAATTTTCAAAGGTAGTATCACAGCAGAACCAGTGGATCCTAGCATGCTTTTAAAAGAGTTTTCGAACAAAGACATTAGAGATAAACTATATTTTGAAATTCCATTCAAAGAAGCATCAACTGCAGTTGCATTTGCCGAATCAGGTTTTACAGATTCAAAAACACAGGTCAATTTAAACTTTCCCAAAAAGGATGAGATTGTGAACAACCAAGGAGAGTTTAATATTCAGCTTTCCAATTCAGTCCTATTTGGTTTGGAAAAGGCGTTTCATTTTTATGCAGCAAATCCATACATGTGCATGGAACAACGAAGTTCTGCATATTTACTTGCAATTTCTTCTGGGGCACTATTAAAAGACCTAGCAGTGAAACCTCCTAGTGATGATAGTTATGATTTCAATAATATTGATAAATTATTTACCCAAGAAATGAGTGAGTTCCAAAATGAAGATGGAAGTTTCAGACTTTGGAAACCAGAATCTAGTTCTGCATATCCATACTTAACAAGTTATGTAGTTCTAGTTTCTAGATTAGCCAAGGAACAAGGTAAAAAAATCAATAATGATGCGTATAACAAGGCATTAAACTATTTAGCTAACTATCAGACTAGCTCTAAAGAGAATGAACAAGATAGTTTAGAATCCTTAGCTTTAGTTTATTATGTACTAGCACAAGAAGGAAGGGAAGTTTCTTCGATTGAAAAAACATTGTTATCCAAAGTAAGTAGTCTTACTCTTCGTTCGTTATCATATCTTGCAATTGCCTATGCAAGCAAGAATAAGATTACTGACTATAATAAAGATCCAAATCTAATCAAGATCATCCAAGATGTTATCAAAAGATTTGAATTCAAAAATAATATAGTTACAATCATTCCAATGAATTATGATCAATTTTATCGTTCTTACTATAGTAAGGCTATCTCCTATGCTTCTCTACTTAGAACACTATTGCGATTCGAGCCTAAACACCCCGCGATAGTAAGTATAGTAAAAAAAGCTTTGATTGAAAGAAAAGATTATTTTTGGTCAGATGCCCATAGTACTGGGTTGTTGGCACTTGCAATCAAGGAATATAGGGATAAATTTGAACTTACCGCAAACGACTTCAAAATTCAATTCCAATTAGGAAGTAAAACACTAGCTAGTCCGAATTTTCCTGCAAACACTCCAACAGTTTGGCAAGAAAAATATTCTTGGAACTCGCTTAGTTTTATGGAAACTTCTAGTGTTCCTATGACAATTGAAAAACTTTCTCCCAAAGGCAGAGGTTATTTTTCAACCTCATTCATTTACCAACCCAAAAAAGAAAAATTAGATCCAATAGCCAACGAAATTTCAATTGAACGATCTATTACTGATTCCAGTGGAAATGAATGGAAGGAAGGCAAATCTTTTAAAAGAGGTGAGATATATACAATTAAGCTATCAGTTGATTTGAATAATCCTGGAGCTAATTTAATGGTTGTGGATAGAATACCTTCCAATTTTGAAATAGTAAATAAAAAATTTCTGACAGAGGGAGCTTTACCCACAGGAGAAGATACTACCACTACCAACTACTATGAAGATCCTACTATGATTCCAGCATATACTGAATTTAGAGATGATAAAGCACTTTTTTCAAGAGATTATATAAGAGGTTTTCAAGTCTTTGAATATATGATTAGACCTGTAGTTAAAGGAGAATCTGTGTTTCCTTCTTCTGAGGCATTCTTAATGTATAAACCTAGTACGTTTTCAAAAAGCAAGGGTTATAAAATTAAGGTGGAATAAAAAATTTGTTTAGATTTTTTATTCAAGTAACGTTAGCCGCTATTCTACTTGATTTTTTTTTCCATTCATTCCCAGGGGATGACTGGAAAAAAAAGCTTTCTGTGGTTATGGAGACTAAGGAAGGAAGATCCAAGTCTTTTCTTTCCAAAGACTCTAGTCATAATGAATTTTTGGAATTAAAGAATTTCCCTACCGAGTTAGTCGAAAATTTGATTTCTATTGAAGATAAACGTTATTACTATCATTTAGGAATTGATCCAATTGCAATTGTTAGAGCGATCTATTGGAATTACAAACATGGCAAAATCATTTCTGGAGCCTCAACTATCACCCAACAAACAGTAAGAATATTATACTCTGAAGATTTACCTAAAGATAAGTATTTGAGAAAGTTAGTCGAAATCCTATTTAGCATTAGAGCAGAAGTGAAATTCAACAAGTCAGAAATATTAGAGATATATCTAAACCTTGTTCCATTTCAAGGAAATATAGAAGGTTTTTCTAGAGCAAGTAAATTCTATTTCCAGAAAGATGTGAAATTTTTAACTAAAGAAGAAATGGTTTCACTAGTACTTCTACTTAGAGAGTTGAAACCAACTAAAGAAAAATTTTTTAGCAGATTAGATAAATATTTTGTAAATGATCCAAATAGTTTAGATAAAGCATATATAGAAAAAAAACTTTTTGATCAAAAAAAATTTGTTAACAAAGAAATAAGTTCCTCAATGGAGCATGTCACAGATTGGTTTTATAATTACTTTAATAATACTCCTGGAAGGTTTAAGTCTTCAATTTCTGAGAATCTAAACTCAAAGATTCAAGGAATTCTGAATATTGAGAATAAATTTATCAAAGACTATAATGCTAAAGAAACAGCAGCAATTGTTTTAAAAGTAAATAGGATGAAAAAGAGACTAGAGCTAGTAGCGTTAGTTGGATCTCTCAACTATGAAAAAGAAACTGGACAAGTAAATGGAGCTATCCATCAAAGAGATGCAGGAAGTACTCTAAAGCCATTTGTATTTGCTTTAGGTTTTGAAGAAGGAAAATTATTTCCTAATTCAATCATGAAAGATGAAGAAACCAGATTCAAAGCTTACTGGCAAAAAGGAGCATATATCCCAAGAAACAATGATCAAAAGTTTTGGGGAACAATGACTGCTAGTGAAGCATTAGCAAATTCCAGAAATGTTCCCGCTGTGCAAGCAATTGAAAAAGTTGGTGTAGAAAAATTTTTAGACTTTCTTAGAGAAATTGAAATTAACCATTTGAAGCATGATTATACTGATTATGGATTTGGGCTTGCACTAGGTACTGGTGGAATCAGTTTATTACAACTCACAAGAGGTTATAGTATATTTGCTAGTGACGGAACGTTATTCCCACTGTATTTAGGAGAATCAAACCAAGGTGAAATTTTATTTGGAAAAGAAAAAAAGATTTTTTCCAATATAACAACCTCAGAAATCAAACATATTCTTTCTAATAATGATCTACGTAAAAGAGCATTTGGTGAAAGAAATTTCCTAGAATTTCCTTTTCCTGTCGCTTCAAAAACAGGAACCTCTAAAGATTTTAGAGATGCTTGGAGCATTGGGTTTACAGATGAGTATGTGGTGAGTGTTTGGGTTGGAAATTTTGATGGAAAACCAATGGATAAAATCTATGGAGCTTTTGGTGCGGGAAGAAGTATGCACCAAATCTTCAGACTACTCGCAGAAAAAGAAAAGCTTAGCCTGAACTATTCTCAAGAACTAACTGAGGTTAAGGTTTGTAGATTGAGTGGAAAACTTGCAGGTAGGTCTTGTAATGGTTATTTAGAACTACTACCGAAAACTAAAAGCCTATCTCCCTGTGATGGTATTCATGAAACAAAAATCTCTGCAATACATTCCCCTACTCAAGGTGATATCTTTGTATTAGACCCCTACCTACCGTTAGAACACCAAAAGGTTCCAATTAAAATTTCAATCTTACCAACGTCGAATAACGTTTATAGTTATCAAATTTTTAATAACAAAGAAATTAAAATTGAAAAGGATGTAAATGAAACCATATTTTTGAAAGAGGGTTCTTATTCTATATCCCTAAAAAAAGATAACACGGTGATTCAGAAAGTAGAATTCGTTGTAAGATGAATATCGTTTCTAAATCTCAATGCTTATCTTTCGTTTAAGTTCCAATCATAATAGGTATATTTTATTTTTGCTGTATCAGGAATTTCTTGTTTCATATATGTTTTAACAAATCCAACAATTGTAGATTTCTTTGTGAAATCTCCTTCAAACCAATCAAAGATAGATGAAACAAAAAGTATATTATCTTTTTTATCATAACGATTTTTGGTGGTATCTAGAAGAAATTGCTCTGTGGAAGACTTTAACTGTGACTCCATTTTAGCGGCAGTATATGCTTCAGGTTGAAGGATTGGGCATCCTATGGATGCACAAACAATAGCAAAATGAATCCTAGGTTCATCAAATTCTTTTCTCAGCTTCTCATGTTCAATCCAACCCAATGATCTTCTTTCACCAAGTAAATCGAAAAAACTTTCTCTCCAAGCTGCCAAAGGAAGAATCCCAATCTTACGAATACTTTTTACAGGATAGTTTTCAAGTATAAGTTCAATTGTATAAGCATTATATGCATTGATTAAAAAAGCAAGTTTTTGCTCTTTAGTGAAACCATTGTATTCTGTTAAACTAACTTCAGAAAGCGAATTCAGATATTTTTTTAATGTATCTCTTTCTTTCAAAAAACCTTTATAATCAACTAAACCTTTAGCAACAAATTTTTTCAGTTGTGCATCATAACTTGCATGAGTATGATCAAATCCATATAAAAATCCAAAACTACAAAATACAATAACTAAAAACTTTCTCACAATCTACCCCACTAAGGAAATTTTTCTAAAACTGTTAAATTCTCGCTGACCAAAACTTCTATTAAGAATCTACTTAGCAAGAATTTCGCCAGCTTTATATATGACGATTCATACTTCTAAAATCTTATCAGAATTTTTCCTACAAACTAAGATTTCTAATTTGAAGATAAGTTTTAGGATCATTTTAGAAGATATAGAAGCTATCTTTGTAAAATGTTTTCGATTTTAGTCAATAATTTTTTTCATCATTGAGTCTAAGTATCAAAACTATCATTGTATAATTTATACAAGATAGCACAGTATTCTGAAGTATTTTTATAGAAGTTTCGGGCACAGATGTATTTTGTTACATGATGAATAAAAATTTTTCCAAAAAATTTGATTATGCAATTGAGCAGACTGAAGTTTCCATTCTTTGGGATAAGATTAGTAATGAACCAAGTTCAATAGATTTGACAATTTCGAACCCAACTTCAGTTGGTTTGGAATTAGATTTAAGGCAATACTTCAACCCAAAAATCGTGGAAAAATTTTCACAATATTCCCCAACAGCCAAAGGTAATTTTGAACTCAGAAACGAAATAGCAAAATGCTATTCAAAATATGGAAGAATAGTAAACCCAGAAGATATATTTTTGACCTCTGGCAGCTCTGAGGCAATCAGCTTTCTATTAAAACTATACTGTAACCCTAATGACAAGGTTTTGGTCCCAATTCCAGGCTATCCACTTTTTGAGTATCTAGTAGAACTAGAGAGCCTAAACATAGAATACTATCGTAATACAAAATTAGACTTATTATATGATACTAATGATGCTAAGATTATTTTCATAGTACAACCTTCGAATCCCTGTGGAACTATTTTGAGTTCAGAAGAAATTCTTCAAATGGAAGAACTTTGTAGAAACAAAAATCTAATCGCAGTTGTGGATGAAGTTTTCATAGATTATTCTAATCATAGCCCAAAGGAAATAGATTGTAATTCAATATATATTGGAGGATTCTCAAAATCTTTAGGACTTCCACAACTCAAGATTTCTTGGCTATACTTCAAAGGCACAAAAGAGTTCAAAAAGTCTTCCATTGAAAGAATGGAAATCATTACAGATACTTATCTTTCTGTAAATCAGATTTCACAGACTATAGGAATTGAGTTACTAAAAAATAAATCAAAGTTTACAGAGAGAATTCAAACTAGGATTCAGAATAACTTAAACTTTATCGAAAAGCGACTAACGTCTAAAGTAAACTTTCAAAAGTATTTAGGAGGTTGGAGCCTAGTTCTTCAAGGCAAAGAAATCAGCGATGAAAACACAGTGCTGACCTTAATTAAAGAAAAAAAAATCTTAGTTCATCCAGGTTATCTGTTTGGATTTGAAACTGCAAACTATTTAGTGATCTCACTACTTCCTGAGGAAAAAAAATTTATGGAAGGAATAGAAAGACTAAACGAATTCTTTTCAGTCTAGTTCTTTTCCTTTGGTATCAACCTCTTCTGTGAAACCAAAAAGTTTTGGGCTTTTCAGTCTATCTACATAGAGAATTCCATCTAGATGATCAATTTCATGTTGATAAACGATAGCAGGAAAACCCTCCACAATAATTTTATGGTGATTCCATTTCATATCATAATACTCTAATTGAATCTTGTCTGGTCTTTCCACAAATCCCCTCATGCCGGGAACAGAAAGACAACCTTCCCAGTAACCTTCACCGTTCTTGGCTAATGGTTTGATGATTGGGTTTATGACAACCTCTTCTTTGATCTTAGGAGCATCGGGATATCTCTCATTTTCTTCTTCAATTCCGATGATTGCAACTCGTTTCAAAACTCCTATCTGAGGTGCAGCAAGTCCAATTCCATTTTCATGTCTCATTGTATCAAACATATCCCCAATGAGTTTTTTGAATTCTTTAGTTTTCACCTCAGACTCTTCAATGGGAACACTTGTTTGTCTGAGGAGTGGATTTCCTAATCGTAAAACATTTCTCACAGCCATAAAAACACTCCTAATCGATCAATTGAATAGAAAATTATTCTTCTAATAGCCATAGAAATTGGGTTTTGAATAAAAATAAATCTATTTCTAAGTTAGAGAATAATTTACTTTTTCTAGAGATTGAATTTTCTTTTTCATAATCCAATTGATAGATATTTTTTCCCGACCTGTCCATAGATTTTTGGATTAGTGGAATTTCTTCCGTATCAAACTCAGTTTGTTTTTTTTCATAAATTGGAAAGGATTGGAGTAAAGTTGATAGAACTTCTGTTTTGTTAAATAGCACTGAAGAAAATTCTCTCATTCCACTCGATAGATTTTTAAAAATATCCATCTTATCAAAATCTTTGATTCCAAGTACTAACGGAAAATCATCTTTTTCAGTTTTAATAATTCTTAGCTCACGAATTAATTTTGCAATTTCCATTCCACTATAATCCCAATCTAATACTAGAATATCAAAATGATTTTCTTTAAGTGCAAGTAAAGCATAGTCATGATTACTTGTTGAAATTGCATCACAAGAAAAATACTTAGTGATTTTTCTTATTCTTTCATTTAGACTAAGATCCTCTGTCCAAGAAATTAATTCGGGGGATTCTTCCCATGCAATTTTTTTTAAGATGTATGGACTGATCTGCTCGATATTATTTTTTTCTAAGTTCCAAAACGATACTATTGGACTATTTTTTAGTTCTTGAGTTTTATTTTCGTCTAGTCGTCCCACGATACTAGTTTCCACAGACCAGTCACTTAGAACTTGAATTGAATTTGTTGCAAATCGATTGAGTACAATCACTTGATTGGGATGAAGTTCAGGAAATCCATAAAGATTTTCCCAAAGCAAAACTTCAAGATTTCTGATTCTTAAACTATTCTCTATAAAATGAAATTCTTCTTTAGATAAATTTTCACAAACAATTGCCTGTGCCTTATTTTCATTTAGAGGTATAAATTTCATTTTACTAATGGACAACTGAGTAAAAAAGGCTCAAACACTTGAGTGATATAGAGATTATTTTTATAAATCAATCCTGTGGAACTAGCAGAAATTTCTTCCCCAGAATTAGCATAAATTTCCTCAAAGCTGTAATCTTTTTTTATCTTAAAAATCTGTGAAGGAGAAAATGAATCTTTATTGCCTTGATGTTTTAAGAATCTAAACAATGATTTATGAGCTGCAACAATTAAATCTCCATTCTCATCAACTGTGAAATTATCAGGTCCTGAGTCTAATTCAATTTTTCTCAAAAATTCAAGTGAATCATTTTTCAATTCATATACAAAAATTTTTCCCGTATATGTATCAGCTAAATAAACGATTTCTTTATTATCTTGCAAAAGAACATGGACACCATTTCCCAAAACATGTGCAGGTTCAAGTTCTTTCCATTTACCATCTTTATAAAGAGTGAGCCTTGCTGTTTTTCTTAAGAAAGCTAGATTTAAAAATTGTAAAAACTGAATGCTTGTTCCGTTGTCATTAGACACTAAGATTCTTCCATCAGAAAAAACAAAAAGATCATTAGGATTTGTAAATGATTTATCCTGAATCGTTTTTTCATGAACCAAAGTTTCTTTTTCAATTTTGAATACTTCAACTGAGTGTGGAATATTTTCTTCTCTTCTATGAGAAATCACATAGAATTTTTTACCTTGATTAGTTTTTGCTATACTAACTCCATGAGGTCTAAAATTTTTGGGATATTCAATTTCAAGTTTGACTAGTTTTGGAATTTTATCCGTTAACTTCATTGAATATATGGAACCGATAGAATCAAAATTTTTTCTATCATGGCTAGATACAAATAGAACGTTAGTTTCATCGTCTAAGGCAAAATCTTCTGGTCCAATAGGTCCAAAAATTTTAGTACAGCCTGAAATGGGAACAGGCTTTACCTGTGCTAAACAATTCAAAAAGAAAAGAATTGAAAACAAACCATTGAGTATGATAACTAACGTTAGTTTCATGGATTAATATTTACTTCTAATTGAAAGCTACCAGTGTTTTCAATTTTAGTTGAAATATTTTCAGTTGCAGCAACCTGAGTTTGAGTTGACTCAGTTGGTGGTTCTGCATCTTCTGTTTCTGGATCAGTTTCCACGTCTTCCACAACATTAAATGCATTCTCAATTTCAATAATCTCACTAGTTGGGGAAGATTGAATTGTTAACCATTTATTTCCTGGTGGCAGAGCAGGAATATTAAGTTCGATTAAATCATCATCTAAGATTTCAAATCTTGGAATGATTGGATCATTTCCTTCCCCATAGATAGAAATTTTAGATTCACTCGTAAAATCAGCTCCTTGGATTAAAAGAAAATCTTCTTCATATGCAGCGATGGTATCAGGTTGAATCGAGATTACTTCAAAACATTCTTCAGTTGTGATGGATGAAGTATCAGGAGGAATGACAGTCAATCTTTTCTTTCCAGGAGTGGACAGTGCAGGAATCTTAACAGATAGAACACTAGCACTAATAAAATCAGTTAGCACTGGATCGGGGTGTTCATCAAAAAGAATTTTAGTTTTAGGAACAAAACCTGCTCCAAAAATATTGATCTTCACCCCCGCCCTATTGGATGGAACAAAGGATGGTTTCACTTGGTTCACAACTGTTTTATCTCCCACAAATTTACCACCAAGGTATCCAGTTTGACTAACGCCCAAAAGTCCAAGCAATGTTACAGGAATATCGGGAAGACCGTTTAGTGGATTCGCTTTCACTAGGTTATACAAATAGATAATGATAGCAATAATGGTAAAACCAAAGAGTTGTAGTCTAGCGATATCGATGCTTCCTCCACTACAAAACAAATTGCTGAGACTTGGTGGTATCCTTAGGATTTCATTCTTGGGTCGCTTACTGGAAAGTCCTCCCGCTGCAACGAGACCGCCATAACTAATTGACATGAGTCCCGTAAGAGTTGGATTGAAATCAGGAATGATTCCATTACCTAGCAAAAGACCATTACAGAGTGCAACATATAAATAACTTCCAGTAAGAGTAACCGTCCAAATCACCGCTTGAAATCGGGAAAGACTGTATGTGTAGGTAGATTTATCAATGAGAATCATATCTAGGAAGTTGAATTTTTTTAGAATTAAAACTAGCCCAAAATAAAGAATGATTTGCACGCCGATACTAATTCCTGCAATCCAGTATTTCCAGCTTTCCGTTAGAGCTACTATCTTTACATGATTAGAAGGTCTAGCACCAACAACAACTTGTAGGAAAAATTCTTTCCTAAACTTCACTTCTCCTAACAAGTCTCTAGAAGTTGGTAGATCAAAACGGATATATTGTTTTTCTTGTTGTTCTAGGGAAAGATAGGATGGTCTTTTTGCTACAACCTCTTCTACATAACTTCCCTTTTCATTTGTTTTAAGTTCACCAATAATTACTTCAATATCATCAATATTACTTCCAAAATTAACACCTGTGATGGTAATCGTGTCCCCTCTTTTTCCCGCCTCAGGACTAATGTCATGGATAATAGGTTGTTTTCCTGGACTAGAGTTTCTAGACTTAAACTCAAAATTTTTTTGAGCTAGAATTGACTTTTCTCCTTGTTCAGGAATCAAAAGAATCTTTACATCAATAGTTCCAACGGAAATGTTTGAATAAGCTTTTACTTCAAAGTTGATAGCATCAGGATCATTATGGTCGATTTCAAGAGTATTTAAAAGAAAATCAGTTTTTGTTTCGTTTATAATTACTTCCCATTTTTCTTTTCTATTTCCTTTCAGAATTTCAATAATTTCTTGAGGATTTTTTGACTTTACAGTTAAAGAATAGGTTTCATGTAAAAGATCTTTAGGGGAAAAAAAATCTATTTCTAAAGGAATGTCTCTAGAACTCAAAGTAGTAGAACTTTCCGAAAAAACAGAAACCGAAAATAAGATTAAAGCCAAGAAAAACTGTTTCATAATTATACCTATAATATTTATCGAAAGAAAGCTATCGTTTTATGCAATAATTTCTTGTATCTTATTCTTTAGAATGTGAATGGAAGTCTCTTCTTCAGATAATAATGAGTGCAGTTTAGTTAGTTTAGCTTTCAGAATTTCATTCTCTTTTTTTAGGGCATGTACGCCTTCACATTTTGTAATAGCACTGAATAGTTTATTAAAATCAGTTGGTTTTAAGATATAATCAGTTACACCAATATGAATGGATTTGAATAGATATTCATAATCATTGAATGCTGACATTATAATAATAGAGGTATCAGGAAAATCATATTTAATTTTTTCAGCAAGTTCAATTCCATTTAGTTTAGGCATTAAAATATCAGTGACAATAATCTCAGGTTTTTCTTCTAAAAACTTTTCATATGCTTTTTCACCATTTTCTGCAAGAAGTACTTTATCAATTCTTCTTTGCAAAAGGGAGAACATATTCTCCCGAATAGAGTCATCATCTTCTACATAAAGAAGTGTTGTATTTAGTTTTTTGAATTGAGTTGGCATCAGACTTTTTGTTTCAAGTTTTTGAGCGAAGGTAGAGCAAAATCAGCGACAGTTCCAATTGCTAGGTTAAAGATTTCGGGGAAAAGTCTATAGGACTGAACAAGCACTTCATTAAAGATTCCACAAACTAAGACTTGCTTCTTAAAACGAATTGCATCCAAAACTCCATCAGCAATTTCTTGAGGACTAGAAAAGGGAATTACATCTGAATGAAAATCCTTAGTCATATCAGTTTTAGTCGCTCCAGGTAAAACTGAACCTGCATATACATTATGTTTTTTGAGTTCAAGATGAAGACTAGTAAACAGAGAGAGTAATGCTGATTTAGTAGCGGCATAGGAAGAGTTTCCTGGAAATGGAACGATAGCCGCAACAGAGCCAACACTCACAATATTACCTGTTTTTCTTTGAATCATTGCTGGTAAAAATTCTTTTAAAAAAGCGATTGGAAATAAATAGTTGACATTAAGTTCTTTCTCAAGATTAGCCATGTCTTGGTTTTCAAAACTAGTGTTTGAACTTACACCAGCATTTAGGACAACATTAGGAATAAACCCAAACCTAGAATGCAGTTTTGAATAAAGTTCAGGAGCATCCTTTGGATTAGAAAGATCAAAAGGAAGATACTCAGCTTTTCCCCCAGAGGATTTAATTTCTTTTTGCACTCGATGAAGATCAGTTTCTGTTCTTGAAATTAAGATTACAGTATAATTTTCACGAGCAAATTTTTTTGCAATTGCTTCACCAATTCCTCTAGATGCTCCCGTTACTGCAACCAACTTGTCCATGAAAATATGTTACTCCAAAAGATAGTAAAATAAAGACTTTTATTGATTCATTTTTTGCTCAGTAAAAACCTTTGTTGTAATAATTAGAAAGTAAGGAATATTTTTTTGACAATATCTTTTTCCCTTTCAAGGAAATTAAATCATTGCAGTTTGCATGATAAAAGATTTTGGAGAGAATGAGAATACTTTAAAAGAACAAAACTGATTATGGAGTTTCCGATTTTTTTATGGGAGCACAGAGTTTAGATCCAGGAAGTCCAACGGAGCTTCTGTCTTCATTAAAAGAAAGATTCATATAGATATGCCCATTGGAATACCATTTTTTGACTGCAAGAAGTTTTCCATCATTGGAATACTTTTCATATTCTACTAAGGTTCCATTTTGAGCCCAAATCATTCTTTCATTAATATATTTATCTTCGTGAAACTCAGAGTAAGTATTCAACTTTCCGTCTTTATGCCAACTGTAGCTTGGACCCTCTTTCATTCCATTTCGATAATTCATCTTTAGGAGTAAACTTCCATCTATATGAACTACTTTGTATTCCCCATGTTGGATTCCATTTTCAAATTGGGTGAATTGATTCTCTTGCATTGCAGGAACAAATGCTTTTACTTTACCAGTAAAAAATTGATCTCCATAGAACAAAACCCCTGAATTCATTTTGAAGTTTGGGTCAGTGGATTCATATACTTTTTCAGAACAGTTGAGAAGAAATAAAATTAGAAATAAATTTTTGAGCATATTCTTTTCCTAAAAGTATAGCTACAAAATAGCTATACTTTTTCCGTTAAAATCTATTTATCTGAAACTGATCCAACGTTACCATAGAAAAAAGAACTCAACAAGGAGTTGATAGTTGCCGTAGAATTATAAGCATAACGATAGTTATAGGTTCCATTAGGGAACTCAGTAGTAACACTTGTGGTTCCTTGAAAACTATCTAAGGTAGGTGCTTTTCCTGTGCTATCAAATTGGCTATAGATTGGATAACCGTCTAGAGCGACTCCAATAAGTTTGTTATTTTCTTTACAAGCTCCTGAGTTACTTGTGTTTGCAGTATTCGAACAAACTTTCGGAACACCAGCATGATGATGATATACTCCTGAATTTTGAGGGTGTCCTTGATAGTTATCAAATGTTAATGCTTCATCTGCTAATACATCTGGTGCAGCAGCTGCATTATTGAAAACTGCAAGCCCGTTCAAAGTTACTCCAACAGAAACATAACCACCTTGGGTACTAACTGTCCCGCTTCCTTTGGATGGGGTAGCAGGAATTGTGTATGTCAGAGTTAATGATTTTACAACGTTAGTTCCAGCTTTTGAATTTCCTGATGGCAATCCTTCATAAAGAGGAGCGGTAGTGGATGCTGTCATACCAGTATAAGAAGTATAGTAATAACTTTTGGTGTTGGGAAGGTTTTTGGATTTAATGATATAGTTTGTTCCAGAAACATAGCCAACAACACATTTAAAATTGTCTTTGATCCAAGATGGAAGAGCTTTATCCAGACAAGTGGTTACCCCAGTAACACAACCAGTGGTTGCATCCAATGTAGCTGTGGTTGGAGTGATTGTTGAACCAGTGGAAGTTGCACTGGAGCAGCTAGAACCTGTGCTTGAGCTTGCACTAGAATTCAATACAGCTGCAGCAGCTATGAGTAATGTTCTATTAGAATCATCATTGTTGTTTGAACCAGTAAGATTTCCGCAATTCATCTGTAAAAGTAGAACTAGGACTCCAAAAATTGTGATTGAGATTTTATGAAAGGATTTCATAATCGCTCCTTTTAAATAATTATTTTTTACCACTTTATTAAGAAAAAAATGTTATGTAAAGAAAAATCAAAATTAGACTTATGTTAAGATTGACAGTACAAAAAAAATTTAGTCCTAAGAAAAAAATTGACTCAATAATCAATAAAAAATTTCAGGGACTATTGATCAGCCAATTGATAAAGAAAAAATTAGAATCATTTAGAAAAAAGAATTTTTTGTTTAGGTCATTCACTCTATGAACTTTAAATTTTGAAATATTAGAATTCAAAAGATAGGGCTTCAATTTAGAAAATTCATCTGTCAGAAGAAACTGGATTGGATAATTTTGCTCCTGAGATTCTAGAAGCAAAGAACGACTTCGGTAACTTTCCCAGAATTCTGCAAGCATCGGGATTTTAAGGAGTGCATCCAAGGGAGTTACTTGTTTCATCCACCAACTAGAAAAATTCATTAGATTCGTTTCTAGCGAAATTGTGGAGGGAAGAAGTGGATCCAGAAGAATTCCTTTGTGAATTGTATAGTTTTCCTGAAATAGATTTAGTAAAAAAGTGCTAGAATACCCCAGACTTATAATTGTAGTTTTGGGAAAGTCTAGGTGTTTCAAAAAAGCTTCTTGGAGTTCTCCAAAAACCTGATTATAGGTCATAGATTCATTGCCAAAAGAATTAGATTCTACATAGAGCACAGAGTGGTTCAGCGAGAGTTGTTCTGCAAATTGCAAAAGATTAGAAACAGGAAAGTAATAATCATTCATCAGAACTAGTAAGCTAGATTCATTGCTTCCTAGTCTTAGTATGTTTAACAGTCCTTTGTATTGAATTTTGGTTTGATTCATAAAAAAAGCATTGACTCACAAAAAAATGATAATCCAATAAGACCTGAAATTGGATTGGAGACGAGGGGGATCGAACCCCCGACCTTTTGAATGCCATTCAAATGCTCTCCCAGCTGAGCTACGACCCCATGGTTCCATGGTTTCAGTAGTTTGGTCTTGGTCAACCAATTTCAAAGGTAAGGTCAAGTATGTCTGAAGAGATTGAAAGTTTGAAAAAAGAAAATGAAAATCAAAAACGTATTATTCGGGGTTATGAAAAAGTACTTAAACTGAATGAAAGAGAGCTATCTAATGCAGATGAAATCATTAGGATGTATGAGAGTATTCTTTCTTATGCTTCTGAGGAATTAAAAAATGCACAAGAGACAGTTAAGGCTAGTGACATTGTTGCAAACATTTCTAGAGACGAACTTATGGGTGCTCTTGTTAAGATTAAAGAACTAGAAGAGAACAGCAAAAAAATCAGACAGGAAGCTCTGAATCTAGATTTAAACTCTTAGACCTTTGAGAGAAACCACACTCAAATCATTACTCACCCAAAAAGAGACATCTAGATATGTCATCTCTATAAGAGAGAACTTAAGAGAGATTTTTTTGATGGTCATACGAGAAGCGATTCGAAGTGTGGGAGCAAAAAGAGGTACAATATTTTTAAATGATGATAATGGAAATTTACATTCAATATTAGAAGATACAACAGATTCACTTGCTCTTTCGATTGCAGAAGAAACACTAGAAGGTAGAAAAAGTACTTTCATAAAAAAAAATTCCAGCTGGAAAGGGCAAGTTGCTAACGAATCTTATATAGCATGTTATTTAGGAGATAAAAACGAATCAAAGGATATAGGTGTAATACTTTTAGAAGGAATTTATCACTTTGAAAATTTTTCTTTTTCAGATTTTGAAACCATAATTGTTTATTCTGAAACACTCAGCCTTCTATTAAACGAGGCTTTTTATGAGGAAAGCAATTTAGAAGAAATATACTTAAAATTTTCTACTTCTCTAATTTTATTATTACACTCAACAGATAACCACCAGAAGAACATTAGATTAGAATTTTTATTAAAAGAAGTGATTAGAGTTTCGGGACTCATCAACTCATCAGTGAATTTAGATATACTACTAAGAGATGTGATGGAGTCTGTGAAGACAGTTTTTAAAACTGAATCTTGTTCTATCTTATTAGTAGATAAGGAAAGAAATGATTTATATTTTCATATAGTAGCAGGAGATAAACAAGAAGAACTATCTAAGATTAGAGTTCCTATGGGAAAGGGAATTGCAGGAACAGTAGCAAGTTCTAGGGAACCAATGATTATCAATGATGCACAAAATGATGATAGAGTGTATAAGGTAGTTGATAAGGAATCACAGTTTGTAACAAGGAATATATTAGCAGCCCCATTGGTAGTAAATGATGAAGTTATTGGCATCATGGAAGCTATTAACACAATTGATAGAAACAATTTCAATGATGAGGATATAGAATTATTTTTGAGTTTTTCTGATGCTGCAGCGTTAGCAATACAGAAGACAAGACTAGTAAGTGACTTAGAACGATCCAACAAAGAATTAGAAAAAACAGTTAGTGAACTAGCAAGTTTGTTTGAACTAGGATTGTCTATTAATGAATCGAAAACAGTTGAAGAGTTATTTTTAAAATCGATTCATATCATAGCAAGAGAAATGAATGCATTTATGGCTTGTATATTCATACTATCGGGAAGCGATAGGATTGAAATTAAAAGTTTAAAGGATGATAGTTATGAAAAAACAATTGAGAATATTCCAGAGAATTCAGTAATCATTAATTCAATTAGAGAGAATTCAGTTTTTACACATGATAATTTTATTGCAAGTGAAGAGAGTGGTTTTATTGACGCACTTTATTTGAATGGATCTTCATTGATTATTCCGATGCAATTTTCAAATGGGAAACCGTTTGGTGCGATATCAGTTTCAGGTCATAAATCAGATGTGCCATATGGACATACACATTTAAGATTATTATTTACAATCACTTCACAATTCATTAAGGGTTATGAGAATCTAAAATTAAATCAAGACATGATTGCTAAGAAGGCGATTGAAAAAGAGATAGAAATTACAAAGGAAATTCAAAAGAATATTCTACCATCAAAGATTCCTATAGGTTCTAATTTTGAATTAGGGGTAAAGTCAGTTGCTGCTAAAGATGTCTCAGGAGACTTTTATGATTTTTATAAGTATGAGGATGGACAGTTTTCTTTTTTAATCGCGGATGTTTCAGGAAAGAGTTTGCCCGCAGCAATTTTCATGGCAATGAGTTCATCCATAATAAGAACAATTAGCAGGGAGCATAGTAGATCACCAGCAGAATTATTGCAAGAGGCTAATGTTCTAATATATGAAGATTCACAATCAGGAATGTTCGTAACATTATTCTATATAAGTTATAACCCCGCAGTTTCAGAAATTGAGTTTGCCTCAGCAGGTCATAATGATCAGATTTGGATTAAGTCTGATAATACTTATGAATTAATTAAGGGCTCAGGAGCACCGTTAGGCGTAATTCCTAGTACTAAATATACTGGAGGAAAGTTTAAGGTTAGAGCAGGTGATTTAGTAGTATTATATACAGATGGAGCAATTGAAGAGAAAAATTCTTTAGAAGAAGAATATGGACTAGAGAGATTTGTAAATGAAATTATTAAGCGGAAACACTTGCCTTCAAACCAAATCATAGAAGAGGTTTTTTCTGATATACAAAGTTTTTCTACTGGAATGGAACAGTTTGATGATTTCACAGTACTCATATTTAAGTTTAATGAAGATTTTCAGTTTAGAAAAACGTTTCCGGCACAAGATAAGCAAATACCAAGAGTTAGAGATTTTATCATTGAAGCAATTAAGTATAAAGTGCTAAATGAAACGATTACAGAGGATATACTTCTTTGTTGTGATGAGGCTTCTACAAATATAGTAATGCATTCTTATAGAGATACAAATATTAGAAATCCAACTTTTGAATGTGCAATTAAATTTTCCGATGAAAGCGTTCAAGTTCTGTTCAGAGATAAAGGAAATAGGTTTGAACGCGAAAAGGTTCAAAAACCTTCCTTAGTTGCAAACTTGAAGGGTGAGCGAAAAGGTGGATTCGGGATTTTTCTTATGGAAACACTGATGGATGAAACTATCTATCGCCAAACAGAAGATGGATACAACGAGATACTACTTATAAAGAAAATCATTCCCGAATAGTTCTTTTTTTCGGGCGTCTTTTCCCGCTCTCAGCTTCGGTCAATAAATTGCTTCATCGCAATTTATTGACCACGCTTCGATCGGGGACGCGGGGGTTTTGTTCTTTGCATAGCATGGATTTAAGTGTAGTTGCTGTAGTTGTGTGAATTTTATTTTATATTCCTGACTCTTCTCTGGTTGCTCTAGTTGGGAAGCTTTGTCTTGGTTGCAAGGACTTTTCTGTTGTTGGTGCTTCGTAATAACTATTACCTTTTTAATAATTTATTTCGTAATAACTGTTTTATGAAATTTATTGACTAAGTAATAACTATATCTTGAAAATTCAAGATTTTTTGTAATAATTGTTTGTTTGGCGAACACACAAAAAAGTCTTTACGCCTAAAAACCATTTTCTCTACCAGAGCGAAAGCGGTGAAGCAAATACGATCAGATAATACACTACTAATACAAGATGGCTGAACTATTACAAGACAATTCATACAAAATAGAGGGGGAAGGAACATTAGTCTTCACGCTGAACATGGGAACTAACGCACGCAGACTATTCCTAAGAAAGCTCATTCGATGTAAGACACATGCTAAGGCAATGCAAGAACTATTGGATAGATATGAAACAGCGAGTTGGTCGGGAATGATTTTGAATCCCAATGCAAATATGAAGACCAAGTATCAGGTAAAGGCAACCGAGTCTGAGGTGGAGGCAGAGAACTACAAAATCCAAACAATTCGAGTCTTTTCCCGAGACTATTTGAGATTAAAGACCTTAGCAAATTTTTTAAGGATATCCATGTCGTTGTTATTTGCTTTCATGCTATCGTTTGATGAAAGCAATGCAATGCAATTTTATAGAATGGTGAAAAGATCCTTAGCATTAGCCAAAAACTATTCCTTTAATACAAAGATTCGATTCTTTAATGGATTGGATTTAGTAGAATTTTTTGTGAAAACCCCACTAGGACGTGGGAGCTAA